>CAJTRS010000018.1 GCA_910578805.1 uncultured Muribaculaceae bacterium | reverse complement strand
AGCTTACAACCTACCTGCAGAAAGAATGATATCTCTTTCCCACGATAAACGGCTTTGCTCTTTCTCTTAATTACTATACCGGAACACACTATATAAGATAATAGGGATAAACTCAGGCTTCGTGCAACGGTCAAGTTTTTTGACGGCGCGGAGCCTGGTTTTTTAGATACTGTACAATTATTAATTAATCAGAATACAATCAGTGTGCAGTGGTGAATGAGTAGGTGATTGTGCCTATTTGTTCGGCCGGGGCGTTGTTGTTGACCGAAAAACTTGAGGTTTTGGCTCTGCGCACGCAATCATTGCGCACGGCAACCATGGAGGCTGCCACTCCGGTTCCGGACTTGTATGTGGCTTCTGTGACTTTGCCTTGGCGGTTTACGCGCACTTCCACTACCACGGTGCCCGACGGAGCTGTGACCTGAGCCGTGCCCCACCCTGACATGGTGCGTCCTGACAGTCTGTAGTTGGGTTGTCCGTGTTTTATGCCTACCGGCGCTTTCCCGTCGGAATCGCCTCCGGCTGTGGCATTGGGTGTTGAGTGTGATTTGCCGAACGCATTTTTCATGGCTGAGTTCCGCTGTTGGGAGCGAGCCTGCTGTTCGCGTTCTTTGCGCTGTTGCTCCAGTTCTTCTTTTGACGGGCCTGTGGTGACATTTTCAGGCACAGGTGTCACTTTCACGGGTGATTCCTGCTCGGAAGATATGGGCGGTGTAGGCACCGCCGAGGCCGGTCCGGCGTTGACGTCGTCCATAGGGTCGTGTGGCACGGGATCGGCTCCCTGACTGTATCCCTCTTCGGCGCGTGCTTCCCGTGGAGCCGGGGATAGAGCATCGGAAGGGGTGGCTGTTACAGGCATTATGTCGGCGATATCTTCGGGAAGAAGTATCTCCGATTCGTCAACCGGAGGCCAGGTACGTTCGGCCGGCGGGGTGTAATGCAGATATACCGAAGCCACAATCCATGCGCACATAACCACTATGATCAGTGTGGCTGTGGCTGCTATGGCGCGGTCTTTACGTTCGGTAGCTGTCATTGTGTCGGTGAAAATGATGTGTGTCGGCCGGTTGTGTTGTCGTTTTTATTGGGCGGGAAGTATGGCCGATGACGGTGCGGGTTTGGTGGCCAGTACCATTTTCAATCCGCTTTTGGCGCCAAGGTCAAGAATTTCCACCAATTTGCCGTAGGGCACTTCTTCATCGGCATATATGGCTATCACATTGTCGTCTGTGTCAGACTGTTGTTTTTCAAGGGTGAGAATGGCACGGAGTTGTTCGAGAGTGACTTCCTGGGGTGCCGGATCATTATTGAGTGATACGGATATGCGCAGATCTTTGTAAACCACCACACGTGTGGTGGGCTTGATTGCGGTCTGCTCCGAACTCTGAGGCAGATTGATCTCTAACGCCGTGGGAAACACGAATGTGGAAGTAACCATAAAGAATATGAGAAGCAGAAATATGACATCGGTCATTGAAGCCATTGAGAATAGCGATGTCATGTCGTATTGTCGTTTCAGTGCCATAGTCTTGCTCTCTTGTCAAATGCGGTTATTGCACGGGTTCGTTTAGGAGGTCCATGAATTCCATGGTCTTGTTTTCGAGGGAGTTCATCACGCCGTTGATCTGTGCCACGAGGTAATTGTAGGCAAAAAGTGCTATGATACCCACTATCAGGCCGGCAACTGTGGTGACGAGTGCCTGATAGATACCTCCGGCAAGTACATCGATATTGGCGCTCGAACCGGCGCTGGCCAGATTGTAGAATGCCTGTACCATGCCGATAACGGTGCCGAGGAACCCGAGCATAGGAGCTCCTGCGGCAGTAGTGGCGAGCCACGGTAGCCGTTTGCCGAGTGTGGCCACTTCTATATTGCCGGTGTTCTCTATCGTGACGAGTACATCGTTCATCGGACGTCCCATTCGGCTTATGCCCTTTGCTATAAGTCGGGAATACGGAGTGTCGGTGTGCCGGCAAAGTTTCATGGCCGCATCGATGTCGCCATCGTGTATATAGTCCTTTATGCGGTCCATGAATGAAGAGTCTTCATGGGCGGCACGCCTGATTACCAAAGCGCGTTCGATGAACACATACACGGAGATTACGGCAAGCAGGAGCAGCGGGATCATGATGACGCCGCCGTTGACACACATGTCCCACACCGACAGTTCGGGTGCCGGAACATTGGCCGCGCTTGCGGCTGTATTATCCGCTATGGCCTGTGTAGCGATAAGTAGGGTAGTCATGAATGGAGATTGATGGGTGTTTGTTTTTTAATTATCAGACTAAACACTGTTTGTAGCGTGTTATTGTCTCGCCTATCCCGAGATACAGGGCATCGGATATCAGTGAGTGCCCTATGGATACTTCGTTGAGGTATGGGAGACGGCTGTGGAAAAATTCGAGGTTGTCAAGGTTCAGGTCGTGGCCGGCATTGACTCCGAGACCGGCCTGATGGGCTGCCCGGCTCGCTTCCACAAACGGTGCCACCGCCTGTTCGGGGTTCTTGGGGTATATATCGGCATAAGGCTTGGTGTAAAGTTCCACACGGTCGGTGCCGGTGCGTGCAGCGGCCTTTATATTGTCTAAATCAGTCCCTACGAATATGGAGGTGCGGATACCTGCTTCACGGAGGCGGTCGATAATACCGGTGAGGAATTCCATGTTGGGTTCTACGTCCCACCCCTCGTGGGAGGTGAGGGCATCGGGTGCGTCAGGCACCAATGTGACTTGTGCGGGCTTTACTTTCAGCACCAGGTCCATGAATTCGGGCGAGGGATAGCCTTCTATGTTGAATTCGGTCTTGACGAGCGGACGCAGCAGAAACACATCGCTGTACTTTATGTGCCTTTCGTCAGGCCGCGGGTGTACGGTGATGCCGTTGGCTCCGAGGCGTTCGCATTCCTGAGCGAAGCGCTGCACGTCGGGCATGTTTTCGCCGCGGGCGTTGCGCAGGGTGGCTACTTTGTTGATATTTACACTTAAATGAGTCATTCCTTTTAGTTTAAAATACAACAATGCTTAGATGTCGGGCGTTAGTTTTTTAGCTGTTATGTGAAATATAATTGCTAAATTTGCCCAATGTCATTGCGTGAGTGCAAATTTAGGGAGAAATAATCGGATTTTAAAAAGTTTGAGTTCAAAAGATATCATATTGTTTGAAGATTCGGTACCGTTGACATCGTCCGGTCTTTATCACTCCGAAGACCGACTGTTTCCTCCGGTGCCCGACAGTTGTGAACTTACGGTGGAGTGTCGCCGCGATGATTTCAGCGCCTCTCTCATAGCCCGTGCGGTGGAGGACGCCGAAGCCCATCTGCTCAATATGAATGTGACTTCCCGTCCGGCATCGGCCGGGAATGTGTCGGTGGATATCCGCGTGAGTCACCGCAATGGCGGCAGTGTGGCCCGTTCGCTCGAGCGATATGGATTCGAGGTGATTTCCATTAGGGGTGGAATGGACCGCGATCTTGATACCACCCGCTCGCGTATAGGTGAGCTTATGGCTCATATAGATGTCTGAGCAGCCAAGTCATCATTCTGTTACCGAAGCCGATAAACCATACAAATAACATCACATGAAGCGCATAGCCATATTTGGAAACAAGAGTCAGAAAACCAATTTTGACAGTCTCCAGACATTTTTTGACTTATTGGCAGCCAAATCGCCGCATGAAATAAGTGTGGTCATGGACCGACGCTATTTCGATTTCCTGCACCGGGTAATACGTGTGCCACGAATGCAGATAGATATTTTGGAGGCCGACGATGATGTGTGTGCCGATATGGTGCTGAGCATAGGCGGTGACGGTTCGTTTCTCACCACCGCCAACCGCGTAGGTTACCGCGAGATACCTATCATGGGCATTAATTCAGGCCATCTCGGATATCTTGCCGCGGCTGATCTGACCGATGCTTCCGGAATTATCGACGAGATAATCGACGATTATTTCGATATAGAGCCGAGATCGGTGATAGAGGTGCTGTCGGATTCCGATCTGTTGCCGGCGAGACCCTATGCTCTTAATGAGGTCGCTATTCTCAAGCAGCACACCGCATCGATGATTACCGTACGGACAAAGCTAAACGGCAAGCCTTTGGCGTCATTTCGCAGCGACGGTCTTATTGTGTCAACCCCCACGGGTTCTACCGGTTATAATTTGTCTGTGGGCGGTCCGGTGGTGGCTCCTACGGCCGGTGACTGGATTATATCGCCCATAGCTCCCCACTCGCTTAACATGAGACCGCTTGTGCTTCCTGATAATGTGGTGATAGATGTGGCCACAGAGTCGCGGTCGGCTTCGTTTCTGCTGAGTATCGACGGAAAGTCGGTGACGTTGCCTATAGAGACGCGTCTTCAGTTGGTGAAGGCCCCCTATGTGGTGAATGTGGTGATACATAAGAATCATAATTTTGTGGATACCCTGAGGCATAAGTTGCTCTGGGGCATGGACGGAATGTAAGGTGAGGTCCGCGCGGATCATATCGACACTGGTGTTTGATGACGCCCGTTACGGTGTCGTGGTGGTGACGCCGCGGGCCAATGCCCGGAATATCACGGCACGCCGTAAGTCCGCAGGCAGGATAGACGTGAGTGTGCCGCGCGGCATCGGTGTCGATGAGGCCATGTCGGCAGTAAGGAGGTTGCTTGAACGTATGGGCGATGCACCTCTTCCTGCATTGTCATACAGTATCGGCCAGATCATAGAATGTGACGGAATAAGATTCCGTATAGCCGCCTCGGAGTCTCTGCGGAGTTCGGTGAAGGTACATTATGCGGACGGAGAGGCTGTGGTGGCGGTAGGGCAGGGGGTGGATATGCTCTCGTCCGGTGCCGTTGAAGCCATAAGCGGTATGATGTGTCGGGTGGCGTCGTCACTGGCCGCCCGTATATTGTTGCCGCGCGCGAGTCGTATTGCCTCGGAACTTGGGGCCTATCCGTCAGGGTGGCGGATCGGACGCGGAAAGCGCACACTCGGTACATGCAGCTCATCGGGGGTGATAACCTTGTCGTATATGCTTGTGTTTCTGCCTTTGGAATTGCGTGACTATATTGTGTGTCATGAGCTTGCCCATCTGTCGGAGATGAACCATTCGCCCGCATTTCATGCTTTGTGCAACAGTTATTGCGGAGGGCGTGAACGGGTTCTCAGGGCTTCGGTCAACAGTTACAAGTGGCCTGTGTTGCGATAATTACACATATATTAACGGCCAAATGGTGTGATTAAGGAGCAAAAACGCTAACTTTGCGCCTACGCTTAAAAACAACATAAAAAATCACATATTTCGGCATGAAAAGGTATAACCTTATCAACAATTCGCTCGGTTGGTTCTGCTTTCTCGTAGCGGCCGTGACTTATCTGCTCACTCTTGAGCCCACAGCCAGTTTCTGGGATTGTCCGGAGTTTATCACCCAAGGATTCAAACTTGAAGTCGGACACCCGCCGGGCAACCCGATATTCATGCTTACGGCACGCTTTTTCGCCAATTTTGCTTTCGGCGACGTGACAAAGGTGGCCTTCATGGTCAATATGATGTCAGGACTTCTGAGTGCCGCCACCATATTGTTGCTGTTCTGGACCATAACACATTTGGTGAAGAAACTGATAGTGGACGATGATGCGGTGTCGGTAAGCCCGGTTAAGATGGTCGTCATATTTGCATCGGGTATCTGTGGCGCGCTTATGTATGCCTGGAGCGATACTTTCTGGTTTTCGGCCGTGGAAGGTGAGGTATATGCATTCTCTTCGTTCTGTACGGCATTGGTTTTCTGGCTCATTCTTAAGTGGGAAAATCGTGCATCTCAGCCACATAGCGACAAATATCTTGTACTCATAGCCTATGTGATAGGAATATCCGTGGCCGTGCATCTGCTCAATCTGCTCTGTATCCCCGCCATTGTGCTGGTGTATTATTTCAAGAAAAGCAAGGAAAGCACGCTCAAGGGTGCTTTACTGGCCTTAGGCATATCGTTTGTACTCGTGGGGCTTATCCTTTACGGTCTTGTGCCCGGATTTGTGGAGATAGCCCAGTACTTCGAGCTGTTTTTTGTCAATGTATGTTCTATGCCTTACAACAGCGGTGTGCTCATATATACGGCTATTTTCATTCTGTGCATGGTATGGACCGTCTATAATCTTTACCGGCAGAAATCGCCCATGCTCATCAGGGTTTCGTTTGTGCTGAGCATGTTGCTGTCAGGTGTGTTGTTCATCGGCAGTTCATTGGTGATTCCGGTGCTGTTGCTGATGGCTTTGTCGGCCTATATGTTCCTTACCAAACGTTTGCCGATAAGGGTGCTTAATATTGTGGCTCTTAGTGTGCTGGTTATATTTGTCGGTTACTCTTCCTATGCGTTGCTGCTTATACGCTCGTCGGCTCACACACCCATGAACCAGAATGCTCCCGACAATGTGTTTGCCCTCAGCTCATATCTCAATCGCGAGCAGTACGGAGACCGTCCGCTTATCTATGGCGAGACCATGGAGTCGGTATCGGTGCAGGAATTGCTTATAAACAAGGATAAAGACGGCAAATCATCGCTCATAGTGCGGCCGGTGCTCGAAGAGGCCGGAAGCGAGGTTTATAAGATGGTGAAGGATAGTGCCGGTGTCGCCGACCGTTATGTCTCGGTGAGCCCGGAGGCAAAGCGTAAAGCCCGAATGACGCCTGCACTCAATGGCTTGTTCCCCCGCATGTACAGCAGCGACAAGAAAAAGGAGTATTGCCAGTGGATAGGCACGGATTACGATACATGGAAAAATGAAACCATGCTCAGCAATGCCGTGACCGACACGGTATATACGTTCAGCGATGCCCTTTATTCCGATCCCCTTATGCGTGAATACATGCGTGGCGGGCTACAGAAGACGGCCTCTCTGCCCAAACCCACGTTTGCCGACCATTTCAGCTATTTCATGAATTACCAGTTCAATCACATGTACTGGCGCTACTTCATGTGGAATTTTGCCGGACGTCAGAATGATATTCAGGGCAACGGCGAAGCCAACCGCGGAAACTGGATCAGCGGAATACCGTTTATCGACAATCCCCGTCTGGGCGATCAGTCGCTTCTGCCTGCCGAAATGGGCAGTGACAATCCCGGACATAATGTGTTCTTCATGCTTCCGTTGCTGCTCGGACTGCTCGGACTGGTATGGCAGGCCTTTGTGTCAAAACGAGGCATAGAACAGTTCTGGGTCATATTCTTCCTGTTCTTTATGACCGGTATCGCGATTGTGATATATCTTAACCAGACCCCGGGACAACCTCGTGAGCGCGACTATGCGTTTGCCGGTTCGTTCTACGCCTATGCCATATGGGTCGGTATCGGCGTCGCCGCCTTGTGGCGTCTGGTAATAAATCTGATAGCCAAGAAACCGCTTCGTGGCGAGAGCGGAGACACTCCCGAGGAGAAGTCGCCCATGTACCGCAAGTGGCTCACGGCGGCCGTGGTCGCTGCCGTAGTGGGAGTGATAGTGCCTCTGCAGGTGGTGTCACAGACGTGGGACGACCATGACCGGTCCGGACGATACACAGCCCGTGACTACGGAATGAACTATCTTAACAGCCTTGATGACAACGCTATCATATTTACCAACGGTGATAATGACACATTCCCTCTGTGGTATGCCCAGGAAGTGGAGGGTGTGCGCACAGATGTCAAGGTGGTCAATCTGTCATATCTGTCAACCGACTGGTACATAGACCAGCTTCGCCGCCAGAGTTACGATGCTCCCGGCATAAAGTTCCAGACTTCCCCGGAGGATTATGCCTACAGCCGCATGGTGGCCGCTTATGTGATAGACCCGTCGGAGGAGGTGGTAGATGTGCGCGAGGCCTTGCGTCATGCATTCTCTCCTGAAGCCTACAATGCCACATACCGTTTGCCCGAAATGAAATATGTCGATTGGTACATACCCACTGATTCTGCGGCGCTTGCGCGTGCCGGCCACTTTACTCCCGAGGAGATCGGGAAAGCCGAGGAGGCCATATATCCGGTGTCGGGTCGCCGTCCGTCGGCTTACGGTCTCAATACTCTGATGTCTATGGATATAATATCACAGTCGGCCGCCGATGGCTGGCACCGTCCGGTGTATTTCGCCATGACGGTGCCCGATGAATACTATCTGGGGCTGACGCCGTTTATGCGCGCCACCGGTCTGGCCTACGAAGTCACTCCGATGCTCTACGGCGAAGCCAACCGCGGCCGTCAGGGTGTAGATGTCGATAAGATGTACCGGAATGTGACCGAGCGGTTCCGTTGGGGCGGTCTTGACAATATCAGCTCGTCCGATGACATATATCTTGACGAGACGGTGCGTCAGATGGTCAATACCAACCGCGTGGCTCTGATGAATCTTGCAGAAGAACTCTACAACAATGGTGTGGATCGTCTTAATCTTATCCACCAGCAACCCGATATGGAGGCAGCCAAGAAGGATTCCATCAATGGTGAGGCTGTGGACTATCTGCAAAAATCGCAGGAGATTCTCGGTCTGATCAGGGAGAAGCTTCCTGTGGCCGCGGCACCTTATCAGCTGTTCTTCGCCGAAGATATGGCTTCACTCTACGCATCGCTCGGTGTTGCTCTTGACAGCAAAGAGGACCTTGAGACAGCCAAACAGATGTATGAGGACGAAATAGACCGTCTGGCGGGTTATGTGGTGTATATGCAGTCGCTTCCGGCCGATAAATATTCCACACTCGATATACGTGACCGTCATATTGACGGATATGTATTCCTCAATCTGATCAATGCCTACGGTGACTTCCTCGGTCAGTACTACAGTTCGGAAGCCAATCCCGAAGCGCATGTCAACGCTCAGCTTGATGCCGTGCTTGACAAGCTCGAGGGACGCCATGTGAATATGAACCGCCAATACAGTATCTATGAAAGGCAGATGAAGCAGGAAAGCGGCTCCAACGGCTGACACGTGCAAATCTGATGAAAAACTGTCCATAGTACGCGATGCTGATCGAACGGCCACCACTGATCTACCGGTTGCTATTTCCCGAGGCGCTCTGGCGCATCAAGCATAAGAACCGCAAAGTCATCTATCTTACATTTGACGACGGACCGGTACCTGAGGTTACCCCCTGGGTGCTGGATACACTTGACAGTTACGGCGTGAAAGCCACATTTTTTCTCGTGGGCGACAATGTGCGCCGCAATCCGTCGCTCTTTGATGAGATAAGGCGGCGCGGCCACAGCTGGGGCAACCATACCATGCATCATCTGCAAGGCATGAAAGTGACCTCATGGCGGTATATGAGAGATATTACCATGGCTGACTATATGATTGACAGCCCCCTGTTTCGCCCGCCTCACGGATTGCTGCGATGGAAGCAGGCTGCTGCCATAAAAAACCGTTACAACATAGTGATGTATGACCTTGTGACGCGTGACTACAACAGCAAACTCTCACCGGAGAGAGTGCTCCGCAATGTCAAACGCTTCACCCGAAACGGGTCTATAATAGTGTTTCATGATTCGCTGAAGGCAGAGAAAAACATGAAAGCGGCTCTCCCGGCGGCTATTGAATGGTTGAAATCACGTGGCTATGAGTTCCGGACTATCCCCATGGATTGAAGTTCCCCCGGGTGTATTTTCCGAGGCTGGTGTGTATGCCTACGGAGTGTCGGAGGTTTCTCCGGTATCGCCGGAGGATATGCGGCTGTATGACAACTGGATTTCATCGGGGTGTAACGGCGGTATGCAATATATGGAGCGTTATCCCGATGTGCGCCGTGATCCGGCTCTGTTGCTTGACGGAGCAAGGTCTGTGATCAGTTGCGCGTTTGCCTACAGATCGTCTGAAACGCACCCCGGAATTGCTTCGTACGCCCTCGGACGTGATTATCACGAGGTTTTGCGGGAACGTCTTGAAAATGTAGCTGCCGCTCTACGTTCGATTTCCGGTGCGGAGACCCGCGTGTGTGTGGATACGGCGCCTTTGCGCGAGCGGTATTGGGCGGTAAAGTCGGGGCTGGGATTCACGGGGCTTAACGGTCATCTTATCATACCCGGTGCGGGTTCATATTTTTTTCTCGGAGAGATTGTGACCACAGCCCGCATAAAGCCGTCAGAACAGCGGTATGCCCCGATGGAGTGCGGCAGATGCCGCAAATGTATAAATGCATGTCCGGCCGGAGCTTTGCGCGGCGACGGCACCGTTGATGCCCGCCGCTGCCTGTCGTACCTCACCATAGAGCACCGTGGCGAATTCGATTCTGGCACCCGCCTGCACGGCCGGCTTTACGGGTGTGATATATGCGGTGAGGTATGTCCGCATAATTCTTCACCGGTCCGGTGTGTGATCGATGGTCTGAAACCAAGGCCGGCCGTGATGGCTGTAACGGTTCGGAGTGCCGCGCAGATGTCGCGGCAGGAATTTTCCGAAGTGTTCAGTCATTCGGCTATAAAGCGCACAAAACTGGACGGTCTGCGCCGAAATGCTCTGCATATAATCGATGAAGAGACGCATTATAGGCGGGAATGATGTGTGGCTTTGTGCCAAGGTGCGCAATTTGTGGTCTCAACTGTCAAAAAATAGCTTGCGGTTTGGGAAAAATGAGTAAATTCGCACAAAATAGTGCGGCTGTCATTAGGTCGTGAAAAATATAGAAGTTATGTCAGACAGAAAAATAAAGGTGGGTATAACTCATGGCGATACCAACGGCATCGGCTATGAAGTGATACTCAAGGCTCTCGAGGATCCGCGCATGCAGGAATTGTGCACGCCGGTGATATACGGATCGGCGAAGATCGCCGCCTATTATGCCAAAACTTCCGGACAGCAGCCGGTGGCTCTCAATCAGATATCCGATCCGTCACAGGTTCGTGCCGACCATATAAACATAGTCAATGTGGTGGGCGAGAGTGTGAAAATCGAGCCCGGACAGGCTACTCAGGAGGCCGGTGAGGCCGCTTTTGCGGCTCTGGAGCGTGCAGTGGCCGATTTGCGTGCCGGTGATATCGATGTGCTGGTCACGGCTCCTATCAACAAGCACTCTATTCACAGCGGTCATTTCCCATTTCCGGGTCACACGGAGTATCTGGAATCGTCGCTCGGTGACGGAGCCAAGGCTCTGATGATATTGTGTAACGAATTTCTGCGTGTTGCGCTTGTGACCATACATACTCCTATCTCAGAGGTGGCTCCAGCCATCACGCGTCAGGCCGTATTGGATAAAATCAAATTGTTCAATTCGGCACTTGAGAGCGATTTCGGCCGTCAGCACCCTCGTATAGCAGTGCTTGCCCTCAATCCTCACAGCGGAGAGGGCGGACTGATCGGCAAGGAAGAGACCGAACATATAATTCCCGCCATTGAGGACGCGCGCGCCGAGAAAATCAACTGTTTCGGACCTTATGCGGCCGACGGTTTCTTCGGAGCAGGCATGTACGGCAAATTTGACGGCGTGCTCGCCATGTATCATGACCAGGGGCTGGCGCCGTTCAAGACCATAGCTATGGACGCCGGAGTCAATTTCACGGCCGGACTACCTTATGTGAGAACATCGCCCGACCACGGCACCGGCTACGATATCGCGGGCCGGTGGGAAGCTTCAGGAGAGTCTATGCGCAGTGCCATATATATGGCCATAGATGTGTGGCGTAACCGGAATAATCACTCCGAAGCTCACCGCAACCCCCTGCGCAAGCAGTATGTTGAGAAGAACAAGAAGGACAATGTGGTCCTTGACCTCACCAAATCCGACGACTGATGAACTATGCGATAATAGCTGCGGGCGAGGGATCGCGTCTGGTGCAGGAGGGCGTACAGCTCCCCAAGCCGTTGGTGTGTCTTGACGGCACCCCGATGATAAAAAGGCTCATTGACATATTTATGGAGTGTAATCCGACCTCTCTGAGTGTCATAGTCAACGAACACATGACCCAGGTGCGCGATTATCTCGAGGGGTTACGGTTGCCCGTACCCTTTAATCTGGTGGTCAAAAGCACCCCCAGTTCCATGCATAGTTTCTATGAAGTGAGCCGCGGTTTTACCGATGGAAAATTCTGTCTGACCACGGTGGATACAATATTTCGTCCCGAGGAGTTCAGACGTTATATAAAGGCTTTCGAAGCCGACGGTACTGCCGACGGATATATGGCTGTGACATCATTCATTGATGATGAGAAGCCGCTCTACATAGATGCTGACAGCGATATGGTCATAACACGATTCCGTGACGACTCAGATGGTCATGACCGTTATATTTCGGGAGGTATCTACGGACTTACGGCTCCGGCTCTCGATGTGCTTGCCGATTGCATGCAACGCGGTGTATCGCGCATGCGCAATTATCAGAGGGCTTTGGTCGATGCCGGACTGCGCCTTAAAGCTTATCCGTTTGACAAGATAATCGATGTTGACCACGCCGGTGACATAGCCACGGCCGAAGCGTTTCTGAACAGTACAGACCCAACCGATCAACTGACAAATAACAATCAAAATGGCTGAAATACGTATAGCCGGAATAATGCGCGCGGGTGCGTTTTCACCCAATCACATAGGCAATGATGCCGCGATATTCAATCTCGTGGCCGACCATCTGCGCAAGCGGGGCTGTGTGGTTAACATATACAGCGAGGAGCAATTCATTGCCGGACAGGTTAAAGAGGACATAATAATTAACATGTGCCGCGAGCAGCGCTCCATCGGGTTGCTGCAGAGGCTCGAGAGCGACGGCGCCCTGGTGATAAACTCGGGCTACGGGATAGAGAACTGCACGCGAGAGCGCATGACCAGAATACTTTTGGGCAGTAATATCCCATATCCCGAAAGTCTGATAGTCAACACCGACGAAGGCATCAAGACATCGCTTGTAAAGGCACGTTTCACCCAATGCTGGATAAAGCGCGGTGATTTCCACGCCATGCACAAGGAGGACGTAAGTTATGTGCGTCACCCCGAAGAGGCCCAGGAGGTGCTTCAGGAATATTTTCTGCGCGGCATAAAGCGTGCCGTGATAAACCGTCATCTGCCGGGTGACCTCATCAAATTCTACGGAGTGCAGGGTACCCCGTTTTTCTTCTGGTTCTATCCTTTCGATGAGGGACACAGCAAGTACGGTCACGAGGCCATCAACGGACATTCGCGCGGCATAGCCTTTAACAAGGCACATCTGCAAAAGATTTGTCTTGACGCTTCGGAGGCTCTTGATGTGAAAATATACGGAGGTGACTGCATAGTGTCGCCAGAGGGTGATATCCGCATTATCGACTTCAACGACTGGCCAAGTTTCGCACCGTGCCGCACTGAAGCCGCACCACATATAGCCCGTTGCATTCTCAATGCCATAAAGAGCCATCTGGATTAAATCAAATCACATAAATTACGTGTTTATGTCTGAACGCAAACATGACGCGGAGGTAAGCGATTATCGCGCGTCACTTAAGTCAATGGATACCGAAGAGGGTATCGATCTCGCATTTTACAGGCCTATAGGTTACGCGTGGGCACGGCTTGCCAAACGTCTTGGTGTGACTCCCAACGTCATAACCGTAGCCTCTATATTTCTCGGCATCGGTGCCGGAGTGGCATTTTATTATCCTGTAATGTGGATCAACGTGTTGGGTATGCTGCTGCTTGTGTGGGCCAACTC
Organism: uncultured Muribaculaceae bacterium; assembly: GCA_910578805.1. GTDB lineage: Bacteria > Bacteroidota > Bacteroidia > Bacteroidales > Muribaculaceae > Paramuribaculum. Next base: position 32,769 of record CAJTRS010000018.1, on the reverse strand, counting down.
TTTCGACAGCGCTGACGGTCAGTTGGCGCGTATGACTCATCAGTATTCGCGCATAGGACGCATTCTCGACGGATTGAGCGGCGATGTGTGGTTCGCCACCATTTATGTCGCCATCTGCCTGAGGGAAAACTGTACATCGGAGTTTTTCATGGCGCGTCCGTGGTTGATATGGGTAGTGGCTGTGGTGACCGGCATATGTCATGCCAAGCAGGCCGCAATGGCCGATTACTATCGTCAGTTCCATCTCTATTTCCTCAAAGGAGAGGAGGGTAGCGAACTGGAATCATCGGCAGGCTTACGCTCGCAGCTTGCCGCACTTAGCTGGAAGCACAATTTCTGGAAAAAGCTGACGCTGACCGTATATACCAACTACACCGTAAGTCAGGAGCAGAGCACCCGTGGCATGCAGGGTCTGAGAGCCCTGTTGCAAAAGCGCTTTCCCTCGGGTCGCATTCCGCAGAGTTTCCGTGATGCGTTCCGCGCCAAGAGCCTGCCTCTGATGAAATATACCAATATCCTGTCGTTCAACTGGCGCACGATAGCGCTGTTCGCATCGCTGTTTCTCCAGATGCCGTGGCTGTATTTCGCATTTGAGCTTACGGTGCTCAACGGACTGTTGGTAATGATGGTGGTACGCCATGAACGCATATGCCGCAATTTCACACGACAGCTCGAAGATGGAAAATATTAAAGGAATTATTTTTGACTACGGCGGCACTATAGACAGCCGCGGTGTTCACTGGAGCGAGATAATATGGGACGGCTACCTTTCCGCGGGTGTCGGTGTTGACAAGGCCTCTTTCCGTGATGCCTATGTGTATGCGGAGCGGGAGCTTGCACGCACACGTCACATTTTGCCGCATCATAACTTTCATGATCTTCTTCTTATAAAAATGGAAATAGAGCTTAAGCGGCTCGCTGAAGGAGGCTTTGTGAAATCAGATGCAGCGCGGCTCTATGCGGCGCCCATAGCCGACTACTGTTATGATGCCGCACGCAACTCCATCGAAGAGGCGCGTCCGACTTTGGAAGCCTTGTATCGGAGTTATCCCATGGTGCTCGTGTCTAATTTTTACGGCAATGTCGAATCCGTGCTTGAGGATTTCGGTCTCCGTCATTATTTCCGGTCTGTGATAGAGAGCGCTGTGGTTGGTGTGCGTAAGCCCGATCCCAGGATATTTTCCCTCGGAGTTGAGGCTTTAGGGCTTGCACCGGCCGAAGTGTTGGTTGTGGGCGACAGCTATAAGAAGGATATAGTTCCGGCCCAAAGTATTGGCTGCCGCGTGGCCTGGCTCAAAGGAAAGGGGTGGACGGACGAAGAAGATGCCGTCATGCACCCCTCGATAATCAAAAAGCTCAGTGATTTGCTTGATGTAGCGTTATGATTTGTTAACTTTTGAGGTTGAATGTTAGTCTTTTTTACATCAAATATGTCGTATTTGGCGCATAATTGTCCTTGGTTAACATATATAATGGAATATTAAAGTAAAAAAATTTTGCAAATGAAAAAATAGGCGTACTTTTACGAGCATTTACCCCAATGCGCGGTAATGTCTTACCGCTTGGACCAGATATAGAATTGAAAATATAAACAACATTATTTTTACTATTGCGAATTATGAAAGCAACAAACGTAAAACCTGCAGAAGGTAAGCTCGGAGTCCTCGTGGTAGGCCTCGGTGCCGTTTCTTCTACATTTATGACCGGTGTGCTCATGGCACGCAAAGGGCTGGCAAAACCTGTCGGCTCCATGACACAATATGACAAAATCCGCGTGGGCAAAGGTGCCGACAAAAAATACCTTAAATATGCCGATATCGTACCTATGGCAACGCTTGACGACATTGTGTTCGGTGCATGGGACGTTTATCCCGCCAATGCTTACGAAAGCGCCATCAACTGCGAGGTGCTCAAGGAGCGTGACATCAATCCCGTCAAGGACGAGCTTGAGGCAATCAAACCCATGAAGGCCGCCTTTGATCATAATTACGCCAAGCGTCTTGACGGCGAGAATGTGATGGTGGGCAAGACCCGCTGGGAGATGGTGGAACAGCTCCGCGAGGATATCCGCAACTTCAAGAAAGAAGCGGGCGTTGACCGTGTGGTAGTGCTCTGGGCTGCCTCGACCGAGGTTTATGTGCCTGTTGACGAAAATGTTCACGGTACTCTCGCCGCTATGGAAGCCGCTATGAAGGCCGACGACAAGGAACACATCGCTCCCTCTATGTGCTATGCTTACGCGGCCCTGACCGAGGGCGCTCCTTTCATAATGGGTGCCCCCAACACCACCGTTGACATACCCGCCATGTGGGAACTCAGCGAAAAGACCGGCATGCCTATTTCCGGCAAGGACTTCAAGACCGGTCAGACATTGGTGAAATCGGGATTCGCTCCTATTATCGGTACCCGTTGTCTGGGTCTGAGCGGCTGGTTCTCCACCAATATCCTCGGCAACCGCGACGGTCTGGTGCTTGACGAACCCGCCAACTTCCGCACAAAGGAGGTTTCAAAGCTCTCTACACTCGAGTCTATATTGGTTCCTGAAGAGCAGCCCGACCTCTACACAGATTACTACCACAAGGTGCGCATCAACTATTATCCTCCGCGCAACGATAACAAGGAGGGTTGGGACAATATAGATATTTTCGGCTGGATGGGCTATCCCATGCAGATCAAGATAAACTTCCTCTGCCGCGATTCGATCCTTGCCGCTCCTCTGTGTCTCGACCTCGTTCTGCTGAGCGACCTTGCCGCCCGCGCAGGCCGTCACGGCATACAGCGTTTCCTCAGCTTCTTCCTCAAGAGCCCTATGCACGACTACACCAAGGGCGAAGTACCCGTAAACCACCTGTTCCAGCAATATGTGATGCTGAAAAACGCTATCCGCGAAATGGGCGGTTACGAGGCTGATGAGGAGATAGACTGATTCTTTACAGACCTCCCTTTCAACTAAATTCAATCCGATGGCGATGGGTTATGAGACCCGTCGCCATTTTTTATTTGAAAGTGCTGATTGGCGCGCCGCTCCTATGCCGGCGTGTTAATTTTGCGGCATGGACAGGAAACATGTGTGGATATTCGCGGCGGTGGCCGCTGTAAGTCTGATGGCCGGTTGCCGGGCCTCGCGCATCGGCCATGACAGGGCCGATGGTGTGGTTATGGCCGATAGCCGCCTGAGGCGTACTTTTTCTTGGAGCGAGATAGATTCGCTGATGCTTTCGTGCCGGCTTGTGATCGATAGCGCCAGGGTGGATATATCGGCTGACTCATCGGGAAATCCGTCGGTTCGTGTCACCGCAAGGCGCATGATGGCCGAGGGTATGGCGTCCAAGAAAGTTAAGGTAGAGGAAAAAGACACGATAAACGTCCTTGAATCGGTTTATGCCGCCGGGACGGTGGAATCCTCGTATGACTCGCGAATAGAGGCTACAGGGCTTCCTTTGGGTAAAATAACGCTATATGCTGCCATAGCGTTAGGATTGCTTGGTCTGTGGCGTCTGTGGCGACGTTCTTGACTCGGCCAGTTCCACAAAATACACCGAGGCCACGATCATGGCTATCGAGACCATCTGCCACCAGTCAAATCTGTCCTGGCCCAGAATATAACTGGTGACGGTGGCCACTATGAGTATGAGATAACCGTACAATGCCACCACAGTGGCCGACAGGTAACGCAGTCCGGCCGCTAACAGCAGGTAGCTTATCGAGGTGGGGAAGACAAGGACGAAAAGCAGCACGAGCATCGGGGTGGAAAATAAGCCCTGTGTAAGCACCGGGGCATGCCACCCCGTGAAGCATATCATTACCAGAGCCGATGCGGCACCGCCGAGGAATGTCCATTTGGTCACAGTGATATTGTCGATGGTGAGCAGAAGGCGTTTTTCAAGTACGAGGAATATGGCATAGAGCACCGACGATGCCAGACAGTACATGTTGCCGAGCATGGGATCGGAGGCAATGTCGGAACTTTGCTGGGTGAAAATTATTATAAGCGCACCGCCGAGGCCGAGCAGTATCCCTCCGATTTTACCGCGTGTAACCTTTTCGCCGAGAAAACACACACAGATTACAAACACCCACACGGGCTGCATGCTTATGAATATCGATGACGAGATGGGGGTGGTGTAGGTGAGTCCTTCAAGCAGGCAGAACATGTAACCGAACACGCACACTGCACCCAGCAGAAACAGCCGGAAACACTGGCTTACGGTGGTCGGTGTGGTGTGGCGCCGCGTGAAAAATCCCGTTATCCAGAAAAATACGGTGCCGAACACCAGCCGTAATACCACTCCCGAATAAGCCGAAAGCCATTGCGGCAACAGATAGCGCAGACTGTTCTCGTTAAGTCCCGAGCATATTTTTGAGAGGGTCATCGATATGTTGCCCAACGATTTGGTATTCATGACTTGTGATTTTGTATTGTGTTAAAAATAAACAAATCATGTTATGTGATCGTTCGTTTCTGAAGTGCGGATTACGTCATAATCATTACTTTTGCCGTAGAATTGAATATTTGATGATTATGAAAAGGACTCCTGTAAGGGACATAGCAGTGCGTGTGCTGAGCCTGATATTCGTGTTCATGCTGATGGCTTCCGTGGCAATACTTCGCGAAGGGCGGCTTTTAGGTCGCGATATCAAAGGTGGCGGAAATGTTGCGGTGGCCGCATCTAAGCCCGAGACGATAGACTCTGACGGCGCGGTGCATATCAACACGTCATCGATCTGTCGCGTGGCAGGATATTCCGGAGCGCCGATACCGGTTGAGATCACGATTGTCAACGATACTGTGACGTCCATAACTCCACTTGCAAACACCGAGACCCCGGGGTTCTTCAAGAGGGTGCTGCAAAGCGGCATTCTTGACCGGTGGGTAGGCAAGAGTGTGGGTGACGCCATGGAGGCGGAGGTCGATGCCGTGACCGGTGCCACATATTCCTCATCGGCTCTCATTGCCGGTGTCAAGGAGGGGCTGGGCTATTATTCGCATATCGACATGGAGGTTGCCAAGCCTGCGAAACCAGCCGGAGCCTTGTTCTATATCTCTCTTGCTGTCGTGCTTATGGCAATGGTAATACCGCAGATCACCCGTAGCCGCCGTTACAGGCTGTTGCAGCAGTTGCTCAATGTGGGTGTGCTCGGATTCTGGTCCGGAACATTTGTCAATTACACTATGCTTACCGGTTATATGACCGGTAACATATTCCTGCCGGCTTCGGTGGTGCCGTTGATTATGTTGTTTGTAGCTTTTATATATCCGCTTTTCGGGCGGCCGGGCTACTATTGCGCTTGGGTGTGTCCGCTCGGGTCGCTTCAGGAGCTGGCTTCGCGCTGTAATCCGCATTACCGTATAAAATTAGGCGCACGGACCATAAAGGTGCTTACCACGGCGCGTATGTTGCTGTGGGGTGCGCTTATGCTTTGCCTGTGGACGGGATTCTGGGTGAGCTGGATCGATTATGAGCTGTTTGCGGCGTTTATTGTCAAATCGGCACCGGTGGGAATGCTTGTGGCCGGCGGCGTGCTCGTGTTGCTGTCGGTGGTAATACCCCGTCCATATTGCCGGTTCGTGTGCCCTACAGGCACGCTCCTGCGCATGTCGCAGAACATAGGAAACAAATAGTAATCCCGATATGAAGACATCTTATTTTCTTAACTTTATTCTTGCCGCCGCGCTTGTGTATCTTGCCGTGCTTTATGCCGGCAAGCCGGAGCCGGTCGCGCAGGAGGCCACTGTAACCGATAGCAATTCTATGGAATTTATCTTATCGCGCACAAGTGTACGCTCTTATTCATCGCGTGAGGTGACGCGCGCTCAGATCGATACGCTGTTGCGCGCGGCCATGGCAGCCCCGACGGCCATGAACAAACAGCCCTGGCAATTCGTGGTGATCGATGACCGGGTTTTGCTCGACAGTATATCCTCACGGTTTCCCAACATATCAATGGCTTCGAAGGCTCAGGTTGCTGTGGTGGTATGTGGCGACATGTCAAAGACCATCGGGGGTGAGGGTCGCGACTATTGGATACAGGATTGTTCGGCCGCTACCGAAAATCTGCTGCTCGCGGCCAATGCCGCGGGGCTTGGTGCTGTGTGGTGCGGTATCTATCCGGTGAGCGAGAGGGTAAGTGCCCTCACCGCCATGCTCGGTCTGCCTGACGGCATAGTGCCTCTGTGTGTTGTGCCGGTGGGATATCCGGAGGGGGTGTCCGCTCCAAAAGATAAATATGACTCCTCGAAAATTCACTATAATCGTTTCTGATAGCCTTTTGTGGTATTGTTTTACCTCACATAGGTATGATTATTATACAATAAGAGCTATGGCCTGACACGGCCATAGCTCTTATTGTATTAAGGACTGTTTTATTTCTTAAGGCTCCACTCAAATCCGGTTTTGGTGTCTTTTACATCGAATCCTATCGATGCGAGACGGTCACGGATCAGATCGCTCGTGGCCCAGTCCTTGTTGGCTTTGGCCTGTGAACGCATTTCCAGCAGCAGGTCCACGGCTGCTTCAAACGGCTTCATGTTGCTTTCTGTGCCATCTGTGGTGTTTTCGGCTCTTATGCCGAGGATTTCTACCAGGAAGGTGTCGAAAAGCCGGCATAGTGCCTCCAAATCCTCTTTTGATGCGGTGAGGTTGCCGTCGTTGATTTTGTTTATCACGCTGCACGCCTCGAAAAGATGCGACAGAAGCACCGGTGTGTTTATGTCGTCATCGAGCGCTTCGTAGCATTTGGTCTCCATTGCGGTCACATCGATCTGCGGTGTGGCGGCTGTAGGTTTAAGCCCTTTGAGGCGTTTGTAGCCTTCGAGCATGCGTTGCAGGGCTTTTTCCGCGCCTTGCAAGGCTTCGTTGCTGAAATCCACGGTGCCGCGGTAGTGGGCCTGCAGTATGAAGAAGCGTATGGTCATGGGCGAATAGGCCTGAGCCAGCAGTTCGTGGCTGCCGGTGAAGAACTCATCGAGAGTAATGAAATTGCCTAATGATTTTCCCATTTTCTGGCCGTTGATGGTGATCATGTTGTTGTGCAGCCAGTAGCGCACGCTGTCATGACCGTTGTGAGCCACCGACTGGGCTATCTCACACTCGTGATGGGGGAATTTCAGGTCCATTCCGCCGCCATGGATATCGAAAGTTTCTCCGAGGTATTTCTCACCCATGGTGGAGCACTCGAGATGCCAGCCGGGAAATCCGTCGCTCCAGGGCGACGGCCACCGCATGATGTGTTCGGGCGAGGCTTTTTTCCATAGGGCAAAGTCGGCCGGATTGCGCTTTTCCTGCTGCCCGTCGAGAGTGCGGGTGGTGGAGAGCAGTTCATCGACGTTTCTTCCCGACAGTTTGCCGTAGGCATGGTCACGGTTGTATTTGGGAACATCGAAATATACCGATCCGGCACTTTCATAGGCATATCCGCTTTCAAGAATTTTCTTTATGTACTCGATCTGCTCTATGATGTGTCCGGAGGCATGCGGCTCTATCGAAGGCGGAAGCACGTTGAGCGCCTCCATGGCCTTGTGGTAGCGGTTGAGGTAGTGCTGCACCACTTCCATGGGCTCAAGTTGTTCGAGCCGGGCTTTCTTGGCCACTTTGTCCTCACCGTCGTCGGCATCATGTTCGAGATGGCCTACATCGGTGATATTGCGCACATATCGCACCTTGTAGCCTAAATGGAGCAGGTATCTGAACAGTATGTCGAACGTTATGGCCGGACGGGCGTGGCCCAGATGTCCGTCGCCATACACCGTAGGACCGCACACATACATGCCCACACGGTCGGGGTGTATGGGACGGAATGTTTCCTTGGTGCGCGAGAGCGAGTTATAAATGGTGAGGTTATGGGGTTTCATCTTGTGGTTGCCGGTTAGTTGAGCTTTCCGCCGTTGAGAAACGGGTTGGGAATGTTGTTGGGGTCTTCGGGGGCGTTGTGTTTCACGGGCACCGTGCGTTTGATTTCACCGAAGGTCTCCTCGTATTTCTTAACATTGTCCATCAGTGCATACAGCAGATTTTTGGCGTTTTCGGGAGTCATGATCACGCGGCTCTGCACTGTGGCCTTGGGCATGTTGGGTGACATGGTTATGAAATCGAAGAAGAATTCACTCGGGCCGTGGGAGATGATGCTGAAGTTGGAGTATGTTCCCGCTGCTTTTTCCGGGGTAAGTTCTATTTGCAGTTCGTTTTTTTTCTGTTCCATAATGATATTTATTATTTTAGGAATTCAAATGTTTTAGTGTCTGAAGAAGTGTTGTTGATGTGCACTGTCACGCCGCGTACCGACGGGTTTCTCCACACGGAGGTTATGTCATAAGACGAGAGTACGGCGAGTTTGTAGGGTGCATCACCGGTAGGAGCCGTAGTGGTCACATACAGATGCGGCATTCCACTCTCCATGGTGGCCTCGTCGGCGTATATGCTGAATGTGCGCCCTTCCACTATGGGCAGGGTGGCGTTGACATTGATGTAAGTGCCTGTACGGTATATTTCATAGAGGTTCATGGCCGCGTTGGCAGCCTGGGCTTCGGCGGTGGGTACGACCTGCACCACTTCCGTGGGCACGGTGCGGTATGACATAAGTTCAATCATTCCGCTGTTGTTTATGCCTTGAGTACCGGGATTGTACGAGATCACCATTCGTTGTCCTTTGTTGATGTCTTCGGGCATTTTGCGGGAACTGTAGAGTGTGAGGGTGGGCCCGTCGTCCTTGCTGAGATATGTGAAATAGGCGTTTTCACCGATGTTACCGTCAAATGTGACGAGGGCTTCGGCCTTTGGTGCCGCCGGTTCGTTGTCATCATCGGAATTGCATGAGGCGTGCATTGCCGCTGTCAGAGCCGCTATGACGGTCATGAAGGCTATGCGGCGGATTTTTTCTATGGTTTTCATAGGTTGGTGAGGTTTTTATTGAAAGTGAATGTGGTGTTGTATATGTTGTTTGTGTTGTTGATGTGTACTTTTACAGCTTTTACGGACGGATCGTTCCATACCGTCGCCATATCCATCGACACCATATAGTTGCGTTCGTGAGCCACGGGGTCTGTTGCGGTGACAGATGATACATAGAGGTGCGGAGTGTCGGTTCCTATGGTCGATTCGTCGGCCGACAGGGTGAACACCCGCTTTGCATCATCGGTCATGCTGCAATAAAGGTTGATGTAATGGCCCGAGCGGTACATGGTGTAAACGTATATGGGAGCATTACGTTCAGCGGCCTCATCTGTTGGGAGTATTTCCGCTGTTGCGGTTCTGACCCGTTCGAGCGCGCGCGCATTTACCGTTCCGCTCCGGCCGTAGGTCATGCCTTCGGGCAGATAGTATGTTAACAGCAACCGGGATCGGGGTGGCACGGTTTTATGGTCGAGATTTCCTGCCGCCGTAAGTGTTATCACCGGGGAGTCATCGATCTCCTGATAGGAGAATTCCATGTTCCGGCCGTTGTTGCCTTCGAATGTCACGATGTTCTGATATATCTCGTATGACTCGCCGTCGTTGTCGTCGCAGCTTGTAACAACGGCGGTAGCCGCAAGCGACAGTGTGAGGGCGGTGGTAATCAATGTATGTTTCATGGCATAGATGTTTGTGTATCATTACCGGCAGAGCGGTCTATGATACCGGTTATACGTCCGTCCTGCATCACGATTTTACGGTCGGCCTGATTGGCCAGAGATTCATCGTGGGTCACTATCACGAATGTCTGGCCCATATCCCGCCGCAGATCGAAAAAGAGGCGGTGGAGTTCCGTTCGGTTATGTGTGTCGAGGCTTCCCGACGGTTCGTCGGCAAGCACCACTTTGGGGTGGTTGACGAGAGCGCGGGCCACGGCGGCACGTTGGCGTTCGCCACCTGATAGCTGTGCGGGTTTATGACCGGCACGGTCGCCAAGTCCCAGATAGTCTATCAGTGATTTTGCTGCGGAGAATGCTTCCGAGCGCGACTTGCTTCCTATCAGAGCAGGCATGGCCACATTCTCGAGCATGGTGAATTCGGGCAACAACTGATGGAACTGGAACACAAAGCCTATATTGGCGTTGCGGAATCCCGCAAGCCGGTTCTCGCTCATGGAAAATATGTCGGTACCGTCATATAGCACAGAGCCGGAGTCAGCCCGGTCAAGTGAACCGATGATCTGGAGCAGGGTCGTTTTTCCGGCTCCGCTCGGTCCCACTATTGATATGATTTCACCGCGGGCCACACTCATATTTATGCCTTTGAGCACTTCGAGTCGGTCAAATGATTTTACTATGTCGCGAACTTCTATCATGGTGTATGTATCCCGGAGCATCATGCTTCCTGACACAAAAGTAAATAAAAAATGCCAAGTCGGCAACGGTGCCGTAAATATTAAGGTTCCAATAGTCGCATATCTGGATTTTAGTGTATGTTTTTCAATCGATATGCTATCACGGTAACGGTCTTGATTTTTCAAAACAGTGAAGGGACCCGGAGCTTATCTCCGGGTCCCTTCGGGTTTATAAAGATTTGAAGCAAAGGTGTTGCGGTTGAGAATCCGTCAGGATCAGAACTTTTTTGCCCACCACAGATCGGTGGCGCTGTTGTCGGGACCGCCGAGCATGGCTTGTGCGGCTTTGACATTGGCCTCGTTGGTGTTGAATTCCGATTGCGGGAAAGGCAGACGGCGCATGCCGCGTTCTGAGGTCACACCATCGGTGCTATAATTGTTGACCACGGGGAAGAACTTGGGATAGCCTGTGCGACGGAAATCGGTCCATGTTTCCCAGCCGTTGGGGTAGTTGCCGAGCCATTTCTGTACAATTATGCGTTCGAGGTTGGTCTCGAAATCAGCTGATTCATCAAATTTGGGACAAATGTCGCTGACGGCCTCGATATCGTATATGTGGTTGAAGTCAACATGATCGGCCGGAGTTGCGGTGCTTTCGAGATAGTCGTTCACTGATACTCCACGCTCTTTCATGGAGGTGGTTATGCCTGTTTCGTAGAGTTCCTTGGCTGTGCCTCCCATGGTCCAGCCGCGGAGAGCGCCTTCTGCGCGGGCAAACCATGATTCGCTGGCTGAGATGGAGAGCAGTTTGCTCTGTGGGTCAACCATCGGTGCGGAATAATTGGGCACATCGTCATTGTTGAAGTGGAACACACCGTTGCGCATACCTACGTAGGCACCGTTTTTAGCGGTCTGTGCGTAAACGGACAGGCGCGGGTCATTGTAGCCGTTCATATATGAAGTGATGTTGGCGCTGACGCGGCCTTCGCCCCATATTATGTTGGTCTTGTTAAGTGCGTTGCCTCCGGGTATGAATGAGCTCCATGCGGCATCGGCGGGAGTCTCTATAAGGCCGCCGGGATCGCTTACAGCCTCCTCGGCTTTCTGCTTGGCGAGTGCCGGCTCTACATTGACCAGACGCAAGGCCATGCGGAGTTTCAGAGTATTGGCGAGCTTGAGCCATTTGTGCAGATCGCCTTGATAAATGTAGTCAAAATCACCGAAAAGGAATTTTGCTTCCGGGTTATCTACAGATTCCTTTATGCCGGCTATCGCGAGGTCGAGCTGTTCGAACATGGCGTTGTAAAGGGTGGGCATGTCATCGTAAGCCACGGCGAAGTCGTTTCCCGAGCCGATCTTTGAGAACGGAATGGGACCGTAGCAGTCGCTCACACGGAGTGAACCGAATATTCGGAGCAGGTTGGCCCAGTGATAAGTGAGGCCCTGGACACCCTCTTTGCCTGCCGCAAGGTTGCGGATCATGAAGAATGGGGTGTAGATTTTCGGCATGGTTGTGTCGAACATATTGCCTGTCCAACCCACCGGAGGATTGTATGTGGCGTAATATGCGTCTGATCCCCACTGGTTTTTGGCGGCTGTCATGGCGCCGTATTCGCAGCCGATCATCTGGTCGATCATCTGGAAGTCGTTTTCCTGACCTAATGCAAGTGCAGGAATCATATTTGAAATGAGAGTGACTGTGGCGGCCAAGTCGCCTTCCATCTGTTCGGGAGTGGGAGCTTTGGGGTCGGTGTTGAAGTCCTCGAAGCTGTCGGTGCAGCCGGTGGTGGCACCAATCATCAGGCTTCCTCCCAGCATAAGGGTCGCTATGCTTTTATAATATTTATTTTTCATGATTTTCACTATTTATCAGAAAGAAACTTTTACATTGAATCCGTAGCTACGGAGGCTTGGCTGCTGGAAGTAGTCAACGCCCTGGTAGAAGTTGTTGGTGGTGGCAGAAGTGCTTTCGGGGTCAAACGGTGCGTCACAGTATATCATCCACAGGTTCTTGCCGGTGAGGCTGACGGTGATATCGGCGATATTGCGCAGCCAGGCGCGGGGTATGTTGTATGAGATGGTAAGGTCAGCCAGACGTACATTGGTGGCGTCATACACATAGTATGTGCCGGGAGCCTGTGAGGCGCTCTCATAATATGCCTGTGCATCGACAAGTCCGTGACCGGGTACATATACGCCGCCGTTGTTGCGGGCGTTGGCCGATTCTTCCGATACGCCGTAACGGTCAATCACTGCCTGGGTGTCGCTTATCACCTGGCCTCCGAAGCGTCCGGTAACGGCCCATGACATGTTGAGGTTTTTCCAGCCGAGTGAACCGGTCCAGCCCATGTTGAACTTAGGCAGCACGGAGCCAACCTTGAAGTAGTCCACCTGTTCAAGGGCCAGTTTGCCGTTGTCGTTGATGTCGAGTGTGCCGTCAGGATTGGTGCGGAGCACCTGATTGCTGTACATGTCACCCATGGAACCGCCCTCATAAAGACGTATAGCCGGGCCGCCGCCCATACCGAGGCAGTTGGTGGCTGCGAAGTATGACATTTCGATCGGCCGTCCGGTCTCGGGATCGAGTGCGCCGTTGGCCAGGTTGATGATCTTGTTCTGGTTGAGCGAATAGGTTATGCCGGTGTTGAAACGCCAGTCGCCCCAGGTGTTGTTGTAGGTGACGGCGGCTTCGATACCGCGGTTGCGGATATTTCCGGTCTGGATAAGGTTGGTCTTGTAGCCGGACGATCCCGATGCGGGTATCTCGAATGTCTGGTTATAGGTGTTGGCATTATACCAGGTGAATTCGAGGCCGATGGTGTTGTTGAGGAATTTGGCGCTCAGACCTATTTCATAAGATTTGGTGTTTTCGGGCTTGAGGTTGGGATTGTAGTGCTTCGACGGCCATTCATATTGGTTGGTCTGGTCGTTGTAGGCATATTGCATGCGGGTCAGGTAGCGTGCGGGCGATGAAGCCACTTCTGCCCACGAGCCGCGTATTTTAAGGAATGAGATGGCCTGGGGAAGGTCATCGCGGAATGTTTCGCTGATAAGCCATGAACCGCCTACAGAGGGGTAGAAGTAGCTCATCTTGTCGGTGAATGCGAGCATCGAGCTCCAGTCGTTACGTCCGGTTACGGTCAGGTAGTACTGGCTGTCCCAGCCGAGTTCCACGCTGGCGAATATGGACTGTATCTGGTCATGCCATTCGGCATCGCTTTTCTTGTAGTTGGTGGTGCTGATATTACCGAACGCGAAGAAGTTGGGGATAAGGTTGAGGGTGCCTTCGAATAGATCGCTCTCCTCGAGCATGTCGTTGATCGACGCTCCTAACTGTGCGTTGACATTGAGGCGGTTGTCAATAAAGTTCTTGTTCATAGAGGCCATTATGTCGGCATATGTAGAGCGGTTGAGAGTACGTTCCTTGCCATACATGCCTTTTGACGAGCCTGCGAGGGTCTCGATGGTTGTGGCATGGAATTTCTCTTCATACACGGTGTTGGCGTTGTCAACGCGTACACGACCCATAACGTATAACCAGGGAAGTATGTCGTATTTCAGCGACGCATTGAACATATAACGCTGTTTGCGGGCTTCGCGCGCCATGCGTTTTTGCACCCAGTAGGGGTTCTGCATGGTGAATGCGTTGGGGTAGGGGTTGTACTGTACGAATATCTGGCGGTTGGGATCCCAGCGTTCGAAGTCGCGTACTTCGTCGAAGTTCTCGCCTCTCGGGAAGAGGTACAATGCTGCGAGGGGGTTGAAGTATTCGCCAGATCCCACCATGTTCTTGTTGTTCTGGATTATGTACTGCGCTCCGAGGTCGAGGGTCAGTTTGTCGTCCAGGAATTTGGTGGTGTTGCGTATGGAGAAGTTATAGCGGTTGTAGTCGCTTTCGGGCATCACGCCGGGGGCGTTGGTCACGGCTGCCGATGCGAAGGTCTGGTTGCGTTCATTGCCCACTGTGAATGTTAGTGAGTTGATCTCTGTGATGCCGGTATCGAAGAAGTCGATGGGATCATAGCCGGTGGAAGCGGCAAGACGTTCGCCCCATGATGCGAATTCTCCGGGCTTGTTTCCGTAGATGTTCTGGAATTTGGGAGTCATCCACACGTTGCTGAACGAAGTGGAGTTGCTGTAAGTCAGTTTGGCGCGTCCTTCCTGGCCTTTCTTGGTGGTTATGAGGATCACACCGCTGGCGGCTCTCGAACCGTAGAGAGCGGCTGCCGAAGGACCGGAGAGCACCGACATCGATTCGATGTCGTCGGGGTTGATATCGGCCACGGAGCTTGATCCAGGCTGTTTGGCCATTGTGCCGCCGGCCTCGTCGCCTGTGTTGACGTCAAACATAGGGATACCGTCGATTACATAAAGCGCATTGTCATTGCCGGTCAGAGACTTGGTGCCGCGCATGATCACACGGGCTGCCGATCCTGCGCCTGCCGAACCCGAACTGATGTTGACGCCGGCTACCTTGCCTGCGAGTGAGTTGATGAAGTTTGCGTCCTTGTTGGTGGTGAACGCATCGCCTTTCACGGTCTGGACGTTGTAGGACAGGGCTTTTTGCTCACGTTTGATGCCGAGAGCCGTTACCACTACCTCGTCGAGGGCTGTGGCTTCCTCCTCCATCACTATGGTGATGGGCTGGGTGCCGCGGATTGTGTGCTGTACCGGACGGTAACCGATGTAAGTGAACTTGAGCACTTTGCCTTCACTGGCTTTGATGCTGAATTGTCCATCAATGTTGGTGGAACCACCCGTTGGCGTGCCTTCGAGTATGACGGATACGCCTACCAAGGGTTCACCACTTGTGTCAGTTACAGTTCCTGTGACATTGAAGGGCACTTGCCCTGTCATGCTAATAGCCGGGAACAGTAAAAGCATGAATAACAAGCTTGTTACCTTTGACTTCATAATTTTAGTTTGATTAGTTAATAATTAGTTTTAAGGTTATAATACGTTATGGTTTGTATATTTATGATTTAAAAAGGGGTTTAAAGCGGCTGTCACCATATGATGACAGTTGCATGAATCCCGGTTGTTTTTCGTATTTTGTGTTTGCAGAGTTTTTTAGGTATTATTAAAATGTGTTTATATTCTAACTTATTTCTAAACACAAAAAGGATAGTTTTGTATCACATCATTTTGGTTAAATAATGTTAACTCGGGCGGGTGTGTATTTGTTTCAGGGGCACTTTTTGTAAAAGCGCATTAAAAAAAGTAAGTGTGTTAAAATTAAGGGTTTGTGTTAATTTTACAAATTATTACATTCAACGGCTTGGAGGTCAGTATTTGAAGCTGCTTCCGCCGAGAAATTCCCGCAGCAGGGAGGTTGATGGTATGAACTCTTCGGAAATCGAGGCGAAATAGCTTAGAAATCTCCGCAGGCGGGCTGCCTCGCAGTATTCCTCCACATCGTGTGGCACACGCTCAAGGAGTTTGTCGGCGTGTTGTTTCATGACACCGAGCTCAAACAGGAGCGAGGAATTGAACATGGCATCGGCATTTTCCTGATATGGAAATATCCAGCGCTCTTCGCCTCGCCTCACGCTCGGCCACCGGCGTATGGTGTCGGTAGGGGACACGCCGCGGTATTTGTCATCGCGTATTATACGGCGCAACAGGCGGTTGTCGGTGGTAGGTATCCAGTTGTGGTCATCGATGGCTATGGTGGTGAGTGCCGACACATAGATGCGGTATTTCATATGGTCGGGAACATGGGCTGTGAGTTCGGGATTGAGGCCGTGGATACCTTCGATCAGAAGTATGGAGTTGTCGCCGAGGTGTATGCGATGCCCGCGGTATTGCCGAGAGCCGGTTTCGAAGTTGTAATATGGCAGTTCGACCTCCTTGCCGGCTATAAGACTGTTGAGGTGGTCATTGAATGTGGGCAGATCGAGGGCGTACAGTGATTCGTAGTCATATTCGCCCGATTCGTCGAGCGGTGTGTTTTCGCGATTTACGAAGTAGTCGTCAAGCGATATCATTTTAGGCTCAAGCAGGTTGGTCATCAGCTGGATAGCCAACCTTTTGGTAAATGTGGTCTTGCCTGACGATGAGGGGCCGGCCACCATTACCACACGTGCTCCTCCGTTTCGGTATCGACGGGTTATTTCGTCGGCTATGGAGGCTATGCGGTTGTTGTGCAGGGCTTCGGCCACGTTGATGAGCATGGGTGACTCGCCGGCGGCAACCGCACGGTTGAGCTCGCCGACGTTGCTTACACCGACAGTGTGGTTGAAAGCCAGATGATCGGTGAATGCACGGTACATCTTCTCCTGTTCCACCGGTGTCTGTGCCGCCGATTGGTCCGTGTCGGAGAATCCCAGCAGCAGAAATCCCTGTTTGTAGGGAATGAGGTCGAATGTATCGATCAGTCCTGTTGACGGTGCCAGCGGTCCATAGTAGCTGTCGCTGAGACCGTCGAGACGGTAATATACGGTGTAGAGCTCGTGAAGGGAATCGAGCAGGAGCACCTTGTCGGCAAGTCCCTGTTGGCGGAATATCTCTATTACGTCGGGGGTACGCTGTTCAAGACGTTCGAATGGGATATCACGATCACGCAACTGGCGCATGTGCCGCAGCAAAATCTCGCTCAGTCTGTCCGCTTCCATGGAGGCATCGCCGCCGGTGATTCGGCAATAGTAACCGCGCGACAGCGAGTGTTCAATTCGGAGTCTTGCGCCGGGCATGGTGTGGTGCACGGCGTGGTAGAGCATCATGCACAGAGACCTTATGTAGGTTCTGGAGCCCGACGCTGAGGTGCGTGGTTTGAATTCTATGGTCTTGGGCGCGTAGATCGGAAAACTCATGCTCTCCGATTTGTTGTTGACATTGCCGCATATCGGTGTGAAATCGAGCCGGTGTCTTATGCGGAGCCAGATATCTGTGAGGGTGTCTCCTCCGGATATCTCCACGTATTCATTGAGGTTCTGACAATATACTGTCAGTTTGTGGTTCATAGGTATGTGGATTTGCGGGTTATCTGTTTTTGTTTCTTTTTCTGTGACGGCGGGCATGGGCATAGGCGTTTCTTTCTTTGAAGTAGTCCTGCCGGCTTATTGTGAAGCCTACCGAGCCGTCAAGAATGCCTCCTTCGCGGAAATATGTGCCTATGAATGCACGCAGTCCTTTTATTGCCGGTTGTATAATGCTTATATTCTCTTTTTGGTTTATGAGACGGTTGGTTTTTACTTCCGACAGCTTCATCTGCTTGCGGGAGTATTCCATGAGTGTGTCGCAGCGGTAGTGGAGCAGATCGCCGTCGAGGGGTTCAGGTGCCACTGAGTCGCGGAATATGACTTTTTCGTGCACGTCGTGGAGATTCCAGTTGGCGTAGCGTTTGTCAAACAGCCTTATCTGACGGTCGGGATACCAGCCGCAGTGTTTTACGGCGTAGCCGCAGAAGAAGTTGAGACGGGATATTGAATATACCCTGTGGGCAAAGTCATGTTCCTTCAGTCTCAGCAGCGATGTGCGCAGGGTAGGGGAGAGGACTTCGTCGGCGTCAATGGCGAGTACATAGGGGTGGGTGGTCAGTGATGTGGCATACTGGCGCTGTGCCCCGAAGCCGGTGAGTTTCCGCTGGCTTATGCGGCAGCCGTAGCGGCGGCATATGTCCAGTGTGGTGTCGGTGGAAAAAGAGTCCACTATTATGATCTCGTCGGCTATGCCGCGCAGTGATTCAAGGCAAGCCTCTATGCGCCGCTCCTCATTATATGTCAGTATTGTGGCCGATATCTTTGGCATTAGACAATGTTTTTTATATAAGGCTGTTTGCCACAAAGATAATTACTTTGCCCGCATATCCCAAACTTTGAGGGTTAAAATCTGCGCCGCGGTATTGCCATATAATGGTGTCGCTGTTCGGGGGTGAGTCGTTCTATGGCGTAGCGCAGTGCGGTGCGTGGCATTTCCGGTGTGTGGCGGTCAAGAAATGAGAGCAGTGCGCACAGGTCTTTCTTTCCAGCTTCGCGCAGCAGCCAGCCGGTAGCTTTGTGCATCAGGTGATGGCTGTGAGTCAGATAGCGTGATGCAAGAGCTATTGTTGTGCTTGTGTCGCCGTTTTTGATCAGAGGCATGGTGGCTACTATGGCAATGCGTTGCTCCCACATGTTTTCCGATATGCTCAGGCGGTGTAGTATGGCCGTGTCTCCGGTTTCGCGGACCCACATTCCGAGTATCTTCGGGGCCGACAGGTCAACCAAGTCCCAGTTGTCGATGCTGCCGGTGTGGGTCAGATAGAACTCTGCTATATTTTTACGTTGTGTGGCGTCACGGCGGGCGAGGGTGTATTTGCGCACAAGTATCAGTAGCGCGCACAGGCGCACTTCATGTATCGAATTAGAAAGAAGTTTTTCGATTGTGTCAAATCGGGCGTCGGCGAATGAATTTGCCACTTGACGTGTATGCGGCACAGTGACTCCTATGAATGTATCGCCTTCACCGTATTCTCCCGGTCCGGTCTTGAAGAAGCGGCGGAGTACAGAAGCTTTCTCCTCGCTTGCGTAACTTTTGAGTGCGTCAATGATTTCTGTGTACATTAATTTGAGTTGTGATTTTGTGTCGGGTAAAATTAATGAAAAAACCGTGGATTTGTGTCCGTTTTTCGGTATGGTTGGTCACAACAGGTCTGAATTTTGAATTCTCGCGGGCTTATTTTTGGAGTAATGGGTTGGTGTATAGGTGATAGCCGTTGTTTTTTTGGTTCTTGAAAACGAGCCTGAAAATTTAAGAAGATGGCGTTTTCTATAGGTCTGAAAAAATTATTACTTTTGTAGGTAATATCTTTAAGAGATGGAGAATCTGATACAATGGATAGCCGACGGCACGGCGATGCCTGACATAGACACCGCGAGGCTCGGCGAATGGCTTGCCAGGGTGGCCGGAGTGCATGACCGCATACTCGGGCCGCTTACTTACATATTCTGTGATGATGATAAGATCATAGAGGTGAACCGTCAGTTTCTCAATCATGACTATTACACCGATATTATCACATTTGATTACTCACGAGGGAAGAGGGTCAGCGGCGATATGTTTATTTCGCTCGACACTGTGGCGTCTAATGCCGAAATGCTCGGAGTGGAGAATGCTGTGGAACTGCATCGGGTTATAGTTCACGGACTTCTGCATCTGTGTGGCATAAACGACAAAGGCCCGGGTGAACGTGAAATAATGGAGCATAACGAGAATGCGGCATTGTCGCTTCTTGATGAAATACATTGATTTTATGAGATTTGACTATGACGTAATAGTGATAGGTGCCGGTCATGCCGGTTGTGAGGCTGCTTCCGCATCGGCCAATCTTGGCGCGGAAACGCTGCTTATCACTATAGATATGAACAAGATAGCTCAAATGAGTTGTAATCCGGCGGTTGGCGGTATAGCCAAAGGTCAGATCGTCAGGGAGATAGATGCTCTCGGAGGAAAAATGGGCATTATCACGGACCGTTCGGCTATACAGTTCCGTATGCTTAACCGCTCCAAGGGTCCCGCCATGTGGAGTCCGCGGGCACAGTCGGACCGCATGCGTTTCAGCGAGTTGTGGCGAAGAGAGCTTGAAAGTACCCCGCATTTGTATATGTGGCAGGATTCCGTAACCGGACTGGTGATGGAGGATTCCGTAATAAAGGGTGTGACGACGGCTCTCGGAGTGACATTTACGGCGAAAGTTGTTGTGCTTACGGCAGGTACGTTTCTCAACGGGCTTATGCATGTGGGAGAGGTGCAGACACCCGGAGGTCGTGTTTCCGAGCCTGCTTCCTACGGGGTTACCGAGCAGTTGCGCGAGGCGGGTTTTGTCGTTGACAGAATGAAGACCGGCACGCCTGTGAGGATCGACGGCCGCAGTATTGACTGGTCGAAAACAGTGCCGCAGGAAGGTGAGGACGACTTTCACAAGTTTTCTTATCTCCCCGAAGTGAGACGCGAGCTTCGCCAGCGGAAGTGTTACATATTATATACTAATGAAGTCACGCATGAGATACTGCGTTCGTCACTTGACCGGTCACCGTTGTACAACGGGCAGATACAGAGCATAGGCCCGCGTTATTGTCCGAGCATAGAGACTAAGATAGTGACCTTTGCCGACAAGACGGAGCACCAACTTTTTCTTGAGCCCGAAGGTGAGGAGACGGTGGAATATTATCTCAATGGTTTTTCGTCATCTCTTCCGCTTGATGTGCAGGTGTCGGCTTTGGAGACAATCCCGGCCTTCGCAAATATACGCATATATCGCCCGGGTTATGCCATAGAGTATGATTTCTTTGATCCTACGCAGCTTAAGCATTCGCTTGAAACCAAGTTGATATCCGGACTGTTTTTTGCGGGTCAGGTCAATGGCACTACAGGATATGAGGAGGCTGCGGGGCAGGGTCTGGTGGCCGGTATAAATGCTGCCCGTCATTGCAAGGGTGAGGGGCCGTTTGTGTTGTCACGTGACGAAGCTTACATCGGCGTGCTTATCGATGACCTTGTAACCAAAGGGGTTGATGAACCGTACAGAATGTTTACTTCCCGTGCAGAGTACCGCATACTCCTGCGTCAGGACGATGCCGACATGCGTCTCACTCCACGGGCTTTTGAAATAGGGTTGGCCACCAAGGAGCGATATGAGCTTATGCTGTCGAAATTGCAGCAGCGTGACGGGCTGATAGATTTTGCGCGCTCATACTCCGTGAAGCCCGACAAGGTAAATGCGTGGCTTGAAGAACTGGGAGTGTCGCCTCTCAGGCAGTCGGTAAAACTTTATGACCTCATACTCCGTCCGCAGCTCGGTATTGTTATGCTTGCCGAGCAAATAGGGGAGTTGAGGTGTTATATTGACGGGCTCGAACCGCAACGGCGGGAGGAGATAATAGAGGCTGCGGAGATACTGATAAAGTATCAGGGGTATATAGACCGCGAACGGCAGATTGCCGACAAGATACACCGTCTTGAGGATATAAAGCTTGCGGGCAGGATAGACTACGATACGGTGATGTCCATATCAACCGAGGCGCGACAGAAGCTTAAAAAGATTAATCCGCAGACTGTGGCGCAGGCTTCACGCATACCGGGAATCTCACCGAGCGACATAAATATCCTGCTGCTTCTGCTGGGGCGCTGATTAAAACGATTGTTTCACGTGGAACATACGCAATAATTGTATTATCAAAAACTTATCAATATATATTGTACATGGAATATATCAAATCAAAAATCCGCGATGTGTATGATTTCCCCAAGAAAGGGGTAGTGTTTAAGGACCTGACCACTGTGTTCAAGGATCCACGGGCATTGCATATAATAGGCTGGGACCTGTCGCAGCTTTATCGTGACAAGGGCATCACTAAGGTGGTGGGCATAGAGTCGCGAGGTTTTATAGGCGGTTCGATACTCGCTTTTGAACTCGGTGCCGGTTTTGTGCCAGCCCGTAAGCCGGGCAAATTGCCTGCCGACACAGTCAGCACCACTTACGACAAGGAGTACGGTACGGATACCATAGAGATTCATCGTGACGCTATCACGCCTGATGATATTGTGGTGATCCATGACGATGTACTTGCTACCGGCGGTACAATGGCGGCTGTGTATGAATTGGTGAAAAGCATGAATCCTAAAAAGATTTATATAAATTTCATTATAGAGCTTGGTGCTCTCAATGGCCGTGCTGCAATGCCCGCTGATGCGGAAGTTGTGTCGCTTATCAAATATTGATTGAGTCATTGTCAAACTCTTTGGCTGCCGCCGGCGTTGGGTGAATATATTCATGTCGCCCATATCCGGCGGTGCTGTCTGTAAATACGTGTAAAAGTGCCCAAGCATAGAAAGTCAGAAAATCTTGAGGAGAAGATTTCGATTCTTCCTTCCACCCCCGGAGTGTATATGTATTTCGATTCGGAGGGTACGGTGATATATGTAGGCAAGGCAAAGAATCTGAAGCGTAGGGTGACATCGTATTTCAACCGTACGCACGATTCGGTGCGCACCAATCTGTTGGTGCGGGCCATTGCCGATATGAAGTATATCGTGGTGCCCACCGAGCAAGATGCTCTTAATCTCGAGAATTCGATGATAAAGGAGTATCAGCCCCGCTATAATGTGCTTTTGAAAGACGATAAGTCGTATCCATGGATAGTGGTGACAAAAGAGCATTATCCGAGGGTGTTCATGACGCGGAAGCGTATTCCTGACGGTGCCAGATATTACGGGCCATATACCGATACGGCTTCGGCACGCACAGTACTCGAATTGATTCGCCAAATGTATAGCCTGCGGTCATGTCGCCATGCCATAACTCCCGAATATATCTCGCGCGGCAAAGGGAGGCTGTGTCTGGATTACCACCTTAAGCGTTGTCAGGGGCCGTGTGTGGGCTATGTCAGCGAGGAGGTATATGGGGCGCAGATAGAGCGTGTGAAGCAGATTCTCCGGGGCGATCTCGGGGAGTTGCTCGAGCATCTGATGGGGGAGATGGAGTCGCTTGCCTCAGAGCTGAGGTTTGAGGAAGCCCAGGAGGTAAAAGTCAAGTATGATTTGGTGGCGCGATACACAGCCAAGAGTGTCATAGTGAGTCAGACGGTGGGCGATGTAGATGTATTCGGTGTTGATGATGACGGATCGGCCGATGTTTATGTCAATTACATGCATGTGCGCAGGGGAGCGGTGGTGAGCAGTGTGACTCTGGAATATAAACGCAGGCTTGATGAGTCGGTGCCTCAGATAATAGGGTATGCGATGAATGAGATATCCCGGAGTCTGGAGGTGGAATACGGCGAGGTGCTGTTGAGGCAGGAGCCTGATGTGGATATGCCCGGGGTGCTTTTTACCGTGCCGAAACGGGGCGACAAGCTGAAGTTGCTTGAAGTGTCGGAGCGTAATGCCACGCAGTATAAGATCGACTCGCTCAAACATCTGGAGCGCCATAATCCCGAACAACGCACGAATAGACTGCTTGAGCGTATGCAGGCCGATTTCAGGCTTAATGTGTTGCCGCGCCATATAGAGTGTTTTGACAATTCCAATATTCAAGGTACTAATCCGGTGGCTTCGTGTGTGGTGTTCCGCGACGGCAAGCCGTCAAAAAAGGATTACCGGCATTTCAATATCAAGACCGTGGAGGGACCTGACGATTTCGCTTCCATGAAAGAGGTTCTGACGCGGCGTTATTCTCGGTTAGTGGCCGAAGGTGAAGAGTTGCCGCAGCTGGTGGTGGTCGATGGAGGAAAAGGACAGCTCAGCGCTGCGGTAGAGGCGTTGGAGGCAATGGGTCTCCGCGGTGTCATTGCTGTGGCCGGCATAGCCAAGCGGCTTGAAGAGATTTATTTTCCGGGTGACAGCGTCCCGCTCTATATAGATAAAAACAGTGAGACTCTGAGGGTGGTGCAGCACATGCGTGATGAGGCTCACCGGTTCGGTATAACACATCACCGCAACCGTCGCAGCAAGGGGCAGACGGTTTCGGCTCTTGACTCCATAGCCGGTATCGGACCTAAGACTCGCGATGTGCTCCTTTCGCACTATCGGTCGGTAAAGCGTATTGCCGCTGCCGATCTCGATGACCTCGCCGCGCTGATCGGTCCTGTCAAGGCTTCGGTGGTGTATAATGCGCTGCATGAAGATGTCGGGAAGCAATCGTCTGATGGTTAGGTTGTTATATTGTGTTTTTGTCTCGAGCCTATTCTGCTGGCTAACAGGGGTTTTGGTCTGTCAGCGGCCGGCAATCGGCGGTGTTTGGATTAAGGATTGGGTCTGTAGGCGTAATCCCGGATTTCTTCTTGGTGCATAATACTTGCCGTTTGTGTAAAAAGGTGTAACTTTGTGAATATGAACTATCGTATATATCCTCCCGATGATTTGCCCGAAGCGGAAGTAACTCTTCCGCTGTCGAAGAGCGAGAGTAATCGAGCTTTGATTATCAATGCTTTGTCCGTCGGTGATGCGACAATGCCACAAATGGCGCAATGCACCGATACCGAAGCCGTCATGGCGGCTCTTGATTCCGATTCCATGGAGATCAGTGTGGGAAATGCCGGTACTGCCATGCGTTTTCTTACGGCCTATTTCGCCTCGGTCGCCGGACGTTGTGTGGTTGTGGACGGTGACGCCCGTATGCGCCGTCGTCCTATCGGACCGCTTGTCGATGCCCTTAAGGCGTGTGGGGCGCGGATAGAGTATCTGGGTGATGACGGTTTTCCACCTCTACGTATCCATGGCTGTCGTCTCACGGGAGGCGATGTGGTGATGGAGGCATCTGTGAGCTCGCAGTATGTCTCGGCTCTTATGATGATTGCTCCATACATGTCGGAGGGGCTGCGCCTCACATTGTCAGGAGAGATGACCTCGGTGCCGTATATCGACATGACCCTACAAATGATGCAAAGCGCCGGTGCCTCAGCGTCGCGTGACGGAAATGTGGTCACGGTGGATACTGTGCCCTACAGCCGAAAGATAACGGCTGTGGGTGGCGACTGGAGCGCGGCATCGTATTGGTACGAGATTCAGGCTCTGACGGCAGGGTTTATAACCCTGCGCGGAATAGAGAAAGACAGTATGCAGGGTGACCGTGCGGCGGCACTGATATTTGAAAATCTCGGAGTGATCACGGATTTCGAAAGTGAAAAGGACGGTGCCGTGGAGCTTATGGCTTCGCCCGAGTGCTGTCCGCGGTTGAATATCGACATGTCGGATACGCCTGATCTTGCACAAACCGTGGTGGTGACGTGTGCTCTCATGGGGATTCCGTTTTATGTTTCCGGGCTTTCCACCTTAAAAATCAAGGAGACTGACCGGCTTGAAGCCCTTGGCTCCGAATTGCGCAAGATTGGTGTGGAGGCTTTAGTATCGTCCGATTCAATAGCTTGGGACGGTCGCCGAATGCCCATAATGGAGATGCCCGAATTTGACACATACGGCGACCATCGCATGGCCATGGCTTTTGCTCCTGTATCTGTGTATGTGCCCGGTATCGTTATACGCAATGCCGAGGTCGTGGAGAAATCCTATCCGCATTATTGGGAGCATCTGGCTGCTGCCGGTTTCACGATAAGCGATGCCGATATCCCTGTGGAGGGGGACGCCGAATGATAGTGGCGCTGTATATTCTTGCCGCTTTGGTGGCGGTGGGTGTGGTGCTGTATCTGTTGCACAGGCGCGACATGGCGCGTAATCCGGAGTCAGATGAGCCCGAAACACCGGCTGCCGGGGAGGAGCAGTGCTGCGGCATGCACATCACATGCGAAAAGGATTCTCTGCTTGCAGCCGTTAGCCGGGAGATAGTGTATTATGATGACGAGGAGCTTGACCGCTTCCGGGGTACACCGGCATCGGGCTACGGCGATGAGGAGATTGAAGAGTTCCGCAACGTATTGCTGACATTGTTGCCGTCGGACATAGCCAGCTGGGCGCGCAGCATACAGTTGCGTGGCATAGAATTACCGGCGGTAGTGCGCGATGAGTTGCTGATGATTGTGTCGGAAGCTCGTGCCGCCGGAACTCCGAATTAATTTCATGCTTATGCAGGATATATTACAATATGAATTTTTCCGTAACGCCTTGCTGGGTGTGATGGTGCTCAGTGTAGCATCGGCAATAATCGGCACATATATAGTGACAAGGCGTCTGGTGGCTATAAGCGGTGGCATTACCCATGCCTGTTTCGGAGGTCTCGGGCTGGGCTATTATCTCGGTATTGATCCGGTGTTCATGGCGTCGGCATTTGCCATAGGAGCTTCAGGAGCGGTGGAGTGGATATCCTCTCGCCACGGTGTGAGGCATGATTCGGCCATAGCTGTGGTCTGGGCTCTTGGCATGGCCATCGGTATCTATTTTGTGTTTATGACTCCGGGTTATGTGCCCGAACTCAATTCATTCCTGTTCGGCAATGTGCTTACCATAACGGATAAAGATTTGTGGACATTCTCGGTTTTTACCGTGGTGCTGGTGGCTTTTATGGCTGTGTTTTACAGGCAGGTCGTCACGTGTGCCTTCGACAAGGATTTCGCGCGTGTCATGGGTATGCCCGTAAGGTTCGTCACTTATGCCATGACGGTGTTTGTGGCCGTGTGTATAGTGCTTACGATACGTATGGTCGGTGTGATGCTGCTCATGTCGATGTTTGCATTGCCGCAGATCATAGCCGAAATATATTGCCGGCGGTTTCGCACCATGATGTTTGCCTCGATAGCAATATCTATGGTGGGGTGTGTGGCCGGCCTGATGCTCAGTGCCACCGCCGATGTGCCGTGCTCGGCGATAATGGTGCTCGTATTGTCGGTAATGTATGTGGCGGCTCGGTTGACGGCACCGCTTGTCAGGCGCATGAAGTGGCAATAAACCGTAGTGTCCGCACGTTAGTTACTTATTATGGAATACAATAGAAAATCCGCTCCTGACAAGTGTTGAAGTCTGTAAGATTATCGGGATATCTGTGTGTGCTGTTCCTCATGCTGCTCAGTGGCTGCAGTCTGAAGAAGAATACCGCCGCATCGCGTAATTACATGGCATTTATCACGCGTTACAACATATACTTCAATGGCGACGAGCACTACAAGGAGAATATCAAGGAGATGGAGGAGAAGTATGAGGACGATTATTCGCGAATGATCTACATGCACCCGGCCGAGTCGCACAATGATGAGAAGGCCGCACACCCGTCACAGGATTTCAAGCGTTCCATTGAAAAAGGACAGAAAGCCATTCAGCTACGTTCCATAAAGAAGCGTCCGGCACGCAAGGCCGGAAAAGGCAAAGATCCCGAATATAAGAAATGGCTGAAACGCGAGGAGTACAATCCGTTTCTGCATAATGCGTGGCTGATGATGGCGCGCAGCCAGTATCTCAACGGTGATTTCCTCGGAGCGGCCTCCACGTTTTTCTACATATCCAAGCATTTCTGGTGGCTGCCGTCAACGGTGACAGAGGCCAAGCTGTGGCAGGCGCGGTGTTACTGTGCCATAGACTGGCTTTTTGAAGCCGAAAGCATTCTGGTCAGGATAAAGGAAAAGGAACTCGTAAATGATACACTGAAGGATTTGTATTATTTTTCGTATGCCGATTTTTATCTGCGGTCCAAGGATTATGAAAAGGCTGTGCCAATGCTTCAGAAAGCTATCGGTTATGCCAGAGGTGCGCAGAAAATACGGCTGACTTTTCTTTTGGGTCAGGTATATCGTCAGCTTGACCGTCCTACAGATGCCTATGAGGCTTTCAGGAAAGTGGGGGGTATGTCGGGGGTGAACCACCGGACGAAATTCAATGCCCGCATCAAGCAGAGCGAGGTTTTCCAGGGTTCCGATATCAAGCCTGAGGTGAAAGCTCTGCGGGCGCTTACGCGGTTTGGCAGCAACAAGGATTTTCTTGATCAGATATACTATGCCATAGGCAATCTGTATCTGTCGCGGGGCGATACGGCGCAGGCGGTAAAGGAATATGAGACGTCCATAGCCTCCTCCACGCGCAACGGCATTGACAAGGCTATGGCTCAGCTGACCCTCGGCGGAGTCTATTATGATATGCACGAGTATGACAAGGCGCAGCCGTGTTACTCCGAGGCCATACCGCAGATACCCGACAATTATCCGGGTTACAGCGCGCTTAAGCGTCGCAGCGATGTGCTTGATGAACTGGCGGTGTATTCGCAGAATGTCACGCTTCAGGACTCATTGCTCCGGCTATCGGACATGTCGCCTGAAGAGCAGCGCAAGGTGGTTGACAAGATTATCGAAGACCTCAAGAAGCGTGAACAGGAGGAGGCTGAGGCGGCCCGGCGTGAGGAGTATATGGCGCAACAGGAGGCTGCCGGAACCGGATTGCAGCAGGGGAATACGACGGCGCCTACCACGTTTACACTCAACACTGACAAGTCGTGGTATTTTTACAATCAAGCTACCAAAAATGCCGGCCGTACAGAGTTCCAGAAACGGTGGGGCAGCCGAAAACTCGAGGACGACTGGCGCCGTCGCAACAAAGCGGCATACTCGTTCTCCGATGAGGAGAGTGAGGACTCTGCGGAACAGACCGATGGGGAGAACGCTGACGAATCACAGGACACCGCCGAGGAATCCAAAGAGGCCATGGAGCGAGCCTCCGATCCGCATTATCCGGAATATTACCTTAACCAGATTCCCTCTACCGAGGCGGAGCGTACGGTGGCCAATGAGGTCATACAGGAGGGGCTGTACAATATGGGTCTGATACTTAAGGACAAGATGGAGGATTTCGGTGCCGCCGAGAGTGAATGGGACAGACTTCTGAAGCGTTATCCCGATAATGTTTACCGGCTCGATGTATATTATAATCTCTATCTGATGTATATGCGTTCGGGCGATATGGCGCTTGCCGACAAGTATCGCGAACTGATATTGAATGATTTTCCGGATTCAAAATATGGCGAGGCTCTTGCCGATCCCGACTATATGGAGAAACTGAAACGCATGCCGCAGGAGGAGAGCAGGCTTTATGACGAGGCTTATTCGGCCTATATGGCCAATGACAACGCCTCGGTGCACAGGATATACTTGCGCATGCGCGCCGATTATCCCATGAGCCGGATAATGCCTAAATTCATGTTCATAGAGGCGCTCTCGTATGTCACGGAGAATGATCCGGATAAGTTTTCGCAGACACTGCGACAGCTCATAGAGCGTTATCCCGACACCGATGTGTCGCCGTTGGCATCGTCATATCTTGAGCTGCTGGCACAGGGTCGTAAGTTCAACACCTCCGGAATCAACGTGCGCGGCATCGTGTGGTCAACCCGTCTGAGCAATGACTCCTCGGCTGTGAGCCTTGATGGAGCCCCGGCGGAGTTCGATTTCGAAACTCCCGGTCCGCAGTTGCTGGTGCTGATTTATTCCACCGATAGGGTGAATCCGAACCAACTGCTGTTTGAGGTGGCACGGCATAATTTTGCCACATTCTCAGTGAGGGATTTCGATCTTGAACAGTTGCAGTTTGGTAGTCTGGGGCTTCTGGTGGTTTCAGGATTCGGTAATCAGGCGGAAGTCAACCATTACCGCAGTCTTTTGGAGACAAAAGGCTCGTTCAAAATGCCGAAGGGTGTTGTGCCTCTGATTATAAGCCGGCATAATTTCGATATATTGCTCAATGAGGGCCGCACGCTTGACGAGTATTTCGAGGCGGTGGGCGATGACCGTCTCGGACAGATACATGAAAGTGTGCTCCCGTCCGAGGAGTATCCTTCGGCAAAGGAAATGTATGACCGATCCGAAGAGCCGGGAAGTAATGCCGCCGACAGGCCGCAAGAGTCTGTATCTGACAAGCCGCAGGCTGAATCCGTGTCGGGTGAGACTTTGCCTGAGTCCGGCTCCGGCGATGCCGCTCCGGCTCCCGCAGCGGAAGTGACAGAAACCGAGGCGACTGGCGACAAAGAGGTGTTGCCTTATGACGTGCCTGTGCCGCCGCCACCGGCCAAAAACGTTCCCGTGCTGAAGCCGATGAAGAAAGGTTCGTCGGCCAACCGTGTCACAGTGTATCCTATGGGGTCGGAGGGCGATGATCCGCTGCTCGACTGATTGATGACTTAAAAACAAATGCTTAGATGAACCGACATACCGTACTATGGGCCGATGACGAGATAGACCTTCTGAAGCCGCATGTGATTTTTCTTAGAAGCAAGGGCTACGATGTGGTTACCGTAAACAGTGGTGCCGATGCGCTGGATATGGTGGAGCGTCAGCCGTTTGACCTCATAATCCTTGATGAGAATATGCCGGGGCTTACCGGATTGCAGACACTGTCGAAGATCAAGGTGATGGCTCCCGCCGTGCCGGTGATAATGATCACAAAAAGCGAGGAGGAGAACATTATGGACCAGGCTGTGGGTAGCAAGATAGCCGATTATCTGATAAAGCCCGTGAACCCCAATCAGATATTGCTCTCGATAAAGAAAAATCTTCACTCGTCGGAACTTGTGTCGGCCAAGTCCTCCACCGGTTACAGGAGCGATTTCGGTAAGATAGCATCGTCGATCAATGAGTCATATACCGTATCGGACTGGAAAGAGACTTACCGCACACTGGTGCACTGGGAACTGGAACTCGCCGAGTCGGCTCCCGACATGGAAGAGATGCTCGAGATGCAGAAAACCGAGGCCAATGTGGCTTTCGCCAAATTCGTGAGGAAAAATTACGAACGGTGGCTTGTGCCCGATAGTGTGGATCGGCCGGTGATGAGTCCCGATCTGTTTAAGACCAAGGTGTTTCCGTTGCTTGATGCCGGCGAAAAGGTGTTTTTCATTCTGATTGACAACTTCCGTTTCGATCAGTGGCGCGTGATACGTCCGCTGTTAAGCGAGTATTTCACCTCGGACGATGACCTGTATTGTTCCATATTGCCCACAGCCACCCAGTATGCCCGCAATGCCATATTCTCCGGTCTTATGCCTGTTGAGATAGAGCGAATGTTCCCCGATCTGTGGGTTGACGAGGAGAGCGAGGAGGGGAAAAACCTTAATGAGTCGCCGCTCATAGCCACCCAGTTTCAGCGCTACAGGCGCAAATGCGCATTCTCATACCATAAGGTCAACGACAATGCCGCCGGCGAACGTCTGTTGCGTGAGTTTTCAGCATTGGAGGCCAATGATCTCAATGTTGTGGTATTTAACTTCATCGATATGCTTTCACATGCGCGCACGGAGTCGAAGATGATTCGCGAGCTCGCCTCCAATAATGCCGCCTACCGATCGCTTACCGAGTCGTGGTTCCGTCACTCCTCGGTGCTCGACCTGTTGCGGCGCATAGCCGAGAAAGGGTATAAGGTGGTACTTACCACCGACCATGGCACGGTGCGAGTGTCCAATCCGGTGAAAGTGGTGGGGGAGAAGAATACCAACACCAACCTGCGTTATAAGCTCGGCCGGAACCTCAATTACAATCCCAAACAGGTGTATGAGATACTGAAACCGCAGAAATTCGGACTTCCGGCGCCGAATGTGTCCACACGTTACATATTTGTCACCGGACGCGACTTCTTCGCATATCCCAACAACTATAATTACTATGTGCAGTACTATACCGACACATTCCAGCACGGCGGAATCTCGATGGAAGAGATGCTCGTGCCGGTGATAACGCTTAACCCAAAGTGAAAAAACGTAATTTTAAACCATATAAACCGATAGCGAAATGAGACTACATGAGATAAAAATATCCTCGATTGACGGCCTGGAGGCCGCTGCACGCGAGTTTGTCGCCCTGATGGGCGATTATACCATATTTGCATTCTATGGCGAGATGGGAGCCGGAAAGACCACATTTATTTCAGCTTTGTGCCGCGAGCTCGGCGTGGAAGACGATCTGGCAGGATCGCCGTCATTCTCCATCATCAACGAATACCGTTCCGACACCACTGCCGAGCTGATGTATCACTTTGATTTGTATCGTCTTGAATCACTTGATGAAGCCTTTGACATAGGTGTGGAGGACTATTTCGATTCCGGCGCACTGTGTTTGCTTGAATGGCCCGAACGCATAGCCGACATACTTCCCGACGACACCGTTAAGGTCAGCCTGACAGTCAATCCCGACCAAAGTCGTACCCTCACCGTCGAGTTACCCGACTGACCTGCTCCTGAATTGCTGTGATTTATGCCTGATAGTTGCGGGAGGTTCTGATGGGGCTCTCACGGCTTGATTTGCATGAAAAGATTTCCGTAAAGTATTGCATTCTCATAATCAAAGTGTGAAAAAAGGTGAAAAACTTTGTCGGATAAAAAAATAGCTTTACCTTTGCATCGCAAATGCAGAAGCGCCCGTAAGAGCCAAGCATTAGCGAATGACTCCGTAGCTCAGTTGGTAGAGCAAATGACTCTTAATCATTGGGTCGAGAGTTCGAGCCTCTCCGGGGTCACAAGACAAAATGTCTAAATGTTGAAAAACGCTGAAATCACTTGATTTTCAGCGTTTTTTCTTTTTGCCCAAATAGCAGAATTATGAAAAACGATACGGTCAGGTGTGAGTGATGTGTGAATGCTCACGTTTGTGAGTGATTCCACTCACAGTTGCCGAATATCAACTGTGAATGGGCTGAACTTCCGAATGTTAGCAACACTGATCCATTCACAGAGTGGGGTTTTGAGCGTGGGAACGAACCTTTGACCCGGTTGGGGTCGCAATTTTCGGAGTTGCTAAACACTATTTAACTCTTGAAATATTCTTTAACTACATATCCCGCTTAAAACCATTCCATAATACCGATTTCTGCGCTTTGCGTCATTTTACACCGTGAGCCGTATTCACGGTTTGCTGGCTAAACAGGCGTGTGTAGCCGCAATGACCATTCCAGCGAGATCAGATGTTTTTCTTCGTTTTGAAATGTCGGTAAAAATGATTATATTTATGTAACCATTAAACCCTCAGAAGTATGACATCTGATTCTTATTTCACTCTGCGTTTTCTGATGGTCGAGATCTCCCCGGATTTTTTATTGCAGTGGGGTTAGCCGATTCCACAACAAAATAATCACTATTCTTTATTTATAGTCATACGATATTGTTTGGGGCTGATTCCGGCCTGTTGTTTGAAA
>CAJTRS010000017.1:39692-49907 GCA_910578805.1 uncultured Muribaculaceae bacterium | reverse complement strand
AGACCGTTCCTGACGACATTTTTAGACCCGCAGAAAAAGCTTTTTTTAACCATATCAATAATTATCTTCGCAAAGATAATTAAATCAGCTGATTACACGCAATCCATCACCCAAAATGTCCAACCTGCCAATATCACTTCATACAAATGTGCGGTGGTATATCTTCAGAAGGTCTTGACAGCATTGAAAGCTGGTTTCAGAATACCAACATGTTAAAGCGCATCGAAAAAGATGTGTTAGAATATCAAAACCGCGTTCAGGAAACAGCCCGCACCCTCCAACAGAAAGAGCGCCTTGAAGAAAAGCTCGAGGAACTCAATGCCGAAACCGGCAAGTAGTTCCGCTTCCTATCACCAGCATTCCGACAAGACACCTCATCCTTGCCGGGATGCTTGTTGCGCTTGTTGGGATATTTCGAGTTTCTGGGCGTATTCGATTGTTATGTCAAAAATTCTTAGTAATTTTGTATGTAGGAAAAGTAACGCCAATCTGGAAATGACCAAATAACTATCACAAAGACATACGGCGAGAGCCGAAAGAACTTTGAAAACTCCATCGTAGTCGTTACGGGCTTTGGTCGGCCTTCAGATACTACCGTGGAGTTTTCCGTTTATTAGCTTGTAACTGAATGATAGTACAAACTATGACAAAAACGAAGGCTAAGCCTTTTTTGAAATGGGCGGGAGGCAAGACTCAGTTGCTTCCTACCATTGACTTATTCTTGCCAAATACATTTCGAGGCGAGGATGATGTTACCTACATCGAACCATTTGTGGGTGGAGGGGCTATGCTGTTCTACATACTACAAAAATACCCCAATATCAAACGAGCCATAATCAATGACATCAATCCACATCTTATAAAGACTTATCGCATTATAAGAGATGAGCCATACTCATTAATAGACGCTTTAAATGATCTCCAAAATCAGTTTAAGGCGTTGGGGGATTATGACAAGCAAAAGGAACTCTATCTTGATATCCGAGATCATTTCAACAACAAGACATTGACAGGAGTTGAAGAGGCTGCGTATATGATATTCCTGAATCGTACTTGCTTTAATGGTCTATATCGGGAAAATTCCAAGGGTGGATTTAATGTGCCTTTTGGACGTTACACCAATCCTACTATATGTGATGAAGACTTGATTATTGCCGACAGCGAACTATTACAGAAGGTTGAGATATTGAATGGAGATTTCTCTTATACTGCGGAACATATCCAAGGATACACATTCTTCTATTTTGACCCTCCTTACCGTCCTCTTGATGCCACATCAAGTTTTAATTCTTATGTAAAGGAATCATTTGACGATAATGAACAGATTCGGTTAAAGGATTTCTTTTCTGACCTCTCAGCCGGAGGATGTTATGCAATGCTCAGCAATTCGGACTGCAAAGGTCGTAATGTTGAAGATGATTTCTTTGACAGTCTTTATGCAGATTTCTTCATAGAACGAGTTTATGCGAAAAGGTACATTAATGCTAATGCAGCCAAACGCGGAACATTAACCGAATTGCTAATAAGAAACTACAAGAATTATCAAGGTGGACCCTTCAATCTCTTTAACATATAGAGCCATGTCCGACAGATTTTTAGATTTTATGATACCGCTGAAGGAAACCCACTTTTCTCTCAAGGACTATGTGGATTTCCCGAAAGTCGCAGCCAATGTCGAAGCTATTTCCATAAAACTTAACCAGCTCAACTATCTGATTGGGCAAGAGGACATGGCAGCTGCTGTCAGGAGATTGTGGGAAGAGAATCCAAAGGTCTTTTCTGTGTTGGATGTCCTTATTGCCGTTCGGGCAAAAGATAGAAAGAAGGCAATTGACGCTTATGGCAACATCCATCTCGTCAGCGACTACTTCAATTCTCCGGGACAGGTAACAATGTTCCTTAACGAGACCGGTCTAACCGAAGTCTTTCAAAAAAAGCAAATCAAAAACCTTGTGGATTATGTCTTTGGCGTAGAAGTAGGTCTTGATTCTAATGCCCGGAAGAATCGAGGTGGACACATCATGGAAGGACTTGTTGCCAATATTCTGACAGCAAACGGAATCCCATTCGAGCAAGAAGTTTATTACACAGAGTTTCCGGAAATTGTGAGAGCATTAGGAGCCGACAATAAACGGTTTGACTTCGTTATACGAACCACTGAGAAAGTCTATCTCATTGAAGCAAACTTCTATACCGGAGGCGGTTCAAAACTCAATGAAGTTGCACGCTCCTATTCCGAACTTGCGCCGAAGATAAACGCAGTCCCCGGCTTTGAGTTTGTCTGGATTACAGACGGCATTGGTTGGGAATCTGCCCGCAACAAGCTTGAAGAGGCATTCGCCCATATCCCCAGTGTGTATAATATCACTAACATCAACACCTTCATCGAGAAATTAAAATGATAAAAGGCGGCACAGGTGGCGCAAACACCCTGACAGGTTTGATTTATGAAGGGAAAGTTGATTTAAAGACTTTCCTAAATAATCAACACGGATACCGTGTAGTAGGAAGCACTGTAATATATCAAGACGAAGAGGTTGCTCAGATTTTCCAAAAATATGAATTATATTCTGAATTTCTAGCTCCGAGAGGGGTAGACTGGAAAAACTGCATATCTTCTCAACTATTACCCGATAATGGTATATATGTCATTATCAATAACACCGTATTCATAATTGAGGTAAAAACACAAAATACCCCCGGTAGTGTTGATGAAAAGTTGCAGACATGTGATTTCAAGAAGAAACAATATCAAAAACTTTTCTTTCCCTTGAACATCGAAGTCCAATATGTATATATATTAGACGATTGGTTTAGGAAACCAAAGTATAAAGATGTTCTCGATTATATCATCTCTGTGGGCTGCCAGTACTATTTCCAATACATTCCATTCCAGAAACTCGGATTGCCAGTTCCTTCAACCGCATAGCATAATATAATATGATTATACCATTCTATAAATCAGACAATCGAGACTTCACCATTGTACTTGGTGACTGCTTTGATGTGCTCCCTAAGTTTGATTTTAAGTTTGATATGATCTTCGCTGACCCTCCATATTTCCTTTCCAACGGAGGCATAAGTTATCAGGCTGGAAAGGTAGTATGTGTTGACAAAGGTGAATGGGATAAAGGCGGCTCTTCGGAATCCATAATGGAGTTTAACCGAAAATGGCTATCCTTATGCCGGGAAAAACTTAAAGACAACGGAACCATCTGGATTTCCGGAACCCATCATAATATTTTTTCAATAGCCAATGTCCTTACAGAACTCGGCTATAAGATACTCAATGTAATCACATGGGCAAAGACTAATCCGCCGCCAAATATATCATGCCGTTTCTTTACCTACTCAACAGAGTTCATTATTTGGGCACGTAAGTGTCCAAAGGTGCCTCACAAGTATAATTACGAACTTATGAAAGCAATAAATGGCGGCAAGCAAATGACAGATGTGTGGCGCCTCCCGGCAATCGCCCGTTGGGAGAAATCATGCGGCAAACATCCTACGCAAAAGCCATTGGCTCTTCTCACCCGCATCATTCTCGCAAGCACCGATGAGCACGATTGGATTCTCGATCCATTCGCAGGTTCTTCAACTACAGGTGTCGCGGCATCGTTGTGTGGGAGAAGTTTTTTAGGTATAGAACAAGAAGAATCTTTTGCGTCATTGTCACGTTCAAGACGAAAAGAGCTAGATAACCATACAATATCCTCTTCTTATAAAAGTAAATTGATAGATTTATCTTTTTGTGGTACACAAAAAGATACAAATGAGC
Source organism: uncultured Muribaculaceae bacterium (assembly GCA_910578805.1). Lineage (GTDB taxonomy): Bacteria > Bacteroidota > Bacteroidia > Bacteroidales > Muribaculaceae > Paramuribaculum. The sequence continues at coordinate 46,129 of CAJTRS010000017.1, read as the reverse complement.
CGAACGCATATTATGGTCAAGATTTACCCTTCTAATGAATAAAAGTGAAAATCCAACAAATCAAGTGAGTGAGAAGATTTCAACTAAAGCATGTCTCTTATCTGGAGCAATCGGGGCCCTGGTAGTGATATTAATCGGCATCGTGATTTATATTGCATTGTCACCGATAGATGTTGCTCCCGTTTATATGCTAAATACTTCTTGTGTTACAGATTCGATACAATCGCAGCAAATAGACAGTTTGCGATGTGAGCATCTTGAGACTCTAAGAGATTTAGAAAAGAAGGGCTTATTACTTACTCCTGCAGACTACACTTCTCATATATCAAGTTTTTATAACGGCCTCATAGCCTTTTTAATTGGAATATTTGTATTATTCACTGTAGGAGGTATCTATGCTTTAAGATTTACAAGTAAGAGAGAAGTTGAAGATTTCAAGCAGGAAATTAAAAATGAGACCCGAGAACATATCCTCATTCAACTTCAAGCAATGATGAATGATTCGAGTTCATTTAAAGAGACTACGTTAAATGCTTTGACAGGACGATTTGAAGGAAAAATTGTTACACCTGAGCAATTAGAAGATATAGAAAAAATCCTTGAAAAAATTAAAGCAGACTTATCAAAGAATAAAGAAAGCATTGATATGCTCTACGAATATTATAATGATTTTGAAGAGCAGAAAGCATCAAACGAAAATATTACCGGAGAATAGCATATGGGCAGCATGGGCAAAAGGCCAAACCGGTCGAATAATATTAATACTTCACAATATGAGGAACCAGCCTTGTTTAAGGATGTGGCTACAATCACCGAGTATGCCAAGTCTCATGGGATGTACGATGGAGATATAATCAATCTCGATCGAGCTATCTCTATGTTCTCGGATATAAAAGTTAACTATGTTCCTATGTCGCAAGCTCAGTCTGGCCAATTGTGCTACAATGACGGAATATGGAACATTAGCATTAATAGCCTCCACAATAAAAAACGTCAGAGGTTTACACTGGCACACGAGATAGGACATTATATACTTCATAAAGAAAAAAATTCTGAATTTAAAGATACTGTTATGTTTCGTAATGAAGTTTTGGATCCTATGGAATACAAGGCAAACGAATTCGCAGGTGAATTGCTAATGCCGGAGAATAATCTGAGAGATTATATTAAGAACGGAACGAGGAATATAGGCGAACTTGCGAATATATTTGGGGTTTCCGCTGCGGCAATGAAATATCGCATTATCTCACTCGGATACACTCTAAAATAATGGAAAAGTACTATATTATTGTAAAAACGGGAGAGGCAGAAATCAGAGCCTTAGAAAATCTTCCGAAGGAATCTATCTCAAGTATAATTCCTATTATAGAGTTAACTAGAGGTCGGAAGATAACCAAGGACAATACAGCCATATATCCTTTTGACAAAAGACTTGATAAAATAAAAAAAGTCTTTGCAGGGCAGGATGTTTGTATTGATGTTACTTCTGATGTCAGCCTATCTTCTCCGGAAACCAAAGCGTTCTTTAACCCTAAAAATGGCTATGAGAATTGGGTGACATTTCTGTTAAAACTCAAGGAAGAGAATGTATTCAGTTCAATCATTCCCACTATATTATGGAATTTCGATGACAATGAGACGGAGTTTGAGAATAACATAAAAGCGCAAATATCAGTTCTTATTAGAGAGTTTGGAATGGTTGCTTATCGAAACTCCATAGAGGAAGATAATAGTTTCTATAGCGATGTTGAGACTTTCCTCCAAGACATACCACTACTTTTTATTCTTGACTGCGAATATGTACCCCGAGTTTCATATCGAAATGTAGCAGACAGATGCATAGCACGAATAACCAATCTTAAGTCTATCTTGACAAATTCCCAAGATAAGTTTGTCCTTGTATCCACATCCTATCCCAATAACGTTACCGAATTTGGGGATCATGAAAGGGATGAAATTGCATTGGCAGAAATGGACTTATATAAAGCTGTAAAATCCAATCACGATAATATTCTGTATGGAGACTATGCGTCTATTAATCCTATCAGAAATGATACTATTATCATGGCCAGAGGCTGGGTTCCCAAGATAGATGTTAGCTTGCCAAGTACAGTATACTATCATAGGCAAAGACGCCCCAAAGGGGTGACTGCATATGCCGATACCTATATACGAGTTGCTAGAGCCTGCGTGGAAGACAAAGCCTATCCACGTGACAATAAGGGCATCTGGGGGCTGCAACAAATTGAATTATGTGCCTCTGGAGGTGCTCCATCTTCTTCACCTTCTTTTTGGATTTCTGTGAGGATGAATACTCATATAATGCAGCGACTTATTTCTAATCCAGACTTATTTCAATAAAATTTTTCATTGTTAGAGTCGGAATATCGTCCATATGTGTTTGATCACCTCTATCGGCTAAAAACTGCGTATAGTTTTTTTCGAATTTATATTTCAGGAATGCTCTCAAGCATTCCTCTATCCTATGCGTATGCTTATCCAGCGCATATGATCTAGTCCTATCAGAATCTAAATTATTGGGAATACTAAAGTATGACCGTAAAAAGGCTGCTGGTATGCTGGCTATTAATTCCTTTTCTATAGGTTGGTTTCTTTTCGGGTTCCTCACAATCTTACAAACATCGCCTTCCAATACTGTAATACCCACATCAGACGGTAAAAGAGATAATAATTCCTCCTGAAATTTAGAGGCAGCAAAGACAATGATCAAATTGAAATTCTTTCTCGCCTCTTGTATTTGAACCTTCAATCTTCTTAGGTCATCCTGTTCAGTTTTAATCTCAATTGAGATAGTATTTCGTGGTGTCACAATAACTAAATCAGTAACCAGTTGAGATAATCCATATCGGAATTCGCTAGTAATCAGTTCACATTTATATTTTTTTATAAAGAAGTCTATGCAGATAGCTTTATATAGTGCCGAGGGTTGATATAAGGCCTTAGAGATGCTTTTGCTATTTCCGTATGTAGTTCTAATATTAAGAACTCCTTTCTGAGCATTCATTAGAGTCCCATTACTAGTTCCGTCAATTTGTATTTCAGCGGATATATTTGCCTTTTTCTGATTCATCTGATTCTGAAATTCGTTCTTAAATATAATATAAATCTATAAATTCTCTAATCGCCATCTCATTATCCCCTACCATTATTGAGTTCAGTTCGGGCACTATATATGCCCGATGAACTAAACATATATGTGGGATAGTGAAAAGAAAATTCAGTCAAGTAGGTTGACGAGTTCCTTCTTCATGTCTTCATCGATGTCGCGGTAACGGGCGAAGGCTTTGCTGCCTTCCTTATGACCGCTTAGGGAACCGACAAGATTGGGATCTTTGACTTTCTTGTAGAGATTGCCGATGAAGGTACGTCGAGCCAAATGGCTGCTTGCTATTTCGTTGAGAGGCCGTTTCTCTTCTGCTCGGGTCGTCGGATTGAGAACAGTCACCATACGGGTCACTCCGCAAGTCGTGAATATCTTCTTGATTGCTACATTGTATTTCTGCGAACTGATGAAAGGGAAAAGCTTTCCGTTCAAGTCATCGCGTCCGGCATACTTTTCAACGAGTGCCTTTGCTCTGGCATTGAGAGGAACCCGAACTATCTGCGGTCGTTCACCCTTTGTTTTATGCGGCATATACTCTATGGCTCCGTTGATTATGCTTGCCGGAGTCATAGCCATAAGGTCGGATACACGACAACCGATAAGGCACTGAAAGATAAAGATGTCGCGCTGAGCCTCCAATGACGGATTAGCCGACAGGTTATAGTCGGCAATCTTGTCACGTTCTTCGAGAGTAATATAGTAAGGCGTGCCATATACCTCTGTGGTCTTGCCGTTGTATTTTGCAAACGGGTCGTTGGATGTCAGTTCTTGGTCGCGACACCAACGATAGAAAGCCCGCATCAATCCGAAAAGTCCGATGATAGTATTGTCTCCTTTTGGCTGTGGCTTCGGCTTTTTTCTCGTTGTATGAGTGTCCGCCGGAACAGCCTTATAGATTTCCGGATATTTCTCATGGATTTCATGTTCTAAGCGCAGGAACTTCTCGAAACTGTTTACGTCATCGACAGTGAATTCGTTGAGCTTGATCTTATAGCGACTGCGACCATTGGCGCGGACATATAGCTCATACCGCATTAGGGCACGTTTCAGAACTCGCAGATGTTTTATGCGCCACTCCGAGATATTTTTCTTCTCGATGTAATCCTCAAATATGTCGAAGAAACTAGGCTCACGAGATTGCCGTTTCTGCTTTTCCGGTTTCGGATGCAGAAACAAGTCATATTGAGCGACCACAAAATCCTTAGTAAGAGTATCGGTGGGTGTTTTATCGCAGAGATTAATGAGGAAGCGTTCAATGTCGATAAGCCTGTCCTCGATAGCTCGGATTTCAGCGCGAGCTGTTGGGTCTTTTGGCAAAGAGAAAACACCTTTGTCAAATCGTGATGGGTCCATCCATAATCCGGTTTTCAGACGGACTACAAGATTACGGGACACTGAAAGACGAAGCAGGAGTTCAGCCTTTCCCAGTGGGTTTGTGCCTTTCGTAATGTTTCGAGTGAGTGTTGCCATAGGAGAGTGATTTAAATTCTAAACACGAAGTTAGTCAATCGGGTTGACATACACAATAGCTTTCGTGTCAACGCAGTGTCAACCAAGAATGATTTCAACTGAATCAAGACAGATTTCTCGATAAATTCAAAATCATCCAAATTAAGTTATAATAATTAATATCAGTAATATAACGCAAATTTAAGAATTTACTCAAATTCTATCTCAGTCCAACTAAATCCAATATTAATGTTCCTGTTCTGGGCACCATAGATAGCTGTTAATCATTTTGATTTTCAGCTATTTTTGTTTAACTTCGGTGGGTTATATGGCATCAGGGCATGGAAACAGCACTTTTCAACGACAGTCAAAGAGTTCATAATAATCTATCGGATAGAGGATTGGTGATATTTACAGCACCGATGCAGGGTTACACCGAGGCGGTTTGGAGGCATTACCACAGCCGGATTTTTGGCGGCGCGGACCGCTATTTCACTCCGTTTGTGCGATGCGAGCATGGTGCGCCACGTCCCCGCGACATTAAGGACATCTCCTCGCATCTGAACTGCGGCTGTCAGGTGACCCCGCAGATCATATTCCGCGATGAACAAGAGTTTCGCACACTCACCGAGGCCGTGACCGAAGCCGGTTACACGGATATAGACCTCAACCTCGGTTGTCCGTTTACGCCGCAGGTACGCAAAGGGCGTGGTGCAGGCATGCTTGTCCGCCACGACGTGCTATGCAGAATCAGAGACCTTATGATTTCCATGCCCGACGTTACGTTTTCTCTGAAGATGCGCCCCGGCATAGACGACCGGCACCAATGGCGCGATATAATGGATACGGTAAACAGCATGCCGCTCGCCCACGTGACCATTCACCCACGCATATCATCGGCAGGATACTCGGGCGAACCCGATCTCGACATATTCCGCCAGATGACCGCAGCTCTCCGCCACCCGGTCATCTACAACGGTGATCTGCGCACTCCCGATGACATAACCCGCATAACGGCCCAGACAGACAACCTGAAAGGCGTGATGATAGGGCGCGGCCTGCTGTCAGCCCCATGGCTTGCCCGGGAATGGCGATGCGGCACCACCCTGCCCCACGACAAACGTCTGACCTTGCTTAAGCAGCTACACGACAGTATATACCGCCACTACCGTGACACTCTGTGCGGCGACTCACAGATACTCTCAAAAATCAAACCATTCTGGGAATATCTCGAACCAACAATAGGACACAAAGCATACAAAGCAATAGGGAAAGCACCGTCGTTGGCCCGATATGAAACCGCAACGGCCGCCGCTTTCGATTCTATCGGCTGACATGCAACAAAAAGTTAACATTAAGTACACTCCATCTGTGGCTAATTTGTAGTAACTTTGTGCCCTCAATAAAAATAAGACTATGGTATCAAGAGCGGAAGAAGCCGCACAGCGAAAGAGCAGCGGCAAATATAACTGCGCACAGGCCGTGGCCTGTACATACTGCGATCTCGCCGGGTGCGATGAAGAGACGATGGCTTCGATCACGGCCGCATTCGGCACAGGTATGGGCAACATGCAAGGCACTTGCGGAGCACTCATTGGCGCGGCAGTGGTAACAGGCATGATCCGTCACGACCGCAACGCAGCCCGCAGTGCCATGAAAGGTATGATGGACGCGTTTGCCCTCAGAAACGGCTCTGTCACATGCCGAGACCTAAAAGGCATAGGCACCGGCAAGCCTTTACGCAGTTGCAATGACTGCGTGGCCGACGCCGCAAAGTTGCTTGAATCATACCTCGAGGAATCTTCCGGACAATAAACCACACTTTCACTGCTGAATCTAAATATGGCCGACATTGAAACCCTGC
>CAJTRS010000017.1:0-39682 GCA_910578805.1 uncultured Muribaculaceae bacterium | reverse complement strand
GGCTCTCTCCTCAAGAAATAGAAGAGAGCCGCCGTATCCATGGCTCCAACATTCTCACCCCACCCGAAAAGGAATCATGGATAAAACTGTTTTTCAACAAGTTTACCGACCCTCTGATAATCATACTTCTCATTGCAGGAGTCCTGTCGATAGGCATTTCCTGCTATGAATACTTTATCCTCGGCCACGGCGCCAAGGTGTTCATGGAGCCTTCTGGAATATTCGCTGCCATACTCTTAGCCACCGGATTGGGATTCATATTCGAGTACAAGGCCGAAAAAGAGTTCGCTCTGCTCAATCAGGTCAGCGACGAAGAACCGGTGGAAATGATACGCTCCGGGAACACCACCATGATACCGCGTAAAGATGTGGTGGTAGGCGATATCATAATCCTCTCCACCGGCAATGAGATACCTGCCGACGCCACACTGCTGGAAGCCGTGGGGCTAAGCATAGATGAATCATCGCTCACCGGTGAACCGTTATGCCACAAGACCACCGATCCACGTCATTTTTCATCGGACGACACCTACCCCTCCAACATGGTCATGCGTGGCACAAAGGTCATGGAAGGCCATGGCATAGCCCGTGTGACAGCCGTAGGCGATGCCACTGAAAACGGCAAAGTGTTCGTGGCCGCACAGATCGACAACAGCGTGAAAACACCTCTCAACGAACAGCTTGACCGGCTCGGACGCTTCATATCCATCTCAAGCTACATAATAGGGGCATTGGTCATAGCCGGAAGAGTCATCATGTACATCTCCACATACGGTACCGCCTGGGAACTCATGGATTTTCTCGCCTACCTTCTGCAGAGCATCATGCTTGCCGTGACATTGGTAGTAGTATCCGTACCGGAAGGCCTGCCTATGGCCGTGACTCTCAGTCTCGCCTACAGCATGAGGCGCATGCTCCACACAGGCAATCTGGTGCGCAAGCTACATGCCTGCGAGACGATGGGTGCTGTGACCACCATATGCACCGACAAGACCGGCACACTCACCGCCAACCAGATGCGCGTGGCCGACTCTGTGTTTTTCGGCATTGACTCCGAAGCCGACGCCTCCCTGCCGCAATGGGACGCCATTATGACGGCCATGGCTCTTAACTCCACCGCCGAACTGGACTTGTCTGACCCCGCACGCCCCATGGTGGTGGGCAATCCCACTGAAGGAGCCCTCCTGCTGTGGATACGTCAGCACGGTGGCGACTACAAAGCCATGCGCTCCTTATGGATCAAAGAAAGCGAGATATCATTCTCCACCGAGCGCAAATACATGGCCACGGTGGTCAGAAACACATGCGGCCGCCGCATGCTTATCATAAAAGGAGCTCCTGAAATTGTATATGGATTATGCCACAGCGACTCCCCCGAACGTAAAACACTGGACTCACTGCTTCTCGGCTATCAGCAGCAAGCCATGCGCACACTCGGATTTGCCTGCTGCGACCTGGCTCCGGAACAACCCGGCATAGAGGGCGACACCATAACCGCCGAAAACATCACATTCAGCGGCATTACAGCCATATCCGATCCCGTCAGGGAAGATGTGCCCGACGCGATAAGAGAGTGTCTCGATGCCGGCATAAAGATAAAGATAGTGACGGGCGACACCCCCGCCACAGCACGGGAAATAGGGCGCCGCATAGGTCTGTGGAACGATAACGATGACGACGACCGCATCGTAACCGGACATGACATCGAAACCATGACCGATGAAGAATTGCTCCACCGTGCAGCCGACCTCAAGATCATAGCACGTGCACGCCCCATGGACAAAAAACGCCTCGTAGAAGCCCTGCAGCGGCGTGGCGAGGTTGTGGCCGTAACCGGCGACGGGACCAACGATGCCCCGGCGCTTAAAGCCGCCCACGTGGGACTTTCGATGGGCGACGGAACCTCCGTGGCCAAGGAAGCGAGCGATATAACCATTCTCAACAACTCATTCTCCGGCATAACCAACGCCGTGATGTGGGGTCGCTCTCTGTACCGTAACCTGCAGCGGTTCATACTGTTCCAGCTCACAGTCAATGTTGCAGCCTGCCTCACGGTTCTTATAGGGTCGTTCATGGGCACAGATGCCCCTCTTACAGTCACACAGATGCTGTGGGTCAATATAGTCATGGACACATTCGCAGCAATGGCACTGGCATCGCTTCCGCCTTCGCGTGATGTGATGCGAAACCGTCCGCGCGACCGCCGTAAATTCATAATCACACCCCAGATGTCAAGATTCATACTCGGTGTGGGAGGCGCATTCTTCGCCGTTATGTTCGGACTGCTCTACTACATGGAACACTACTCCATCAATTCACTCTCAGAGTTCCTGCACCCTGTAGCTGCCGTCCACAACACCTTGTCAGGCTATGAACTCACCATGTTCTTCTCCTTATTCGTCATGCTTCAGATGTGGAATCTGTTCAATGCGCGCGCATTCGGCTCATCGGCATCGGCACTCCGCCTGCGCCACTGCGGGGAATTTCTTTTCATTGTAGCGGCGGTATTTGTCGGACAGATCATAATCGTAACATTCGGGGGCAACTTTTTCAATGTACAGCGAATCGGACTGGCCGACTGGGCATTCATCATCGCCGTCACATCTCCTGTGCTCATCATCGGGGAGATACTCCGCGTCATAAGCCGCAACAGCCGTGTCTACCGCTAACGCAGAAATTTGGGAGCCTGAATAAAAATACCGAACGTAAGGCCGAAATTCCACTTGCCCTCGCTCACGCTTGAATAGTGGCCATAGGCGCTCACATTACCGAACGGCAACGTGATCATGGCCTCCAACTGTCCGAAAAATTCAGCTCTGGAGCAATAATCGCCATAGCGTGCCGATCCGTCGGCATTTCTCAATATCGGGCGCAGTGGCACAAACACATTGGCCATACCGCGCAGTTGAAGCATGGAACTCATACGCCACACTGGCACCACTCCGAGTGCGCCATAGCTGTTGGCCCGGAATTCCGGCAAAAACACATTGCTCATCGAAGGCGACGGTATATAGGCCGGGGCATCGGTTATAGCCGCGGTATATGAATGAAGCAATTTTCGCGTGGAAGCCACCACATTAAGTTCCGCGCCTAACGACAACGACTGCGACAAAGCCCAATAATGGCGCACCACGGCTTCGGCCTGCAACCACGACTGGCTCGTGCGCTCCCTGAAATCGTCCGGAAACAGATTCATTGAAAAATAATGCTGCCCGATGGCTCCGGACATCTTAATATTATAGAACGAACCGGCCGTTGGAGCTGTGTTGACATTAAGAGTATTGTTCTCATACGAGGCCACGGCATGCGCAAGATTCTGCTCCATGAGTTCGTGATATCTCGGATTAAGCTCGCTCGCCTCATGATAATATTTATCCACCGTGTGTCCGTAGCCCACAGCCAGCGACACCTTGCCGCTGTTACCGGCGGCTACTCCATAGGTAAGCCGTCCGAAATATTCGTCGGCAGTAACAAGAGTATGCTCATTGGTCTGGAAAAAGAATCGGTCACGTGGAAAATACTTCTGCCTCGAAGCCACAGCCTGAACCTGAAGGCTCGACGGTGTTGCCCGGAGCAGACGTATCTGCGCGCTTACCTCACCGGCCAGATAGCTCTGTCCCACCCAACCATTAAGCCTCATGTCAAGCGAATTGAAACTAAGCGTCCGGTAAGCTCCCGACAGAAACAACATACTGTTGGTTGACGTGGTGAGGAATCCGCCTATACCCACCGAATATTTATCCTTCATCGTGGCCCGGAGATCGAGCGAAAACAGACGAGTCGAATCATTGAACACAGCCGCAGGCATCAGATTGCTTATCTTTCCCGGGGTTATTGCCCTGTAATATGCCTCACGCGCATTGGCTATTCCGAATGTATCGGGACGGTTATGCGTAAACAGATAGTGAATATAAGCGTCCTGATTGGCCGTGCCGCCGGTCACACTCACCGAATCGAAACGCAGATACGGGGTCTGCGATTTGAACACCTCCCTTTTCAGCCTACGTGCCTCGGAGGGTATTCGCGAACGCACCCTGCCCTTTATCGAATCCATCATGGCCACGGTCATATCATAGCCGCGCCGATATATCTCCTTGGCTTTGGCAAAATCCAACAGCCCGTAATTATCGAGATTAATCCTCATCTTTATACCGTAACGCTCCGGCAACCGGTAATCACTATGCTGCATAATCATCATTTCGAGTTGCTCCATGATGGAATTACTGTCGGTTTTCGACCCCGATGCCGACACATCGACACCTATCATAAACTGCGGAGCAAAAGCATCACGCATCACATCTACCGGAAAATTGTCATATATGCCGCCGTCATACATCTTGTGACCGTCGATCTCTATGGGGTGGAACACAAGCGGGAAACTCATCGAGGCCCTTATGGCATCGCCGAGCGATCCTGAGGCGCACACCCTCTTCCGCTTTTCCGTTATGTCCGAAGCCACAGCCCGGTAAGGCACGAAGAGCTTGTTGAAATCACCGCCGCACTGTGCCGTGTAAGGAGCAAAAAGTTCCATAAAGGCAAAATTCATGGGCAGCGGATTGATCAGGCTTGACGGCAACAGCGATACCGACCGCACCGAATCCCGCTCTCCCAGGTTTATGTTAAGCATGGCCGGAGTAGGCTGTTCCTGAAGGAAATAATATGTCAGATTCCTGTCTATGGTACCCATTGACCAGTCGGCAAATCCCTTCGATTCTATAAGAGCCATCATCTCCTCGGGAGTAAAACCCGAGGCATACAGCCCCCCTACAATCGCGCCCATGGAAGTCCCCGTTATGTAATCGATCGGTATATCATTATCTTCCAACGCCTTGATCACGCCTATATGGGCTATTCCCTTGGCTCCGCCACCACTCAGCACCAACCCCACAGATTGCGATGGCGGCACCGAATCGGTCTGAGCCGACACGGCAAATGAAACACACGAAATAATGAAAGCCGAAAGTATTCTGATCATTGATCGGGACGTCATGGCCTAACTTGATTAGCGGTTAATTATTGTCATTATTATGATAAACGTTAAAGGTACTATTATTTTTCTTATTTTCGTTACCTTTGTATATTATTATGATTAATGTAACCATAATTTATCACCATGTCACAGCAACCGCATTTTGACAATTTAGACTGCAAGATACTTAAACTCTTGTCACAGAACGCCCGGAAACCGTTTCTCGAGATAGCCCGCGAATGCGGAGTATCGGGAGCCGCCGTGCACCAGCGCATACAGAAACTCCTGTCACAAAACATACTTCTCGGATTCGAATCACTAATAAGCCCATCGGCTTTAGGCTACGACACATGTGCCTACGTAGGCATGTTTCTCAATGATCCCTCGCAATTCGACTCGGTGGCAGCCGAGCTCCGCAAAGTACCCGAAATAGTGGAACTCCACTATACCACCGGCAAGTATGACCTGTTGGTAAAGCTCTATGCCCACAACAACAAACACCTGCTCCAGATCATTCATGACCGGCTGCAGTCTGTGACCGGAATCCGTACCGAGACCCTTATCTCTTTCAAGGAGGAGTTCCGACGCCAGATACCCATCATGAATCCGGACAACGAATAAGCCTCATAAACCGGATATTGTACCGACCATGGAAACACCACGAATCACAGCCGGCCTTTGCAGCACAGCCGCTATCAGAAACATTGCCGCCGAATCCACCGAGCCTTATCTGCTTCTTGACATAGATTCACGCAGGGACACCGACATATCACCCGAAGCATTTGCAAGAATGGCCGCCGTGATGGAGCAGACCGGCGCCTCTATTGTCTATGCCGACCATCTGACAGACACCCCGGGAGGCCCTATACACACACCCTACATAGACTACCGCATGGGCTCCGTACGCGATGACTTCGATTTCGGACCGCTGGTGTTAGTCAACGGACGCATGCTTCGCCAAGCCGTAACACAGATACCTGAATCTTATCTGTATGCCGGGTGGTATGATGTCCGGCTGCGTCTGTCGCGCATGGGCTCCGTGGTCCGCATACCCGAAACTTTATATACCACCACCCTCACCGATACCCGCAAATCCGGAGAACGGCAGTTTGACTACGTATCTCCGTCATGCGCAGACGTTCAGACTGAGATGGAGATGGCATGCACCGACCATCTCAAAGCCATAGGCGCATATCTTGAACCGTATGTGTATGAATCTCCGGATTACGGCGACGGATTCAAGGTGGAGGCTTCTGTGATAATACCGGTGCGTAACCGCGCACACACCATAGCCGATGCGGTTAACAGCGCCCTGTCACAGCAGTGCGACTTACCGTTCAATGTAATAGTGGTCGATAACCACAGCACCGACGGCACTTCGGAGATACTCGCTTCACTGGCCGCAATACACCCGGCTCTGACAATACACACGCCTGTCCGCACCGGACTCGGCATAGGGGGCTGCTGGAACGAGGCGCTTAATCACCCGGCCTGCGGACGGTTTGCCGTGCAGCTTGACAGTGACGACCTCTACAGCAGCGGCCATACACTCTCCGCTATAATATCCCGATTCCGCCAAAGCCCCTGTGCCATGGTGATAGGTTCCTACACACTGACCGACCTTTCGCTCAACACACTCCCGCCGGGTGTGATACGCCACAGCGAGTGGACCGATACAAACGGACGAAACAATGCACTGCGCATCAACGGATTCGGAGCTCCGAGAGCTTATGCCACGGCGATAGCCCGACGAATGCCCATGCCTGATGTATCATATGGCGAGGACTATGCCATGTGCCTGCAAATGTCACGCCTCTACCCTGTGGGACGCATATTCGACTCCCTCTACCTTTGCCGCAGGTGGGACGGTAATTCCGATTCTGATCTGAGCCACTCCCGTATCAATGCCAACAACGCTTACAAAGACACCCTACGCACATGGGAGATAAAATGCCGCAAACAAATGCTCCTCAATAAATGACACTCACCGACAGCATATCACACCTTGTCTCCGTCCAGACTGCCATATGGGATACCGCAAGACACAATCACGAAGCGCTCTCATCGGTGCTCTGCCGAAAAGTGGATATAGGCGGCACCACAGTGGCAATCCAGCACAATCCGGCCAGGGCCATATCCTCGTCGGCATGTACCGACCCAAAAGCCATACAGAGCCGGCCATGTTTCCTTTGCGAAGAAAACAGACCTTCCATGCAACAGAGTGTCCGCTGGAACGATTACGACATATTGCTCAACCCCTACCCAATTTTTCCGGGACACCTGACAATCGCTGCACGCACCCACACACCTCAGAATATCATCGGCCGGATTTCCGACCTTATAAGTCTCGTGTGTGAAACAGCCGGCTACACCATATTCTACAACGGCCCCCGTTGCGGCGCCTCCGCACCTGACCACGCACATTTCCAGGGCGTGCCATCGGACTATATTCCGCTGTGGCAGGAACTCGACTCCCACACTCCGGCCTACAGCACACCCGCAGCCGACATATACGCTCTCGCAGCCGGCACAATAGTCTTATCGTCACACTCTCCGGAGGAAACCGTAAACCGGTTCACATGGATATTGTCACAGCTTCACGAAGAGAGCACCGGCACAGAGCCTATGGTCAACATACTTTGCCGATACAAGAACGGCATTATCACGACCGCGATAATACCGCGCCGGCGGCACCGGCCGGAAAATTACACAGCCAGCTTCACCGACACCGGTTCCGTGATGATAAGCCCCGGAGCCATCGATGTGGCCGGAACCGTGATAGCTCCGCGGCTTCATGACTACAACAATATTACCGCGGCACAGCTCCGCGACATATTCGGTCAGGTAACTTACCGGGCCGAAGAAATTTTCAACATATTAAAAGGAATTCAATGAATATTCCGGAGATACATGTAGGCATAATGTCGGCTCCGGCACTGCGCCTGACCCTGTCGGGACATTTCTCATGCGGTGACAGCAGCCATGTAACAGGCACCGTGCAGCTTACCGAAAGCGACGGAAAAGTGCTCTATGGCGGCAACACATCGGAACACCTGACATTCACCCCCCTGTCGCCCGAATGCACTGTCACACTCCACGATGTCACCATAGGACTGGAATTCCATTGGCAGAGACACGAAGACCAGACATTCCGTGGTGCCATGCACATATTCCCTGTAGGCAACAGACTACAGGCCGTCAACATCATCGACATTGAAAGTTACCTTACAAGCGTGGTTTCATCGGAGATGAATGCCCGCGCATGCACGGAATTCATCAAAGCGCACGCCATCATATCGCGCAGCTGGCTTATGGCCCAGTTACACCCCGACAACTCATTGTCACGTCACCGGTGCTCAGAGACCGACAGCGAGATTGTCCGATGGTATGACCGCGAGGCTCACTCACTGTATCACGTGTGTGCCGACGACCACTGCCAGCGCTATCAAGGTTACCAAAAGGCATCATCGCCGCATGTGGCCGATGCTGTGGCCGCCACGGCCGGAATGGTACTGTGGCATGACGGGCTTCTGTGCGACGCCCGCTTCTCCAAATGCTGCGGCGGTGTAACAGAGCGGTTCTCCACCTGCTGGCAACCCGTGGATTATCCATATCTTGAAGCCGTGACCGACACCCTCTGTCACATGCCGCACCCTGACCTGGCAGAGGAAAAAGGTGCAGCCGAATGGATCGGATCGCACCCCGACACTTTCTGCAGCGATCCGCCCCGTGAGGTACTCTCAACAGTGCTCAACGATTACGATCTCGAGACACCCGACTTCTACCGCTGGCAGGTGGAATACTCCGACGAGGAACTGGCCGGAATAATACGCTCACGCACCGGAAAAGATTTCGGCCGGATACTGTCGCTAACGCCGCTGCACCGCGGCCTATCCGGACGCATAGACCGGTTGGAGATAAAAGGCACACGCCTTTCCATGACCATAGGAAAGGAACTCGAGATACGCCGAAGCCTGTCACCGACCCATCTCTACAGTTCGGCATTTACGGTTCACCCGTCGGATTACGACCCGCAAGGAGCGCCGCTCCGGTGGCTGCTGCGCGGTGCCGGCTGGGGACACGGTGTGGGGCTATGCCAGATAGGAGCTGCCGTCATGGCTCACCGCGGATATACATACGACCGTATTCTCTCCCATTACTTCCGTGGAGCGCATATCAAGAAACTATACTGACCATGAGCCACACGCAAAATTCCAGAATCCGACGGCCATATCTTTGGGTCCCGACGCTTTATATGGCCGAGGGGATTCCCTATGTGGTGGTCATGACACTTGCCGGCATCATGTACAACCGCATGGGGATACCCAACTCCGAAATGGCCTTGTTCACTTCCCTGCTCGGACTTCCATGGGTGATAAAACCGCTGTGGAGTCCCATAGTCGATATTTTAGGCACAAAACGCCGATGGATCATTGCCACACAGATTCTGATAGCATGCGGATTTGCCTCCGTCGGCCTGGTCATGCCCGGTGAAATGTATTTCCGTCTCTCAATGGCATCATTCATGGCCGTGGCATTCCTGTCGGCCACACACGACATTGCCGCCGACGGCTTCTACATGCTTGCGCTCGACACCCGCAACCAGTCGTTCTATGTGGGTATCCGCACCACATTCTACCGCGTGGCCATGATGCTCGGACAAGGACCGCTGGTGATGCTCGCAGGCTCGCTCGAGATCACCTGCGGCGAAATATCACATGGCTGGGCCATGGTGTTCTACATACTGTCGGCATGCTTCGCCATCACAGCGCTGTATCACAGCCTCATTCTTCCGAGACCGGTTAATGACTGCGCCAACAGCCATCACAGTCTTGACGATGTGTGGCATGAATTTATAGGTGCGTTCACATCGTTTTTCACAAAACCGCACATATTGAGCGCACTCTGCTTCATGCTGCTTTACCGTATGCCTGAAGCTCAGCTTATCAGACTGATACCGCCGTTTCTGCTCGATTCGCCCGAAGCCGGAGGTCTGGGACTAACCACCACACAGGAGGGGTTCACTTACGGCACCGTGGGAGTGATAGGACTGCTTGTCGGCGGCATAACCGGAGGCATGGTCACCGCCTTCGGAGGCCTGCGCCGATGGCTCATACCCATGGCTTGGAGCATGTCGCTCACATGCCTGAGTTTCGTTTATCTGGGCTATGCCGAAGAACCGTCGCTGCTCACTGTCAATATCTGTGTGTGCATCGAACAGTTCGGCTACGGTTTCGGCTGCACGGCCTACACCCTCTATCTCATATCATTCTCCGAGGGGTCACGTCCGGCATCACACTATGCCATCTGCACCGGCATAATGGCATTGGGAATGATGCTGCCGGGCATGGCTGCCGGTTACATACAGGAGTTCTTGGGATACACCGATTTTTTCCTGTGGTGCACGGCCTGCTGTGCGGCCACAATATTGGTAAGCCATACCGTCAGATTACCTGAACGCAAACACACATCATCATGAATGAAACCGTAAAACTGATTCTCAAAACGGCTCTTCCGGCTGCCATAGGCATAGGCGTGGTAGCATGGCTGTTCGGCAACGAATTCAGCCTCAGCCGGTTCACACAGATACCATGGACAGCCCACACCATAGCAGCCATAGCTCTTGCGTGGCTCTGCATGGCAGGACGCGAATGGGGCATGATGTGGCGTCTGAGAGTATTGACCGACAGGGAACTCTCGTGGCGTTCCACATTTAAGATAACCATGATGTGTGAATTCACCTCCGCCATAACTCCAACCACGGCAGGCGGCTCGGCTCTTAGCATGATATTCCTAAACCGCGAGGGCATAAGCATGGGGCGAAGCACCACTCTTACCATGGTAACCCTGATGCTCGACGAGTTGTTTATGACCATCTCCTGCCCCATAGTGTTCCTGCTCGTGCCTTACAGAGAACTGCTGGGATTCGGCGAGTCGGCGTTTACCTCGGGAGTGACCACCGCTTTCTGGATTGTCTATGCCGGAATATGCCTTGTGACGCTGCTCCTTTACATGGGTGCATTCGTGGCGCCACACCGCATAGCAGCAGGTCTCGACAGGCTGTTCCGGCTACCGCTGATACGCCGATGGCACCATAAAGTATCCGACCTGGGCAGGAGCATGATCTCCACAGGCGCCGACCTCAAAAAACGTCCGGCCAAATGGTGGTTCGAGGCATTCTCCGCCACTGCCACCACATGGATAAGCCGCTTCCTTGTGGTCAATGCCCTCTTCTGGGGATTTGCAGAGGCAGCGCCGCAGCTGGTGGTACTCTGCCGCCAGTTCATAGTGTGGACACTCCTGACCGTAAGTCCCACTCCGGGAGGCAGCGGTGTAAGCGAATGGTTGTTTACAAACTACTACGGCGACCTGATAGCCAACATATCGATGGTGCTGGTCATAGCCGTGCTGTGGCGCATAATAACCTACTATGTCTATCTGATAATAGGTGTGATCCTCGTTCCGCACTGGCTCAAAGGCAAGAAAAAGAACGGTGCGCCGGAATAACTTATCCGGCACACCGCTACTTCATAATCGTCTTATACCTATTCAGCCTATGCGCTCTATACCGCGCCGGATACGGCTCACAGTCTCGTCGCAGCCGAGCAATTCGGTAATGTCAAACATGTGAGGGCCCTTGCATTCGCCCACTACCGTCAGACGGAAAGCATTCATCACATTGCCCAGATGGTATCCCTTGTCGGCAATCCAACCGAGCACCACCGGCTCGGCAGCCTGACTTGAAAAATCATCAAGCCCATTGAGCACCTCTATCAGTTCGCCCATGATCCGGGACATATCCTCGCTCCAACGCTTTTTCACGGCTTTCTCATCGTAAGCCTCGGGAGCCACAAAGAAAAATCGGCTCTGCTCCCACAGATCGCTCACAAAATTTATACGCCCCTTTACAAGGCCTGTCGCCCGGCTTATATATGCGTCGTCGAAAGCGTTGGGATCAACGCCGTTGGCCTTGAGCACAGGCTTGAACATCTGAGCGAGAGCGTCGTCTGACATTTCCTGAAGATACTTGTGGTTAAACCACTTGCCTTTCTCGAAATCAAATTTGGCTCCGGAGCGCGAGCAGTGGTCCAGCGAAAACTTACCTATCAGTTCGTCCATCGACATTATCTCGGTGTCATCACCGGGATTCCAGCCGAGCAATGCGAGGAAATTGACCACGGCCTCGGGCAGATAACCGCGCTCGCGGTAACCCGACGATATTTCGCCGCTCTTGGGATCATGCCATTCCAAAGGAAACACGGGGAATCCCAGGCGGTCACCGTCGCGCTTGCTCAGCTTGCCCTTGCCGTCAGGCTTGAGCAGCAGGGGCAGATGCACGAATGCCGGCATGGTGTCGGCCCAGCCGAACGCCTCGTAAAGCAACACATGAAGAGGTGCCGAAGGCAGCCACTCTTCGCCGCGGATCACATGAGTCACCTCCATCAGATGGTCATCGACTATATTGGCCAGATGGTAAGTGGGCAGATCGTCGGCACTCTTGTAGAGCACCTTGTCGTCAAGTATCGAGGAGTTTATTGTAACCTTTCCCCGTATCAGGTCGTTGACCTCAACATCGCGGCCGGGTTCTATCTTAAAGCGCACCACATATTTCTCTCCGGCATCAAGCAGACGCTTCACCTCATCGGCAGGCAGCGAAAGAGAGTTGCGCATATTGCCGCGTGTCGAGGCGTCATACTGGAAGTTGGGAATGGCGCTACGCGCGGCCTCCAGTTCTGCGGGTGTATCGAATGCCATATAAGCCTTTCCGGCATCAAGCAACATCTTCACATGACTGCGATATATGTCGCGGCGCTCGCTCTGCTTGTAAGGCCCGTAGCTTCCTCCCTCGCGCACACCCTCGTCAATCTTTATTCCGAGCCATGCCAGTGCCTCATTGATATAATCCTCGGCTCCGGGCACAAAACGCTGGGAATCGGTGTCCTCGATACGCAGAATCATGTCGCCGCCGTTCTGACGCGCAAACAGATAGTTATACAGAGCCGTACGCACTCCCCCTATATGAAGGGGACCGGTGGGCGACGGCGCGAATCTCACTCTTACTTTTCGTTGCATAGTCCTTATGTAGTGTTTTTATAATTCTGACTGCAAAGTTACAAAATTATTCTCCTTCAGGCATACTCCTTCCCATAATCCTATATAAAATCAGGACACCTTCGTGTGAAAGTGTCCTGTCTATATCGGCCGTGGCGGCGTGTGGCCGCATCACAGGCTATAAAAACGCTGTTTAGGCCTGAGGGGCAATAGGCGCTGCCGACGCGGGGGGCACAACGGTGGCCGTATTGACAGGCTTGGCTTCCCAACCCAAGGCACTGGCTCCGAGCACTGCCGCATCAGCCTCCTTGAGTTCCGACTGAAGCACTTTGACTTTACCTTTCCAGATGCTCAGCATATTCTTCTCCATCGATTCACGAAGAGGCTTCAGCAACAGATCTCCTGCCTTGGCAAGTCCGCCAAACAGCACAAAAGCCTCCGGCGATGAAAATACCGTGAAATCAGCCAATGCCTCACCAAGAATATTGCCTGTATATTCAAACACTTTCTTGGCAATGGAATCGCCGGCCATAGCCGCATCATAAACATCTTTCGAGGTAATATCCTCCACTGATATGTTGCGCAGCAGCGAGGGCTCTTCGGTTATCTCCAGAAACTCTCTGGCCGTACGCGCCACACCAGTGGCGGAACAGTATGTCTCCAGACAGCCTGTACGGCCGCAACCGCACAGACGTCCGTTATTACGTTTCACTATCACATGACCCAGTTCTCCTGCAAATCCGTCGTGACCGTAAACCAGCTGGCCGTTGACAACTATACCGCTGCCCACGCCTGTGCCGAGGGTGATCATTATAAAATCTTTCAGACCGCGGGCCACACCGTAGGTCATCTCGCCTATTGCGGCGGCATTGGCATCATTGGTTATAGCCACCGGTATGCCGAATTTATCCATAAGCATCTGCGCGAAAGGCACCGGAGTGGGCCACGGCAGATTGACACCGTCCTCTATCATGCCTGTGAAATAATTGGCATTGGGGGCGCCCACGCCTATGCCGAATATCTTGCCCTCGGCCTCTATGCTGCGCACCAGACGCATGGTCTCTTCGTAGAGTTCACTGATATAGTCTTCAATTCTGGAGTGCTTGCGTGTTTTTATCGAATTGCTCGCAAGGACTACACCGCGGGCGTCAACAATGCCGAAAACAGTGTTTGTGCCACCCATGTCGATACCTATTACATAAGGTTTTGAACTGTTCATTGATATTAGTTTTGGATTTATTATTTCGCAAAGTTAAAAGAAATTATCAAATACCACCACACTATTTGTCTTTTTTTAAACATACGCACAATTATTAAACCACTCCCGATTGCCGGTGCAGGCTATTTTAGCTAATTTTGCAGTATGACAAAAGTTACATACACAATCCTGAAAAGCCTGTTATTATTCCTTTTCCTTATAACATTGCCAGGGTGCGGCTCCGATAGCATAACCGACGAACCGGCGCCACCGAAACCTCCGCAACCCGTATTGCCACCGACTGCCGTTGACCGCACAGTACTCGTTTACATGGCTGCCGACAACAATCTGAGCAATTATGCCCTCAAGGACATAGCGGAGATGAAGACCGGCGCATCATGCCTGCCGGGCCTTCAGGGAGGACGCCTGTTGGTCTATCATGCAGCTCCCGGAACCCGGCCCCGTCTCATCGAGATAAACCCCGACGGCTCCGAGACCCAGCTCGCCACATACCCCGAGGGCGGATCGGTGACCATAGCGCGAATGCGCCGTGTCATTGACGATACTCGCTCGGCAGCTCCCGCGCGCGACTACGGCCTGGTGCTGTGGAGCCATGCTACCGGCTGGCTAAATGATTACGGTGTGATCGACGATTCCGACCTGTACCGGCAATACACTCCAATGTCGTTCGGCTCCGATGGCACTGACCGTAGCAAAATGAAGATAAAGTCACTCGCCCGCGCACTCGACGGGCAACACTGGAGTTTCATATACTTCGACTGTTGCCACATGGCCACCGTTGAAGTGGCCTACGAGCTGCGCCATCTTACCGACATAATAGTAGCCTCGCCTACCGAACTCGGCGTTGAAGGAATGCCCTACGACATCAATGTACCGTATTTCTTCAAATCAGTCCCTGACATGAAACAGGCGGCACGCAACACATTCAATTCCTATGCCGACGGACTTGTGGAGAAAAGTTACGGCTGTTCCATATCGGTCATAGACACATCTGTGCTCGATGAACTCGCCGAAATCACCAAAGCCGTCTATGCCTCCGGCGCCTCGGCACCACAGAATTACAGTCCGATACCATACTTCCGTTCCATAGTAATGTCAACCGGCATCTTCGACATGCACCACCACATCAGCAGCCTCGATTGCGACCCGGAACTAAAAAGCCGATGGACAGAAGCTTTCAACAAAACGGTGACACTAAAAATGTCCACACCCACAGTCTATGGCCTTAAGGCTGACGAATTTCACGGATTAGGCAGCAACATAGTCAACACTAAGGCTCAGGCAAACGTTTATGACTACACAGACACATCATGGTGGACCGATGTGATGTCTGTGCGTTTCAACAACAATTAACAAACCACACCAAAGCAAAGATATATGCTGATTTTTCAGACAGATAACCCTCTTATTCCGGTGGTATCCACAACCGCCGCCCCCGAAGTCGAGAACTTAAGCGCACTCAAGACACTGTCGATAGACGAACTGCTCAACCGCCTCATCAGCACCATGGTGGACTTCGCCATACACCTGTGCATAGCGCTCATCGTGTTCTATGCGGGCAAATTCATTATACGCAAACTGTTTACCTTCACGGCCGGCGTTCTTACGCGCCGTGAGGTCGATCGATCGCTGAGCACGTTCATTCTCAGTCTCGTGCGCATGGTGCTCTATTTCATACTTGTAGTAATCGTCATAGGCATTCTCGGCATCAACACCAGTTCGTTCATAGCGCTCTTCGCCTCGGCCGGCGTGGCTATAGGCATGGCTCTGAGCGGCACTCTTCAGAACTTTGCGGGCGGAGTACTCATACTGCTGCTAAAACCCTACAAAGTGGGTGATTACATTGAAGCCCAGGGATTTTCCGGCACCGTGACCGAAATACAGATATTTTCCACCATAATCAGCACCGCCGACAACAAGACCATCATAATCCCCAACGGCGGACTCTCGACAGGCTCTATCAACAACTGGTCGCGAGGTGAATACCGGCGTGTGGATTGGTCGGTAGGCATATCCTACGGCAACGATGTGGCTCTCGCCCGAAACATTATCACGGACATGCTCATGTCCGACGAACGCATTGTAAAGACATCGCTCCGCGCCGACAGGGAGCAACGCATGGAGAAGGCCCTTGAGGAAAAAGCCGCCACAGTCACGCCTGAACCGGAAAAACGCCGTGGATTCCTGTCCAGGCTACTGTTCCGGCGACACGAAAAAATACGACGCCACATGGATCAACTCGATGCTGAGGCCGCCAATGCCCTCAGCACCATAATACCTGACTCCGACCGCAAGCCTTCGGTGGTGCTCTCGCAGCTCGCCGACAGCAGCGTAGTGCTCTCGGCTCGAGCCTGGGTGCGGTCATCGGACTACTGGAGCGTATATTACGAATACAACGAAAAGATATACAACACCCTGCCTCTTCACGGCATATCCTTCCCCTTCCCTCAGGTCGATGTACACATAAATTCCTAAAGATTTTATAACATTTTGAGCTATGCCGTTCGGGATTTTTTTGCTAATTTTGCGCAAAGCATGAAATAGTGCCCGCACGTGCCGATTATGCTTGAAATCTGACAAGGCCTCCACCTCTCTTTCTCTTTGATTATCTTGCCGGAAATTTCCTGTCGGCACCATAATTACACAAGCGGCACTCTGAACAACACAGAGTGCCCTTACCATATATAGACACAGGCTGCATAGGCGCCGGTGCCACCTTTGGAACCTACACCACACGGTTCCCGTGACTTAGAAAATAAAAAAACGACATAAATGACAAGTAAATGGAATTATCTACCCCTTACTTCCGAAGAGCAAAAATCAGAATCAGAATTAGCTAAGCAATTCTCCGGGGTGCCGCCTATCAGCGAATTGCTTGTACAGCGCGGCATCACCACGATTGAGGAGGCTGAAAAATTCTTTCACCCCTCACTCAAGGATTTCCATGATCCGTTCATGATGCCCGACATGGACAAGGCCGTGGAACGTCTCAACAAGGCAATGGGGAAAAAAGAACGCATCATGGTCTATGGCGACTATGATGTCGATGGCACTACAGCCGTGGCGTTGGTCTATAAATTCCTTCAGCAATTTTATTCCAACATCGAATATTACATTCCCACACGCTACGACGAGGGCTACGGAATATCGCTCCGCAGCATAGACTATGCCGCCGAACAAGGGGTAAAACTCATCATCATTCTCGACTGCGGCATAAAAGCCATAGACGAGATAGCCTATGCCAAAAGTCTCGGCATAGATTTCATCATCTGCGACCACCACGTGCCCGATGACCGTCTGCCCGACGCAGTGGCCATTCTCAACCCAAAACTTGAGGGAAGCACATATCCGTGCCCGCACCTGTCAGGTTGCGGAGTCGGATTCAAGTTCATGCAGGGTTTTGCCGGCAGCAACGGCATATCCACCTCCGACCTCGAGGGAATGCTCGATCTGGTCGCCGTGAGCATAGCTGCCGACATAGTGCCCATGGTCGATGAGAACCGTATCATGACATACCACGGGCTGCGGCGCCTCAACTCCAACCCCAACATGGGGTTGCGCTCGATTATACGCATCTGCGGGCTCACAGGAAAAGAAATATCAATATCCGACGTCATTTTCAAGATCGGCCCCCGCATCAACGCTTCGGGACGAATGCAGAGCGGGCGTGAAGCCGTTGACCTGCTGGTGGCGCGCGATGTGGCCGATGCCAACGAAAAAGGCAAAGCCATCGACCAGTACAACAAAGACCGCAAGGAACTCGACAAACGCATCACCGAGGAAGCCAACACCATACTCGAATGCCATGGCGAGATGCTCACCAACAAAAAATCCATAGTCATATATAACAAGGACTGGCACAAAGGAATCATCGGCATAGTGGCATCGCGCCTTACAGAGCTATATTACAAGCCGTCAGTAGTGCTCACACTGGCCAACGGACTCGCCACCGGGTCTTCGCGGTCTGTGCAGGGATTCGACATATACAAGGCCGTGGACTCATGCCGTGACCTTCTTGAAAACTTCGGAGGCCATGCCTACGCCGTGGGACTTTCGCTCAAAGAAGAGAACATACCCGAATTCACACGCCGTTTCGAGGAATATGTAACGGCCAACATACAGCCCGGCCAGTTGCGCCCACAGCTCGACATTGACGCTTACATCACCTTCTCCGAGATAACACCCGCATTCATAAGCACGCTGCGCAAGTTCAACCCCTTCGGGCCCGGCAACAGCAAGCCTGTGTTCTGCACCAGAAACGTGATGGACTTCGGCACGAGCAAACTCGTGGGACGCAACCTCGAGCACATCAAATTCGAGCTTGTCGATGACACCTCCGGCAAGGTGTTCAACGGCATCGCTTTCAATATGTCGGAATTCTTCCCATACATACATGATCGCAAACCGTTTGACATCTGTTACACCATCGAGGACAACAAGCACCAGAGTGCCACTTCGCCGATACAGCTGCTAATCAAGGGTATCCACCCCCGAAAATAACTCACCGGCCATCAGCATGGACGCCGACACACCTCTGTCGCTTCTGCGCAGATATTGGGGCTACGACTCGTTTCGCCCCTTGCAGCCACGGATCATAGAATCCGTGCTGAACGGGCACGACACACTCGGACTGCTCCCCACCGGAGGCGGGAAATCGCTCACATTCCAGATACCTGCCCTCCTGCTCCCGGGACTCACCATAGTGGTTACGCCGCTTATCTCGCTGATGAAAGATCAGGTTGACAACCTGCGCGGGCGCGGCATTCCGGCCGCCGCGCTACACTCCGGGCTATCTCGGGCCGAACACCGTCTGGCTCTCGACCGGGCACGCCTCGGAAAGATAAAGATTCTGTATCTGTCACCCGAAAAATTACAGTCATCTACCCTCACCGACAATCTCACCCTGATGGAGATCAGCCTCATAGTGGTCGATGAGGCTCACTGCATATCGCAATGGGGCTATGACTTCCGTCCGTCATACCTTAAAATAGCTCTGTTGCGCCGGCTATTCCCCAATGCACCTATACTTGCCCTGACAGCATCGGCCACCCCCGAAGTGGCAGGCGACATCATGGAGCGTCTCGAATTTCGCGGCCGGACCGTTTTTTCCGCCACATTCTCCCGCCCCAACATAAGTTACATCGTAAGATATGCCGACCACAAACCGCAGATGCTGCTTCGCGTGCTCAGAGGCACAGCGGGAAGCGCGATAGTCTATACCCGTTCCCGCCGGCGCACACGCGAAGTGGCCGGAATGCTTGCAGCCGAAGGCATTTCCGCCGATTACTACCATGCCGGATTAGCTGCCGAAGACAAGAATGACAAACAAAACAGATGGAAAGCCGGCGAAGTGCGCGTGATGGTAGCCACCAACGCATTCGGCATGGGTATTGACAAGCCCGATGTGCGCACTGTGATACACATAGACCCACCATCATCTCTCGAAGAATATTATCAGGAAGCCGGACGCGCGGGACGTGACGGAAAACCGGCATTTGCCGTACTCATAACATCACAATCCGACAAAGCCACTCTCACACGACGCCTCAACGAGAGTTTCCCTGACAAAGACACCATACGCAAAGTCTATGAACACGCCGGAAACTTTCTTGAAGTGGCGGTTGGCAGCGGTTATAACTCACTTTACGAATTCAACTTCCCGCTCTTTTGCGAACGCTTCGGGTTCCGTCCTCCGATAGCGCGCAACTCACTGCTTCTCCTATCGCGGGCCGGTTACATAGAATATGTCGATGAAGTGGCCACGCGATCAAGAGTAATGGTGATAATGAACAAACACGAACTCTATTCGCTGCGGCTCGACCTGGTCACAGACCAGGTGTTACAGCTTCTGCTGCGCACCTACACCGGACTCTTTGCCGACTATGTCCATATCAGCGAAGAGTTGCTTGCCTCACGGCTGCATCTGTCGCCTCAGCAGGTCTATGAATCAATGATAAATCTCGGACGGCTCCACGCCATTCATTATGTACCACGCAAAAACACACCTTATATACTATATACCACCTCGCGTGAATTGCCCAAGCATATACAGCTGCCACGCAGTGTGTATGAAGACATGCGCACACGCATGAGCCGGCGCATCGACGCCGTCAGGCAGTTCATATTCGATGCCGGACACTGCCGCGTCAACTCCATGCTCGAATATTTCGGCGAAAAGCCCCAATCACCGTGCGGCACATGCGATGTGTGCCGCCGCAACAACCGTTACCTGAACACAGCAGACCTGCAACGCCTCCGCGACGGCATACTCTATCTCGCCGCACAGCCTACCCATACCACCATCGATTACATAGCATCGCAACTGTCGGTCAGGCCCTCGGTATTGCTTCCCGTCATACGCGCCCTGCTCGACGAGGGCACCATAACCATTGACGGTGACCGCATATCCAAAGCCTGAACACCATAACATAACATACTTTGCGACCCATAAAGAGAAATGGAGCGCACGGCAACCGCCACGCACTCCATTCTATGACTATCTATCAGCGACCGCCCTATCAGGCAGCAGCGGCAATAGAAAGGCAAAGGCCTATAAGAGCCATCGCACCCTGCTTCTTATCCACACCGATAGCTCCAGTCACAATACCTGCAAGAGCAAATAATGTACCAACAAAAGGGATAATAGAAATAAGGCTGAATAGCCAGCTTACACATGCAAAGATAAGTGAAAGCATTCCCATGGTTTTAGACTGTTCCATAGTTTAATTTGATTACTTTTTTCATAATTAATCCCGCAAGCCTTGACGGGAAATGTGGTTATACATCATTTGGCGACGGGCTCTATCGCATTATTTATCGGTTTATCAATAATACTGATTCATCATAGTGTTTATCTCATCGGCATTGGCGGCTACGAATATCAGACCGTAAATCCAAGGCCATAGAAGAGCTACCGCACTGAGTATGAGGCCTACAACCCCCATAGCGCCTTGTTTCTTCGCTATAGCCATTATTCCGAGAACTATACCCACTATCGAGGTAATGATGGCCAGAATGTAAAGAAGTCCCATAAAAGAGAATACCAACGATACGATACCGAGCACAAGTGCTGCGATAGCCAAACTTTTTTTCTGCTGCTCCATTGCGTTAATGTCTTTTTTTGCACAGCCAGAAGCTCCTGACTGACAATGATACCTGTTGTTTAATCCATTGACTGAGGCCAAGAGCTTTTAGCCTCAGTTATATTTGCAAATATACGTTTATTTGACATGCATTACAAATTTTCACACACAAATCTGCCCCGCCGCAACAATTTAAATAAATTTGGGATTTACACTTTTTAATCTCTTTTAGTGTAGAAATGGCTCACAATGCGGGTTCCAAGATTGTTTTTACAATGAATCGCAATTAAAAACACATACATTACAGCAACTATCCATAATGCACATACATTTTCTACATTCCCTCGTTCCTTTTATCGGATAGTGATATTAGATAACTGGATTCTCATAAATAAATAGTTGAAACGGCAAGGAAGAATCGATCGGATCGATTCTTCCTTTGTCATATCTTTATTTCAAATGTTATTTCCGGCCGGCTGGGTCACACATTGAACAGGAAGTGCATTATGTCACCGTCCTGCACCACATATTCCTTACCCTCGACATTCATCTTGCCGGCAGCACGCACGGCGGCCTCACTGCCGAGCGACACATAATCGTCATACTTTATCACCTCGGCACGTATAAAGCCTTTCTCAAAATCAGTGTGGATTATGCCTGCACACTTGGGAGCCTTGCTGCCGCGCATGAAAGTCCACGCACGCACCTCATCTTCTCCGGCCGTGAAATAGGTCTGAAGGTCAAGCAGAGCGTAGGCGGCACGTATCAGACGCGACACACCCGATTCCTCCAGTCCGATCTCGGAGAGAAACTCCTTGCGGTCCTCATATGTGTCAAGTTCGGCTATTTCGGCTTCGGTCTGGGCAGCCACCACGAGTATCTGCGCGTCCTCACCTTTAACGGCCTCGCGCACTGCTTCGACATAAGCATTGCCGGTAGCCGCCGAAGCGTCATCGACATTGCACACATACATCACCGGTTTGTTGGTCAGCAGAAACAGATCACGGGCAAACCGCTGTTCATCGACAGTGTCGAATTTGACCGAACGCGCCGGAAGCCCCTGCTGAAGCGCCTCCTGATACCGGCACAGCACCTCATACTGCATCTTGGCCACCTTGTCGCCTCCTGTCTGGGCCTGCTTCTGAGTGCGGGCCATTCGGCTCTCCACCGTCTCCAGGTCCTTTATAAGAAGTTCATAGTCTATGATCTCCTTGTCGCGCACCGGATCAACCGAGCCGTCAACATGGGTTATGTTGTCATCATCGAAACAGCGGAGCACATGAAGTATGGCATCAGTCTCGCGTATGTTGGCCAGAAACTTGTTGCCCAAACCCTCGCCTTTACTGGCACCCTTGACCAATCCGGCTATATCCACGATCTCCACAGTAGCAGGAACCACACTGCGCGGGTGACACATATCGACCAAGGTGGTAAGCCGGTCATCAGGCACGGTTATCACGCCCACATTGGGTTCGATGGTACAGAAAGGGAAATTGGCCGACTGAGCCTTGGCGTTGGACAGACAGTTGAAAAGTGTGGACTTGCCCACATTGGGCAATCCCACTATGCCGCATTGTAAAGCCATAGCGAGATTCTATATTTTTAGTTTAATGTATTGTTAATTGTTTGATTCAAGACGCAAATTTACGCATTTTCCGCGGTAAGAACGCTCATTTGCCGCCAAAAAGATTACGTATCGAATACCCCAGCCCCTTGGCCATGGACGTCACCGGAGTCACCACTGGTATTATCCGCCCGTCAGCGGCCGGAGTGAATATGCTCAGACTCCCGGGGTGGCACTTCACATGCAGTTCCGCCGGAAGCATAAGCGGCTCGCCGTCTATATGCGCCGTACCTTCACTGCTGCGGCGTATTGTAACATCTTTCACCCTATAGGTGTCGATCAGCATGTTACGGTCAATCGACCCTGACATCAGGTCAAGACTCGCCAGTGAGGTGCGCAGCTTGTTGCTGCCGCGAAACACTGTGATATCCAGCATGCCGTCGGTAATCAGCGCTTTGGGCGCTATATAGGCATTGTTGCCGTATTGCGAGGCATTACACACGGCTATGGTAAAAGCCTTCTCCTTAATCGAAAGGCCTTCGGCCGTTATCTCGTACTCCTGGGGCACGTAACGCATAAGAGTACTCACGGTACTCTTAACATATGTGACAAAACCGCGACTTCCGGCATTGGCAAACCGGTGACTCACCTCGGCATCGAATCCCATGCCGAATGTACAGAAAAACGGCCGGCCGTTGACCGATCCGCTGTCGCACAATTCGCTGCGTCCGGCAGCAATCACTTCAAGCGAGGCGCGTATGTCCACGGGGATATGAAGATGGCGTGCCAGCCCGTTGCCGGAGCCACACGGTATTATTCCCATCGTCACGCCTGAGTTCAGAAGCCCCACGGCCGTCTCGTTGATAGTGCCGTCGCCGCCGGCGGCTATAACCATATCATAGCCGGCTTTCACACCCTCGCGGGCAAGCTCCGTGGCATGACCGGCACACCGGGTCCGGCAGGTGTCAACTCTGACACCCTCCTGTGCAAGCCGCTCGGTTACCCTGCCTTCAAGACCCTCCTTCTTCGAGGTTCCGGATATGGGATTTATGATCAATAATGCACGTTTTTGTTCCATAACACCACAAAGTTACGAACTCTCCGCCACTTCCGCAATGACTGATTTAATGCCCACGGGGAGATACGTCCTAAATGTGCCCGGAAAAAGAGTGCTTTTAAACGGCAAACAGGACGTTCTCACGAGCGTCCTGTCAGTCATTTACACATAGTACTTAACGTCAGTGGATTTTTATTTAATGTCTAATCGGCACTTATTAAAAAAGCGTTTTATTATTTTCTTCGCCACAAAATTAAGTAATAATTTCATACCTGCATATAACCGTTATTCCCACGCTTTTACGTCATAAAAACAAAAATTGCTTGCGCCGGAGCTTAAAATTGTAACTTGATTTTTAAGGCTTATTCTTTTGCATAATTATGTAAGCGTACGTTACAAAAAACTTTCATTTTGCAACAGTCTTAAATTTAGTTAAATATTTCACCTGTTTTTATACCCACACTTAATTACCCGCTTTCAAATCACTATTTTTGCACCATAATATATCACGGAGTATTCCGCACACATCACTTATGGAGGAGATACTGTTTACAAAGATGCACGGCACAGGCAATGATTATGTCTATATCAACTGTCTGGACGTCACACCCTCCCGCATTCCACAGCTTGCCATTGACATGAGCCGTCCACACACCGGCATAGGTGCCGACGGTATAATACTGATACTGCCATCGGACAAAGCCGACTTCAAGATGCGCATATTCAATGCCGACGGATCGGAAGCCCTAATGTGCGGCAACGGAAGCCGGTGCGTGGGGAAATATGTGTGGGACCACAGACTCACCGAGTCCTCCGATATCACACTTGAGACACTTTCAGGCATAAAACGCCTCCATCTGCACACCGGTGCCGGTGGTACCGTCAGCAGTGTGACTGTGGATATGGGCACCCCCTCCACATTATGCCGTGACATTCCGGTGAACCATAAAGGGCAGAATATGATAGACTGTCCGGTACAGACTTCTTCCGGCGAAATGCGCCTTACCGCCATATCCATGGGAAATCCCCACGGAGTAATATTCACCGAATGTATCGACAGCCTGAACCTGCCGTCGATAGGCCGTGAACTGGAAACGCACCCCATGTGGCCAGACCGCGCCAACATAGAGTTTGCCCAGGTCATATCGCCAAATGAGATAATAATGAGAGTGTGGGAACGTGGAAGCGGCGAGACCATGGCGTGCGGCACCGGAGCATGCGCCACAGCTGTCGCGGCCGCAATCACCGGACGATGCGGACGCGATGTGACGGTGCACCTGCGCGGCGGCGACCTGCAGATAACCCATGCTCCCGACGGCCGCATACTCATGACAGGCGAGGCGGCCACAGTTTTTGAAGGACGGTATTTCCATAAAACCAAATAGCAAACCACCCCGGTTATGATAAAGATCAACGACAACTTCACGCGGCTCTCTGCCTCTTATCTTTTTTCCGATATTGCGCGTAAGGTGTCGGAATTCACTGCGGCACACCCGGACACATCGGTCATACGCATGGGCATAGGCGACGTCACCCGACCGATATGTCCCGCGGCCATCGATGCCATGCATCAGGCCGTGGAGCATGAAGCCCGTTCAGAGACATTCTGCGGCTACGGCCCCGAACAAGGCTACGGATTCCTCCGGCAGGCCATTGCCGAACACGATTACCGGCAACACGGCATCGACATCGATTCCGATGAGATATTCATAAGCGACGGAGCCAAGAGCGATACCGGAAACATCGGTGACATACTCTCCACCGGCTGCAAGGTGGCTGTCACCGACCCTGTATATCCGGTGTATGTGGATACAAACGTGATGGCCGGACGAGCCGGGGCGCTACGTCCCGACGGACGCCGCGACAACATAGAGTATCTTACATGCACTGAAGACAACGGTTTCATTCCCGATCTGCCCCGCACATCGCCCGACATCATATACCTGTGTTATCCCAACAACCCCACCGGCACAGCCCTTACCCGAAGTCAGCTTGCAGTGTGGATCGACTACGCGCTCAGTCACGGGAGCCTGCTGCTCTTCGATTCTGCTTACGAGGCTTATATCACCGACAGCGATGTACCCCACAGCATTTACGAGATATCCGGAGCGCGGGAATGCGCCATTGAATTCCGCAGCTTCTCCAAGACAGCCGGATTCACCGGAGTGCGGTGCGGCTACACCGTAGTGCCGCGCTCTCTCACGGGCATATCGTCGTCAGGCGAAAGGATTCCGCTCCACACCCTGTGGCTGCGCCGTCAGTCCACCAAATTCAACGGAGCCTCCTACATATCGCAGCGTGCCGCCGAAGCGCTCTACACGCCACAAGGCCGAAAACAAGTGACCGACACCATAAGCTACTATGCCGAAAATGCCGCCTTGCTCCGCCAGAGCCTCTCCAATGCCGGGCTTAGTGTATATGGAGGAATAAACTCCCCCTACCTGTGGGTCAAGACTCCCGGCGCCGCATCGTCATGGGATTTCTTCAACACGCTTCTACACCGGTGTCACATTGTGGGCACTCCCGGATCGGGATTCGGTCCATCGGGCGAAGGCTATCTGAGGCTAACGGCATTTTCAAGCCACGAGGCCACGGCCGAAGCCGCCCGCCGGATCACATCTATGTTATAGCTATTTTTAAAGAAACAATATAAAAACCATCATTATCATCAACATGTCATCGCTGAGATTTAAAGTCGTAGATGAGGCTTTCAACCGCAAAGCCGATCCCGTGGAGATACCCTCCGAACGCCCCGAAAAGTACTATGGCAAGTATGTGTTCAACCGTCAGAAAATGTTTGAATACCTCCCAGCCTCTACATATCAGGCGCTTATCAATGCCATTGACAACAAAGAGCCTCTGCCGCGCGATGTGGCCGACAGCGTGGCCGAAGGCATGAAACGCTGGGCCATCGACAACGGTGCACGCCACTACACCCACTGGTTCCAGCCTCTGACCGAAACCACCGCCGAGAAACACGACGGATTCATCGAACACGACGGCAAAGGCGGAGTTGTGGAGAAGTTCAACGGCAAGTTGCTCGTGCAACAGGAACCTGACGCCTCGAGTTTTCCTAACGGAGGTATCCGAAACACATTTGAAGCCCGAGGCTACTCGGCCTGGGACATATCGTCGCCGGCATTCATCATGGACAACACCCTGTGTATTCCGACCATATTCATATCATACACCGGCGAATCGCTTGACTACAAAACACCTCTGTTACGGGCCCTCAACAGCGTGGACCGAGCCGCAACCGCTGTGGCTCAATTCTTCGATCCGGAGGTAAAACACGTCAAAAGCTACCTGGGCTGGGAACAGGAATATTTCCTTGTGGACGAAGCCCTTTACAGCGCACGCCCCGACCTGATGCTCACCGGACGCACTCTTATGGGGCACGAATCGGCCAAGAACCAGCAACTCGAGGACCATTATTTCGGCGCAATACCATCACGCGTGGAATCATTCATGCTCGATCTTGAAATCGAATGCCACAAACTGGGCATTCCGGCCAAGACACGCCACAACGAAGTGGCTCCCAACCAGTTTGAGCTTGCTCCCATATTTGAGGAAACTAACCTTGCCAACGACCACAACCTGCTGCTGATGTCCCTGATCACAGAAGTGGCCCGCCGCCACCACTTCCGTGTGCTTCTCCACGAAAAGCCATTTGCCGGCATCAACGGCTCAGGCAAACACAACAACTGGAGTCTCGGCACCGACCGCGGCGACATACTCTTCTCGCCCGGCAAGACACCCAAGGAAAACCTGAGGTTCATAACCTTTGTGGTCAATGTAATGGCCGCCGTACACCGCCACAACGCCCTGCTCAAGGCCTCCATAGCCTCAGCCACAAACGCCCACCGTCTCGGAGCCAACGAAGCACCCCCCGCCATCATATCCATATTCACAGGCTCGCAGCTGGCCGAAATACTCGATAAGATAGCCAATTCCACCAATGACGAGCTCTCCGACCTGTCAACCAAGGAAGGACTGCGCCTGAACGTGTCGCAGATACCCGAAATCATGCTCGACAACACCGACCGAAACCGCACATCGCCTTTCGCATTCACCGGCAACCGCTTTGAATTCCGTGCAGTAGGTTCTTCGGCCAACTGCGCATCGGCCATGATAGCCCTAAACGCAGCCGCAGCCGAACAGCTCATCATGTTCAAGAACAAGATTGACAGCCGCCTCGCCGCCGGCGAAGCACTGCGCCATGCACTGCTCGAAGAGATACGCGCCATGATAAAGAGTTCGGCACCCATACATTTCGACGGCAACGGTTACTCCGACAAATGGAAAGCCGAAGCAGCCGCACGCGGACTTGACTGCGAGACCTCGGTGCCCGCCATATTCGACGCCTATCTCCGTCCGGAATCCATAAATATGTTCACGGCCACAGGAGTGATGACACCCGTGGAACTTGCAGCCCGAAACGAGGTGAAATGGGAAATGTACACCAAGAAGGTGCAGATCGAAGCCCGTGTGCTCGGCGATCTGGCACTCAACCACATTCTTCCGGTGGCAATACGCTATCAGAGCATTCTGCTCGACAATGTATCGAAAATCCGTGACCTATACGGCCACGACAAAGCTGCCGAGATGTCGGAAGCCGAACGGACAACCATTGAGGCCATTGCCGGCCACACACGGATCATAAAGTCAGAGGTGGAGAAGATGGTCGATGCACGCCGCGAAGCCAACCGCATAGAGTCGGAGCGGGAGAAAGCCATAGCGTATCATGACACCGTGGTGCCCTCCATGGACACCATACGCTACCATATCGACAAACTCGAGCTGATGGTGGACAATGAGATGTGGCCGCTGCCCAAATACCGTGAACTGCTGTTCATTCGCTGATACAATTAAAAAACCGTGCCCGAAACGGTTAGAATTACCGAAATTTTTCATTAATTTTGTGTCATCGTAACCAAATCAATATTAACTCCCAATAAATAACAGTATTATGTCAAAAGTAACAGTTGTAGGTGCCGGTAATGTAGGTGCCACTTGTGCCAATGTATTGGTAACACAAAGCATAGCCGATGAAGTGGTACTCATCGACATCAAGGAAGGTCTTGCCGAAGGCAAAGCCATGGACATCATGCAGACAGCCAATATCCTCGGACTCAACAGCCGCCTGACTGGTGTGACCAACGATTATGAAAAGACCGCCGGTAGCGACATGGTGGTGATCACATCTGGAATTCCCCGCAAGCCCGGCATGACACGTGAAGAACTCATCGGAGTAAATGCCGGTATCGTGAAATCCGTGACTGAAAACATCATCAAATACTCGCCCAATGCCATCATTCTCTGCGTTTCCAACCCCATGGATACCATGACCTATCTTATCCACAAGACTTCAGGTCTGCCCAAAAACCGCATCATAGGCATGGGCGGTGCTCTCGACAGCGCACGCTTCAAATATTTCCTAAGCCTCGCCCTCGGAGCCAACGCCACTGAGGTTGAAGGCATAGTGATCGGCGGACACGGCGACACAACCATGATTCCCTTGGTGCGCTATGCCGCTTACCGCGGTGTTCCCGCCACTGCATACCTACCCGCCGAGCAGCTCGAAAAAGTTGCCGCCGACACCATGGTGGGAGGCGCGACACTCACCAAGCTCCTGGGCACATCGGCATGGATGGCACCGGGCGCCGCTGCCGCTCAGGTGGTTTCGGCAGTGCTCCACGACAGCAAAAAACTCATCTCTTGCTCTGCCCTGCTCGAAGGCGAATACGGCGAAAAAGACCTCTGCATAGGTGTGCCCTGTATCCTCGGAAAGAACGGTATCGAGAAGATCGTGGAATTTGACCTCAACGATGCAGAAAAAGCATTGTTTGCAGCAAGCGCAGCTGCCGTACATAAGACCAACGGCGCACTCTCCTGCTGATCTGTCAGTCTTATAAACACATAGACAACCTACATCAAGAGCATATCCGATAGAACCTTTATGGCTGCTATTGTGTTATGCTCTTGATATTTATTAATTAAAAACGAAATTACGATCATGAAACTTACCAAAGCATTATATCTCGCAGCCGCGGCAGCCCTGTTCACGGCTTGCGCCAACAACGCCGGTGACACCGGTAAAACAGAAAACCAACCCAAGGACGAAACGCCGGCGGTCGAAACCAAGTCACATGACGCAGTGGTGGAACTCGGTGCCGACGACATGCCCGTAGCCGGAAAGACCCCTGTGGTAATCGACTGCTGGGCCACATGGTGCGGTCCGTGCATGCAGTTCAAGCCCGTATATCATGCCGTGGCCAAGGAATATGCCGGCAAAGCCACTTTCATGGCCGCCGATATGGATATCTGTGAAAAGATCGGCAAGGAATACGGCATCTCGGCCATACCAACAGTCATTATTCTCAAGGAGGGACAAGCCCCTGTACTCCAGGCCGGCTCAATGAACGCCGACGAGTTCAAGGCATTCCTCGACAAGAATCTCTGATAGCCGGACAATACCGTCATGAAATAAAGGCCGCGCCGAAGCGTCAACGCTTGGAGGCGTGGCCTTCGTAGTAATTTATGAATGCACGGTTAACCAGACGTATTCCCCCGACCGTCGGGTAATCGCCTGAAAAATACCAGTCGCCGGGATTATCGGGTATGGCCTCATGCATGCCGGCAAGCGACTGGAATATTATCTCCACCTCGGCATGCACATCATCGGGTGTAAGCATCTGTGCTATTTTCTTCGAAATTTCCGCGTCGGTAAATGGCGTGTAAACAGCTTTGACACAGTTGACCTGCTCGCAGTCAGGCTTTGCAGCAATCTCCTTACAACCGGCATACACCTCATCGAGCACCCCGGCCATGCCGCGGTCATGAAGCAATGCCACCGCCGCACGGAAAGCCACCAGCTCACCCAGACGCGACATATCTATGCCGTAATAGTCGGGGTAGCGTATCTGCGGTGCCGACGACACTACTACAATCTTACGCGGCGCCAGTCTGTCAAGTATGCGCAGGATACTCTGCTTCAGAGTAGTGCCGCGCACAATACTGTCATCGATCACCACTAACGAATCCCCCCTCCTTACGCTGCCGTAGGTCACATCATAGACATGCGCGGCAAGATCATTGCGCACATCGCCTTCAGAGATAAACGTGCGCAACTTTATATCCTTTATGGCCACCTTCTCCACTCTCACCTTCTGCTTCATCACATGTGTGATTTTCTCGCGGGTGGCATTGCCGCCGGCCTGCAGAGCCATGATCTCATCGAGCTTGCTACGGTCGAGATACTGCTCCAGCCCCTGCACCATACCCAAGAAAGCCACTTCGGCCGTATTGGGAATGAACGAAAACACCGTATGCTCCAGGTCGGAACCGACACTGCGCAATACTTCCGGCACCAGATTGCGCCCGAGCTGCTTGCGCTCGCGGTATATGTCCTTGTCACTTCCACGCGAAAAATATATGCGTTCAAACGAGCATCGCGCATTGCTGCCGGGCTCCATGATGCGCTCCACCCTCACCCGGCCGGACTTATCGGCTATCAAGGCTTCGCCGGGAGCCAGCTCACACACGTCATCGGCTGCCACATCGAGCACAGTCTGTATCACCGGACGTTCAGAAGCCGCCACAACGATCTCATCATCGACATAATAGAATGCCGGACGTATGCCATGGGGATCGCGCACCACAAACATGTCGCCCGAACCGGTGGCGCCGCACATGGCATAACCACCGTCCCACGAAGGCACCGTATTGCCGAGCACGCGCGTAATGTCTATGTTGTTCTCGATAGTGCGAGCAAGTTCCGGATCACGCAGAGTGTCGCGATATCGCCGGTAAAGCCGGTGATTCTCCTTGTCTAGAGCATATCCGAGCTGCTCCAGTATCACTATCGTGTCGCTGTAAAGCCTCGGGTGTTGACCGGTGGCTACCACCGACTCAAATATGCTGTCAACATTGGTCATATTGAAATTGCCGCACATAAGCAGATTGCGTGACCTCCAGTTGTTACGTCGCAGAAACGGGTGCACATAGCTTATGCCGCTCTTGCCGGTGGTGCTGTAACGCAGATGCCCCATGTAAATCTCACCCGTGAACGGAGCTTCACCCTCCATTCGTCCGGGGTCGCAACCCTTTCCCGAAAAAGCGTCAAGAGCCGAAAACACATTGGCAAATATATCCTGTATGGCCTGAGTGCCCAGCGCACGCTCGCGCCACACATATTCATGGCCCGGACCGGAGTGCAGCTTCACCACACCGATACCGGCCGCTTCCTGACCGCGGTTATGCTGCTTCTCCATCATCAGATACAGCTTTTCAAGACCATACCTGTAAGTGCCATACTTCTCCGCATAATACGCCAAAGGCTTGCGTAGTCTTATCATGACCACACCGCACTCATGTTTCAACTGTTCCATACTTCTACCGTGGGAATTTGTTCATAGACATTAACGCTGCAAAGTTACACATAGTTCCTCCAAAGAGTACACCATAATCCGATTATTTATACCCCGATTTTACTAATTTTGCAATGCCCTTTAAAACACAATATCCCCATGGACAGAATTGATCGTGAAAAAACCGTCGTAAGCCAAATGATAACAATCTATTGTCGGAAGCATCACAATAGTACCGATGGTAAACTATGTCCCGATTGCACCGCATTGCTCAGCTACGCACTCCGGCGGCTCGACCTGTGCCCCAAAGGCAACCGTAAAACAAGTTGCCGCAAGTGCGGGATACATTGCTACGCTCCGGTCCAAAGAGACCATATACGCAAAGTCATGAAATACGTAGGCCCCCGCATGATTCTATACCATCCGTTGTCAGCACTCCGTCACCTCATCTCCGAACTGAAATAAAAAAAGCGTGAAACGATGTTCGGTTTATCTTGACTGAGGCATTGCCAAACGCTTTAGAAACATCGTTTCAGCACTTTTGCCCACATATGGTCAAAAAAATTTCTGCAATGAAAATATTTGCCTATCTTTACAGATGAATAGGTTTCACCGACCATGAAAAAATTAATTTAATACATACCATAAGCATGAAAACTAAAATCAATCAGGAATTTGAGTCACACTTCGGCGGACACGGAACTCTGTTCGTAGCCCCCGGACGTTTTAACCTTATCGGCGAGCACACCGATTATAACGGAGGCTTCGTATTTCCCGGCGCCATCGATAAATTCATTATGGCCGAAATACGCCCCAATGACACCGAACTCGTGCGTGTCTATTCCATAGACATTGACGAACTCGTTGAGTTCGGCCTCAGGGAAGAGGACGCCCCCGCACAGCAGTGGGCACGCTACATATTCGGCGTGTGCCGCGAGATCATCAAGCGCGGAGGCGTGGTTAAAGGATTTGATGCCGTATTCGCCGGCAATGTACCCCTTGGAGCCGGACTGTCGTCATCGGCCGCTCTCGAAAGCTGCTTTGCCAACGCCCTCAACGATCTTTTCAACGACAACAGCTTCCCCAAGATGGAGCTTGCCAAGATAGGCCAGAGCACCGAACACAACTACTGCGGTGTCAACTGCGGCATCATGGACCAGTTTGCCTCCGTACATGGCAAAAAAGACAACCTGATGCGTCTTGACTGCCGCTCGGGCGAGTTTGAATATTTCCCGTTCAAACTCGACGGCTACCGTCTGGTGCTCGTGGATTCTCGTGTGAAACACGAACTCGTGGACTCACCCTACAACAAGCGCCGCGAATCATGCGAACGCGTTGCCCGCACACTTGGAGTGGAAACCCTGCGTGATGCCGACATGGCCATGCTTGATACCGCCAAGGACAAGATCAGCGAAGAGGACTACAATCGCGCCAAATATGTCATCGAAGAGAAGCAGCGAGTACTCGACGTGTGCGAAGCTCTTGTCAAGGGCGACTATGACACCGTTGGCGCCTGCATGTACGGCACCCATGAAGGCATGTCGAAACTCTACGAAGTATCATGCGAAGAACTCGACTACCTCAATGACATAGCACGCGAATGCGG
Organism: uncultured Muribaculaceae bacterium; assembly: GCA_910578805.1. Lineage (GTDB taxonomy): Bacteria > Bacteroidota > Bacteroidia > Bacteroidales > Muribaculaceae > Paramuribaculum. Next base: position 5,764 of record CAJTRS010000017.1, on the reverse strand, counting down.
CGTGACCGGTTCCCGCATCATGGGCGGCGGTTTCGGCGGCTGCACCGTGAACCTCGTCAAGGACGATCTCTATGACAACTTCATTGCTACCGTGACCCGCAAGTTCAACGAACGTTACGGACACGAGCCTATGATATACCCCGTCATCGTATCCGACGGGGCACGCCGTTACGAAGAATAAATCCGTCACATAACACCACACTCTACCATAAGCAGCCCCGCTTGAAGCTGGGGCTGCTTATGTATTTTTACCTTTATTTTTTTGCATATTTATCGAATAGACATTACATTTGCACAATAACTACACACATGAACATATGCAGATGAACAAACGTCAGGCTCGGCTTGCCCAAATTGTAAAGATACTGCTAAACAACTCCATAGGCAGTCAGGAAGAGCTAATGGACCTCCTTGAGAAAAACAACTGCACGGTAACACAGGCCACTTTGTCGCGCGACTTGAAGACACTGCGCACATCTAAAGTCGCCACCGAACTCGGCGGTTACCGCTATGTGATTGCGGCCAACGGCACTGCCGCCGACGAAGTGGCCACACATGCCATGGACACCGTCAGGCAGGCAGCCATTCTGTCGGTGTCACTCACCGGACAGACTGTTGTGATAAAAACCCGCAACGGATATGCCGGAGGTGTGGCCTATGATATTGACGACATGTCATCACCGGCCATTCTCGGCACAATAGCAGGTGCCGACACCGTATTCGTGGCAGTTGACGAACGAACCTCCCGAAAGGAAATCTATGAAATCCTCTGCGAAATAATTCCTCTACAGGTAATGGAAGAAAGCCGCAGATATTTCTTCTAACCGCAACATATCTCCAACAAAAACAACACATATCCCCCCCGACACACGTTTATGATACGAGCTGGAATAACCGGTGGCTCTCTGCCTGTAACCGGTGAGATAATAAAAATACTTGTCAACCACCCCGATGTGGAACTGTCATGGGTACTCGAACCCCATGCCGAAGGCGCCCTTTTGTCACAGATTCACAAAGGATTGCGCGGAGAGACATATATGCGCTTCACGTCGCACCCTGACTTCAGTAATGCCGATGTGATATTTCTCTGCTCCGACACCCCGGGCGAATCCGCCGAATTTGTCCGCAATAACGACATTCCCTCTGACACAAAAATCATAGACCTCAGCAGTGATTTCCTGCCGCAAAGCACTTTTGCCGACGGCGATCACTGGATATACGGCCTGCCCGAACTAAGCCGCAAACCATTGGTGAGAGGAGCCCTGCACACCTCAATACCCGCGGCATTGTCATCGGCCGTGCTGCTGGCTCTGCTTCCACTTGCAAAAAACGACCTGCACACCTCCGACATTCACGTTACGGCTGTGGTGGCCGAAGAGAATGCCGAACCGGGCGAAGCGCTGGCGCTTATCGATCTCGAGCAGGCCGACGACATTCGCCGTGCTCTCCGTTCGCTCCAGCCAGGATTTGATGCCGGCATGACATTCATGGTCATTAGCGGCGGTTGGAAGCGCGGCATATCGGTATCGATCCACACCCGCTGCGACGCCACCGAAGAACGCCTCGTAAGCCTCTATAATGAATTCTACGATGATCACAGCTTCACATTCCTGTCGGCAAGCCTGCCCAACCTCACAGAAGTGGCCGGCACCAACAAATGCATAATCAATGTGCAGAAAGTGGGCGACCGCTTAGTGGTGAATGCCGTGATCGATGACATCATAAAAGGAGCGGCAGCCATGGCCGTGCATGACATGAATCTGCTGTTTGGTCTGCAGGAACGCGTGGGGCTGATGCTTAAAGCCCACAGCTGAACCCGGTTTTTACATTGCTTATCCCTGCACCCCAGATGTGCCGTTCAACGACGGATACGGGGCGACAATATACGCTCGCCAAGATATTTGGCGAGCTCTTTTTTAAGCCCGTTAAGATCGGCCGCACGCTGCATCAGAACGCGTATCTGCTCCATATCCTTCACAGCCGAGAGACGGGCGTTAAGTTCGCGTATCTCACACTCCACCATTGCACATTTCAGATTATACACCGCCAAAGGCACAAACTCGCCTAAACGCTCCTGCTCCGTGGGCAATTTGCTGAATTTCGTATGTATCTTGCTCAGTTGATAACGCGAACTGACCAGATCGGTAGTGACCCGGCGCACCACATCGTCATCACACGAAAGCAACCGACGCTGCACATAATGGGCACAGAAATCGTTTAACGCCTCGTCAAATTCCATCTGCGCCTTCTCGGTCAGTTCCTTCTCCTTTATCTCTATCACGCCGTAATCATCTGTATTGTCACGAATGTCGGCTATACCCTGCGATATTCTCACTCGCTTTTTCTCCTCAAGTTCGGCGCTCTCGCGTGCCAGTTCAGACTCCCACCCGTCGCAACCAAATGTAGCGGCGGCATCAAGAGTACGTTTCAGGCTCTCATTGGCAAGTACTATGTCATCGACATCAAGCTCCTGCATCACATAATCCAGCACCGACATTTTGCGGCTCTGCCCCTCTTCATCTACGGCATCACACATATATGCCATACCGTATTTGACGGCATAACGCACTATTTCACGCTCATAAGGCTCCATATAGGCCGATTGCCGGCTATCGTCCACAGCTATATCGCCGGCCTCCGACTCTCCCGACACTGAAATATCCGTATCCGGCTTATCTCCATCGTTAGGCACTCCGGATTCCATTCGGTTCTGACGGCGACGCTCCTCCACGGATTCCCTTTCACGACGTTCAGCCGCATATTTGGCCACCTGCTGCGTAAGCACCTTCTCGCTTATACCCATGGAGCGGCTGCACTCACCGATATACACCATACGCGTGATCTGGTCGGGAATCATCGATATCGACAGCACAATGTTCTGTATAGCACGCGAACGGGCCACAGGGTCATTCTCCACCCCCTCCATTAGCACCGATGTCTTGAACGCAATGAAATCCTGCTCGTTTTCCCTGATATACTCCTCCACCTCGGTCGATGAATGATTCTGTGCGAACGAGTCGGGATCATCACCTTCGGGCAACAGCAGCACCCTCACATTCAGCCCCTCTGCAAGCAGCAGGTCTATGCCGCGAAGCGATGCCTTTATGCCGGCCGCATCACTGTCATAGATCACGGTCACATTCTCGGTAAAACGATGTATCAGCCTTATCTGTCCTTCGGTAAGAGATGTGCCCGACGAGGCCACCACATTCTCCACTCCGCTCTGGTGCATGGATATCACGTCCATGTATCCCTCCACCAATATACACCGGTCCTTCTTCACGATAGCCTGCTTGGCCTGATAGAGACCGTAGAGCTCATAGCTCTTGCGATACACCGGCGATTCGGGCGAATTGACATACTTGGCCACCTCCTTGTCCTTACGCAAAGTGCGGCCGCCAAACGCCACCACCTTGCCTGACACCGTAAACACCGGATAAATAACACGGCCACGGAAACGGTCTTGAACCGTGCCGCGTTCCGTGCGGTAACACAGCCCCGTGTCAAGCAGGAATTTTTCGCTGAATCCCTTTTTCAGAGCCGTGGCATAAAGATCGTCCCTGCGCTCAAGAGCATAACCCAAATGAAACCGCTTAACCATAGCCTCATTGATGCCGCGTTCACGGAAATAAGCCATGCCTATATCACGGCCGTCGGGAGTGTCGGCCATCACATGTTCGAAATGACGCATAGCGAAATCATTGATAGCAAGCATGCTTTCCCTGTCGGAAGCCTCCTGCCTCTCCTGCTCGCTCATTTCATGCTCCTGAATCTCTATATTGTATTTGTGGGCAAGATAACGCAAAGCCTCGTTAAACGTCATCTGCTCAAGCTCCATAATGAAATTCACCGGACTACCGCCCTTGCCGCAGCTGAAGCACTTGCATATGCCTTTTGACTTCGACACCGAAAACGATGGAGTCCGCTCATTGTGAAACGGACACAAACCTATATAATTGGCACCGCGGCGTTTCAGATGCACAAAATCGCTCACCACCTCCACTATGTCGGCGGTATCCAGAATCTTCTGCACTGTCTCACGGTCAATCTTTCGCATATCAGTGCAAATTTACGCAAAACAATTCTATTTTCGAATCTTTTTTAATGACTGTAACTTTTCACACATACTTGCGTCTTATAAAGAAATAACATTTGAGACAACGCATCATGAACACTTTCACTTCTATAGTTCTGAGCTCTATTGGCACAGCCTGCGGACTCGCCGTTGAACAACGGCTGCGCACAAAAATCAAAAATGGACTCTGCCGATGGCTGGTGGCACTCCTGTCAAGTATGGCTATCTGCGTCATCTTGGCTCTAATCCTCAAGACTCTGTAGAAACGCTAATATTACGCCTGCAGGCGCATGTAGGGATTACACGCACCTTGACATCAATAATGCAGTGACGCTCTGATGAGCGTCCGAAGGCATCAGCCAAGGGGTGATAACCGCCACTATTGAGCGAACGAATATGAATCAAGCGTTATTACCGTTTGCTTAACTTTCCCTCGGTTTCCTATCATTGTAGCTTTCTGCCTGACAACTGAATAAGGCCAGCCGTTGACCAAATAGTCTATTTTCAGATAATCCTCATATGTACCGTCAACATTCACCTGTGCGTCAAAATTTTCATTAAAACTATCTGTAATACTGTCATTGGCAAAAGATTCGACCAAGCCACCTACCATAGCTTTAAGTTCTTTTTGCGGCAAGATGCTCGTAACGTCATATAAAATATGGTACGATCCGTCATCGTCATCAACATAAACAGAAGTATATGATGTGTTCTCAAACTGCGAATCGGTCGCATCTTCATGCTCGTTAAATTCGCCGGTTTTCAAAGACTTACCATGATTCAGAAACAACATGTTAAGTTCTTCGAGATAGCCATCAACCAATTTATCCGTATCAACGTTCTTGGCATAGTCTTCAATATCCAATCCCATCTCCTTTAATCCCCGCATCTCAGAAAGTTGCGAAAAGTCTTTAATAGCCTCTTTGAAAAGAGACTTCGCCTGCGTCCTGATTTGCCCCAAATTACTGTATTGGGTAATCCGGCCATATTCATCTGTTTCAAAGTGAATAGTAGTGCCTAAAACCTTATTGCCAAGATTGGCGGTTACCTGATTTTGAAATATCTCAAGAGCAGAAGCGGTATCGGGAAGCGCTTCTGTCGGAAATTCCAGAAATGTATAATCCATCTTATAGCCATTGGCGGTAGAATCAACTACATTTATACGCACTTTCATCGAAGCCGACGCCGTTCTTACAGTATCAACATCGTCCAACGTCCAAACGCTTTCGTTAACCCAATAAGTAACCGTATCATTTTTATTAAACCAAGCTATTACATTTATTGTAGAATCTTGCAGCGCCACATTATCATCTTGAGACGATGCAGACACTCCATATACAGTCATGCCACTGGAAAAGACCGGCAAAAAGAAAAGCCAAAATAAAATCTTCTTCATAATTGCGATAGCTAAATATTTATAACCTATATTGACAAGGCTATAACCCCACCAATATCACAAAGTTAGTAATATTCTCTGAATACAAGCAGCCTATACCACAAAATCCGGTATATAATCAGATTATATAACAAACACGGCTCCCATCGTGTAGAGCCATACACACCAAGATATCCGGCACTCATTTGGCGGGAGCCGGACGCTCATGCGTGCGTTCCTTACATTATGCCGGCGGATTGATTGGGAAATGGTGGCAAGTTGATTGAATTGGGGGGCAGGGACGCTCGCAGGAG
>CAJTRS010000016.1:39942-50357 GCA_910578805.1 uncultured Muribaculaceae bacterium | reverse complement strand
CGTTACGAATGAAATGCTCTACCGACTGAGCTATTGCGGCTTTTATGCGACGGGGATTCGCACTGCAAATTTACTAATTATTTATGGATTGTTTGCTATACGTGAATTTTATTTTTGCTTTTGACATGTCGAGTTTACACATGGCTGGTTTGCCCACATAAGGATTGATGCCGGTAATAATCTGGCCTTGGTCATAATACCCCGACGATGCATTTTCGGTCACTACATCTACAGGGGTGAGGGTGAATGTGTAGTCCGATTCTGCTACGTTATCCTTTATCAGTATATCCATTATATACTGGCGCATTGCCGAGAAGCGATAGCATTGGTCCTCTTCGTCATATGTGGCAAGGAATGAGGTCTTGTCATCGTTGATTTTGTTTTCGGCAAAGAATTCCTGTTTTTCGGAGCTAAGCACCATAAGCAGATAGGGTGGGGGCGTGATATTGAAGTCGTTTTCTATTTCTGTGACCGGAATAGAAAATGTAAGTGTATTTATCACTGATAAGTCACCGGCTTCGGATTTGTATTTGTTGATTATACCGTCTTCGCCCATTACAGGGAATTCTATCTGTGTGTCATAGCCTGAAGGTGCCACAAGTATATTTTCGCCTTGTTCGGCCATGGCTGTGAGCTGCGGACTGATGGATAAATTGATTATATTATTGGAGATGACTTCAGGGGTTACGGCCATATATATGCCGGTGGCATTATATACGGTATCACGGGTTTCTCCAGTGCTGGTGCTTACTTTGCCTTTGCGCCTGTATGAAAGATTAATACGAGTCTCGGTTATGTTTATCACTCTGCCTGAGCCGAATGAATTTTTTACATATATTCCGGGAAAGAATTCGGCAAATGCCTGCGGTGACGCAAATGTCTGCGGACTGGATTTGTATTTGTCGTAGAATTTACGGGCGAATTCATATGGCAGGTCCACCGATACCGTGCGGTATGAGAGTGAGTTTACGGAGTCGTTATATATTGCATTGGCGGTATATATCTTAGATTCGGGAGTCCAGCAGTCGGCTTCGCTGTAGTATCCTTCGGGATCAAAATTGCTATAGATGGGCGAGGGGAGTTGACGGGTGAGGGGATAGACCTTCAGCCCCATGGGCACGAGCGAATCACCGGTAAAGTCACCGGTACGTACAAAAAGGAGCATCTTCATGCGCAATGAGTCGAGATCGACCACATTTGTGGTGTCAAGCTGCATTGCCGGCATGAACTGGGTTACGAATTCCGATGAGAATGCTCCGAATTCTTTGGCATTGAATGAGCCGAGCAGTTGGGTGATTGTGCGTGACTGTATGTCGCGATTCAATACCGATTGGCCTGTTACCGTAAACGATGAGTCTATGACAATCTCCGATTTGTCGGTAACGAGTGAATTGCCGATATTGGAGACTTCATCGTCACACGAAGAGACAATAGCAAGAAGAGCGCATGCTCCGATGAAATAGCGGGTTAGATTCATATAGTGTCTATATGAGCCAAGTCTATGACTCGATTCTACGTAATATCAGTTTTCTAATAACGAATTATAAAACTCGGCATATGAGTCAAGAAGAATATTTTCCTCGGAAGAATATGGCAAATACGGTTTCCCCGTAGCTTTGGCATATTCGACAAGTGCCGGGTCAACATTTTCAGATGCTTCAACGATGGCATCGGCATAGTCCATCGCAAGACGGTTGAGTGCATTGTAGTCCACGGGAGCATCAGCTATTGCGGCCAGATCGGTCTCGGACAACTGGCACATCTTCAACTTATCCACGAAGCGTGGATCAAGCGTCCCATCAAACGAGTCATGGTGAAGCGCATACACAATTTTCGCATTGGCAAATGTGGGGTCTTCATTGAAAAGGCGCTTGAGATATATAGGAGCCAGTGCCGATGTCCACCCAAGGCAATGTATAACGGCCGGTTCCCATCTGAGTTTTTTTACAGTCTCTATGACACCTCGCACAAAAAACATAATACGTTCGTCATTGTCTTCTTTCGAGGAATGTATCTCCAGAGTCTTGTCGGGCGAATAATGGAAGTAGTCGTCGTTGTCAATGAAATAGACCTGCATGCGTGCCGGTTGCAGAGTAGCCACCTTTATTATAAGCGGGTGATCGGTGTCATCTATTATCACGTTCATACCTGACAGGCGGATCACTTCATGCAACTGGTTGCGGCGCTCATTTATGCAACCGTATTTGGGCATAAAAGTCCTTACTTCAAATCCTCGTTCCAAAGTGCCCTGTGGTAAATTTTTGCCTAATTTTGAAAGTGGTGATTCAGGCAGGTAGGGCGCTATTTCCTGAGAGATATACAGTATTTTCTTATGCTCCATAATGTGGTGTGAATTAATTTTTAACTGCAAAGATAGTGATTTTTTCAGAATTTTAAATTCGCCCAGATGATAAATTCGGTAAAAAGTGTGAATTTGTGGATTTTTGCATATTTTTCAACTATCTTTGTGCCCAAATTTCCAATATCTATGAATGCTATAAAATTATTTTTACTGATATTTACCATATTAGTCCCTTCGGTTGTCTCATCGCAGTCTAAACCTATTGCATGGAGAGTCAATGTCAAAATGCAGAGCCCTACTGACGGTGAGGTCATAATCAAGGCCATAGTAGAACCGGGCTGGCATCTTTACGGGACCAAATTGCCTGAAGGCGGCCCAAAGCCCACAGTGATCGATATGTCAGGAAGTACAGGTGTTACATTTGTGTCTGGTCTGACATATTCGCCTTCAACCGTGGAAAAAACAGATGCGATGTTCGGCCTTAAGCTCAACTGGTGGGAGAGTAATGTAACTTTCCGCCGTAAATTCAAAGTGACCGAGCCGGGTGCGGCAAAGATATCGGGTACCATATCGTTTATGGGTTGCGACAATCATTCGTGTCTGCCGCCGGTTACTGAAAAATTCACTAAAGCAATACCTGTAAAGAAATGAGATTCAAAGCTGTTATCATGTCATTGGTGATGTCGTTGGTTCTGACATTGCCGATATGCGCACAGATAGTGCACCCTATCGAGTGGAATTCTTCAATAATTATGACGTCCGAAACCGAAGGACAGATTGTGATAAACGCTCAGGTAGAGAAAGGTTGGCATTTATATGGATTTGATCTTCCCGACGGTGGCCCACATTCGACGCAGATAACTTTCACAAAAATCGAGGGTGCTACTCTTGTAGGAAATATCTCGGCATCTGTAGTACCGACGGAGAAAGTCGATATGATGTTTGCGCTTAAGTTGCGCTGGTGGGATACCGATGTGGTTTTCACCCAGAATTTTAAGCTGAACGCAGGTAGTCCCGGCTGCAACTTCGAGGGAACGATTACATATCAGGCCTGCAATGACCGTAGCTGTACGCCTCCGGCTAAGGAGAACATAGACCTGCATTTCGGCAAAACAGTTACCGAAAGTCCGGTTGAAGCAGAAAAACCGGTTACAGTTCCGACAACAAAAAAAGCTGTGGCACATGAACAGATATCGGAAACTGAAGACGACTGGTGGGAACCAGTGACTTTTTCTGAAAACAAGGACAATTCATCTTGGTGGTATATATTTGTATGGGGATTCATCGGGGGGCTTATAGCGCTTCTTACGCCTTGTGTATGGCCTATGATACCCCTTACAGTCAGTTTCTTTCTCAAGAAAAATACATCAAGGAGCCGGTCGGTGGCTGATGCATTGATTTATGGGGGCGCCATAGTAGTGATTTATCTTACTCTCGGACTGGCTGTTACCACCGTGTTCGGAGCAGGTAAACTTAATGATATGGCCACAAATGCCGTATTCAATCTGCTTTTCTTCTCCATGCTTGTGGTTTTTGCCATATCATTTTTCGGGGCTTTCGACATAAAACTACCTGCACGATGGAGCAACAAGATGGACAGCAAGGCAGAGCGTACAACAGGATTGATAAGCATATTCTTCATGGCTTTCACCCTCGTGCTTGTGTCATTTTCATGCACCGGCCCGATTATAGGCACCCTGCTTGTAGAGGCTACGGCCAACGGCAACTTCGCCGGCCCGGCCATTGGTATGGGAGCTTTTGCTTTAGCCCTGGCTATTCCGTTTGCACTGTTTGCCATATTTCCGGCAATGCTCAAGGAGATGCCACGGTCCGGAGGCTGGCTCAATTCGGTAAAAGTTGTGCTTGGTTTCCTTGAACTTGCCTTGTCGCTTAAATTCCTTTCGGTTGCCGATCTCGCTTACGGTTGGCGCATACTTGACCGTGAGGTATTCATAGCTTTGTGGATAGTAATATTCGTGTTACTCGGATTATATCTGTTGGGCAAACTGCGTTTCAGTCACGATGCCGTTTTGGAATATGTGTCATTGCCCCGTTTCTTTATGGCATTGGCCTCATTATCCTTTGCCATATATCTGCTGCCCGGCCTGTGGGGTGCGCCACTCAAAGGTGTCAGCGCATTTGTTCCACCGCTTTACACTCAGGATTTCAGCCTGTATGCCAGTGATCATGCCGAAGCATTCGATGACTACGACGAAGGCATGCGTTATGCTGCCGAGCATGATATGCCTGTGTTGATTGACTTTTCAGGCTATGGTTGTGTCAACTGCCGGAAGATGGAGGGCGCTGTATTTGATTCGCCCGAAGTGAAGGGCATGATCAATGAACATTTCGTTATGATCACCCTTATGGTAGATGACAAAAAAGACCTCCCAGAACCGATAGAAGTGGAGGAAAACGGCAAGAGAATAGTTCTGGAGACCGTAGGCGAAAAATGGAGCTATCTGCAGCGGTATAAATTCGCGGCAAGCATTCAGCCTTATTATGTGATTCTCGACAACTCCGGCAAACCCATGGCATCGCCGTATTATTACGATGAGAATATTGCCCGATTCATGGACTGGTTGGAAGAGGGACTCGGCAAGTACAATAAACAGTAACATTAAAATCATAAGTATGCCACATACCCGTGAAGAAAAAATAGAGGCTATAGGCAAGGTTATCGACACTCTCGACATACTTCGTGTGCAATGTCCGTGGGACAGGAAACAGACTTATGAGTCGCTTCGTCCAAATACCATTGAAGAGGTATATGAATTGTGTGATGCGTTGCTCAAACATGATGAGCCTAATGTAAGAAAGGAACTCGGAGATGTATTGCTTCATATTCTTTTTTATGCCAAAATAGGTGAGGAAAACGGAACATTCGACATATGTGATGTTGCTGAAGCTTTGAACTCTAAACTGATATTCCGCCACCCTCATGTGTTCGGCGACATAAATGTGAAAGATTCGCATGATGTGGAGCAGAACTGGGAACAGATAAAATTAAAAGAAAAGGGGGGCAATCGAACCGTGCTTGCCGGAGTTCCCACTGCTTTGCCGGCTCTTATCAAAGCGGCTCGAATACAGGAAAAAGCCGCCAATGTAGGTTTTGACTGGGAATGTCGTGAACAGGTGTGGGACAAGGTTCGTGAAGAGATTGACGAATTTTCCGAAGAGATTGCAAAAGCCGATTCTCAAACCATGGAATCCGAGTGGGGCGATGTGATGTTTAGTCTGGTTAATGCTGCCAGACTCTATGGCATAGATCCCGAGAATGCTTTGGAAAAGACTAACGCCAAATTCATTAGACGCTTCAATTACATTGAGGCCAAGGCCAATGAGTCAGGCCGGAATCTAAAGGATATGTCTCTTGACGAAATGGACATATTATGGAATGAAGCCAAAACATCAGAATGAAAAACATCTTGATTTCTGCGGCTATAGCCATAGGTCCGTTTTTAGGTTGCAAGGCTGTGCAGCCGAAGACAGCAACTGATTTTATGGCAAGATATTATGTGGTCGATGACCACGCATCGTCCGGAGTTGTAGGTTTTTCGGTGGATAGCGTCAGATATACTGATGATTATACACGCATTTATGGCAAGCTAATCGGAATACCGCATACTTCAGAGCGTATAGATACATTGGAAATATGTCTGACCGATGGATCAAAGAATAAGTCCACTGATATTGACGGAGTGGACATTCAGAGATGGTTTCAATGGGAAGACAGCAACTATATTAAGGTAGAGATTGATTTTCCGTCAATGCCACAACAGAGATCATTTAACATTCAAACTACCGGTCCCAGAGGAAATAGCCGATGGGAAATAGTGTCGCACAAAAAATGAAACTTTGCATTACAGAGAAACCGAGTGTGGCACGTGACATAGCTCTGATTCTCGGAGCTACGGTTAAACGTGACGGATATTATGAAGGTTCGGGTTATAATATAACATGGACTTACGGACATCTCTGTACCCTTAAAGAACCATCGGACTATACTGACATGTGGCGCCGGTGGTCGTTGGGGGCACTGCCTATGATACCGCAGCGTTTCGGTATCAAAGTAATCGATCAGGAAAGCATCAGGCGTCAGTTTGGAGTGATAGAATCGTTGGCGACCAAAGCCGATGAGATAATAAACTGCGGTGATGCCGGACAGGAGGGAGAGCTGATACAGCGATGGGTGATGCAGAAAGCCAAGGTAACATGTCCTGTGAGCCGCCTGTGGATATCTTCTCTTACCGATGATGCCATAAAAGAAGGATTCAAGGAGCTAAAACCTCAAAGCCGTTTCGACAATCTTTATTATGCCGGATTGTCACGGGCCATCGGTGACTGGATTCTTGGCATTAATGCCACACGGCTTTATTCACTTAAATATTCCGAACCGGGCAAAGTGTTGTCGATCGGACGCGTGCAGACACCCACTCTCGCTCTCGTTGTACAGCGCCAACTTGAAATTGAGAACTTCAAGCCCGAAGATTACTGGGAGATAAAGACCCTGTATCGCGATGTGACATTCAATGCCACTGCCGGACGTTATAAATCGGAATCGGAAGCCAATGAAGCCATGGCGGCCATAGTCGGCAGACCATTGACTATAGATGATGTCAAAGAGAAGAAAGGACGCGAATCGGCACCGAGGTTGTTTGACCTCACGTCGTTGCAAGTGGAGTGCAACAAAAAATGGGGGTGGACGGCCGATTATTCTCTGAAAATGATACAGACACTTTATGAAAAGAAAGTGACCACATATCCGCGTGTCGATACCACATATCTTAGTGAGGACATATATGCCAAAGTGCCCGATATATTACGTCAGATGACTCCCTATACCAATATTATCGCACCTGTGCTGTCGGCAAAACTGCCAAAGAGCAAAAAGGTGTTTGACAATACAAAGGTGACCGATCACCATGCCATAATACCTACCGGGCAGCTACCCAATATGCTTATGGGTGATGAAAAAAAACTGTATCATCTTATAGCGCGCCGGTTTATAGCCGTATTTTATCCGGATTGTGAATTCACCACCACCACAGTGACAGCATCGGTTGACAACGTGGGATTCAAAGCTTCTGGAAAAGTCATTGTAAGCCCCGGTTGGCGAGCGATATATGATTCCGACACAGAAAAACAGGAATCGGATACCGATGAATCCATTATGCCGGCATTTACTCCCGGTGAATCCGGGTCTCATGAACCATCGTTGTTGAAGAAAGCAACCCAACCACCCAAATATTACACTGAAGGCACATTGCTCCGGGCTATGGAGAGCGCCGGTAAAATGGTGGAGGAGGAAGAACTTCGCGAGGCGATGAAAGAAAACGGCATAGGGCGTCCATCGACGAGGGCTTCCATCATAGAGACTCTCTTCAAACGAGGCTATCTGGTAAGGGAACGAAAAAACATACATGCCACCAAGGCCGGAATTGACCTTATAGGTATAATCAAAGATGACTTGTTAAAAAGCGCCAAACTGACCGGAATATGGGAAAACAAACTCCGTAGGATCGAGCGAGGCGAATACAATCCGGCCGAGTTCATAGAGGAACTTAAAGAACTGATAAATCGTACGGTGTTGACAGTGCTGAGTGACAATGGTTCTCAGCGTATAATCATTGAGGCACAGTCTGAGAAAAAGAAACTCAAACCAACGAAAGATAATGCGGGAGCAGCGAAAAAGCCGCGCAGACCTCGCATGAAATCCGTGGAAGAGATAACGTGTCCGAAATGTGGTGCCGGACACATAATCGCCGGACGCACGGCATTCGGTTGCAGCCGATATAAGGAAGGGTGTGACCTGAGATTGTCCTACAATGAATATGATAAGGCTCTCACTCCTGCCAAACTGATAAAAAAGATTGAAAAGAATTATGGCACCGGACAATGAAATATTACCAGTGGTGGATATAGACGGCAATGTCATAGGTTCCGCAACAAGAAATGAATGTCATGGCGGAACCATGATTCTCCACCCGGTGGTGCATCTCCATGTGTTAGATGCCGCAGGTGGACTGCTTATGCAGAAACGCTCGGAAACCAAAATAATACAGCCCGGTAAATGGGACACGGCTGTAGGCGGACATATCGATTATGGAGAGTGTGTGGAGAATGCGCTGCAACGTGAAGCTTCGGAAGAGATAGGCCTGACGGATTTTAAAGCAGAAGAGATGGCACGTTATGTGATGGAATCATCTGTGGAGCGGGAATTGGTCTATAGCCATATCTGTACCGTAAGTAGCGATTTTACACCTGAGCCTGAAGCCGGGGAGTGTGATGCCTTGCGTTTCTGGAAGCGCAACGAAATCGAAGCCGCTCTTGGCACCGGCGTGTTTACGCCCAATTTTGAGATGGAATACCAAATGCTCCGCAAATATCTTGATGACATGAGATGATGGAACACGACAGATTGTATGACATAGCCCAGATAGTGGCCGTCGCGGTCATTTTGGTTATCTGTGTGGCTTGGATAGTAAACCGCATAAGGCATCGGAATGACTATCAGTCATGTGATAACGGTTGTGATGGGTGCGGTCTGGCAAAACACTGCAAGGGGAAGAAACGAAAACAGGATAACTAAGGCAGACGGTTACCTCGACATTCGCTTCAGCAGATTGTATGACGGAACTATGCCCAATTCTCCTGCTTTACTGAGGTCTGCGGCACCGGCTTCACGGTTACCGAGTTTCATATACACATATCCACGGTTATAGTAGGCTTCGCCAAAATCAGGCTTGAGTTCTATAGCCTGGTTGTAGGAACTCAATGCCGATGTATAGTCCTGCAATGCAACCATTATAGATCCTTTGTTGTAATATGCGATGGCCATGTCCGGTGACAGTTCGATAACCCGGTCTATGTCATTTATCGCGGCCTGAAGACCGATGTGTGGAGGCAGGCTACCGGTATTGTCATCATGCACGGTAAAATATTGACGATATTGTGCCACAGCTCTCATGAAATAGGCAAGTGTGAAATCCGGAGCGGTGTTTATGGCCTTGGAAAAATCATCGGCAGCAGCTTTGTAGTTGTGAAGAGTCAACTGATCCATGGCGCGACCGAAAAAGTCTATGGCCCGAGGCGAATGGGTGGCAAGATATGAGTTGTAATATTCTATAGACTGGAAATGGCTGTTCAGCACATCGGCATCACCCGGGGTTAAAGGGTGATTTGTAACCTGCACCAGAAATCTCAGTGCACGGGTGGCATTGATATGATCGGCTTCACGCAGGTAATCACCGGTAGGTTTCAGTTCGGTAGGAGATGTATAGTACGACAATTCAAACATAGGCTCCATCTCTATGCTTACATTTCTGTCCTGTACTTTTCCGCGAATACTTTTGTTGTTATATTCGTGTTCCACTGAAGAGTTGTCGGCAATGGTGAGTAGTGATGAGAATCTCGAGGCAATGACTTCCTGTGGTTCCGACTCTGAATCGGCATCGGATTCGGCAAACAATTCCTCCACTTCGGGATTTTTCCCCGAATTACGCTTGATGCGCTGTTTGGCAAGCTCAAGCGATTTCTTAAAGTCGGACTGTGCCGATTTGTCGCCCATAGACTGCCTGATATCACCACGTACAAATATTGCGGCGGCAAGATCAGGAACAGCATCGATCACCTGGTTTATGTCGGCAAGAGCGTTTTTATAGTCACCGATCTGACGATACACCAATGCCCGGTTGTAAAGAGCCCTGTAGTCGGTAGGACGGAATGCAAGCACATGATTGAGGTCATCGATGGCCCGATTGTAGTCGTGGACTTCCACCCTGAGCAATGCACGGTTATAATGCGCCATGTAGTTGCCCGGATCGAGCTGTATGGCATAATCATAGTCGCTCATTGCGCCGAAATAATCATCAAGTTTGTATCGAAGGAAAGCGCGGTTTATAAAATATCCGGCATAACGAGGCTGAAGTCTGATCGCCTCGTCCATATCTGCGAGAGCATTTTTATAGTCTTTGTGGGCATTAATGGCAATGTCAGCGCGCAACACATATCCGTTTACGGCATTTTTGTTTATTTCCAAAGCCTTATTGATATCTGCCAGAGCCTTTATAGTGTCACCTTTCGACAGGAGTAGTTTGGCTCGTCCTATATA
>CAJTRS010000016.1:0-39925 GCA_910578805.1 uncultured Muribaculaceae bacterium | reverse complement strand
CCCGGATAGGCTTTCAGCAATGTGGCAAAACTATGTTCTGCGCCGTCATAGTCCTTCATTTCTTCCTGGGCAAGAGCTTTGTTGAATAATATACTTCTGTTTTCGGGAAGCAATGTAAGGGCGTGCGTATAATCATCTATGGCATCACGTGTTTTTCCCAGATTTTGACGGACCACACCACGCAATTCATAAGCATCGGTTATAAACGGATTATGCTCTATGGCTATCGAGGCGTCTTCTTCAGCTCCTCTGAAGTCATCAAGGTTGTACTTTGCAAGAGCTCTGAAGAAATAAGGCTGTGCCAGATACGGCTTTGCTGCGATAACCTGGTTAAAGTATTGTATTGACAGCACATAATCCTCAAAATACAGTGCATTGCGGCCTATACGCAACACCTGGTCGGTATTTATCTGGGCCAATGCGCTACCGGCGGCTGCTAAACATAGGATAATCGATGTTATGAATCGGGACATTTGGCGTAAGATTGTTTTTACGGATACAAAGGAAATCATTATCGTATGATTGACGGCACTGTACATAGTGAAAAATAATTAACGATATATACCGGTAGGGTGCATAATTGCTAATTTTGCATCTATGAATAATCTCGTTAATAAAACACTTATGATTATGGCTTTGCTAATGTCGTCGATGCATGTGAATGCTGATGATAGGGATATGCAACGGTTCGGTCTGGTGGACGTTGTGACACTTGATTCGACTATAACTGTGAGTCTGATGTACGCCAGGGACGATAATTTTGTTGGTGAAGTAATGTACACAGATCTAAAAAGAGCGTTTCTACACCCCGATGCCGCCAAGGCGTTGGTGAAAGCGTCCAAAACTCTCCAAGCCATAAATCCCGGATATCGTCTGAAAGTGTGCGATGCGGCCAGACCCATGTCTGTACAGCGGAAAATGTACAACAAGGTAAAGCGCACATCGAAGGCCCGATATGTATCCAACCCGGCTCGTGGCGGAGGACTCCATAATTACGGCCTGGCGGTAGATGTAACCATCATAGATTCTTTAGGATATGAGTTGCCAATGGGAACCAAGGTCGATCATCTGGGTAAAGAAGCTAATATTGACAGGGAAACGTATCTGGTCAGAACCGGAGTGATTACCGAACAGGAACGCCAGAACCGCAGACTGCTGCGGCGCGTGATGACATCGGGTGGCTTCCGTCCCTTAAAATCCGAATGGTGGCATTTCAATCTGTGTACACGCGATTATGCCCGTAGGCATTACCGGCTACTTGAATTCTGAGTGCCGAACTTTAATATTGCATCAGAAGTTATTCGAATAAATGATGCATTACTGTTATGATGGATACCACTAAACGTAAAAAACATATCGTCATAATCGGAGGGGGCTTTGCCGGACTTAACTTTTTAAAACAGATTGATAAAAAACAGTTTGATGTAACCCTTATAGACCGTAACAACTATCACAGTTTTCCACCGTTATTTTATCAGATCGCATCAAGCGGTCTGGAACCAGGAAGCATATGTTTCCCGTTCCGTAGAGAACTGCGAAAAGGAAAGGGGCGTGGGGCAACATACCGACTCGGGGAAGTCAAGTCGATAGAGACCGTCAATATGACCGTAACCACCCAGTATGAGACGATTTCCTATGACATTCTGATAATAGCGTGCGGTGCCACAAATAATTTTTTCGGCAACAGCGACTTGATAAACACCGTATTTACCATCAAGCGCGCATCTGAAGCTATGCGCTGCCGCAATGAGATTTTATACCGTCTGGAGCAGGCGTCACTGAGCGATGATCCGGCTTATCGCCGCAAGTTATTGAGTTTTGTGGTGGTGGGCGGTGGACCCTCAGGTGTGGAAGTGGCCGGAGCATTAGGTGAGATGAAAAGATATATATTGCCGCGTGAATACAAGGGCATATCTCCCGAAGAGGTAAGTATAAAACTCATTGAGGGGTCTGACCGACTGCTCGGAGCCATGAGCTACAAATCACAGAGTGACGCTAAGGATTACCTGCAACGGCTGTTGGTGGAGGTTCATTTGAATCATCATCTTACCGACTATACCGACGGAGTGGTCACGCTTGAGGATAATTCGCATATCGATGCCGGAATGGTCATCTGGACAGCCGGAATAACTGGCGTACATCTTGATATGACAGGCGTGAATCCAGGACCGGGCGGAAGGTATGAAGTAGATAAATTCAACCGTATAGCGGGAATCAGGAATGTATATGCCATAGGCGACATCGCACTTATGGTCACCGATGAATATCCCAAAGGACACCCGCAGCTCGCACAGGTGGCAATACAGCAAGGGCACACACTGGCCAGGAATCTTAATTCAGGTAATTTCACTGAAGAGTTCCGATATAAGAATCGTGGAACAATGGCTACGGTGGGGCGTAATCTTGCAGTGGCTGATCTAAGAAGCTGCCATCTGTCAGGATTTCCGGCTTGGATTGCATGGATGTTTGTACATCTTATCTCAATACTCGGCATGCGAAACAAGATCACCGTGTTGATTGACTGGATATGGGCTTATTTCAGCTACGGCACATCATTACGGTTGCTTCTGCGAATGTCAAGAAACCCGCAACACAAAGCCGACTATTAAATTGTGCAAGCCTGATTTTTTAATTGGCTGTTAATGGTATTTTATGTAACTTTGCGTCACAGTCGGACATTTCGTCGCTAACCGACGTTAGAGCGGTGAGAGGAAAGTCCGGGCAACAAGAGCACCATATTTCCTAACGGGAAGCTATCGGCGACGGTAGAGTAACGTGACAGAAAACAACCGCCGGCTACGGCCGGTAAGGGTGAAAAGGCGGGGTAAGAGCCCACCGGCGGCATAGTGATATGTGCGCGTCAGCACGTCTTATGGGTTGCAAGGCCAAGTACACCGGCATTACAAGGGCTGCTCGTCCTTGCCGGGGGGTAGGCTGCTAAAGTGTAATGGCGACATTGCACTAAGATAAATGACGAAACGGCAATCGTGTCCCTGCTTTGTGCGGGAAGTGCGTTGCCTGACATAACCCGGCTTATCGTCCGACTGTTTTTTACTGATAATCCAAATCGATATGATAATCAACAACGCGTGCTTCGTAATAAGTAATTCGAGAGCCGACAAATGTCCGCAGGAAATTCGCCATGAGTATGCTTTCATCGGCCGTTCCAATGTTGGTAAATCCTCATTGATCAATATGCTCACCGGACGCAAGGGATTGGCCATGGCATCAGCCACTCCGGGCAAGACCATGCTGATAAACCATTTTCTTATCAATGATTCATGGTACATTGTGGACCTGCCCGGTTACGGTTATGCTTGCCGTAACAAACAGAGCCGCGGTAATCTTAAAAAGATAATTGAATCATATATACTCAACCGTACACAGATGACCAATCTGTTTGTACTTGTTGACTCCAGACATGAACCTCAGAAAATTGACTTGGAGTTCTTTGAATGGCTTGGTGAGAACGGTGTGCCGTTCAGCATAGTGTTTACAAAAACGGATAAACTCAGCAAGGAAGCCGCCCGCCGTAATGTCAAGAAATACTGTGATCAACTGCTTGAGACCTGGGAAGAACTGCCTCCAGTGTTTGTGACATCGTCGGAAACCGGAGTAGGGCGTGACAACATACTCGATTACATCGAACAACTTAACAGGATTCCTCTTGAATAATCGCCATTGAACCGCACGACCTACTTGTTTGTTTCTATAAATGACACACTAAACAATTAATTAAAAACAGAGTAATATTATGGAAACAAAAAAGAAATCCTGCTCTTGCCGATGCAAATCCAAGGCGGAAAAGAATGACGAACAGAAATATTCCGGATTGGCCGTAAATGAGGCCGACGGCAATAAAGTGAATAAGGATATGGTTAAAGAACGCACCGAGACTCTTAACAACAATCCTCGTAACAACGAATGACAACACATTGTTGATTGCAATATTAATAAATTCTTCCGATTGCTTGTGAACATAGAATCGGGAGAATTTATGTTTTATTAGCAGGCCACTCTTTTGCGTTCAAGAAAATATACGATAAATTTGCAATAACAGTGTAACACGAAATATCACATTATGACGGAGAACACACTTGATATTGCAGAGAGAATACGGCTTAAACTGCTGTATGGGAATCTGCGCCGTATCTCATCGGAGACATGTTCGTATGATGATGTGGTGAAACTACGCAAGATCATATCCGAAGCCTATGAAGGAAATATGTTTCACCGAGACAGATTCGGTTTCCACCCTATATTGCTGAGCCTTGATACGGCCAACAGTATGTGCGAGTCGCTTGGTGCCGACAGAGAAATGATCCTGTCAACCGTAATATTCCGTCTATTGCAAGAGAATGTACTGACTTTAGAGCAGGTAAAAGATAATTGGAGCGATGAGATAGTTAGCATAGTCAACGGTCTGATAAAGGTGCACTCTCTGTACAGAAACCAGGGAATCATTGGCACGGAGAATTTCCGCAACCTTATGCTCACGTTTGCCGCGGACATAAGAGTAATCATAATAATGATAATAGACCGTCTGGCTCTGATGAAGTCGCTTAACCATCACCCGATGGAGGCATTGGTCAAGGAAGTGGCTGTAGAAGCAGGACGACTGTATGCACCATTGGCACACATGCTCGGTCTTTACAAAATAAAAGGGGAACTGGAGGATCTGTCGCTGAAATACACCAACCGCGACATGTACACCCGTATAGCCCGTAAGCTAAATGAAACCAAGAAACATCGTGATGCATACATAGCCGAGTTCATAAAACCGGTAAAAGAGGTGCTTGAACGCGAAGGTCTTCGATTCGACATAAAAGGCCGCACCAAATCCATCTATTCAATATGGAACAAGATGGTGAAGCAACACACCGATGTGGAGAACATCTATGATCTTTTTGCCATACGCATAATACTTGATGTGGCTCCGGAACGCGAGCATAGCGAATGCTGGCTGGCCTTTTCATTGGTTACGAATCTTTATCAGCCTAATCCGTCAAGGCTTAAAGATTGGCTCAGTGTGCCGAAGAGCAACGGATATGAATCGCTGCATACTACCGTATTCGGGCCTCAGGGCAAAATGGTAGAGGTGCAGATACGCTCGAGGCGTATGGACGAGATTGCCGAAAAAGGAGTTGCCGCTCACTGGAAATACAAGGGGGTTAAAAGCGAAAAATACATCGACGATCTGATGACCCGTGTTCGTGAGATTCTTGAAAACACCGATTCGGGACCGCTTGCTTCTATGCGTGAGTTGAAGCTTGAAGTTTTTGACAAGGAGGTTTATGTATTCACCCCTAAGGGAGACCTGTATAAACTGCCCATGGGTGCGACTCTGCTCGATTTTGCGTTTGCTATACACTCTAAAGTGGGCAGTGGCTGCGTAGGCGGCAGAGTCAATGGCAAAGGTTGTAAAATCAACTATGTGCTCAAGAGCGGTGACACGGTGGAAATTCTGACATCACCAAATCAAGTGCCCAAACAGGACTGGCTGTCGATAGTCACCACCTCGAAAGCCCGCAATAAGATACGTCAGACAATCAACGAGATACAAAACCGTGCAGCCGAACTGGCCAAAGAAAAACTGCAACGCCGCTTCAAGAACCGTAAAATAGAGATCGATGAAGCGATAATGATGAAGTTGATAAAAAAGCTCGGGTTCAAGACTGTAACGGACTTTTACAACGGCATAGCATCAGAGACTCTTGACGTCAACGACGTGATAGCTCAGTATGAACTCCTCGATATAAAGGAGACTCCTGTGGAAAAGACATCGGCCGAGGAATTTACGATGCAGACACAATCAGGTGATGAAGGAAGCGGCAATGATGTGTTTGTCATAGGCGACAATGTCAAAGGAATCAACTATAGGCTCTCGAAATGCTGCAATCCCGTGCATGGCGATGACGTGTTCGGGTTTGTATCGGCAGAAGGTGTGGTGAAAATACATCGAGAAAACTGCCCGAATGCATCTCACATAAAAGCCCGTTATCCATATCGGCTTATAAGTACCCGTTGGGCCGGCCGGTCGGGCAATCAGTTTGTATCGACCATACGTGTAGTAGGGCAGGACGATATCGGCATAGTGACCAATATAACCTCTATTATAAGCAAAGAGAACAAGGCTTCACTTAGAAATATTTCCATTGATTCCCATGACGGCATATTTCACGGCTATCTTGTGGTGGGCGTGGAGAGCACGGAAGTTTTGACACATTTAATAAAGAAAATATTAACAGTAAAAGGCGTAAAAGATGTCCAACGCGGTAATTAAGAGGGTGATTATAGGCCCGGCGGTAGTGTTATCAATATTTATGTGTGGCTGCGGCGATAGTGATAAAGGCGCAGACAAGTTGCTCACCGAAGCTCGTGCACAGTTCGAAGCCCGCGACTATTCATCGGCTATGACATTGCTTGACTCCATTGATTCATCATATTCATCAGCTGTGGCCATACGCAGGGAAGCCATGGCACTGCGTCCAAGGAT
This sequence comes from uncultured Muribaculaceae bacterium, assembly GCA_910578805.1. Lineage (GTDB taxonomy): Bacteria > Bacteroidota > Bacteroidia > Bacteroidales > Muribaculaceae > Paramuribaculum. Next base: position 33,429 of record CAJTRS010000016.1, on the reverse strand, counting down.
TATGGAGCAGCTTGCAGTCGAGGGCATATCCCGGACCGACAGTCTGCTCGCAATACGGTTGATGGCAGGAGATTCTCTAAGCGGCACTTTAGTAAGGATCGACAATCCGGTGGAACCGTATTTTGTTCCACGCTGCGAAGCCGGTGTCAAGGCTTTTTCAACACCGGGGCTTCATGCCAAGGTCGCCCCCGACGGAATGTTTTATATGGTGGCAACAAATGTCAAACCTATAAAAAGCCGGTCTGTAACGGTGTCATCAGGTGCAGAAGTAGTGTCATCTCCACAGTTGCCCATGGACGGCGAACGTAACCAACTATTAGCCGGAAACGAAGTCCTCACTTTCATTTCCGCAGAATGTGATACTGTTGCAAAGTTCATCGTGGCACACCGCAATCAGCCACTGACAGTCAAGTTCAACGGGCATAACTCGTCACAAACAGTAAAACTTACCCCCGAACAGGTGTCCGGAATAGCTGACGCATATCTTACAGCCCTGACTCTGACCGAGTGCAAGGTGCTCCGATTGGAAAAGGCACGGCTTGAAAAGCAACTTGCCGTGGCGCGTAGCCAGATAGCCCGTTCGCTGAAAGAATAACACAAGTCAGTTAATGCTATTACTTTACCGGTAAGAGAGAATATCGGTTGAGTTTTGTTGTATCAAGATTGTAAAGATACAGCATCTCTTCATAGTCACCCTGAGCGTCCAGAAAATATTTGATATCTGTGATATACTCCATCAGAGATATCTGACCTCCGGCAAATGCTTTGTTAAGCAATCGGATATTATCACCCGAACTGAATATAGTGCCGTATTTTTCTATTTCGGCAATATAATTCAGTGCACGTTGACGCGTGGAAGTGATGTCGCCGATTATCCCCGAGGTTATATCCTCGGCAGTCGCACTGTTTTCATTCGAGGCCATCAATAACGCTTTTTTCTGATATTTTCTTGAATAGACAGGTAATGACATTCCCACTGAAAATCCATGGAATTTCTCACCCATCTCGTTATCGAAACTGTATCCGAGCGAGAACCCGGGCAAACGGCTTTGGCTGAGCACTCGGTTTTGAGCCTCTATAGAGAGTGTCTTTGAATCTGCATACTGCAGCAGGGGATTATATTGCATGGCTTCATTGACATAATCATCAAGGCTGCGTATGGATTCCATCGGAAAATCATGAAGTCCGGCAATAATGCTTTCACACGGTTCTCCGCCATTGAGCGCCTGTAGCCTTGCGCAGGCGGCCGAATATTCATTGCCGGCATCTGCCACAGAACGTGATGCGGCAATTCTCTCTATGGCCAGCTTGTTAAGGTCTATTACCGAGACTTCGCCGCGTTCCATGCCTCTTTTATAAGCGAAATATAATGAGTCCATATTATGGTACACATCAGTACGCAAGGCTATTTTCCGTTTGGCATATATTATGTCGATGATAGTGCTCTTTATTTCAAGCATAGTTTCCAGATACTTGCTTTTCCACAAAAAATCCAATGCCCGTTCCTCCATATCGGCGGCATGCCCCCGGGCCTTGTATAGTCCCGGCCAGTCAAAGCCCTGCGATATGCCGAAATTCATCTTATTCCCGATGCCGTTCTGCCCCCACAGATGGGAAAACTCCACTTCCGGGTCGGGAAGGGTGTTGTCGGCGCGCATTGACGCTACTTGTGACATATCCTGTGACGTTTGCGCTTCAAGAGCTTTATTATGTAAGGCTATCTGCCTTGTCAGTGCATTAATATCTTCCTGTGCGCAAACCGACAGACATGCTGTCAGTGTCACTACAGTGATCAATATATGTTTTAGTCTCATTTGGTCGATTTTTCTCGATTGGTTATATAGTAAAATATAGGTACGATAAACAGATTCAGCACAGTGGAAGTCAGCAGACCGCCAAGAATTACCAAAGCCATGGGCGACTGTATCTCGTTGCCCGGTTCGGAAGAGCGCAATGCGAGCGGAATAAGCGCGAGAGCCGATGTCAAAGCCGTCATTATTATAGGATTCAGACGGTCATACGAGCCCTGCTTTATACGCTCCACAAGAGACAGGCCCTCCTGTTTCAATGCATTGTAACGGGATATCAGCAACATACCGTTGCGTGTGGCTATGCCCATGAGCGATATGAAACCGATTATCGCCGGAATGTTTATCTCCGAACCGGTCATAACAAGTATCATAATTCCGCCAATAAGTGCCAGAGGCATATTTATCAAAATGATAAGCGGCTGGGATATATTCTTGTATTCATGATAGAGCAGCAAAAATATTATGAATATGGCTCCGATGGAAGCTATGCCGAGTGTGCGAGATGCCGCTGCCTCATTTTCAAACTGGCCGCTGTATGTTACATAATATCCGTCGGGAAGAGTGATATGATCCGATATAGCGTCCTTTATGTCATTGACGGCACCACGCAGGTCTCCGCCCTCGACATTGGCCGATACGACAATCCGACGGCTTACATTTTCGCGGTTTATCGTGTTTGGACCGGCTGTGGACACCACATCGGCGACATAGTTCAGAGGAATAGGGCCTATATTGGAATCTATCAGCAGGTTTGACAGATCGTTGATGCCGCGGCGTGATGAATCATCTACTTTTAACGTGATATCGTAAGGTATTCCGTCGCGATACACTTGTGACACTTTTTCTCCGCCGAGCATAGTGGATATGAACGATGCGAATGCGCTGTTTGTGATGCCGTAACGTGCCATAAGTTCCCGTTTTGGCCTTATATCTATCTGCGGACGGTCTATCTGTTGCTCGATGTTGACATCGACAATTCCATCTATATCCTTTATGGAGTTGCGCACATCGGAAGCTATGGAATGCAGCCGCTGCAAATCACTTCCGAATATTTTTATGGCTATCTGTGATTCTGTGCCCGACAGCATGGCGTCGATACGGTGCGATATAGGCTGACCGATCTCTATGTTGACGCCGGGGATATGTGACAGTTTCTCACGCAGTTCTCTGACCATTTCGTTACGCGAACGTCCGTCAAGAGTGTAGGGGGCTTCAATCTCAGACATATTCACTCCTAAGGAATGTTCGTCAAGTTCGGCACGTCCGGTCTTGCGTGCCACAGTATTTATTTCCGGCACAGAAAGTATTATCCGTTCAGCCTCACGACCTATCTTGTCACTCTCCTCAAGAGATATGCCAGGCAGAGTGCTTACGTTGATGGTCAGAGAACCTTCATTGAAAGGCGGCAGAAAACTGCGTCCGAGAGTAGGCACTAAAGCCAGAGCAGCCAAAAGCAATATAGCTGTACCGGCAAGCATACCTTTCTTATGGTTCAAAATCTTCACAAGCGCGTTTCTGTACCAACCGGCCATCTTGCGGCTTAACCACGGATCGCGGGTATCGATATGATATCGTTTGGAACCGTTAAGCAGATAGCTGCATAACACCGGAGTCACTGTAAGTGCCACTACTGTCGATGACACAAGGGCTACAATGAACGATATGCCCAACGGTATCAACATGCGTCCTTCAATGCCGCTAAGGAAAAAGAGAGGAAGGAAGCTTGCCACGATTATCAATGTGGAGTTGAGTATCGGCAACCTCACTTCACAAGAAGCATCGTATATCACTGAAGTTACAGGCCTGCGTTCATTCTGAGGCAGAACTGCATTGCCGCGCAAACGCTTATACACATTTTCCACATCGACAATAGCGTCATCTACAAGCGAGCCAATGGCAATGGCTATACCGCCAAGGCTCATGGTATTGATGCTAAGCCCGCACCAATACAATATCAGTAAAGTAAGAGCGATCGACAAGGGGAGAGCAACCACTGAAATCAATGTGGTGCGTATGTTCATCAGGAAGAAAAACAATACCACTATAACAAACAGCGCTCCTTCAAAGAGCGAAATCTGCAGGTTGGATATGGAATTATCTATGAAATCGCTCTGACGGAATATGTCGGTGGATATATTAACATCTGTCGGCAGACTTTTTTTAAGAACGGACAGAGTCTCATCGATTTTTTCAGTAAGTGATATCGTACCGGTGGCAGGCTGCTTTGTGACGGTGAGCAACACCGCGCCAGTACCTTTTTCCGATGCTGTACCGAGACGCGGCGATTGAGGGCCAAGCTCCACAACGGATATGTCACCGAATGTGACCGTGGCATCTGCATCACTGCGAACCACACTTTTAGCTATTTCGTCGGCTGAAGTGGTGTGCAGGTCACCTTTGATAATATATTCATTCCCGTAATCATAAATGACCCCACCCGAAGCATTGGCATTGAGCATTGAGGCGGCAACACGCACTTCATCAAGTGTCACATTATAGTATCGGAGCCTATCAGGTAAGAGTCTGATCTGGTATTCTTCCACATCACCACCTATTACCGACACTTGTGACACGCCGCCAAGTGACAGTATGCGCGGTGCTATCACCCGGTCGGCAATAGTGCGCAGATCACGCAGCGAAGTGGAGTCGGCGGTCAATGATATGATCATCATTTCTCCGAGTATCGATGATTGCGGCCCGAGGGTAGGTACACCGCAACCCGGAGGCAGCTGTTCGGTTACAGCTGTAAGTTTCTCCGATACTATCTGACGGGCTTTATAGATATCCGTACCCCAATCAAATTCTATCCACACCACAGAAAATCCTGTGGACGAAGCAGAACGCACACGTCTTACATCTGTTGCACCGTTGAGCGATGTCTCTATTGGATATGTCACCATCTTCTCAATCTCTTCAGGAGCAAGCCCAGGAGCTTCGGTCATGACTACCACGGTAGGGGCATTGAGGTCAGGGAAAATATCGACTTCCGTGCGAAACATGGTCCAGCAACCGGCAATGAGCAACAGCCCCGACAGCAATAATATCACGGCTCGGTTAGAGAGCGAAAACCGTATTATCTTATTCAGCATGACATTTCACGATTTTAGTGATTGTGTGAGTGACCTTCAGGAACTATTCCGCTTGATTCGGCAAGCTTCACCATTGGAGTACCTGTTACCACCACTGACTCTCCTTCGTTTACTCCGGATTTGAGTTCGGTATTGAAACCATCGCTGTCACCTGGAATTACAGGGCGTTTCTCATACCCGTGTTCATTGATTTTTATATATACGAAATATTGCCCCTGTTGTTCGGAAAGAGCGCTTTGAGGCACAATGATTCTATCGGATTCCCCAGTGCCTGTCAGACAGACTTCCACAAACGCTCCGGCCGACATGTTACCGTTGTTCCTAAACGTGAAATACACAGGTATGTATCCGGCTTTGACATTTCCGGCACCATTAATAGGACCGACACGTTTGCCTTCAAGCGAATCTATTGATAACCATGAATCGGAATATGCTCCTCGGATATTGGCTCCGGATATCGACGGTAGCAAATGCCGGTATTTCTCCGGCATATCCGCTCTTAAGGTCAGCATGGAATTTTTGCCCACGGCGGCTATAGGAGTTCCGGCGTCAACAAATGATCCGGATTTTACAAATATATCAGTTATACGTCCGGATATAGGAGCGGTCACATTACCAGATGCTGCATTGCCACTGTAGGCGGCCTTTGCCAGTTCGTATGCGGCTACGGCAGAATTGTATTCCCGGCGGGTGACAATACCGTCAGCCAATAGGGGAGTAAGCCTGTCCAGTTCAAGTTTGGCCGCGTTAAGAGCGGCTCGGGCCGCAGCATTCGGATCGCCGCCGCTCATGCCCTGCGATGAAATTTTACCGATTACGGCACCACGACTTATCTCCGATCCCACATTTATGTTTGGCGACAGGTGCAGGATACCCGGAGTGGGGGCACTTATCACAGCATCATCGCCCGAAGCATTAAGTATTTGTCCGGATACTTTCACAACATTGTTAAACGGTTGCTTCCTGACTGTTGCCGTTGTCACACCAAAGCGTTCGGCATCGTGAGGTTCAAGGAATATTTCATCACTGTCATGAGATTTGGCCTCTACAGACGACCCATCATGAGAATGGTCATGAGCCAGTTCATTTTTTTCATCATGTCCGCCACATGAAAACAGCAGACACAGCATTGCATAAGAAGCTATATAATATGTATGTTTCATTATATTAAGGAATAACTAAAGTAACACAACAAAATTATTCATTTGGTTCATTTATCAGGTTATATAATTTTGAAAAAACTTTTCAGGATTATATAACGCCCAATCATTTACAAAAATTATCGGGTAAACAGAATTATGATTACCCCTGATTATGTGTGTGTGTTATACGATAGGGGAGCCTCTTACAGGAATTGCCTCCCGATATGAAGTGTCGCTTATATCGATTATATAATGTGTCAGTGACAGATATCCTGATATCAAAGAGGTATAATTGATTGAACAATTATCTATATATGTAGATGTAAATTCCTGTGAATCAATAGTGGCATCGTCCAATATTGAAATTTTGTCAGCATTGACTGCCGGAGACAGATGTAATGCACATGCAAAATCAGAGCATTCATGATGATGATGCTCCGATGAGTCATTTAATATGCTGATACACAATGCTCCCGAGTAATGATGACTATGAAACTGCACAGTTACTGAAAATAACAGCAAAAGCACAGTCATTATAGTCCAATATATTTTGATTGTCAGTTTGTGCATCAACAAAACCCGTTATAGCGCAAATTTAGCGAAATTTCTCGAAAATACATAGAAATCACATCAATCTAAGGGAAATACGTTCATAATAAAAATTATCAACCAGGCAAACCATTACTGTTGTTGAAAACTCAACGAGTTATGACACAAAAATATCTTTACGGGGAAGTCCCATAATAGTCCTATTTAACATAATCCCCATTATGAGAATAACGCGGATATTTATTCATTCTCTTCATTATATTATAATTTGAACTATATTAAATAACAGAACGAAACATTCCGCTTATATATTATATTACGGTATGTTTCGTTCTCGTTTTATTTATCAATAAATCTAATTTAGATTATCAAGGTCTTTACGCCACATGTGCCAGGACGCATCAGATGGCATACGCCAGTCACCTCTCGGAGAAAGGCACACACTGCCCACTTTGGGGCCATCTGGCAGACATGACCGTTTAAATTGCTGTGTGAAGAATCTGCGGTAAAATGTTTTTAACCAATACAATATAGTATCCTTGTCATATGAGTTTTCAAATGCTTTGCATGCCAGCATCAGAACTCTTCGAGGTGTGAATCCGTAACGAAGCATATAATACAGGAAAAAATCATGAAGTTCATACGGTCCCACGAGTTCTTCGGTTTTTTGTGCAATATTACCGTCGTCATCAGCCGGTGTAAGTTCCGGACTGATCGGTGTATCGATAATATCAATAAGAGTATCGCGTAATCTGTTGTCAACAGCTCTGAGTGCATACCATCGCACTATATATTTTACAAGAGTCTTTGGCACTCCGGCATTTATACCGTACATTGACATATGGTCTCCATTGTAAGTGGCCCAACCGAGAGCCAATTCCGACAGGTCACCGGTGCCAAGTACGATTCCACCGACCTGGTTCGATAAATCCATCAATATCTGTGTCCGCTCTCTTGCCTGGGAATTTTCGTAAGTAACATCATGTATATCCGGATTATGTGATATATCTGAAAAATGTTGGTTCACAGCCTCCGCTATAGGAATCTCTCGTATTGTAACACCGAGCAACTCCATGAGTTTCAATGCATTTTCGTAAGTGCGGCCTGTAGTGCCGAATCCGGGCATTGTTACGGCAGTGATATCTTTGACATCACCTCCAATCCGTTTCAGAGTACCCACTGCCACCAGTAGAGCGAGTGTGGAATCAAGTCCTCCGGATATTCCTACCACTATCCTGTTGCTCCCCACTGCCTTTAATCTGCGGGCAAGCCCGCATTCCTGAATGGTGGTGATTTCCGTACACCTCTCATCGATTGATTCTTCATCGGAGGGTACAAACGGCAACGAATTGACACTACGGTAGTTGAGGACATAATTATTGTCAAATTCATAATCCGCCATATCCATATCCGAATCATTACATTCAGACTTGAATGCACAATCCGCATATGTGGAGGTATGGAATCGGTCACGCTCTATGGCTTCGATGTCAATATCTGCTATAACACAGACCGGAGACAAGAAATCACTGCGGTTATTTTCCGTCATTATATTTCCACACTCAGCTATTATGGTTTTAGGCAGAAATACCATATCGGTTGTGGACTCCCCGAATCCGGCCGAAGCATAGGCGTATGCACACAGACACCTGGCCGACTGCTGCCGTATCAAAGACGTCAGATAGCGGTGTTTGCCTATCAGATCATCGGAAGCCGACAGATTAAAAATCACTTTGGCTCCGTTCATAGCCAGATATGACGATGGCGGTATAGGCACCCACAGGTCCTCACATATCTCTATGCCTATTTTCGTACCATGGCTTTCGAACACCTTGTCACGGACATCTGATGTGGCCGGAGCAAACCAGCGCCGTTCGTAGAATTCATTATAATTAGGTATGTAAGACTTCTCTATATAATCCACCCGATCACCACGGATAAGCACGGCACAATTATACACCGCACTCCCCTTTTTTACTGGCGCTCCGACTATGACATGTATGCCAAGTTCTCTTACGGCCTCCATTATACGGTCAATTCCATTCTTTGCAGCCGATAACAAAGTCTGTGAATGGAACAGATCGCCACATGTATATCCGGTGATACACAATTCGGGGAATACAGCGATCTCCACCCCCTCTTTATCAAGCCTGAGGGCTTCGGCTATTATATTCGACACATTATAATCCACATCGGCCACCATCAATTCAGGTGCTACAGATGCGATTCTGAGGAATCCGTTAGTCATTTGCGTAATTTTTACTACAAAAATACTTAATTCAGCCGAATCTGTGCAAGTAAATGAACAGAAACAATTATTTTTGCGTTAACAAATCAAATTTGACATTCTCACATTATTTCTTTACCTATGAACAGGCGCATATTCCATCACATTACTGCGGTCTTATTACTTGCTCTTTCCACAATCCCCGCCATAGCCGGTTCTCGTGGCGAAAAAAGTGTAGGATTACGCGCAGGATTCACAACACGTAATACTACCGCTTCAGCCGGTCTTTATTTCTCTTACCGATTTACCGAGCATTTCAGATTCGCACCGAAAGTCGATTATGCGTTCCGTCATCACAATACCGATTCTTTTTCCTTTAATTTCGATGCCGAGATACCTATATCCCTCTCCCCCGGCGGACGTGTAAGTTTCTATCCTATCGGAGGTTTGAATTATTCTACATTCAGCACCCACACACAAACCATCAACGATGATATATCCGATGATTCGTCGGAACGCTCCAATCATTTCGGACTAAACATAGGCGCCGGACTGGAATACTTCGCTACCCCTACCCTACGGCTTGCGTTCGAAAGCAAGTGCCTGCTAATGAAGCAAAATACCGGAGGGTGGTTCACAATAGCCATCGGTTACAGATTCTGATTCTGATCCTGTCCAATCGGCACATATCGGTTGTGTATATCCGGTATATTCCTGATCAACAGGATTATTCATGCTGATACAAGTATCGTTTAATCGATCTCTTGGGCGTTTTTTCAAACTCCTCACTCATAAGTTTCAGACGGCTTATCTGTGAATATGACGGTATTTCCTTATTCAGTGCGGCAATATTGTCATTCATTATGCGCTCGATATCCGTGTGTGTAATATGCTCTTTTGCGGCGAGTTCCTGATCGGGATATATAAGTGCCACTAATTTTCCGCTTTCGGATATTACCACCGATTCACTCACATATGGCATATTATTGAGTTTTTGTTCTATTTCTTCAGGATAAATATTCTGGCCTGACGGTCCGAGAATCATATTTTTGTCACGTCCGCGCAGATATATGAAGTTATCTTGATCAATCACCCCGATATCGCCCGTACACAACCACCCGTCGGGTGTTATGGCCTCAAAAGTAGCTTCCGTATTCTTGTAGTAACCCTTCATCACATTGTCTCCTCTTACCCATATCACTCCGGGCACATTGGCAGGATCGGGAGAATCCACCCGCGCTTCCATTCTGCTCACAACGCGACCACATGATCCTTTGCGGGATTCCGACCATGGGGCATAACTTATGAGAGGAGCACACTCGGTCATACCGTAACCTACCGTGAACGGAAATCCTATTTTTCGCAGAAACTCCTCCACATCTTTGTTCAGTCCGGCACCACCTATTATCATTTCCTGAAGATTACCGCCAAAAGTGGCTGTGAGCTGTGCCTTGATTTTGGACATAAGTCGGTCATCGACAAACGGTACCATCATCAGTATCTTCATTAGCGGCTTTTCAAGCAGCGGGAATACTTTGGTTTTTATGATTTTTTCAATAATCAGCGGCACTGACACGATTATCTTTGGGCGTACGCGGGCAAAAGCGTCCATAATTACCCTCGGTGACGGTGTGCGGGTAAGGAAATGAATATGACACCCTTTGGCAAACGGGTGAATCAGTTCTACCATAAGACCGTACATGTGAGCCAATGGAAGCATACACACCATATTGTCCGACGGGCCTATACATTTAAGTTCATCTATCGTAAATTGCAGATTTGACCATAGGTTACGGTAAGTAATCATAACCCCTTTTGAAAAGCCCGTGGAGCCCGATGTATAATTGATCAATGCCACTTCATCGGGGTGCTCGGCATGTACTTTCACGTCATTTTCGCCGAACCGTTCCGGAAAACGACGGCCGAAATATTCATTGAGATGCGCACGCGCCGTTGTCAGACGTTCGTTGTTAGACAAAAGCAATGAATAGTCATTAAGCAAAAACACACCTTCAAGGCGCTCCAGTCGCGTGGAGTCAAGATTTTCCCAGACACCTGCATCGACAAACAGCAGTCTCGACTCACTGTGGTTGATCAGATGGTGGATATTGTCAGGCTTGAATTCGTTTAATATAGGCACTGCCACGGCTCCATAGGTAAGTATGCCGAAAAATGCCACCGACCATTGAGCCGAGTTGCGTCCGCACAATGCTATTTTGTCGCCCGGCTTTATTCCGCTACTCTCAAACATGATGTGAAGTTTAACTATCTTTCTTGCCACATCTTTATATTGGTATGATATGCCGTCAAAATCTGTTAGAGCCGGAAGTTCCCAGTTAGATTTCAACGCCTGAAGGATATATTCGTTAAGGGTTCGTTTTAGTTCCATGATATTATTCTCTATAATATAATAAAATACAACATACAAAAATATGATAATTTCATCATATTCACATTGTTTTTAATTTGATTTCATCAAGTTTAAGAAAATACTGACTACATTTGTACTTTAATTAAACAAAACACAGATAATATGAAATCAAAGTATTTTATAAGTTCGGCCATAGCCACACTGGCATTGTCATGCGCGGCTGCCTCAATGCCGAATTACACAGTAAAAGTCACATTTACACCTGACGAGGACGGTCTGCAACTATACATGCTAAATTTCGACAACGGAGAAAAACTCGACAGTGTGTTGGTGGACAACGGTATGGCTGTATTCCAGGGCAATATCGAGGCTCCTGTAATGGCACAATTAGTGCTTGACGGCTCACGCGCAGGACAATTCATTCTCGAACCCGGAGAAATAACCGTAAACCCCATGCAGCGCACTACCGAAAGCACCGGTGAACTTAACAAATCATTGAAAGACCTTAATGAAAAGCAAAGAGCAATAGTTATGGAATACAACTCTTTGCCCAATGATTCCACGCTCGAAACCAGACGAGAGGAACTCACCCGCCGCTACGATGCTTTAAATGACTCAGTGTTTGCAGCCAATGCCGACAACGTTCTCGGGCTGTCCATCTTCCTTCAGAATGCCTACGGATATGATCTGGCCACCCTTGACAGTCAGTTGGCCAAATACCCTGGTCTGGCAAAATCACAGCGAATAGCCAAGCTGCGTGAATCATTGATTAAGAAAGATGAAACCTCGGTGGGCCATAAATTCAAGGATTTTGAAATAACCCATGATGGCAAGACTCAACGGCTCAGCGACTATGTGGGCAAGGGTAAATATACACTCGTTGACTTCTGGGCAAGCTGGTGCGGTCCATGTATAAGAGAAACCAAAGTCATCAAGGAACTCTACAATGCCTATGCCGACAAAGGACTTGAGATTCTCGGTGTGGCTGTGTGGGACGAACCGGCCAATACGCTCAAAGCCATTGAAGAGCATCAGCTTCCATGGAAACAGATCATAAACGCACAGTCCATACCTACCGATATATACGGCATATCGGGAATACCCTGTATCATTCTGTTTGATCCTGATGGCAATATCGTAAGCCGCGACAAGCAGGATCAGGAACTTGTCAATGACGTAAATGCCGCAATGGCCAAAATCATCACTCCGGAAGAATAATTGTTTCGGAGATATTGTATATATTGTATCGGAACCTGCCGGAATGGTTGGTTCCGATATTTTTAATGCACATATACCGCTCTATAGCATTATTTTTTGTAAATTTGTGGGTTGAAAAATCAGAAAAACCGTTATGATTGATAAAATAGACCGACTTAAAGCAGAAATTTCCGCATTGACGGCAAAAGATGCCGCTGAAGTAGAGGCTCTTCGTATAAAATATATCAGTAAAAAAGGTGAGGTTTCGCTCCTGTTCAATGACTTCCGCAGCGTGCCTGCCGATCAGAAACGCGCTGTCGGACAGGCCTTGAATGAGCTAAAGAATCTTGCCACCGAGAAAATCAACACTCTTCGCGAGGCTCTGGGCAATAACGATGGCTTTGACACATCATCAATGGACCTTACCCGCACACCGTCAGCCATGCCGCTCGGGTCACGTCACCCGCTTTCTATTGTGCGCAATGACATCGTTTCCATATTTTCACGCCTTGGATTCACTGTGGCCGAAGGTCCCGAGATAGAAGATGACTGGCATGTGTTCTCTTCACTCAATTTTGCACCTGACCACCCTGCCCGAGACATGCAGGACACATTTTTCATAAAACGCAATCCCGATGTGCTCTTACGTACGCACACATCTTCAGTACAGTCAAGGGTTATGGAGCATTCTCAGCCCCCGATCCGTATAATATGCCCCGGACGAGTATATCGCAATGAAGCCATATCGGCCCGCGCTCACTGTTTCTTCCATCAGGTTGAAGCCCTGTATGTTGATAAAAATGTGTCGTTTGCCGATCTGCGCCAGACATTGCTGTATTTTGCCCGTGAAATGTTTGGACCTGAGACTAAGATACGTCTGCGCCCGAGCTATTTCCCCTTTACCGAACCCTCGGCTGAAATGGACATTTCATGTAACCTGTGTGGAGGCAAAGGGTGCTCATTCTGCAAACATACCGGTTGGGTGGAGATACTCGGTTGTGGCATGGTTGACCCGAATGTGCTTGAATCCTGCGGTATCGATTCGAAGATTTACAGCGGTTATGCACTCGGCATGGGAGTGGAGCGCATCACCAATCTGAAATATCAGGTAAACGATCTTCGTCTGTTCTCGGAAAATGACGTGCGCTTCCTTGAAGAATTCCAAAGCGCACGATAGGTTTTATAATATAACACATTCATTCCAGGTCGGTCAGAGTGACATTGAACATAACGGAAATAGCGGCAGTGGCCTCCGGAGGCGCCATAGGTTGTGTGGCACGTTACGGAATGGATTTCCTAAGGTGGTTTGACAACAATGTTTACCACACCGTTGCAGCTAATCTGATAGGGTGTCTGTCAATCGGAATTATTTTCACCGTATTGACCGCTTATGATGCGTCAACCGTGTGGTCAAGGTTCCTGATTACAGGATTGTTGGGTGGATTCACAACATTTTCGGCGTTTTCACTCCACCCTTTACTCATGATTAAAAACGGACTTTGGTTACAGGCATCAATATACATACTTGTCACTGTAGCCGGAGGTTTGGTAGCGTGTGCCATTGGAATGTATGCTACCGAACGCCTGTTGGAAAAATAGAAATCTGGATTATGGATACCTGCGAACGTTACCGACGTGTTATTGAGTGGTTTCAGACCTCCATGCCTGTTGCCGAAACAGAACTGCATTACACCGACACCTATCAGTTGCTTGTCGCGGTGATTTTGTCGGCTCAGTGCACCGATAAGCGTATTAACATGATAACACCCGCGTTGTTCGAAGCCTTCCCTGATCCCCAATCCATGGCTCTGGCAAGTGTGGAGGAGATATACGGCTATATAAAATCAGTGTCATATCCTAACAACAAGGCACGCAACCTTCACGGCATGGCTAATGTGCTTGTGGAGAAATTCGGAGGTAAGGTTCCATCTGACATCGATGATCTGCTGTCCATACCGGGAGTCGGACGAAAGACAGCCAATGTCATAATGTCTGTAGCCTTCGACAAACCTGCCATGGCCGTTGACACCCATGTGTTCCGTGTAAGCGAACGTCTCGGGCTTACTACCGGAAGCAAGACACCGCTTACCACAGAGCAGGAACTTGTAAGAAATATTCCCGAACACCTCATTGCCAAAGCCCACCATTGGCTTATACTCCATGGACGTTACGTGTGCAAAGCACGCAGACCTGACTGCCTGAACTGCGGTCTGACGCAGGTGTGCCGTTTTTACTCTAAAAAATAAATTTATCTATCATGCCCTTATCAGATACCTTACGGAAAAAAACTGTAGCCCAATTTATCAAATATGCCTGTGTGGGAGTCATGAACACATTGCTGACTCTATTGGTCATACTTTTTTGCAAGGATTGGCTCAATATAAATGAATGGGTCTCCAATGCCATAGGCTATGTGGCCGGATTCATAAATTCATTCGTATGGAACAAACACTGGGTATTCAGGTCGCATAGAGGTATCTTTAGGGAGATGTCCGCGTTCTGCATCGGTTTTCTTGTATGCTATGCCATACAGTTTGCTGTAACATGGCTATTGGCAAAACAGACTCCCCTGAATGACATGGAAATTGATATTTGGGGATTCGTGCTCAGCGGTTACGGAATAGCCACGATAATCGGCATGATCACATATACCATTGCCAACTTCCTATATAACAAGTTTTTTACTTTTAAAAGCAACTGACATGCACCTTATCGAGCGACGTGTCGAAGAGTATATTGCCGCCAATGCTTTGCTGTCAGACCGTTCGTTGCCGGTGATAGTCACGCTCAGCGGTGGAGCCGATTCGGTAGCTATGCTGTCAGTACTTACCACATTAGGGTACAGATGTGTTGCGGCACACTGTAATTTCCATTTGCGCGGCGATGAAAGTGACCGCGACGAGCGTCATGCCTGTGATGTCGCCCGACGGTTTGGAGCAGAGTTTGTCGTGACGCATTTTGATGTGGAGAGGTTCCGGATTGATTCTCCCCGCCCGGTATCCATTGAAATGGCTTGCCGAGAACTGCGGTACCGATGGTTTGAATCACTGCGCGTAACTCACCGGGCGCAGGCCATTGCGGTAGCCCACAATGCCAACGACAATATAGAGACTCTGTTTCTTAATCTGCTGAGAGGTTGCGGCATTTCCGGCTTAAGAGGTATGCAGCCGGTGAATGACCGTCATGTTGTGCGTCCGATGCTGTGCTGTTACCGAGAAGAGATCGAACAATACCTTGAAGACCGTCATATCGGCTATATAACCGACAGTTCCAATCTCGAAAATGATTATAAACGTAATTGCCTTCGTAACGAAGTGCTGCCTGTAATCCGGCGATTTTTCCCGACAGCCGATCGAAATATATCGGCTTCTATAAGCCATTTAGCTGACAATGAACAGCTTTATCGCCATATGTTAAACGAAAAAAGCCTCAGATACATTGACGCAACAGGGGCTGTGGACCTGAACAGATTGTGTGGAAAGGAACCTTATCCCGAAATGCTCCTTTATGAATGGCTCTCGCCAAAAGGGCTTTCGAAAAGCGACGTTATTGATATCGTGTCCCGACGCGGTATCTCGGGAAACCGATACGGTTCATACTACACTGACCACGGGTGGCTTCGCCCTGTGACAAATAAAACAGACAGACAGATTGCATTAAATGACATATTTGAGATAACCGCACACCCTATCAGTGACTTTTCACCCGAAAGGAATCCCGACATAGCCTATTTTGACAACTCGGTCATGGCCACGGACCTACATATCAGATTTTGGCAGCCCGGCGACAGAATAGCTCCTTACGGAATGAAAGGTTCAAAGAAACTCAGCGACCTGTTCAGCGATGCCAAATTATCGTTGGAGGAAAAAGCCCGTATTCCCCTGCTTATGTCAGGAGACACCATACTATGGGTTGCCGGAATAAGAGCTTCAAGACACTTCCCGGTAACTGCCGACTCTAAAGGTTTCATTTCAGTGCGTTATATAGGCCACTCTAAAATTTAACACCTATTTCCATCATTTAGTAACCGGAGTAAAGATTTTGTTGTTACCTTTGTAGGAGTAACAACAAATAATGTACTGCTATAAAATAACAATCCATGAATCGAAAAGGCAAACTATACTTCCGTTACGGAACCATGGGCTCTGCAAAAACAGCATTGCTTCTCACTCAAGCATACAATTTTGAAGAGCGCGGTATGCGTTATGTGTGCCTTAAACCGATAATAGACACCCGCGATAAAAAGAATGTGATAAAGTCACGTATAGGTATCGAGCGGGATTGCCTGTGGATTTATGCCGATTCCGATCTGTATGCCATTGCCGAGGAATTGTTTGAGAACAGTATGACAATCATTGATTGGTTTCTGGTTGATGAAGCCCAATTCCTGTCGGCCGATCAGGTTGACCAGTTGGCCAGAATCGTCGATGACTTCGGCAGCAATGTGGTGTGTTACGGTCTTAGAACAGATTTCCAGAGCCATCTTTTTGAAGGTTCACGCCGCCTGTTTGAAATTGCCGATACTATCGATGAGATAAAATCCACATGCAACTGTGGCCGCAAAACCATAATCAACGCCCGAATAGATTCTCATGGCGATTTTGTGGAGGAAGGAGCTCAGGTGGAGATCGGCGGCGATGACCGTTACATAGCGGTGTGCCGTAAATGCTGGCGCAATAAGCGCATAGAGCAGTCCACACGCGATGCGCTTCCATTTATCGAGCTGAAACCACGACACTAACCAACCCTCTGGATAAAGATATGTTGAGAAAGCTCCTAATTATTATAACAGTTTTGTCGGGAGCATTATTCTCGGCACAAGCTGAAAAATTTTCTGATGAATCCGTCAATTACAATATATATTTCAAGGTAGGATTCATACATAAACAGGCCGGACGTGCGAAGCTAATACTACAAAATGACGGCAACAGGTACAGTGCTGCACTGTATGCGCGTACCGAACCATGGGCTGACCGGTTTTACCGTGTACGCGACACCCTGCTGTCGTCATTTGATATACACACACTCGCTCCAGTCCGGTACCAGCGCATAGCCCATGAGGGCGGCCGATATGCCTGGGACATCATAAGGTTCAGTCATGATGGAAATACTGTAAACGGTGACTGCAAAAGGTACCGACGCGGGAAAAAAGATAAGGAGACAAGCGAATCGACGCTGTCCCTTACGGCACAAGGCGTAACGGTCGATTTGCTGAGTTCGTTTTACTACATAAGATCATTTGACTATCTGTCGCTGAAACCGGGCGACACCAGAACTGTAAACATATTTTCCGGAAAACGGAAAGAATTGCTTAAAATAACATATCTCGGCAAGGAAACCATCAAGATAAACAAAGAAAAGGTGGATACCTATAAAATAAACTTCACATTCACCTCTGAAGGTAAAAAGAAAACCTCCGATCCTATAGAAGCCTGGTTGTCAATCTCACCAGGGCATATTCCGCTTAAACTTGTAGGCCATTTGAAAATAGGCCAGATACAATGTTTCTACGCCCCCTGAACTCACCAACAATCTATCACTATGCATCGATTCCTTATCGCATTGATTTCACTCATTTTATTCTCTCCATCAATTATGTCAGCCAATCATACTCAAGATATAAAAGTAATATATACCACAGATGTACACGGTAATTTTTTCCCGTATGATTACATCACACTATCTCCGGCACAGGGCAGCCTGGCCCGGATCAAATCGGCTATTGATTCTCTGCGTGACGCCAACGGAGACGAAGCGATAGTGTTACTTGACAATGGCGATATACTTCAGGGACAACCTACTGTATATTATTTCAACTACATTGACACCCAATCTCCCCATATCGCGTCTGAGATTTATGATTACATGAAATATGATGCCGTAACAATAGGCAATCACGATATCGAAACAGGCCACAATGTATATGATCGGGTCAGACAACAGACACATACTCCGATTTTAGGTGCCAACGTCATAGACCGCACCACAAAGAAACCATACTTCGAGCCATATACCGTAATTGAAAAAAACGGAATTAAAATAGCTGTTCTCGGCTTGCTGACGCCGGCCATACCGGCATGGCTTCCCGAAAATCTCTGGGCAGGAATGGAATTTGAAGACATGGAGGATAGCGCACGCAGATGGATTCCGGCGATCAAGGAGCGAGAAAACCCTGATATAATAATCGGATTGTTCCATTCCGGACATGACGCATCGAAAATGACAGGAGACTATATAGAAAATGCCTCTGTTGAAGTGGCAAGGAATATTCCCGGATTTGACATTGTGCTTATGGGACACGACCACCAGCGTTATCTTGATACCATTACAGATATTTCAGGCAATTCGGTACATCTGCTCAATCCGGCCAATAATGCCATGGCTGTAGGAGTTGTCAATATATCCGTCACACGTGATGGCGACGGCAATATTATTTCAAAAAAAATCGACAGCGAGATTGCCGACATATCATATTTCAAGCCCTCTCCCGATTTCATGGCTCGATTTTCATCGGAAGAGCTGAAGGTCAGGGATTTCGTTACGCGTAAGATCGGCACTGTCACTGAAACATTATCTACGCAAGACGCTTATTTCGGTCCGTCATCGTTCATGTCATTGCTACACAGGTTACAGTTGAAAATATCCGGCGCCGACATATCTTTTGCCGCTCCCCTCTCCTATGATGCCGAGATCAGGAAAGGAGACCTTCATGTAAGCGATATGTTCACATTGTACAAATATGAAAACATGTTATACACCATGGAACTTACCGGACAGGAAATAAAGGACTATCTTGAAGAGGCGTATTCATTATGGACCAGACAGATAACCGACAAACAGAAGCATCTCATAAACTTCTATAACGAAAAACCGTCATATTCCGACAACCGGTTCCGGTATCCCACATACAATTTTGATTCGGCAGCCGGCATAAACTACACTGTAGATGTTACCGGACCTAAAGGAGAAAAAATACGGATACACGAAATGTCGTCAGGAGCGCCGTTTGATTTAGATAAAAAGTATCTGGTGGCTATCAACTCATACCGCGGCAATGGTGGCGGTGATCTGTTGACAAAGGGCGCGGGAATTCCACACAGCGAATTATCCCGACGCATAGTACGCTCCACTGAAAAAGACCTCCGTTACTACTTGCTCAAGACCATAGAGGAGGAAGGTACAGTACGTCCGGAAACGGACTTCAACTGGCATTTTATCCCTGAAGATATAGCCGCTAAAGCTGCTGCAATAGACCGGGAACTCCTATTCTCACCTAAATCACAGAAAAATCAGAAATGACACCGGCCGGATCAATTTTAAGGTTTGGGCACAGGAATACATTTTGACAGCCAAATTCTTACTCCGCGCAACAATCGCCGTTTTATCGATATCGCGTTTTTTCCGGCATTTTCCATTGTACTTTGGTCAATATCCCTTACAGACAATTCCGGGCATACGGCCTTCAGACGTTTCACTGCCGCTTGTCGCTTCTCCTGGTTATCGCCGGACGCTACAACCATAGCTCTGGCTATATCGGTTGAAGCTTTACGCAAATTGTCACCTATACGCCGATCATCATTTTCGAAATGCTTTATAAGATGTTCTCTGACCGCAAGTGCCATACTTAACCTGTCGTAATCCGAAGCCATGCTCCATGTGCCTTTGGAATACTGGCGATATACCCCCATAGGCCGTTTGAAGTAATGGATATATCCATATGACGCTACAAGCATATGCATTGAATAGTCAAGCAGCTTCACCTCTTTCATGAAATCAGGAAGCCTGTTAATATCCACATTATCCATACGATAGAGCACACTCATGTTGGTTATGAAATTCCGTTCTGACAGGTTCACGATATCCGTATCTGTTTTCTGCCCTCCGTTGCTCAGACTTTTCACTCCCGTATCCTCATAGAAATTTACTACCCGATGAAATGTCAACGCACATTGGGGGTGCTGTTCCATATACCCTACCTGTTTTGCCAGTTTTTTGCGGTGTATCCAGTAATCATCGGCATCGCACATGGCCATATATTTGCCATGACAATATCCGAAAGCACGCAAATAATTGGCCTGCAACCCTATATTTACCTCATTGCGATATGGACGGATAATGTGTGGAAATCTTGTTGCCCACATCATTATCCTTTCGAAAGTGGTATCAGTGGAAGCGTCATCGGATATGATCAGTTCGATAGGGAATGGCACTTTCTGGCTGACCACACCTTTTATGGCGGAATCTATGTACCGCTCGTTGTTATAGGAGATCATAACCACACTTACAAGCGGCTTTTTCTCCTTTGTAATATCCGGACAACTAAGCTCCATTATAATTGAAGCAACATTTTTTATGAATAAAATTTACTGCAAAAGTAAAAAGAATATCTAAATTTACCGAAATAATCATTAATAGCAGTATTAAAAAATCAGTACATCATACCTTATGGCATTCTCGGAAAACAACAACACCGGATTGATTGCCCGCTTGCGGGACCCTTCCACATGCCGTCAGGCATTCTCCGAAGTCATCAGGCAATATTCCGAACCATTATATTGGCAGATACGCCGCATGGTGCCCAATCATGACGATGCCAATGACTTGTTGCAGAATACATTTCTGAAAGCATGGACTTCCATTGAAAACTTCCGAGGTACGGCAAAACTCTCAACATGGCTTTTCAAGATTGCGATAAACGAAAGCATAACATTTCTGGAAAAAGAACGTAAACGAAACAACGTATCTATCGATGACGAAGCCACACACCTACTTCATGCCATAGAAGCCGACGGATATTTCGATGGTGATGAATTACAGTTAAAATTCAGAAAAGCCATAGCGATGCTGCCTGAAAAGCAACGTCTTGTATTTAACATGCGCTACTATGACGACATGAAATACGAACAGATGTCAGAAATACTCGGCACTTCCGTAGGAGCTCTAAAGGCCTCCTACCATCTTGCAGTTAAAAAAATCGAACAGTTTTTTACCGAAAGTGATTAAACTATCACTGTGAAATAACGTCTAAGAAACAAAACGAAATTTCCTTAATTCATACTCCACGTATATGAAAGGACACGATATTCTCTACCAAATAGACCGGAAATCAGGAATGACTGTTCCTGAAAATTATTTTTCCGACTTCAATACCCGCATGGCATCATCACTGCCGGAGCAACCATGGGAACATGAAACAGTGAAAGTCATGCCGCGTACCGTATGGCAGAAAATAAGGCCATATGTGTATATGGCCGCCATGTTCATGGGCATATGGTGCATGATGAATATGTTCTCCCTTGTTCACCCCGGTAATTCACCTGCGGCATTTTCCGATAATCCTGTTCTTATGTCGGCCATCAACAACGATGACTTTTATGTTGATTATTGTTATCCGGTGGTTGACGAGGACTATATCTATGACCAGTTGTACGAAGACGGCATAGACCCCGCCGATTTCATATGACAAATCCGTTTATATATCATCGTTTCATAACCAGAACTTAATTTATTATGTCAAAATACGTATTGTCATTTATATTGATAGCGTTTATTTCATCAGGTATATACTCACAGACCGACGCCAGGCAACATGAACAGTGGCGGAAAGAAATGAATGATGCCAAATGCGAGTACATTGCAAAAGAACTGGACCTTTCACGCGAACAGAAAGAAAAGTTTTTACCGCTGTACAACGCCATGTCTTCTGAAATCGACAAAATTAATCACGGATTACGTCAGATGCGTAAAAACATAGCTAAACGAAAAGATGTAAGCGACATAGAATATGAAAAAGCTGCTGAAGCCATGTTTGAGGCCAAGGGAAAGGAAAACCGTATAGAGATGGAGTATTTTGACAAATACAAAGAGATTTTGTCGAAAACGCAGCTTTTTCAGTTGAAACATGTGGAGTTCAAATGGCTCCGACAGATCATGAAACATCGCAAAGGCCATCATCATAAGCGCCCTGAAAAAGCCGCAAATTAAGCCGGACAGAGACATCTCATAATTGACATAGTTGCAGTTATTATTTTCAGGAAAACGTTTCCGGTGAACAATAAACTGCAATTTGTTTTTTGTATAAGTACAAACGACAAAAAAACACCTACAGATGAAAATATTAAAGTATTCACGAATTATCACTGCATGCTTTTTAGTGTCAGTTACATTCTTTATGACAGCACAAAACAAGATAACCGAACCCGATTTCGCTTTCCCCAAGAAAGTCAGCGCCAATGCAGAAGCGGCACTGAAGACCGCAATAAAGACTTCCGACGGCAACATGGTTATCCGGTCATTGATCGACTATGCGCTTGCACAGTCGGCAGTTTCAAATGACAATCTGCCTGATGTAATGCAGCGCATCGATGAAATCCGCATTAAGGAGCAGAATCCATGCACAAAGGCCATTCTTGACATATTGATGGCCCGAATATACCTTAACATATATGAAGCCGACAAATATAAATATGACACCCGCAGCCTGCCGCTCATGCCTGTTCCGCAGGATTATAATTTGTGGAGCGGGGAACAATTCCGCCATGTCATATCCGGCATGTGCAGTAGCTCGGTTATCAATTCTGCGGCCTTGCAACTGTCACAGCTGTCATCTTATAAAGAGATAATCGACGCATCGCGTGAAACGTTGATTTATTATCCTACCCTATACGATTTCATCGCCAATGAATCCATAGCTATACGCAAGAGACTGTCTCCGTTTGCCAATGTATTTCCTATTGTTGTTCTGTCACCGGCCAGGACGTTTATTGTATCGCCTCGTTTTGTACCGTCGTCTGACGAAGCAAAGCGAATCCTCGATCTATATGCCGAATTGCTCAAATTCCATGCCGACGATACCGCACCCTACATAATGACAGACCTTGACCGCATCAAATTTATAACCACAGGGATTTACCGCACACAGAAAGAACCGGCACAGAAACGGGCTGAGGAATTGCTTACGGAACTGTTTGACAGGTTTTCCGATACACAATACAGTGGCGACATTCTTCTGGCACTTGCCAAGGATATGTCGTATGATGAAAAAGCCGGAACCAGGCAACTATATCCGCGACTTAAGAAATTTGCTGCGCGATATCCGTCATATTACCGTATAGGCTGCATTAAAAATTACATATCCAATATAGAGGCGGCATCGGTCAATATCGAGGCTTCGGGTATCGTTTCCCCCGGACATGCCACTGAAATAAAGATATCGGCAGTCAATGTCAATGAAGTGTCTGTCGGGATATATCGCGTGCCCGATAACGCATCACCGTTTGAAAACGGGTATATCCCCGATCTCTCACGGCTTTCCAAGATTTCTGAGCAAAAAATCAACTTCAACGGTACAGTGCCGTTTGACGCCGATACCACCATATCCGTGATTTTGCCCGGGTATGGTAACTATATCGCGGTTCCAAGGTCAAAATCAATCACTGAATCCGGACGAAGGAACTATACCAAGATACATTGCACCGATCTGGCCATAGGCTCCGCATCGTTCCGTTCCGACCGAATATTCGTAGTCAATCCTTTTACTGGCGCCCCAGTGGAAAATGCCGATGTAAAATATCAGGAACGGGTCAATAGAAATTATGTAGAGAAAAAATTCGGGACTACCGGCAGTGATGGTTTCGTATCCGGTAACAACACCGTCACAGGCGGTAATTTCATGGCTGTAAAAGGTGCAGACAAATTCTCCATGCCTACATGGATATGGTTTTCTCAGCGTGAAGAATCTCTTGCCACCGCAGTATATGCCAATACAGACCTGCCCCTTTATCACCCGGGTGACACCGTGCGATGGGCCGGTGTGGCTTACTCGTACATAGGCGACAGTCACCGGTTACTTTCCGGTAAAAAGATCAGTGCTGTCTTATACAATGCAAATTATATGCCGGTGGATACCATCGAGACAGTTTCCGATGATTTCGGACGGATAGAGGGCTTATTTACTCTACCCTCAGATGAACTTACCGGCCGGTACCACATTGGTTTCGACAACAGCAGTGTATATTTCATGGTTTCAGATTATAAACTGCCCTCATACTATCTTGAAGTGACAGCCGTGAATCATGGTGTGCCTGAAAGCGGCGATATCACACTCTCAGGCAAAGCTCGTACATATTCAGGTGTATCAATGTCCGACATGCCCGTAACAATGACTCTTTCCGCATCGGAACTGTCATTCTGGTTCAGAAGCAATGACGTCACATTCTATTCCGATACTGTGACAACAGATGCCAATGGAGATTTCAACATAGTCATAAGCAGGGAATTGATTGCCAACTCCCCTGCCCCCGACGGTCTTTTCACGGCACGGCTTACAGCGACCTCTGCCTCCGGCGAGAATCAGTCGGTGACAAAGACTTTTACCGATGGTTCAGCTTATCGCATTGAAGCCACCATACCAGGAAATATCGACATAACCCGTCCGGTCAACTTGAATATCCGTGTGACAGATGGAGAAGATAAGTCTATTGCCACCCCTGTAATGTGCGAGGTATATTCTTCAGACGATATTAATAAGCTACAAAAAAAGCTGATTGCACCCTCTCCGACCTTGGACTTTGGCAACTTATCTTCCGGAGTATATTCTATAAAACTCTACACTACAGATGTCAAATCCGATACACTCACTATCGACAAAATATGCCTTTACCGTCCTTCCGATAAAAAGTCTCCGGCAAATACACCATTATGGACACCTGCCGACAACAATACTGTCAGCTCCGACAACGACGGAAAATATAAATTACTTTACGCCACAACCGCCAAAGAGAGCCACATTCTTTACACTTTGTCCGATACATCTCGCATCATCGAGCAGAGGTGGATCAAACAACCGGCCGGTATGCACCGAATGGATATAAAGTTGCCCTCCGATTGTAAAAGTGCCACCGTGACCATGATGTCGGTAATGGATTATAAGTCATCTATAATAGAAGTTACCGTCAAGCGCCCCGATGCCGACAGGCATTTCATGCTCATAGCTGAGTCATTCCGTGACAAAGTGATTCCCAATGAAGAGGAAACATGGACATTCCGCACTCTTGACAAGGATAGTACCGGACAAGCCGCGGCCATAATTCTGAGTATGTACAATAGTGCCCTTGACGCTTTGGCCACACAATCTCGTACATTCAATCCGTTTACAGGCTATGTGCCGCGGTTCAACATTGATGCCCCACAGACAGGTTATTCCACATATTATCATCTGAGCTCCCGCATAAAGCAACTCCGCTGTGATGACATGATGCCTCCGCAGCTCAACACCTACGGTCGGTCGTTCTATACTCCAAAAAAGCTTTTGATGCGTAACATGATGTACAAATCGGCTGCAAATGTTGATGCTTCTGTTACAATGTCTGAAGATATGGTTGCAGATGGACTTGCCGGTGCCGCACCGGGTCTTGGCGTCACAGACAATGGCGGAAATATGTTGACAAAAGTTTCTGAACACTCCGAAACGCTATATCTTGAATCTGAAGACAACGACGAATCCGGACCGGCATCAGGTAAAGACGGTAGTACTTCCGATTTCCAATATCGTGACAATGCCGCGACACTCGCGTTTTTCCGCCCAATGCTCACTTCCGATGCCGACGGCCGTCTGTCATTCACGTTCCGCGTGCCTGACGCCAATACCACATGGGCATTCAGTGCCATAGCCTACAACCAAGATGTGGAGACAGCACAATTTGCTTCGCAAGTATTGGCCAACAAGCCTATAATGGTACAGCCCAATATGCCGCGGTTCCTTCGCTCCGGCGATAAGGCTCGCGTAGAAGCCTTAGTGTTCAACAACAGCGATCAGGCTTGTGACATAAAGGTTAGCACACAGCTCTTTGATCCTGCCGACAACCGCGTGATTCTGACTCATGATACCACCGTAGTCAATGTCCCGGCTTCTTCCAGGATTACTACAGCTATAGAGATTTCCGCGCCTGACACCATGCCGTTTATTGGCTACCGGATCAAAGCCTCCACTGACAGGTTTTCCGACGGAGAACAGTCTCTTATACCCATTCTGTCATCAATATCTCCGGTAATGGATACTTATCCGTTCTATATAGCTCCAGACAGCACGGATTTCAGCATGAGGTTGCCAAAACTTGGAGAAAACAGCATTGTCACACTGCAATACTGCGACAATCCTATATGGTACGTGGTGACAGCTCTGCCGGGCATCAGCACCTCTGAAATGACCACAGCCACGCAGGCAGCCGAAGCGATATTCTCGGCCGGAGTGGCAACAGGTATTATCGACAGATATCCGGCAATAAGGCAAGCCCTTGATGAATGGATTTCAGGAGATAAATCCGACTCCACTTTAGTGTCGATGCTCCAGCGCAATTCCGACCTTAAAAATATGTTGTTGCAAGCTACACCATGGTTGCTTGATGCCCGCAATGAAACAGAACGTATGCAAAGACTCGCCTTGTTACTTGACAGAAAAAATATCGCTGAGATTTACGACAAAGCCATCGGACAGTTGTCCAAGTTGCAGCGTAATTCAGGTGGCTGGGCTTGGATCGGGCAGAGCGACGAGGCTTCGGAATGGGCCACCGGTTCTGTGCTCACACTTCTCGGCCGTCTTAACCAGATGGGATTTCTGCCCAATGATTCCGACCTGAATAAAATGACAGGACAGGCTCTTGCGTTCCACCAGCATTGTGTGGAAAAAAACTACCGCAGATATCCTAACGAGGATTACTCGTACTACGTACAAATCCGTGACCTATGGCCGCAGTACAAACCCTCAACCACAGGCAATACCATTATAGCGTCCACCGTACAGAAGATCCTCTCCAAATGGAAAAAAATGAATATTGACGGAAAAGCTAAAGCTGCGATATTGCTCCATAATCACGGTTATGCCAAATCAGCCCGTACCATACTCGCTTCTCTTGATGAATATGCTCAGTCGTCCCCCACTCAGGGATTATGGTGGCCGTCGGTAGGAGATACCGACGGAGGATCCATGACACAGCTGCTTACCTCCGCAAATGCCTTGCTCGCATATCATACAGTTTCGCCTGGAGCAAAACAGATTGACATGATACGCCAATGGCTCATCATGCAGAAAGAGACTCGTAACTGGGGTACATCATCGACAACCAATGAAGTGATAGCGGCCATACTGCTTACATCACCATCTTGGATTCATAATGCTTCCGATGTGACAGTTACCATAGGTACCACGCCTGTAAGCGTGTCATATTCCGATAATCAGCTCGGTTATTTCCGTACTGACATATCACGCTATGATATTTCGGGGCAAATGCTTGAAATACACAGGGTATCAGATTCTCCCGCATGGGGAGCCGTGTATTGCCGGTCCCGTCAGATTATGACCGCCATTGCCCCGGCTTCTTGCGAAGCCATTAGTGTGGAAAAGAAGTTCCTCCGTCAGGCGGGCGATAAATGGGAACCGGCAACAAAATTCAATGTAGGTGATCTCATAAAGGTACAGCTTATAATCAAGGCCAACCGCGATCTGGAATATATCACTGTAAACGATGAGAGGGCAGCATGCTTTGAACCGGTGGAACAAATGCCTGAACCAATATATAGCGAAGGGGTATGCTTCTATCGCGAGAACCGCGATGCGTCAACCAATATGTTTGTAACCTCAATGCCCAAAGGAACTTATGTGCTTACTTATGATGTATGGGTCAACAATTCCGGCACATATTCTTCAGGCATTGCTTCAGTACAAAGCCAATATTCACCGCAGATCAGTGCCCATTCCGGAGGAAACACGATAGAATCAGATCGTTAAAGATCATGAGTTGAGCACACCCATATTGCAAGTTTTTAACTAAAAGCAACTGTATGTTTTAAACAACTACAGTTGCTTTTGGTTAAATAATGCAAAACCGGCATAATGACATTTGCATATATTATATACATACATTACCTTTGCATCAGTTTTTCATGGTATTAGATTTAAGGTAAGAAGATTATTCGTCGTGATGACGAGTAATTTTTTTTATTTGCCCGTTTCTGTTTTATCATGATACTTGGTACTCCTTTATTTGTTGATTCTTTTATAAACAAAATACTATATTGATCTACTTATGATAATAGCTTCAGAAAAAAGAAAAGAGAATATAGCTGAATATCTGATCTACATGTGGCATATCGAAGACCTGATACGAGCCAATGATCTGGATATAGACAAGATCAGACTTAACGTCATATCGCGGTATCAAAACCTGACACCGGAACAGGTTCGGGAAATGACCGACTGGTATGAGTCGCTGATCGATATGATGAGGCGTGAGGGTGTTGAGAAAAACGGACACCTGCAGATCAACAAAAACATACTGTCAGCTATGGTGGCGCTGCATCAGACGTTGCTGAATGACCCGTCGTTTCCCGACTATACGGCCGAGTTTTACAAGGCTCTCCCCTATATCGTGGAACTGAGAGCCAAAGCAGGCGAAAACAAATCAGGAGAAATAGAAACTTGCATCAACGCTCTTTACGGTATGCTTCTGATGAGACTGCAGGGAAAGGAAATATCCAAGGACACGGTTGCGGCCATAGCCCAGATATCACATTTCATAGCGGTACTGGCCCGCAATTTCAAGCTTGATGAAGAGGACGCACTTTTCAAGCATGAATGACATATCTGTAAAAATGGTAGATACATCGGTAATCGGGATACCGGACACATGTTTGGTATGTTTTAACTTTGTGCCATGATTAAATCAAAAGTGTATTTTGTTTATGAAAACCATATCAAACGCTGAATTCGGAGGCGAACGCCCTCTATTTGCATCTCATGATCTGCTGCTTGATCATGTAACAATCCATGCCGGCGAATCGGCAATAAAAGAGTGTAGCGGCATTAAGGCCGTTAATTGTCGGTTCGAGGGCAAATACCCGTTCTGGCATGTCGATGGATTCGAAATCGAACATTGTATTTTCACTCCGGGTGCACGGGCAGCACTCTGGTATTCACGCAATTTGAAAATGAGCGATACACTTGTAGAAGCCCCGAAGATGTTTCGCGAAATGGAGAATGTTGAGCTTGCTTCTGTAAAAATTCCCGATGCTCAGGAGACATTATGGCACTGTCGCAACGTAACACTCAGAGATGTTGAGGTGGCTAACGCCGATTACCTTTTTATGCACAGTAGTGATATACACATATCCAATTACCGGCAACAAGGCAATTATTCTTTTCAATACTGTCGTAACGTTGAAATCCGAAATGCCGTGATCGATTCAAAAGATGCATTCTGGAACACGGAAAATGTCACTGTATATGATTCAATTATAAACGGCGAATATCTCGGTTGGCATTCACATAATCTGCGGCTTGTCAACTGCAGGATATCCGGCACACAACCGTTGTGTTATGCCCGTGATCTTATTATGGAAAACTGTACGATGGAATCCGATGCCGATCTTGCGTTTGAATGCTCCACGGTAAATGCAATCATCAGCGGTCATGTAGCAAGTGTGAAGAATCCTGCCTCAGGTTCAATCACGGCTGACAGCTATGGAGAAATCATAATAGACCGGAACATAAAGAAACCGGCCGATTGTAAAATTATTACCCGGTCATAAAAAGATTGTCCATGCCCCACACGGGAACCAAAAGCACTGAAATACTTCTGAAAAAGATACGGGAAGGTGAACCGCTGAATCTGCGCCGGCAGTTGCGGCTAACCTTCCTGTTGAGTTTTCCGGCCGTCATAGCACAGTTGTCATCTATAGCCATGCAATATATCGATGCCTCCATGGTAGGCAGTCTCGGTGCCAATGCGTCAGCGTCGATAGGGCTTATCACTACCACCACGTGGCTTTTCTGGGGCATATGCAGTGCAGCCGTAAGCGGCTTTTCTGTTCAGGTGGCGCATTTGATAGGAGCCGGTGAATTTTCCAAAGCACGTAGCGTGTTGCGACAGTCGCTGACCGCAATGGCCGTATTCAGCACCATGCTTGCCTTCATCGGTGTTGTAATCAGTAGTCCGTTGCCAGGCTGGCTCGGAGGTGATTTATCCATTCGTGATCACGCATCGAATTATTTCCTTATATTCTCACTGTTCCTGCCGGTGCTCCAGATGAGTTTCCTTGCAGGATCGATGTTGCGATGCAGTGGAAACATGAAAATTCCGAGCATTCTTAATGTGCTCATGTGCATACTTGATGTGGTGTTCAACTTTTTCCTCATATTCCCCTCCCGCCAAATTCATTTCTGCGGTATCGACATATTTGTCCCGGGAGCGGGACTGGGAGTGGAAGGCGCGGCTTTAGGTACGGTATTTGCCGAATTGGTTGTGGCGATGCTTATGGTTTATTATCTGTGTTGGCGGTCCGACATGTTAAAGATTGTCGGAGAACGCGGCAGTTACAGAGTGAAAGCCGATATTATGACCAAAGCTGTGCGCATTGGCCTGCCGATGGGACTGGAACATATAGCCATCTGCAGTGCACAGATTATACTTACCATAATAGTGGCGCCTCTTGGTATTGTGGCTATTGCTGCCAATGCTTTTGCCATAATTGCGGAGAGCCTGTGTTACATGCCGGGCTACGGTATCGGAGAGGCCGCAACCACACTGTCTGGACAATGCCTCGGAGCCGGACGTATCCGTCTGATGAGACGTTTCGGTAACATAACCGTAATATCGGCCATGATCATAATGGGCTGCATGGGGCTGATACTGTATGTTGCTGCACCGGCTATAATCGGAGTGATGACCCCGGTTGATGAAATACGTGATCTTGGTGCTGCGATTCTGAGAATAGAAGCTTTTGCCGAGCCTATGTTTGCCGCATCGATTGTGGCCTACGGATATTTTGTCGGTATGGGGCGCACTGTATTGCCAAGCATTATGAATATGGCAAGCATATGGGGCGTCCGAATCACACTTGCGGCAATATTGGCTCCCGTTATGGGACTTAAAGGAGTATGGGTAGCCATGTGTATCGAACTCTGTGTCCGAGGCACCCTGTTCCTTATACTCTTGTGGTGCCCTCCACGCATAGTTTCACAAACAAAACAAGAAAAACTGTCATGAAATACGATTTCGATTCCATAACTCCCCGTCGTAACACTTGCTCATATAAATGGGACACTCCTGAGAGTACTGACGTGCTCCCGATGTGGGTCGCCGACATGGATTTTCCGACCGCCCCTGCCATAATCTCAGCTCTGATGCAGCGTGTGGCGCATGG
This sequence comes from uncultured Muribaculaceae bacterium, assembly GCA_910578805.1. Taxonomy (GTDB): domain Bacteria; phylum Bacteroidota; class Bacteroidia; order Bacteroidales; family Muribaculaceae; genus Paramuribaculum. The sequence goes on along the minus strand of CAJTRS010000016.1, from coordinate 1,846 downwards.
GATATTCGGTTACACCAAAGTTCCAGATGATTACTACAGTGCAGTCACACAATGGTTTGCCTCCCGACATAATTTTCACATTGATCCGGAGTGGATAATATACACGTCGGGAGTTGTTCCGGCATTGTCGGCTATAATAAAAGCCATGTCTGTACCCGGCGACAAGATTATCACTCAGACACCGGCCTACAACTGCTTCTTTTCCTCGATACGCAACAATGGCTGTGAACTGCTTGAAAACCGTCTTACGTATCACAACGGTAATTATAGTATCGATTTTGATGACCTTGAACGTAAAGCATCGGACCCGCAGGCCAAAATCATGTTGTTGTGCAATCCTCACAATCCGAGCGGAAGGGTATGGACTCCGGACGAATTACGTAAAATCGGAGATATATCGCTTAAACACGGACTTTTTGTGATATCCGATGAGATACACTGCGAACTTACATTTGATTCCCACATCTACACTCCATATTCATCTCTCGGTGAAAAGTATCTCCGGAATTCTGCCACATGCGTGTCTCCGAGCAAAGCTTTCAATATAGCAGGCTTACAGATCGCCAACATAATCGCATCTGATTCAGATATCCGATCACGCATAGACAAAGCCATTAATATCAATGAGGTATGCGATGTCAATCCGTTCGGAATCGTTGCCTCGATTGCTGCTTATAATGACAGTGCCGAATGGTTGGAAGAACTGAAAGCCTACCTGTGGAACAACTACTGCCACCTGCGTACAGAATTAGAGCTACACGCTCCTATGCTTAAAGTGATACCTCTCCAAGGCACATATCTCGCTTGGGTCGATATAACCGCTTTAAGAATACCGTCGGCGATAATGGCCGACCGGTTACTGGAAGAAGAGCATCTGATGATAAACCCCGGAACCATGTACGGTCCCGGGGGTGAAGGATTTATCCGGATCAATCTTGCATCTCCACGTGCACTAATTGCCGATGCTGCAAGCCGGATTATAAGATTCACGACATCATATATGCAATCTGATACCGGCAAATAAACTTCTTGGCATTGTCGGGCCATATATATAACCGGAATCTCGCAGATATCCTTGATCGAAATCGCCCTGATAAGCATTAAATATATTCTGGATACCGGCATTGATCTGCAATGACGCATGGTCATAAAGTCTGAAATCATACGACAGCTTCAGATTGGCATCGAAAAACGACCGTGTATTAACAGCCATATCAATAGGAGTGCCGGACCCTTGCAGATGCTGTACGAGCATCGGTCCGGTGTAAGTACCTGACAATGCAATCTGGAAGCTCTTGAACGGACTATAGCTCGCCGTGAAATAGCCATACACATCTGGTGTACGGAACATTTTTTTCACTCCGGGTACCGCTGGATTCTCACTCCAGTACTCCGTATCCTTATAACGGCTTTTCTGAAGAGTCACACCGGCCTGCAACTGCATGGCAAACGGAAACGCTGCTTTTGCCTCAAGGCTCATGCCCCAGACTCTGGCACCACCGCCGTTGTACCGCTCGAGCACATCGTTGCCTGCCGCATCAGGCTGCTCAAGCCGACGGAGCACAAACACATCGCTCAAGTCGGTGAAAAACCCTTCAAGCGTTAAGTTGGTCTGCACCGAACCGAAATTATGATAGAAGTCCACCGAACCGCTTATGCTTTGGCTACTCTCCTGCTTCAAGTCGGGAGCGAGTATGGTTACAACCCGTTCACCCCCCACAATGGCCACATGAAAATCCTCGTCGTAGGCTTGAGGCGAACGAAATCCGGTAGAATATGACACACGAATATTCAGTACAACCATCCGCGATAGCGTATTGACGAACTCCGAAAGAGAGTTGTATCT
>CAJTRS010000015.1 GCA_910578805.1 uncultured Muribaculaceae bacterium | reverse complement strand
AACCAAACACACTACCAATTTCTTATCCATTGCCCATCCTCACGCGAATTCTCAAAAATAACCTTGTAGTCAAAATATTAGCCCAAGACTACATCAAATATACGAATAAGTCGAGAGCAAAAGCAAATTTATTTGGCAATTTGCAAGTGAAAGCTGTTGTTTGAGAATAAAAACAGAATCCCGTGAGGGTGTTGGCTTCACGGGATTCGGTATCTGTATGGAAAAATGGTTGTGTGACTGATTAACCTTTGATGGCTGCGATTCCGGGGAGTATCTTGCCTTCGATGGCTTCAAGCAGTGCGCCGCCGCCGGTAGATACGTAGGATACCTGATCGGCAAGACCGAACTTGTTGACACAAGCCACAGAGTCACCGCCGCCTACCAATGAGAATGCTCCGTTGTTGGTGGCTTCAACGATGGCGTCGGCGATGGCACGCGAACCGGCTGTGAAGTTGTCAAATTCAAACACACCGGCGGGACCGTTCCAAAGTATGGTCTTGGCGTCTTTGATCACATTGGCGAATGCCTTGCGGGTTTCGGGACCTGCGTCCATGCCTTCCCAGCCGTCGGGAATATTCATTACGGAGCATATCTGGGTGTTGGCGTCGTTGGCAAACTTGTCGGCTGCCACGCAGTCAGTGCCGAGCACGAGGTTTACGCCTTTATCCTTGGCTTTTTTCATGATATCAAGGGCGAGATCAAGTTTGTCGAGCTCGCAGAGTGACAGACCCACATTGCCGCCCATGGCTTTTGCAAATGTATAAGTCATGCCACCGCATAGGATCAGGTTGTCCACCTTGTCCATGAGGTTCTCTATGATACCGATCTTGGTGGATACTTTGGAACCGCCCATGATGGCGGTGAAGGGGCGCTTGATGTCGCTGAGTATATTGTCAACGGCCTTTACTTCCTTTTCCATGAGGTAGCCAAGCATTTTGTCCTGTTTGTCGAAGTAGTCGGCTATCACGGCTGTGGAGGCGTGCTTGCGGTGTGCGGTGCCGAATGCGTCGTTGACATAGACATCGGCGTAGCTTGCGAGGGTCTTGGCAAATTCTTTCTGACGCTCTTTCATCTCTTTCTTGGCTGCTTCGTAAGCGGGGTCTTCTTTGTCGATGCCTACGGGTTTGCCCTCTTCTTCGGGGTAGAAGCGGAGATTCTCCAGCAGAAGCACTTCGCCGGGTTTGAGGCTGGCGGCTGCTTCAGCGGCATTGGCGCAGTCGGGTGCGAATTTCACATCGGCGCCGAGTGCCTTGGCCACATCGTCCTTGATCTGTGAGAGAGAGAATTTAGGATTGACTTTGCCTTTGGGCTTGCCCATGTGGCTCATGATGATAAGGCTGCCGCCGTCGGCAAGGATTTTCTTGAGTGTGGGGAGCGCTCCGCGGATACGGGTGTCGTCGGTCACGTGTCCGTTTTCATCTAAAGGTACGTTGAAGTCAACACGTACGATTGCCTTTTTGCCGGCAAAGTTGAAGTCGTCGATTGTCATTTTCTTGATATTTAAAGGGTTTGAATTTTTAATGGTTATGGGCGAATTATTTTTCATATTATCACCCGCAAAAATAACGAAAAATTTCTATAATCGATTTTTTCTATGGCTAAATGATGTTAGCAGCCTTTAAAATTTCAGACATCTGGTCACGTAGTTTGCATGCCTCGGCGGTTGCAGCCTGAGCAAAGTCCTCGCCGGAAGAGGCGTAGATGATGCCTCGCGATGAGTTGACAAGCAGACCGCAGTCATCGGTCAGGCCGTAGCGACATACATCTTCGAGGCTTCCGCCCTGTGCTCCTACGCCCGGAACCAGCAGGAATGAGTGCGGTGCCACCCGGCGTATCTCCTCAAACATGCGTCCCTGCGTGGCGCCTACCACATACATCATTTCTTCGGGGCCGGCCCATTGGCTGGAGGTGTTTATTACAGATTCAAACAGGGGAGTCCCCGACTGGTCTTTTATGAGCTGGAAATCGTGAGAGCCTTTGTTGGAAGTGAGGGCGAGGAGTATCACCCACTTTCCTTCGTAGCCGAGAAACGGCGTCACGCTGTCCTGACCCATGTAGGGGGCCACGGTTATGGCATCGACATCAAGATGCTCGAAGAAACTGCGTGCATAGAGTTTTGAGGTGTTGCCTATATCGCCGCGTTTTGCATCGGCTATGATGAACTGGTCGGGGTAATTTTGTCTGATATATGCAATGGTTCGTTCGAGTGCGTCCCACCCCATGGCGCCGAAGCTTTCATAAAAGGCCATATTCGGCTTGTAGGCCACACAATAGGGGGCTGTGGCATCGATTATGGCTTTGTTGAACCGGAAGATCGGATCGGGCATGCCGGCTATGTGGGCCGGAATCTTCAACGGGTCGGTGTCGAGTCCTACGCAAAGAAATGAACCCTTGCGTCTGATGTTCTCAATGAGTTCTGAACGTTTCATGATATAATTTATCTTACAGTGTTTATGATGCTTTTGGGGCCGGGACAGGTTGTTTACAGTTCGGCCGCTTTGAGTTTCTCGGCATTTTCGGCAATGATCAGGTGGTCTATGCAGTCCTGAATGTCTCCGTCAACGAATGCCTGCAGATTATATATGGTGTAGTTTATGCGGTGGTCGGTGATGCGTCCCTGCGGATAGTTGTAAGTGCGTATCTTGGCAGAGCGGTCGCCGGTCGAAACCATTGTCTTGCGGCGTGAGGCTATGTCGTCGATGTATTTCTGGTGTTCCTTGTCGTATATGAAAGTGCGCAGGCGGCTCAGGGCGCGCTCTTTGTTTTTAGGCTGGTCGCGAGTCTCGGTGCATTCGATGAGAATCTCCTCCGTCTCACCGGTATTGGGGTTGCGCCACATGTATCGGAGTCTGACGCCTGATTCCACTTTGTTGACATTCTGTCCGCCGGCACCGCCGCTACGGAACGTGTCCCACTTTATCTCGCCCTCGTTGATCTCCACATCGAAGGCTTCGGCTTCGGGAAGCACGGCCACAGTGGCCGCCGAGGTGTGCACACGTCCCTGGGTCTCTGTGGCGGGTACCCGCTGCACACGGTGTACGCCGCTTTCATATTTGAGTGTGCCGTAAACATTGTCGCCGGTCACGGCCATCACTATTTCCTTGAATCCTCCTGCCGCACCTTCGCTGTATGATGTGATGGCTACATTCCAGCCCTTTGACTCGCAGTATTTGCTGTACATCTTGAAAAGGTCGCCGGCGAATATGGCGGCTTCGTCACCGCCGGTACCGCCGCGAATCTCCACTATGGCGTTTTTGCCGTCTTCGGGATCGGCCGGTATGAGCAGGAGTTTTATCTCTTCTTCGAGTGCGGGCAGCGCTTCGGTGGCTTCATCGAGTTCGGCTTTGGCCATATCGCGCAATTCCTCGTCGTGTTCGGTCTCAAGCACTTCCCGCGATTCGGTTATGTTGCCGAGCAGTGTGCGGTAACGGCGTGTGGCACCGATTAGGCGTTCGAGGTCCTTGTATTCCTTGGTTAGCCGGATATAACGTTTCATGTCTGAGATTACCGCCGGATCAGTGATCAGTGTCCCGACTTCCTCAAATCGGGATTCGACTCCGTCAAGCCTTGTGAGTAAAGAATTGTCTGCCATTTGCTATGGTTTATATTTTCCGCGAAGTTAGCAAAAAAAAGCGATACGGGCAATGCTGCTTTAAGTGAACAAACTGACCGTGCAGATTGTCATAAAAGTGTATATTTGGCCGTGTACCGGCATGAATGACTGTTTCACTACATAACGAGAGCAGATGAAAATGAGAAGAAAACGACTGTTGACATGGTGTATGGCTATGGCCATATTGCTGTCGGGAAGCCCGCTGATGATGTCGTGCGGTTCGATGCACAGTTATTGGGGCGTGGAAAATGAATATTGTTCAGACGGACATCATCATCACAAACCCCATAAGCATAAGAAACATAAAAAACACCATCGCCATCATCATGACTGATGACCGGCAGTTTCGAATTTGCCTAAATTTGGTTAACTGAATTGTGCAATCCATTAAATAGTATTATTTTTGCATTTCAGAATAATAACCTAAAACAAGTAACAATCATAAACAAGTTATGAACGTAACCGCTAACAGTACCGATGCAGTGAGCATGCGCCTTACGGTATCGGTGGAAGAGAACGACTACAAGGAGAAAGTAAATCAGGATCTTAAGAAAATAGGTCGTACTCATCAGATTCCCGGATTCCGTAAGGGACATGTAAGCATGGCTGATCTGCAGCGCCGCTTTGGCCGCCAGGTGACAAGCGACGTTATCAATCAGGTGGTGTTTGATGCCGTAATGAAATATATAGAGGACAATAAACTCAATGTACTCGGCCAGCCCATGCCGGTTGAGGTGAAGGAGCTTGATCTCAAGAATCAGAAAGACTTTACATTCGAATATGATCTTGCCATTGCTCCCGAGCTTGGTGTGGAGCCCGATAAAAATATCACCGTGCCTTATTACAATATAGAGGTGAGCGACGAGATGATAGACGAGCAGGACAAGGCTTTCCGCAAGCGTTTCGGAGCACAGGTGCCCGGCGAAGAGTTTGAGGCTGATGCTTTGGTGAAAGGCGCCATTATGGAGCTTAATGAAGACGGTTCTGTAAAGGAAGGCGATGACGCCATACAGGTGGTGAGCGGAATTGTGGCTCCCATGTATTTCGTTGACAAGGACGAAGCTGCCAAGTTCGAAGGCAAGAAGGTGGGTGACAAGGTGGTGTTCAATCCGCGCAAAGCCGCTGACGGAAATATCACAGAGCTGGCATCGATGCTTAACATCGACAAAGAGCGCACTGCTGCCGTTCAAGGCGATTTCGAAATGGCTATATCGGAGATAATCGTGGTTCGTCCGGCTGAATATGGTGAAGAATTCTACACCAATGTGTTCGGAAAAGACAAAGTGCACAATGAGGAGGAATACCGCAATGCTGTTAAAGAACTCATCGCAGGAGAGCTCCGCGGTAACAGCGACATGATATTCCGCTTCTCGGCACGCAAGCAGTTCATGGCCAAATACGGCGACATGATGCTTCCCGATGCTATTCTCAAGTCATGGCTTATAAGCCGCAATGAAGGTCTGAATGCCGATAATATCGATGAGGAGTATGCCAAGATGAAAGAAGACCTTAAATGGCAGCTTATAAAAGAGCAGGTGGCTGAGAAACTCGGCGTGAAAATAGAGCAGGACGACCTTATGCAGTTTGCCAAAGGAATGGCCGCACGTCAGTTTGCCCAGTACGGCATGACAAACATGGACGATGAGACCATCACCCGTTATGCACAGAGCATACTTGATGACAAGAACTATCGTTCGCGTCTGGTGGAGCAGGTGGGCGATGCCAAACTGTTCGACGCAATGAAAAATGCCATCACTTTAGCCGAAGAGTCCGTGTCTTTGGATAAATTCAAGGAAATAGCATCACAGATTTAAAATAATAAGCAATTTTTATAGTTACTTTGGAAGCGGGAAGGCCGTAGGGCTTTCCCGCTTATGTTGTATTTTGACGACAAGGAGGGGTTGTATTATTTCGGATAACTTATTAACTTTGTATTATTCAATAATCAAAGACCATAACTTTTACATGAAGACACTTAATTTATTATGGGGTGTGCCTGCGTTGGCTTTTGTCGTCGGGTCATGCGCGGCAGGTGAGGGCAAGGATACTTCGGCAACGGATTATTCCGCCATCGTCAATCCGCTAATCGGTACGGATTTTACAGGAAATACTTATCCCGGTGCTCAGGCTCCGTTCGGCATGGTGCAACTGAGCCCTGATAACGGATTGCCCGGCTGGGACCGTATATCCGGATATTTTTATCCTGACAGCACCATCGCCGGATTCAGTCACACCCATCTGTCGGGAACCGGAGCAGGAGACCTTTATGATATATCGTTTATGCCCGTCACATATCCTTACAGTGAGGCCCCGGCTCCGTTAGGGATACATTCGAAATTCTCGCATGACGACGAGGAGGCGTCGGCCGGATACTACAGGGTTAAGCTTGCCGACTATGACATAGATGTTGAGCTTACGGCTACCGAGCGCACCGGCATACAGCGTTACACCTTTCCCGGAGGTGAAGCGTCGGTGTTTCTGAACCTTAGAAAAGCTATGAACTGGGACGCCACCGTGGATACCAAAATCGAAGTGGTCGATTCGGTTACCGTCAAAGGCTATCGTTATTCCACCGGTTGGGCACGGGATCAGAAGGTATATTTCTACACACGCTTTTCCAAGCCTTGGCGCGATGTGGTCATAGATACCGAGAACATAGTCGATGAGTCAGATAAACCGACCGGCGGCGTAGCGTCCGTTGCGCGCTTCGATTTTGATACAGCTCCGGGTGAACAAATCGTGGTTGTGACGGCTTTGTCGGGAGTAAGCGAGGAGGGCGCTATGAAGAATCATATAGCCGAAGCTCCGGATTTTGATTTTGACCGCTACCTTAAATCCGTGAAAGATTCATGGAACAGGCAACTCTGCAGGATAGAGGTGTCGGGTGGCAGTTCCGATGATATGGCCACATTCTACACGGCTTTGTATCACAGTATGATCGCTCCCACTATATATAGTGATGTTGACGGAAGTTACCGCGGCCCTGACAAAAATATCCACAAGGCCGACGGCTGGACTAATTACAGCACTTTTTCTTTGTGGGACACATACAGGGCGGCGCAACCTTTGTTTACCTACACGGAGCCCGATAGGGTTAATGACATGGTCAAATCCTTTGTGGCGTTTTATGAGCAGAACGGACGTTTGCCGGTATGGAATTTTCAGGGTGGCGAGACCGACATGATGATCGGTTACCATGCCGTGCCCGTGATCGTCGATGCGTATCTTAATGGAATAGGTGACTTCGATGCCGAAAAAGCGCTTGAAGCTTGTGTGGCGACGGCCAATATCGATGATTACCGAGGCATCGGGTTGTATAAGAGCAAAGGGTATGTGCCTTATGATGTGGTCGATCCGTATAATGCCGACAACTGGTCTCTGTCGCGTACGTTGGAGTATGCCTATGATGATTACTGTATAGCGCGCATGGCGGAAAAGATGGGTAGAAAAGAACTTGCAGAGGAATTCTACAAGCGTTCGCGCAATTATGAAAACGTATATAATCCTGTTTCCGGATTCATGCAGCCCCGCGATTCGTCCGGAGCGTGGCAGCCCGGATTCAGTGCCGATGACTACACCGAGCATATATGTGAGAGCAACGGCTGGCAGTATTTCTGGTCGGTGCAGCATGATATTCCGTCGCTTATAAAACTTGCAGGTGGGCGCGAACGGTTTACCGCCAAACTTGACAGCATGTTTACTTATACCCCCGACGATTCCGATCTGCCAATATTCTCCACCGGCATGATCGGACAGTATGCCCACGGCAACGAACCGAGTCATCACGTGATATATCTTTATAATAAGGTGGGTGAGCCATGGAAAACGGCCGATTACGCATCGAAAGTGATGCGTGAGCTTTATTTTAACCGTCCCGACGGTCTTTGCGGAAATGAGGATTGCGGACAGATGTCGGCATGGTATGTGTTCAGTGCCATGGGATTCTATCCGGTGAATCCCGTGGGCGGAGAATACGAACTTGGAACTCCTATGTTTAAAGAAGTCAAGATGAATCTTGACAACGGCAAGACATTTACCTTATCGGCTCCCGCTCTTAGTGCCGACAATAAATATATAAAGTCGGTGAAGGTCAACGGCAGTGAGTATGACAGAAGTTTCATAACCCACGGCATGATAATGGAAGGGACCAATGTGGAACTGGAGATGACATCGGAGCCGGGACACTTGTGGTACAAAATCGAGGAGTGAGCATGAATATTTGTTGTATTGGAATATTTTTGTAACTTTGAATTAAGAAACCAAGGTATTAAAGACTATTTTGTGAATTTATGAACAATAACGATTTCAGAAATTTTGCCGTAAAGCATTTGGGTATGAACGGTCTTGCCCTCGACCAATATGCTTCGGACATAACTTCGAGTTATATATCTCCTACCATTATAGAGGAGCGCCAGCTTAACGTGGCGCAGATGGACGTGTTTTCGCGTCTGATGATGGACCGCGTGATTTTCCTCGGCACAGATGTCAATGACTATACAGCCAATGTGATTCAGGCACAGTTGCTTTATCTGGACTCCACCGATCCGGGTAAGGACGTCAGCATCTACATAAACTCTCCCGGAGGATCGGTATATGCCGGTCTCGGTATCTACGATACCATGCAGTATATCTCCAGCGATGTGACCACTATATGCACGGGTATGGCTGCTTCGATGGCTGCCGTGCTGCTCGTGTCGGGCGCTGCCGGAAAGCGCTTTGCGTTGAAGCACTCGCGAGTCATGATACACCAGCCTATGGGCGGTGCGCAGGGTCAGGCATCGGACATAGAGATCACTGCACGCGAGATACAGAAGTTGAAAAAGGAATTATATACAATCATAGCCGACCATTCAGGCCAGCCTTTTGAAAAAGTGGAGCGCGATTCCGACCGCGACTATTGGATGACATCATTTGAGGCCAAAGAATACGGTATGATCGATGATGTGCTTTTAAAGGCTAAGCATTGATCTGCTTATGATGTGTGAATCAATAGAAACAGTGACAGTACAAGTATAGATATGGCTAATAAGAAAAAAGGGTCTGACGATAATATAAGATGTTCATTCTGCGGCGAGCCGGTCAATGATTATGATATAATGGTGCCGAGCGCTTTTAACAACGAATGTTACATCTGTTCCTCTTGTCTGGCGCATCTTAACGAGGCTGTCAAAGAGTTTAAGGCAGCCCACGGCATGTCATCGGATTCCGGTTCACATTGCCCCACAGACATTAAATCGGTGCCGAAACCACGCGAGATATGCGATTTCCTTGACACTTATGTGATAGGTCAGGATTCGGCCAAGAAATATCTGTCGGTTGCCGTCTATAACCATTACAAGCGTCTGACACAGGATAAGTCGGACGATGTTGATATAGAGAAAAGCAATATCATAATAGTGGGGCCGACCGGTACCGGCAAGACTTTGTTGGCCAAAACCATAGCCCGTCTGCTTGATGTGCCGTTCACTATAGTCGATGCCACCGTGCTTACCGAGGCCGGTTATGTGGGCGAGGATATCGAAAGCCTGTTGACCCGCCTGCTCCAGGCCGCCGACTATGATGTCGATAAGGCCGAAAGAGGCATAGTGTTCATCGACGAGATTGACAAGATAGCCCGTAAAGGCGACAATCCGTCTATAACACGCGATGTCAGCGGTGAAGGTGTGCAGCAGGGATTGCTTAAATTGCTTGAAGGATCAGTGGTTAATGTGCCTCCTCAAGGCGGCCGCAAACACCCTGAGCAGAAGATGATCCCCGTGGATACCAAAAACATACTTTTTATATGCGGCGGCGCGTTTGACGGAATAGAACGAAAGATAGCTCAGCGTCTTAACTCTCACGTGGTCGGTTACAGCAATTCGGCCCGCAAAGGAGTGGACCGCGACAACTTCTTGCAGTATGTGGCTCCTCAGGATCTGAAATCGTTTGGCCTGATTCCCGAAATAATAGGGCGTCTGCCTATATTGACACATCTTGAGCCTCTTGACCGCGGAGCTTTGCGGCGTGTGCTTACCGAGCCTAAAAACGCTATAGTCAGGCAGTATGTGAAACTGTTTGACATGGACGGTGTGACTCTTGAGTTTACCGATGATGCCCTTGATCTGATTGTCGATAAAGCTATAGAGTATAAATTGGGTGCACGAGGCCTGCGGTCTATAGTGGAGACGGTGATGATGGACGCCATGTTTGAGATACCCTCCACCGAGCGTAAAAAGTTCAGTGTGGACGCCTGTTATGTGCTTGAAAAGCTCCGGGCTGCCAATTTTGAAATTAATAACGTGTAAAAGAAAATAACCATATATTATTCACAGGAACTTCCTTAACAACAGCAATACTCTTTTCCTCCTATGATTACTAACGCCGTGCTGACTGACGCTCTGAAAAAATATTTTGGCTTCGATACGTTCAAAGGCAACCAGGAAGCTATTATGACCAGTTTGCTTGAGGGCAACGATACATTTGTGCTTATGCCTACCGGTGGCGGAAAGTCGCTGTGCTATCAGTTGCCGTCGATGTTGATGCCCGGCACGGCCATAGTGATTTCGCCGCTTATCGCACTGATGAAAAATCAGGTCGATGCGATGCGTAACTTCAGCGAGGACGACGGTGTGGCACATTTCCTTAATTCATCGCTTAATAAATCGGCTATTGACAAGGTGAAGAGCGACATAGTGTCAGGGAAGACCAAGTTGCTATATGTGGCTCCCGAATCACTGACCAAAGAGGAATATGTGGAATTTCTGAAAACGGTGCCTATATCCTTCTATGCGGTAGATGAGGCGCATTGTATCTCGGAGTGGGGACATGACTTCCGTCCCGAATACCGTAGGATACGTCCGATAATCAATGAGATAGGTAAATGCCCGGTGATAGCGTTGACTGCCACTGCTACCCCCAAGGTGCAACATGACATTCAAAAGAATCTCGGTATGCTTGATGCTCGGGTGTTCAAGTCGTCGTTCAACCGCAGCAATCTTTATTACGAGATCAGACCGAAGACCTCCTCCATAGGCCGCGATATCATAAAGTATATCAAAAGCATGGAGGGCAAGTCGGGCATAATCTATTGTCTGAGCCGTAAGAAGGTGGAGGAACTGGCTGAAATGCTTGTTGTCAACGATATAAAGGCGTTGCCCTATCATGCCGGTATGGACGGTGCCACCCGTTCGGCCAATCAAGATGCATTTCTGTATGAAAAGGTCGATGTGATAGTGGCCACCATCGCATTCGGTATGGGTATAGATAAACCCGATGTTAGGTTCGTGATACATTACGACATGCCCAAATCGCTTGAAGGCTATTATCAGGAGACCGGCCGCGCCGGCCGCGACGGTGGCGAGGGGCAGTGCATCACATACTATTCGGCCAAAGATTTGCAGAAGATGGAGAAATTCATTCAGAACAAGCCTGTGGCCGAGCAGGAGATCGGACGCCAGTTGCTGATGGAGACTGCAAGCTACGCCGAATCGAGCGTGTGTCGCCGGTTGTCGCTGCTACATTATTTCGGAGAAGAGTATAATGAAGAGAATTGCGGAAACTGTGATAATTGTTTGAGTCCAAGAAAAAAAGTGGAAGCTAAAGAAGATTTGTGTGCCGTGATAGAAGCTATCGCGGCTATGAAAGAGAAATTTAAAGCCGATCATATTATTGATGTGCTACGAGGCAAGGCCACGGCAGACGTGAAGTCGTATCATCATGATGAACTTGAAGTGTTCGGGGCAGAACAGGGTACCGACGAACGCTTCCTTAATGCGGTGATACGTCAGGCCGTTATTGCCGGATATCTTGAGCGCGACATCGAGAATTACGGACTGCTCAAGGTGACTGCCAAAGGCAAGAAGTATCTGACGAAACCGTCATCGTTCAAGATCGTGGAAGATAATGACTTCAATGAATCCGACGAACAGGAGGTGGTGAAAAGCGGAGCCGGCTGTGCGGCTGACCCCGAATTGTATTCGATATTGAAAGACCTCAGAAAAAAGGTGGCCAAAAAAGTGGGTCTGCCCCCTTACGTCATATTCCAGGACCCGTCGCTTGAGGCAATGGCCACAACATATCCCGTGACTATAGAGGAGCTTGCCAACATATCAGGTGTGGGACTCGGTAAAGCCAAGCGCTACGGCAATGAATTTGTCGAAGTCATCAAGCGTCATGTGGAGGAGAACGAGATAGATCGTCCCGAGGACCTTGTGGTGCGTACCGTGGCCAACAAGAGCAATGTGAAGATATCAATAATACATGCCATTGACCGTCAGATACCCATTGACGAGCTTGCACGCTCAAAGAATATGGACTTCTCCGAAATACTTGACGAGATAGAGGCTATAGTCAATTCAGGCACTAAGATAAACATAAATTATTTTATCAACGAGATTCTCGATGATGATCAGCAGGCCGATATATTTGAATATTTCAAAGATAGCGAGAGCGGAGACCTCAGTGACGCATACAATGAACTCGGCGACGAATACACTGAAGAGGAGATAAGGCTTATGCGCATAAAATTCCTGTCGGAAATGGGATACTGACATGTCGGAATCTATAGTAAGATATAACGATGTGGAACTTCACCGCAAGGATATTGTGGTGCTGAAACATGTTGATCTGAATGTTGGTGAAGGCGAACTGCTCTATCTCACCGGAAAGGTGGGTAGCGGTAAGAGCAGTCTGCTCAAATCCATGTATGCCGAAATACCTGTAGCCTCCGGTGAGGCAGAGGTCCTCGGCCGCGATATGACACAGATAAAGAACAGGGAGATTCCGTATCTGCGCAGGGAAATCGGCATTGTGTTTCAGGATTTCCGCCTGCTTTTTGATCGGAGTGTGTATGACAATCTGTTGTTTGTGCTAAAAGCCACAGGTTGGAAAAACAAGGCCGAGATGGACGATCGTATCGGACAGGTGCTCCGGGAGATGGGCATGAACAACAAGAGCTACAAGATGCCACATGAACTGTCGGGCGGAGAACAGCAGAGAGTGGTTATGGCCAGAGCATTGCTCAATAGTCCGCGTCTGCTTATAGCCGATGAGCCTACCGGTAATCTTGATCCGGCCACCGGCAGCCATATTATAAAGCGATTGCACGAGATAGCACGTTCGGGGACGTCGGTAATAATAGCCACACACAACATGTCGCTCGTCTCACAATATCCCGCGCGTGTTATAATATGTGAGGACAAGCGCCTTACCGAATAGGGTTGATATTCGCGGTTTGAGAAAGGCGATTTGTTATAATTGGAATTATTGCGTAAATTTGCACGAAATATACATATTTACAGGTTCTGAAAAATGAAAATCATGAAGTTCGGGGGCACATCTGTAGGATCGGCCCAAAGGATTAAGAACGTAGCATCATTAGTAAAAAGTCGCGGTAAAAATATAATAGTGCTCAGTGCCATGTCGGGTACTACCAACACACTTGTGGAGATATCCGACTATCTGTACAAAGGCAATCTTGCCGGCGCCAAAGAGACAATCAATGCTCTGGAATCTAAATATAAAGGCGTGATAGATGAACTTTATTCAACGCCCGAATATAAGGCCAAGGCAACGGAGGCGGTGCATGAGCATATCGATTTCATACGCGGATATAACAGGCCTGTCTTTACTGTGTTTGATGAAAAAGAGGTGCTTGCCCGCGGTGAAATGATGTCAACAGCTCTTATGTACATGTATATGAGGGAGATCGGAGTTAATGCATCTATGCTTCCGGCTCTTGATTTTATGCGTACCGACAAGAACTCAGAGCCTGATGTGGAGTACATACAGTCGCATCTGCAGGCATTGCTTGACGAAAACACCGAAGCGGATCTTTACATAACCCAGGGATTCATATGCCGTAATGCCTACGGCGAGATTGACAATCTCGAGAGGGGTGGCAGCGACTATTCCGCCTCGCTGATAGGTGCCGCAGTGAAAGCCGAGGAGATAGAGATATGGACCGATATAGACGGAATGCACAACAACGATCCGCGATATGTGGAGGGCACATCGCCGGTGAGCCAGCTTCACTTCGAGGAGGCGGCGGAGCTGGCTTATTTCGGAGCCAAGATACTGCACCCGACATGTGTGCTGCCGGCCAAACTCAACAACATACCCGTGCGTCTGCTCAATACCATGTGTCCTGAGGCTCCGGGTACATTGATATTCAACACTGCGGCCACCCGCTCCATCAAGGCCGTGGCTGCCAAGGATAATATCACGGCAATAAAGATCAAAAGCGGTCGAATGCTTCTGGCCTACGGTTTCTTGAGGAAAGTGTTCGAGATATTCGAGACGCATCGCACACCTATAGACATGGTGGTGACATCGGAGGTCGGTGTGTCCGTGACAATAGACAGTGAGCGTAATCTTGACGCGATAGTCGATGACCTGAAGAAATTCGGTACCGTTACTGTAGATAAGGATATGGTGATAATATGCGTGGTAGGCGATCTCGAATGGCAAAACCGCGGCTTTGAGGCCGAGGTGGTGAATGCTTTGAAAGATATACCGGTGCGAATGATTTCGTATGGCGGAAGCAACTATAACATATCGTTGCTTGTTAGAAAGTCTGACAAGATAAATGCCCTGAATCTGTTGAGCAGGCATTTGTTCAATCAGTGATTTTACTAACCAAGCGATTGTCGGATTATGACTAAATTTCCAGTAGATAGGTTCAGGCAGCAGCCCACGCCGTTTTATTATTATGATTTGTCGTTGCTGCACCGAACTCTTGACGAGATTGACAAGGCATCGTCAGCATACTACGGTTTTAAGGTACATTATGCCGTAAAGGCCAATTACAATCCGCGTATATTGAAAGAGATAAGCCGGTATGGTCTTGGTGCCGATACTGTCAGTGCCGGTGAGATTGCTGCGGCTGTCGAGGCCGGTTTCGCTGCCGGAGATATCGTGTTTGCCGGAGTGGGCAAGAGTGACGAAGAGATCGCTTATGCATTGAAAACCGGTATCGGTTGTTTCAATGCGGAGTCTGTGCCAGAGCTTGAGGCCATAATGGATATAGCTTCGGGCATGGGAGTTGTGGCTCCCGTGGCTTTGCGTGTAAATCCCAATATTGATGCCCACACTCACCATTATATCACTACCGGACTGTCGGAGAATAAGTTCGGCATAGACATGTCTATGCTTGCCGGGGTGGTGGATATGTGTGTGGCTTCTCCGGCAGTAAGTCTTCGCGGTCTGCATTTCCATATCGGATCGCAGATCACGGACATGAAGCCCTACGAGATGCTGTGTCAGCGTATCAACAGCCTTCAGGACGAATACCGCGGCAAGGGGATAATATTTGACACTATCAATGTAGGTGGCGGATTAGGTGTGGACTATGCCGATCCCGATTCTGTTCCGATGCCTGATTTCAAGGAGTATTTCGATACTTTCCACCGTAATCTCAGGCTTATGCCCGGTCAGGAGCTTCATTTTGAGCTCGGCCGGTCGGTGGTGGCTCAATGCGGGTCGCTTATAAGCCGTGTGCTGTACGTCAAAGAGGGCGTTAAAAAACGCTTTGCGATTCTTGACGCGGGAATGACCGATCTTATCCGTCCGGCTCTGTATCAGGCACACCATATGATCGAAAATCTTACATCGCAGTCTGATGAAACGTCTGTGTATGATGTTGTCGGACCGGTGTGTGAGTCATCGGACTGTTTCGGAGAAGGGGAGATGCTTCCCGTAACCCGTCGAGGTGATATTATGGCTTTGAGATCGGCCGGAGCCTATGGCGAGTCGATGGTATCGCGGTATAATTGCCGCCGGCAGCCATCATCGTATTTTTCGGAATAAGCTCTTTTTAGTTTAATCAAGGTATCTCTTCACGATCGGCGAATATGCATCGATGCGTCTGTCGCGTAGAAACGGCCACCATCGGCGCACCTGTTCGCTCCGTTCCATGTCAATATCCACTGCTGCCACTGCTTCGGTATCGGCCGGAGCCTGATAGAGCAGTTCACCTTGCGGACCGGCTACAAAACTGTTGCCCCAGAATGTTATGCCGTTTGTCGCGCCTGACGGATCGGGTTCGTGTCCCACACGGTTTACGGTGATTACGGGTAGTCCGTTGGCCACGGCATGTGCACGCTGCACAATGGTCCACGCCCCGAGCTGACGGGATTTCTCTTCAGGCGAGTCGGTCGATTCCCAACCTATGGCTGTGGGGTATATGAGCAGTTGGGCTCCGCGCAAAGCCATGATTCTTGCGGCTTCGGGATACCACTGGTCCCAGCACACAAGTACTCCTAAACGGCCTACTGAAGTGTCGATAGGCTCGAAGCCTATATCGCCCGGGGTGAAATAGAACTTCTCATAGTAGGCCGGGTCGTCGGGTATGTGCATTTTGCGGTATATGCCTGCTATTGAGCCGTCGCGCTCGAATACCACTGCGGTATTGTGATAGAGGCCGGCGGCGCGGCGCTCGAAAAGCGATGTCACTATCACCACATCAAGTTCTTTGGCCAGTGCCGAGTAGAAATCTGTGGTGTCCGACGGAATGGGCGATGCCAGATTGCAGCAGTCAACCGATTCGGTCTGGCAGAAATACAGCGAGTCGTGAAGCTCTTGGTTAACTATGAGTTGCGGCTTTTCGGCCTTTACCAGACGCCGGATTTCTTCGGCGAGTCTATTTTGGTTTTCAGTTATATCGGGTGTTTTGGACAGTTGGAGTATTCCTACACGTAATGATTTCATATCGATAATATTTGTGATGGCATCTGCATGGTCACGCAGTGGAGCGAACCGTGCTGGCGGATAAGGGCATTGCAATCGACTGTAACAACAGGCACATCGAATGCTATCTGGATTATCTGCCGTGCGAGAAGGTCTTTCTTGGGCTGGCCGTAAACGGGCATTATGACGGCATGTGGTGTTATGAGGAAGTTGGCGTAAGTGGCAGGAAGCCTTTGGCCGTTTTCGTCAAAGATAGGGTCGGGGAGCGGAAGTTCAAGCAGGTTGTAAGGCAATCCGTCAGGAGTGCGTGCCGACATCAACTCGTGTTTCATGGCTTGCAATTCGGTATAATGTTCGTCAGCCGGATCATCGCAACCCACATAAACAATGGTATTGCCGGGGGCAAACCTGGCAAGGGTGTCGATGTGGCTGTCGGTGTCGTCACCGGCCAAATATCCGTGTTCAAGCCATATGATATGTTTTGCTCCGAAATAAGATGCGAGAGCTTGTTTTACCTCGGCTACCGACAGAGTGGCATTGCGGTTGGGCGACATCTGGCAAAGAGCTGTGGTCATGATTGTGCCCTGTCCGTCACTCTCTATGCCACCCCCTTCGAGCACAAAATCGCGGCAGTTGATTCTCGGTGCTGTTATCAGTTTTTTCCGGCATAAGACTTCTGTGACCAGATTGTCATGGCATGACGGAAATTTCAGACCCCAACCGTTGAAGCAGAAATCGGCCACACTATGGTGTCCGTCGGATAATTCTATAGTTATAGGGCCGAAATCGCGTGCCCATGTATCGTTGGTGTCTGACTGTACCAAAAACAGTCGGTCGGCAGGTATATGTTTCAGAGCGGCTTTAGGCTCTGTTGTTTCCGGGGCTACAAGCACTACCGGCTGATAGGCCGTTATGGCTTCTATTATTTCGATGAAGCATGCCTGAGCCTGTGGAAGCATATAATTCCAGTCGGTGCCGGCATGAGGCCAAGCCATGAGCACGGCACCGTCGCTTTCCCATTCGGCCGGCAGTCTCGGACTGCGTTGCGGGGTGTTATTCGTCATAATCGTTCAGAGTGTTCCATACATCGTTTTGCGAATCCAGATATTCGTCGCAGTAGTCAAGAAATCCGTTTTTCTCCGTGCTTCCGGTCATTCGGCACCATTCACGATACAGATTCCTCATATCGGCGTCTTCGTGCATATCCTTTTTGAATTCGGCTTCGGCTATGTCCACGCTGCCGTATTGTGATATGTATCTATTGAACAGTTTTTCTATCTCTTCCATCGGTTGATTGTGTATGGGATTACCGAATTATAATTCACGTTCAAATATACTGCATAACGGACTTTCTCACAAATATTTTAAGAAACTTTATTTAACCTGTTGACGTTTTATTTATGTAACTTTGCTGTAGTCAATCAAAACACGGATTCTGTTATGTGATTATATGAAAAGAAGGTCTATCATTTGTTTTATTATTTCTGCCGTGTCGGCACTTGCCGTGTCGGCGCAATCCTGGTCTGTGGATACTCTTGGCGGAGATTTCCGTATGCGTTATGTCGATCATGCCGATGATTACAGCGGACAGGTGCGGAGCACTATAATCCGTCTTACGGCCGACAGCGTGGTCAGCAATGGTCGGGGAGTTCTTTATGTACATGGTTTCAATGACTATTTTTTTCAGGAAGAACTTGCCCGAAAATTTACCGGTAACGGTTATGATTTCTATGCCGTCGATCTGAGAAAATACGGACGTTCTCTGATGCCGGGACAGAAGCATTGTCAGGTGCGGAATCTCGACGAATACTTTCCTGACATAGATTCGGCACTTGTGGATATGCGCCGGTATGGTTGCCGTGAGATCGTGTTGATGGGACATTCCACGGGAGGGCTTGTGGCGTCATATTATATGGAACGCAATCCGGAGGCTCCGGTCAACGCTCTCGTGCTCAACAGTCCTTTTCTGGACTGGAATCTGGGCAAGATGGAATGCTGCATAAATCTTGTGAGTGCCATCGGACGGTTGTTTCCCGGCATAAAGGTGTCACAGGGTATCAGTAATGCCTATAGTTCGTCTCTTTTGAAAAGTGAGCACGGCGAGTGGGAATACCATACCGGTTGGAAGTCGCAAGAACCGGTGCCGGTGGATTTGGGTTGGGTCAGAGCCATCAACAAAGCCCAGCATTATCTGCGTTCACACAAATATGCCATAAAAGTCCCTATTCTTCTTATGTATTCATCGCGCAGTATCAATGCCACCGACTGGGTTCCCGAAGCAAACAGTGCCGATGCGGTGCTTGATGTGGAGGATATCAAAAAGTATGGCCGGCTGCTGGGACATGACATTACCATGGTGAGTGTCAACGGAGGATTGCATGATCTGATACTGTCGGCTCCCGATGTGCGATATCCTCTTTATGACTATATATTTAATTGGTTGCGTCTCACGCTCGGCAGTTAGTCTGCAAGGATTCCGAACTATTGGCGCCATGGAATGTTTATATGATAAAAACATTTACAATTAAATGAATACAAATATGAAAACACCTAAGTATCTGTTACCCAAATTGCCTTATGCCATAGATGCGCTGGCGCCCGTAATCTCACAGGAGACAATAAATTATCATTACGGCAAGCATGAGCAGACATATATTGACAATCTGAATAAGATGATTGAAGGAACAGAATATGCCGATATGGAACTTGAAGATATTATACGCAGTTCCGAAGGCCCGTTGTTCAACAATGCTTCGCAGGCCTGGAACCACATATTCTATTTCTTTTCATTTTCACCCGAAGCACCAAAGGAGCCCGAAGGCAGATTGCGTGAGGCGATCGACAGCCAGTTCGGATCATTTGACAATTTCAAGAAAGAGTTTGTCGATGCCGGAGTGAAATTGTTCGGCAGCGGTTGGGTATGGCTTGCCAGCGACGTTGACGGCAAACTGATGATACTTCAGAAATCTAATGCGGGAACCCCGCTTACCGATGGTCTGGTGCCGCTCTTAACATTTGATGTATGGGAGCATGCCTATTATCTCGATTATCAGAACCGCCGCGCCGAAGCCCTCGACAAGCTTTGGGATATCGTGGACTGGGACGTGGTGAGCGAGCGATATGACACAACCGACTGACCGGTTATTAAATTTGGCTTTTTAATGTAATAGCACTAATAAGCATAATGTGATGAATGGAGAGGGGTACTCGTGAGAGCACCTCTCTTTTTTATATGTGTTGCTTATTTCATGATTGCCGAACCGGCACCTTGTTGTTCGCCAACTTCATTGCCTCGCTGTACTTTCTTGCCATAGCCGAAAGTGTATGTTGCCGATATATTGATTCGGGAATGGTAGTAATTTCCATAGTTGGTCTTTACTTCCGAGTACAGGGGTGTTGTGAGTTCCCAGGTGGAGTTTTTCCAGCCACGGTTGAAAAAATTGTAGGCCGACAGTCTGATATTCCAGTCGGAATTTGACCAGCCTGCGGTCAGACTGTAGTAGTTTCGATTGCAATAGAGGGTGTTGGTATTGAATCGCACTCCTTTCTGAGGTGTTTCATAAACACCTTGAAAATAGAATTGATTGAGGTAATAGATTGCCTGTATTCTCAGTATGAAAGGGTTGTATGACAAAGGGCATGATCCGGTAATCTTGTGAAAATAAATTTCCGGATTGGCGTAGAGCTGTAGTTTGTTGTTTATTAGTTTCCAGTTAAAAGCCATTCCGAGTGTTCCGGTCAGATAATCTCCGTCGTTAATCCAGTTTCTTATTAGAGCATGACCGTTGTTGTAATGGCTGTAGGTCTGGAACATTCTGTCGTATATGCCGAAAAAACGTCCGTAAGCGCTCATGCCGAAAGCGTTTGACGGAATCCATGTGTAGGAAAGATTCACCGTAGTGTGCCGGCTGTTTTTCAAATCGGGATTGCCCGAAATATATAGTAGCTCATTTTCCTGCAATATGTCAGAGGCTTTTTCAGTGATTCCTGCCGTGTTGCTGGCATATTGGAAATAGGCCGAAAACATATTCTTGTCGTTGAGGGAATAACGCACATTTATGTGAGTGAATGGATACCGGTCATCTTTACTGTATCCGTTGATGTCGCTTTTTTCCCACGCTAATCCGGCATCAAAATTTAGGGTTATTTTTTGTGTTTGAAAATTATAACCTACAATTCCGGCAGCAAAAGAATTGCTGAATTTGTCGTTATATGCATTGTTGCCCGTATAATGGAGCCTGTTGCTCCATTGTCCGCCGTTGACACCTGCCATGATGGAGTGTTTCTGTCCGATATTTTTTCTCAAATATCCGTCAATTCTGAAATAATAGGCGTCTTCCCTTGCCTGACGTATGATATCGGTTGTGCCGGCCGCCGAATATTCTGTCAGAGCGTTGGTGTGGGTATAGTTGAATATCGGTGATATATCGAACGAGAAATTCTTTGGCAGAGAAAAGAACCATGAGCCGGAATACGAAATTAAATTATTGCGTTGCGGTGCATTTCGCTCATATGAATAGCTTCCGGCGATTTCAGGTAGATAATCAAGCGTGCCGCTATGGTATATTCGCGGATTGGCAAAGTGTTGAAACCCGAATGTGTTGCGAACCTGTATCTTATCCGAGTTGTATGTTGCCCTGAAAGTCACAGGATACTGGTTTTGCTTGAATCTGGACTTTTCGAGTGTTTCTGTTCGGTTTACCGGATACTGAGTACCGTTGTCGAGCAACGAATATTTGGCTTTTGTGGAGCTGCCGTCGTGAGCATGATTCCAGTTGTTGGCCGCGACATATAGGTCATATGTCATTCTCTTGTAGGAGAATTTGGAGAATACATTTGTCTTGCTTGAAAGGCCGATAAGAAAATTTTCGTTGACAGTCAGTTTGGTATAGCCGCCATAGGCATATTCATGGACAATGATGTTGACTACCCGTTGTTGTCCGCGAAACCGAGGATCGGTAGGAAATTCAAGGTATTCTACTTTTTTTACATCGGCTGTGCGCAGACCGTCTATCTCCTCTTTCGATGCCTGAAGGTAATTGATGTATATGGCAACATCGGCACCGAAATTATCCGTAACCTTATCGTCGATGGGATCTATTCTGATTTGGGGTATTGCCATTATCTTAAGGAGGTCAACGGCGTTTTGTGCCGCATTTTTCTGTTTGCCAGTCGGTGTGTAGGTCGTTGATTTTGTGCCTGTGTGCTGATTTCGTGCCTCCACCACAATCTCGTCAAGGTTTTGTGTCCTGATGCTGTCGGGTTTTTCGGTCTGTGCCGTCAAAGCCATTGCTGCTGAGGCGCATAATACCGATGTGATGATTCGGTTTCGCATAACATGATTTATTTATTAATGCAAAGATACACGTTTATTACAATGTGAGTCTTTAATAATGTTGATAATTTGCGTAAATGGCTGTATAAGGGGGCAAAAAAGCATGCGTTTTCAATTTTTTAGGGAGATTGACATATGGAATTTTTGCAAATATAGGACGAATAGTCCAATTCACCCCCCCCGTTAGTTAAATAGTGTTAAGGAGATGCGTGGCGTTGAAATTCATTTGTCTTTGGTCTCGTGATAAACCTGAATGCCGTCCACTACGTTTACGTCCACATTCTTACCTCCCGAGAAGTTCCATGTCAGCGAGAATCCGACATATTGAACCGGTGTGCTATATTTATACGATACTTTGTTTAGACCGGTATGTCTGTCGAGTTTGCGGCGGTTGCCTAATGGCGTAAAGTCCAATGCAACTTGGAGATTGCCGCCGAGAAATGTTTTATAGACTTGTCCATTTACATTATAAACTGCATGATAGGTTCGGTCGAGAGTGCGGTATGTCGGTTCAAGATTAGCGTTTAGCATACCGCCCCAACCGTGATCGAATCGGAAGTTGTTGTTGAAATAGAAATACTCCTTGAAACGGGTCTTGTTATAATGTATCCCGTCAAGCGTTGTGTTCTCGGGAGTGATTTCAATTCTCCCGGAAAGTTTGAAACGCCACCATTTCGCAGGTGATTCTATCCATTCCGCACCGAATCCCCAAACGCCCTGTCCATTGATATTCATAGGCTTTGTGTAGAACACATCGGGCGTTTCCTCGCTACGGAATGTCTGCCAATAGATTCGGTCGTGTGAATGTGCGTAAAGAGCCGTCAGATTTATCTTGTTTCGGAGCAGAGATAATCCAGCCATTACTATGTCGGCTGATTGTGCTTTCAAATCAGGATTGCCCACGGTATAATTGTAAGTGTCGCTCCAGTTGATGACAGAAGATATGGCTGTGTATGGTATATCACTGAGAGTACGTTTATAGCTGAGCATAAGAGCATGGTTCATTTTCGAGCCGAAAGGCATCATTACCTGTAGGGTCGGGTTTATCGACCATTGGGTATTTGTGCTTTTGTTGCCGACGGCACAGTCTTTGTAGGAAATGCGATTGAGTTGCCAATTTACACCGGCACTGTATTTGATTTTCCAAACTCTTCCTTGTGCCGAAGCATAGATTATGGGAGTGAATCCGGAAGTCTTGGTTGGAATGTCGCTTGTCTCAAAACGGTCGCTTTCAACAATCTCAGTCGGCGTGTATTTCGAGGATATGAATTGTGCCGATGCCCCGAATTTCCACATGAGTGAGCGGCTGTGTGGATAGACGAAATCGGCCTTGAACTTCCAGAGATTGATGTTGTCGGTTTCATCTATGGAAGCAGTCTTTTCCGAATTCATGAAATAGCTGCTGTTGTTTCGGCTGTGGCGGTTCAGGTAATCGGCTGTAAACTCCATCTGAGAACCACGAGAGGAAAGCGGTTGTAAGAATCGAAGTGTCCCTTCCTGTAGTATAACGTTTTCGCGACGGCTGACTTCTGAAATCAGACCATCATTGTCAGATACAGATGACGGACGTGGACGATACATAGATACCAGATAGCTGCCTCCGAGTTGAGCACCTGAGTTGAACTGCTGCGTTAGGCTCAGGCGGTTTCTGAAATCGAATCCGTGAGATTTAGATATCTCTGAAAGAAACGTATAAAGGTCTTGACCGGTCATTGTCTGTTCTGAACTATCCTCAATCTTGGTTACTCCGGAATAAAGGTTGTCATACACGCTTAACCCCTTATATCGGTAATTAATCATGCTGCCTATTCCTTCGTTTCCGAAGCCACAGCTTTTGTACCAGTCGGCATTCGCCGAGATACTGCCGTAATAACCACCTTCGGGAGGACGGCGGAGCGTGATCATTATTGTACCTCCGCTGAGCGAGGCGTTATGGTCTGCTCCGGCAAGATATTTGACCTGAACCTTGTCAATCATCTCACCCGGAATATTGTTCAACTCCGATAGGTCGGAGAGCTTCACGCCGTCAACGTAAATCTCGCTTGCGGCGAGGCCGTTGATTTTGAAGTTGCCGTTTTCTCGGGATATGTTTGGAAGAAATCCCAGTACATCGATAGCCGGTTTGCCTTTGGCAATATCAGAGCCTTTGAGGTTGGTTGTATATCCCTCAGCATTGTTTGTGGTTCGGGAAGCAATAACTGTTACTTCATGAAGCTGATGCTCTTTTTGTGCATATGATGACAGCCAAACAATGGCTGTCACAAGAATTAAAATTGATTTTTTCATATCGCTTGGATTTTGAATTTCACATTGCAAAGTTAGAGTGAAAACAGCGTCCAAGCCTACTTAAATATCAACAAAATATTCTTAATCCCATTGTATAATGCATTGATATTCAGTGGTAATATCCTGTGTGGATCTTAAATCGACCTAATCGGGTCTTAAGGTCGATTCGAAGCCGTCAGAAAGGTTATGAAATCTTCCTTCGGCGGTAGATTCAGCTTTTTCCTTATAGAGGTTTTGCTTACATAAACCGAGTTTGAAGTCTGTTGTATCAGCACTCCTATTTCCTTTGTCGAGAAATCGGCACGTAACAAGCATAAGATATGAATCTCCCTTTCGGAGAATATCCCCGGATAGTCATTGAGTAGTTTTGTATGGAAGGAATCGTATAATTCGTTTATCACCGGATATAGCTCTTGCCAGTTAACCAATGTATCAGATATGGAATCGGAGTTACCGACATTACTTATTTTCCTCAAAGCTTCCTGATTTTGAGTTGTAGGTGATTCGGCGAATGTCCTGATTATACCTATCTGCTGCAAGAGAGTCTTTTTCAGTAGTGCCTGTTTGTCATCAGTTGATGAAACTGCCGCAGCTTTTGAAAGCTGTTCCAAAGCCTCTATCCGTTCTTCTGCATCTATAAGCCGTTGTTTTCTGCGATGTGAAATCAGATAAATTACTCCTATGAGCATAAGGGCTACGAACATAAGGGTTACGATTAACAGCCACATTCTCTGTCGCTCGATGGTAAGTTCATAGTAACGGCGGCTGAGGTCATATGTGGTTTCAAGCGCGTCATCACGCTCCTGTCGTTTTGTTGCAAGGTCATTGCTTATACGTCGGAGCGAATGGGCAGTGTTAGATAAGCGGCTTAAAGAGAGTGCTCCATTATGCTCGTAATCAAGCACTATCTTTAGAAATTCAAGATATGATGCTGCAACCGGGTCTCGATTGAATAAATCAATATTAAGATTATCAATTATATTCACATATTTGTCAGCCTCTTTTATATTGCCCGCGTTAAGCTGGAGATTTATCATCGGCACATAGAACTCGGCAAGTTTTTCAGCCGGAGCTCCATTCATTCGCTCTATGGCATCTTTTAGAATCTCTACTGCCTTTGTCGAGGTTTCCCGCTTCTCGCCAAGAGCTGCGGCATAGTTTACACGCAAATAAAGCCATTCTGCCGAGCCTGTTTCTGGAGCCTCCGGCAAAGCAAATAAAGAATCGCATAACGCAACGGCATCAGAACTTCTACCAAGGGTGACGAGCGGTGTTATCTTTTTGATTTCAAAGTTAAAACGTTCTTTTTGGTCGTCGGTCAATCGAATCTGCTGCTCGATTATACCTAAAGACCTGAAATAATCTTTATCCGAAAATGAAAATTCAAGAAGTTCTTGATTGAGGTTCTTTTGAATGTTTTTAGGCATAATGGAAGCTACAGAATCAATAAGATAGAAAGCCTCTTCTTTCAGTTCTACCGATCTCAAGTGATAAGCCTGGGCTACGACAGCTTCAATATATGCTGTAGTGTCGTTCTTTTCCTTATAATAATTGATAGCAGCCGGGATAATCGTATCAGTTACAAGCGAACGCCCGATATACATATTAGCTTTGGCAAGAGCCAATGCATAATGCGCTTTATTTTCATCATCGGTCAGACTGTTGAAATCGACTTTTTTAAGAAGTATATAGGCACTATCAGGACGCTCATCTACAATTTTAGCGGCAATTTCCAACGCCTTATCTTGCTCTCTGCCACAAGATGTCATAAAAGAGAGACCGAGTATCAACAGAGCAAACTTTAGATAGAGACTAAAATGTATGGACATTTTTCCAATAATTTGAAATTGATTCAAAAAAGTTCCAACAGGTTCTAATATTATTCCAATGCGCAGATGTAGTCAGGCCCATCGTGGAACTTGACCTCGTTGTCTGGTATGAAGAAATCGTCGGGCACTTTCTCTATGTGCAAAATTACTAAAAATCGGTTACAACCCGGCTATACGCACTTGTTTATCTTTTCTTAGAGCCCTGTTTATGCCACAATTCGGCTCAATCCCAGATACGTTTGGCTTGGGCTTTATATATGCCCGACTAAACCGATATAGACGAGGCTGGGCATGGGTGCGACTATGCGCCCCTTTATTAGCATCTTTAATGCAAAAAAGCTACAAGTTTTGACTTGTAGCTTTCGGCGGAGAGGACGAGATTCGAACTCGTGGACAGGATTGCTCCCATCGTCGGTTTAGCAAACCGGTGGTTTCAGCCACTCACCCACCTCTCCTGACTTTGGTGCGGAACTGCACTCAGTTCCGATTTTCACGATGCAAAATTAATGGTTTATTTTTAATTGACCAACTTTTTTGTGCTGATTTTTTGACTTTGGATTTTAGGAGGCTGGATATCAGTGAGGTGTGCTGTGATATATATGACCCGCGATGGGATATAGTTGGGCGTTTCCGATTTTGTGTGTAAATTTGCGACACTATGAACAGCAAATCTTCTCCTTCCAATCGAAATAATAAGAGACGTAAGAAACCGGCCCCAAATAATGGTGAGAGTTGGTTGCGTCGGTATAGGTTGCATTTCATACTGACTCTGTCGGTCTTGTCAGTGATCGTGATAGGTGCGGCCATATATACCCTGAAGCCATATTCGGGTGATCCGGTGTGGGTTTACGTGCCTCGTGACGCTTCGTCGGCCGATGTGCGCGGAGCATTGCGCGAGAGCCTCGGCCGCGGTGTGGGTGACAGGGTGTATGCCCTTTGGCGTCTGCAAGGTGGCGAGCCGGCTACAGCCCACGGAGCTTACCGTGTTCAGTCGGGTGAATGGGCCGTGAAGATAGCCCGCCATCTGAGCAAAGGCATGCAGACTCCGGTGAGGGTGTCGTGGACCGATGCCCGTACAATGGATCAGCTTGCTGCCAAACTTGCAGTGTCGGTGGAGTGCAGTGCCGTAGATTTTCTGGAGGCCTGCCGCGGAATATTGCCCGGAGCAGGGTTTTCAGAGCCGGAATTTCCGGCGGCATTCGTTCCGGACACGTATGAGGTGTATTGGTCGTCATCGGCAGATGAATTGGTGAGGCGTCTGCTTGATTACCGTAACCGTTACTGGACGTCGGAGCGTGTCAACAGGGCGGCCGGTCTCGGTCTGTCGCCTACACAGGCGGCGACCCTTGCATCGATAGTGGAGGAGGAATCGGCAAAGGGCGACGAACGCCCGAAGATAGCGCGGTTATATCTCAATAGACTTAAAAAGGGCATGCTGCTACAGGCTGATCCTACGGTGAAGTTTGCCGTAGGCGATTTTTCGTTGCGCCGTATCAAAGGGGAGCATCTGGCCAAAGAATCGGCTTATAATACCTATAAGCGCCGCGGTCTTCCTCCCGGTCCTATAAGGATAGCATCGAAGCAGGGGATAGAGGCTGTGCTTTCAGCCCCGTCGCATGATTATCTGTACATGTGTGCCAAGGAAGATTTTTCCGGTTATCACAATTTTGCAGTGGATTATGCCACGCATATGGCCAACGCGCGCCGCTATCAGGCGCAACTCAACAGGCGCAATATCCATTGACGGGCGAGTATCCCTTCAGTCCATAGGAAATTTTGACGCACGGTCCACGGCCTCTTCCTGCTGCAGGCGCCACCGCGGGGTGCGGTCGTTTTTGTCACCAATAATGTAATGGTTGTAATACGACAGCAGCAGTGTGGTCAGCGGCAGGGCTATAATAAGGCCTATCATTCCTAAAAGAGTGCCCCATATCGAAAGCGATAGGAGTATGATGGCCGGATTGAGTCCCATGGCTTTACCCATGATCTTGGGCGTGAGAAACAGGTCCTGAATAGCCTGTACGATGCAATATACCGCAATGGTCTGCCAGAATATCAGCCAGAAGTCGGCACCCTCTCCCACGGCATAGACAAGACACAGTCCTGTTGCCGGGATCAGTGACACCAGCTGCAGATAGGGTATCATGTTGAGCAGTCCGATGAAGAGGCCGAATGCAATGGCCATGGGCAGGCTTATTATGGAGAAACCTATGGCAAACAATATGCCCACGATACTCGCCACCAATGCCTGTCCGCGGAAATAATGGTTCATGCTCGTCTTTATGTCGCGGCCTATCTTATTGGTGACATTGCGGTACCGTGGCGGAACCAGCCGGCGGAATCCTTGATTGAGATTGTTGTAGTCAATCATTATGAACACCACATAGAGCAGCACTAAGAACCAGTTGAAGATACCCATTATGAGTTCCACGCCGTCAACGATTATGTCCCAGGAGGCTTTGATGGCGTTTTCAAGGGCCGTGACCCCTTGTCCGCCTGCTAAGGTTTTCGATAGAGAGTCAAAGTCGATTATGCGTCGGATAAAGTCATCGATGCCTTCCGGCAGAAACTCTATATCGGTCTTGTTGCCGGCATATTTCTGCATTATCAGTCCCATCTGATGGATTTCATCGGCTATGGCCGGACATATGAAATAACATAGGACCGACAGCATGAATATGGCCTCGAACAGAGTGACAAACACGGCTATTATGCGGCCTTTTAGGTTGAGCAGCTTACGGTTGTACTGTACGAATGGCTCAAACATGTATGCTATGAGGCAGGCCACAGCAAAGGGGAGCAGCACTCCTTTAAGGGTGTTGATAAGCCACACCGCACACACTATCATTATGATCACGATGACCATTCTCACCACGCGGTCAAACGTATATGGTTTACGGGTATTCATGTGACGGTTATGTATATGGGGTTGAAACGGAGTAAATTTTATTTAGTAACACACGAATTTAGGAATAATATCGGTGTGTGAACTAAAAAATGTGTAATTTTGCCGTCAAATAAATAAATATCACATTTTAATTCATAAATTTCTATGACTAATCAAATCAGTAGGCCGCTCAACGAAAAATCCTGGGCCAGATGGACGGCACTGGGGTTGCTGGCGTTTGCCATGTTCTGCTCCTACATTTTCATGGACGTTCTTTCGCCAATCAAGGATCTGCTGCAATCGACCAAAGGGTGGGACTCCACCGCTTTCGGCACCATGCAGGGATCGGAAACGTTTCTCAACGTATTCATATTCTTCCTGATATTTGCGGGAATCATCTTGGACAAGATGGGTGTGCGGTTCACGGCTCTGCTCTCGGGGGCGGTTATGCTTGTGGGCGCTGTGATCAACTGGTATGCGCTGACCGACATGTTTACCGGCAGCTCGCTTGAAGTGTGGTTTAACGAACACCTCAACTATATTCCTGTGTTTGACGAGCTTGGCATATCGCCGTTCTATGAGGGTATGCCTGCATCGGCCAAACTGTCGGCTGTGGGTTTCATGATATTCGGCTGCGGAGTCGAGATGGCCGGCATCACTGTGAGCCGCGGTATTGTCAAGTGGTTTAAAGGTAAGGAGATGGCCTTGGCCATGGGCTCGGAGATGGCTTTGGCTCGCCTCGGAGTGGCCACTTGTATGATATTCTCGCCTATGTTTGCCGAAATGGGTGGCGATGTGCAGGTGTCGCGCTCGGTGGCATTCGGTGTGGTTCTCCTTATGATAGCCCTTATCATGTTTGTAGTCTATTTCTTCATGGACCGCAAGCTTGACCGTCAGACACACGCCGAGGAGGAGAAGGACGATCCGTTCCGCATCAAAGACCTCGGAAAGATACTTACCAGCAGCGGATTCTGGATTGTGGCTCTGCTGTGTGTGCTGTATTATTCGGCTATATTCCCGTTTCAGAAATATGCCGTCAACATGCTTCAGTGCAATCTCACGCTCACTGCACCCGAAGAGGGCTCGTTCTGGGCCGGCGATGCGGTGACTGTGATTCAGTATGTGATAATGATAGTGGTGGCCGCAGCCGCGTTTGCGAGCAACTTCTCTAAAAACACCACAGTGCGTTATTCGTCGCTGTTCATAGCCATAGCGGCATTGATAGTTTATTGCTTTATGGGCTACATGCGTCAGTCGGCCGGCGCCATCTTTGCCGTGTTCCCGTTGCTGGCGGTAGGCATCACTCCTATTCTCGGCAAATATGTGGACTATAAGGGCAAGGCGGCCTCTATGCTTGTTCTTGGCGCCATATTGCTTATAATCTGTCACCTTACATTTGCATTCATATTGCCCATGTGCAAGGGTAGCGCCGTGGGTGGAGTGATAGTTGCCTATCTGACCATTTTAGTACTCGGCGCATCGTTCTCGTTGGTGCCCGCATCGCTATGGCCGAGTGTTCCCAAACTCGTCGATGCCAAGATTATCGGATCGGCCTACGCTCTGATTTTCTGGATTCAGAATATCGGTCTGTGGCTGTTTCCTTTGCTTATCGGCAAGGTGCTCGACAGCACTAATTCCGACATCACGCAGGCTCTCGCCGCAGGCACTATCTCGCCCGCAGAGGCTTCGGAGAGCTACGACTATACCTGGCCGCTTGTAATGTTGGCTTGTCTTGGAGTGGCTGCGCTCATACTCGGCTTTGTGCTTAAGGCCGTTGACCGCAAAAAACACTATGGTCTTGAGCTTCCCAACGTTCAGTCGCCTGCTTCACTCGAGGCCGAAGCCGAGGCTGCCGAGGAATAAAGTACCGTCGGTACTATAATTTTACAACGCACCCCGCAAAGTCATTGAATCAGGCATTGCGGGGTGTCGTTTTATTTTCGGAGAAGTTATGCATCGCAAAGTTTACGAAATATTTTATAATTTGAATAAATCTGCTTAACTTTGCAGTGCAAAACGGCAGATCGCTTTTTTTTGCGGCTGAAAGCATATTGAGGCATCAGTCTTATTCGGGGCGTAGCGCAGTCCGGTTAGCGCACCTGCTTTGGGAGCAGGGGGTCGAAGGTTCGAATCCTTTCACCCCGACATTAATCAAGGAGCACCATACAATGGTGCTCCTTGTGTTTTATGGTTTTTTGATGTTTTATTAGGTATTTTCAAAAATCTTTTTCCTCAGGGTATCCGTTTAAGTAGGTGTAATCACTTAAATAAAATATAAGTTATGAAACCTTTTAATGTAGTATTGGCAATGGCCGGTGGCGTACTTGTGGGTGCGGCTGTAGGTATGCTCTTCGCTCCCGACAAGGGGGAAAACACACGTAAAGAAGTGGCTAAGTTTCTTAAATCAAAGGGTATAGTCCTTAAGAAAAAGAAAGTGGAGCAGCTTGCTAATGAACTGGCTGAGGAGATGAGCGATAACGCTTGATAATCCGCAGGGAATTGCGATATATTGTAAAACACACAAAAAAACTTCAGACTATTATGGGTAAGACATCTTTGTTATACGCGTTTCTCGGCGGGGCGTTGGTCGGCGGAGCCATGGGGGTTCTGTTTGCACCGGCCAAGGGCACCGATGTGCGCCGTAAGATCAAGAAATGTATCCGCCGGAAATGTGCCGGTTGCACCGACGATCAGATTGATGAAATCGTTGAGCAACTGACGTCCGAATTCGGTGACTGACATACGGTCAGCCGTAGGCGATTACGGACGCACCGGTGCTGATAAGCCGCGAATGTGCGTCCGTGTCGCGTCCGGACGGCCAGATTATATGAATTGCATTATGTTTACGCCAACTATTGATTGCTTATGAACGAAGGAACGGAAAACGGATTCCGGCAGATGTGGACGCAAGGCAAGGATTTCCTGTCGCTCAAATACCGCTATGCCAAACTCACGATGGCCGAAAAGCTGTCGGTCACCGTATCAATGATACTGATATTAATGATTGTGGCTTTTCTCGGTACAGTCTGCATCTATTTAATGTCGGTTGCCGCGATTACATATCTGTGTTATCTTATAGGTCCGGTATGGGGATATATGGCCATGGGCGGTTTTTACATGCTGCTGGCCATAGTGGTGGTTGTGTTTCGGAAGAGTCTGGTGATCAATCCGGTCACACGGTTTGTGACCCGTTGCTTTTTTGATTCGTGATATTAACCTGATAAAAAGTGTAATTCATTATGGAACAGCAAGATGCTCAGATTGATAAAAAGCCGTTTAAGGGATACACCATTGATGAACTCCGATATCATCGCGCCATGACACTGGCCCGTTGCGAGGTTGCCAAGACGCACGCCATGGACTCGTTGTCGGCCGTGGGTGGCAGCATTGTCAATGATCAGACCGCTAAGCGTAATGTTTTTGGCCGTATAGTTCAAGGGATTGATTATGTGGATTATACCGTGATGGGATATCGGGTGTGGAAAAAAATATCAAAAATACTGCAGCACCGGCATCGCGAAAAAGAGTAAAATGGCTAACTTCGTAGCCGGAATAGATCACTATCGTACGGTTATGAATGATTATATGGAAGTGAGGGTGGACTGTGATCCATGCTCCGAAGATATTACAGATGTGCTTGCGGCGTTGCTCGCCGATGTAGGGTTTGAGAGTTTTGTGGCCGATGCCTCCGGACTCACTGCCTATATAAGGCAGGCTGATTACAACCCTCAGTTGCTCTCCGATGTGACAGAGACGTTGCCGTTTGAGGTAAAAGTGTCATGCAACGCCACTTTAATAGAAGGCAGGGACTGGAACCATGAATGGGAACGAAATTATTTCAAGCCTATAGTGGTGGGTGACCGCTGTGTGGTGCACAGTTCGTTTCATACCGATGTGCCTCAGTGTGAATATGACATTGTTATCGATCCCAAGATGGCTTTCGGCACGGGACACCATGCCACCACATGTTCCATAATCACCAGAATACTCGATATGGATATGACCGGACGCAGTGTCATAGACATGGGTACCGGCACCGGCATACTGTCGCTTCTCGCGGCCATGCGCGGCGCATCGCCCGTGACTGGCATAGAAATCGATGAGGCTGCCTATGAGAACGCGCTTGAGAACCGTGAGCTCAACGGACGCCTGCCCATCGTGTTTATCCATGGCGACGCCTCATCGCTGGCTTCGGTGCCTTACAAGGCCGATATATTTTTGGCCAATATCAACCGTAATGTCATTACCGCTGATTTCCCGGCATATTCCGACGCCATGCAGCCTGGAGGCACTATGTTGCTCAGCGGATTCTACACCGGTGACATTCCTGTGATAGAAGAGGTGGCCTTGCGCCACGGTCATCACGTGGTAGGCTTCTCCGAGCGCGACGGTTGGGCGTGTGTGGAACTTGTAAAGGACACAAAGAATTGACCGAATGCCTGTTTTTGGAAAAAAATAGTTACATTTGCACTAATACTTCAAATTCATCACTTTCCCGACTTCCAGAATGAAAAAAACGGCATTATTGTTTATCGCCATACTCACAGCCATAGGTATCTGTGCCCAGACCGATAACAAAATGGTGTATCCCCAATCCACGGCATGGAATCACTTTGTATGGGGTGTAGAGGTGGGCGGAGCCATAGACCTTACCAGTAACGATATGTCCACAGTGAATCTCGATGCCTATTTCGGTTACCGCAATGAGTTGATCCAGGCGCTTGGCGTGGGTGCTTCCGTCAATATGATGGTGAGCAACAGTGTGCGCAGTTTCCCTGTTTACGTGTTGTTGCGCACCAATTTCCGCCGGTCGCCGTCTCTTCTGTTCATGGATTTGCGAGGCGGTGTGGTGTTCAATAATGTCAGCAACGGCTCGCAGCAGACCGGTATGTACCTTTCGCCCGGTGTAGGCATCAATCTTGCCCGCAGTAAGACATTTAATTCCTATATAACATTGAGCTACATATATAACGGCATGCAGCCGTTTCACAAAGGTTCGGAGTATATGGATATCAACGGGTTGAGCATGGCTTGTCTGCGTCTGGGAATAAATTTCTGATATGGATATAGTAAAAGTAAAGATAATCAACAATTCTCGTCACGGGCTTCCCGGATATTCCACACCTCTGTCGGCCGGAATGGACATAAGGGCCAATATTGACGCGCCCGTCACACTTCAACCTCTGCAGCGGGCACTGATACCCACGGGTTTACGCATTGAGTTGCCTGAAGGCTACGAGTGTCAGATACGTCCGCGGAGCGGGTTGGCTCTGAAGCATGGCATATCGCTTGTCAACACTCCCGGCACTATCGATGCCGACTATCGGGGTGAAATAGGTGTGATTCTTATCAACCTTTCTTCGGAGCCCTTTGTTGTAAATGACGGAGAGCGTATATGCCAGATGGTGATCACGCGTCATTCGCAGGCAGAGTGGCTGTCTGTTGACAGCCTTGAATCTACTGAGCGGGGAGAAGGCGGTTTCGGTCACACAGGTGTGAAATGATGACGCTCGCAAGAGGTCAAAAAATCATCAGAAAGTGAAACATAAGTCCCACGGTATATTTATAGGAGTACTCCTGGTCGGATTGGTCGGCATGATATCATCGGCTAAAGGTAAAGTTGATGCCGAAGCCGCACGAGATGCCCGAAAGGCCGATTACATATTCAACGAAAGTATGTACTACTATATGTCGGATCGAGACGACGCATTCTTTGATCTTGCGCAGTATGCCGGCGAGATCAATCCGCAGGACAAGTTTCTCGGTTCGCTCACTGCAATAAAGTCAATGGTGGAGAGCAGGGGCGATTCAGCTGCGGTGGAAAAAGCCATGCGGATGTCCGACAGATATTTTTCCGAAAACGCCGATGACTCCTATATGGGCATGCCATACGCACGCATGCTCTATAATCTCGGAAAGACTGACGAGATGCTTGCCTTGGTGGAATCAATGTATGAACGGCGGCCTGACAATCCTGACCTTATGCAGAATTACATACAGGTGCTTGCCGCCACGCGCAGTGATGAGAATATCAAGAAAGCCCTCCGGTTGTGTCGGGATTATGAGGACAGATATGGATTCGATATCAATACATTCCGGCGCAAGGCTGAACTTTACAGCCTGATGGGCGATTCGGCAGCGGTGATCAATGAGACACGTCGGTTGTTGGCTCTGTCGCCCGAATCGCCTCTAACACTGTCGATTGTCGGGGCTATATATGCAAATTATAACAATACCGACACCGCGGCCATATATTTTCAGAAAGCCATAGATAATGATCCTTCGTTCAGCTATGCCTATATGCTCCGTAACACACTGTATATGGCCACAGGTGATACGGCTTCATACATACACTCTACGCTTGATGCCATAAGGCAGCTTGACCTCGATGAGGAATCAAAGATGGGTCTGGTAGGCGATTTTCTTGACAAATCCATGTCGTCTGACTCATGTGCCGGCTACGCCGACACTGTACTCGGTTACATGACCGATGCATATCCCCACAATCTTGTTCTGCGCGATATCAGTGCACGGTTTTATGGCGCAAAAGGTCAGTTTGACAAGGCCATAGAGAGTGCCGGATTTGCCATTGACCTTGATCCTCAGAATCCAGATTATCGCTCACTTCTGGCGAGCCTGTATTACATATCAGGCGATTACAGCCGTGCTGCCGATGTGGCAGTAGAGGCTTTTGACGCCATGCCTGACAAACCGGCCTTTCTGCTTACAGCCGTGGGTTCACTTACGCAGGCCAAAGATTACACGCGCGCATTCTCTATGCTGGATCGGCTTGAAGCCGCTACCGACACCGCATCACACGACATGCTGTCGGATATATGGCTTGCGAGAGCCGACATATATAGCGCTCGTGATTCATTGGCGCAGGCATCAGAAGCTTTCGACAAAGCCCTTTTATTCAATCCCGATAATCATCTTGCGCTGAACAATTATGCCTATACACTGGCATGCAAGGGGGGCGATCTTGAAAAGGCACTTGACATGTCGGCCAGATCGCTGAGACTTTCGCCCAACGACATGAATGCTCTTGACACCTATGCCTGGGTGCTTTTCAAGAAAAAGAATTATGCCGAGGCCAAGGAGATAATAGACGATCTGATAGAAATTGACGGCGAACCGTCGTGGGAGTTGTTTGACCATGCCGGCGACATATATTTCATGGCCGGTTATCCCGATGAGGCTGTGGAGTTCTGGGAAAAGGCACTTGATATGAACCCCGAAAATGAATTGCTCCGGCGCAAGGTCACCCATAAGACATTCTTTTACAAATGATGATATCACGTACCGTTTCGATATTACGTAATCTTGCCGTGGTCATGTTGCTGGCGGCTGTGCTTGGCGGCTGTCGTTCGTCACGCAATGTGTCTTCCGCCGACGGTGGTCTCTCTCGTAAGGGTGATTCTGTGGCGCAGGCTGTTTTTCCCGTCACTCTTCAGGAATGCTATGCCACGGTAGCCGGACAGTATGCGGCATGGGAGCGGTTGAGGATACCGGTGAAAGTGACACTGCGTTCGCCCAAAGCAGTATCCATAAGCGGTACGGCAATAATGGATAGAGGCAAGAGTGTGATGATATCGCTTAAATTTTTCGGCATGGAGGTCGGAGCGCTTTATGTGACCAATGATTCGGTATTGGTGGTTGACAAGATGAAAAAGCGATATTTTACCGACCGTACTGAGAGCTTGCTCGGCGGCTTTCCGGCCAATGTGTCAAATCTTCAGGATATGTTGTTGGGGCGCGCTTTTATAGTAGGGTGTGAGAATGTACCTGATGTAGCCCATGACATGGAGTTTGATAAAATCGGCGATGAAATGTGGCTTATGTCGGCCAAAACCGGCATAGTCGATTACGGATTCTCCTTTTCGCCGTGGGACACACTGCTCGGATTGGTGATATGTGTCACAGATCGATATCCTCCGGTGATGTGTGAATACGCTCCGGCCGTTACAACCGGGTACGGTCCGTTTTCACCTCGATTCGCCATCAGTGCCAATCTGCCTAAAATGCGCGTAGAAGCCTTTATGGAATGGGATTTCAAAAAGGCACGCTGGAATGAAGAGGTAGAGTTGCGCATGCTGTCGGTAACCCCGAAATATACCCGTATAAACCCATCTGATTTCTCCAGAATGTTAAAAACTGATCAATAAATCCGGTACTCACGAATAATTCCGGATATACCCTGATAGGCTATGCGCAAGATGCTGTTGATAATCCTGTTGTCGGTAGCGGGAATCTCCCAGATTCACGCCGCCCGTCCACGCACGGTCAACAAGGTGAAGAAAGAACAGCAGACAGCTAAAAAGAAGATCAGTGAAAATACACACAAACTTGATGCCAACACCCGTGAGACTCAGCGAAATCTCAATGAACTTAGTGTGCTTAAGGCTGAAATCACGGATAAGAACCGTGAGATAAGTTCGGTAAAGGCCCATATCGATTCCATCGATTCCGATATACGGTCGGCATCTGATTCATTGCAGATTCTGAGCGATGATCTTGCCGTCATGAAAGAGGCATATATAAAGTCCCTAAGGTCATTGCAGG
The DNA here is from genome assembly GCA_910578805.1 of uncultured Muribaculaceae bacterium. Lineage (GTDB taxonomy): Bacteria > Bacteroidota > Bacteroidia > Bacteroidales > Muribaculaceae > Paramuribaculum. The sequence goes on along the minus strand of CAJTRS010000015.1, from coordinate 13,303 downwards.
GATCGCAGCCAGTGATGGACGCCATGGGTTTCGTGTTTTCGTCGCGTTCGTTCAGCAAGGCTTACGCCCGCATGAGGTATGTGAGGGAGTTTGCGGCTTGGCGCAGGCGTAAGGCTCGTGCTATAAATGAGACATCGGAGCGTATAAACCTCCAGCGCAGGCATCTTGATAGCCTTAACGCGGCCAAGCGAGGTTCGCTTGTGGCTCTGAATGCACGTCAGAGTGAACTGGAGCAGAAACGGCAGAATACCGACCGCGTGGTCAAGGAACTTAACCGTGAACGCTCTAAGATAAAAAATGCTATCGCAGCCCAGAAACGCCAGATGCAGCAGCTTGACAGGGAGCTTCAGAAGCTCGAGCGCGAAGCTGAGCAGCGCCGCAGGCAGGAGGCAGCAGTCAAAGCGAAAAATAAAAAAGCCAAGGGAAAATCAAAAGGGGCGTCAGGCTCGAAGGCCAATGCAGCCCAGATGAGCGGCATTGCTGCGGCCGACAGAGCGCTGACCGGAGGGTTTGAGCGAAACAGAGGTAATCTGCTGCTGCCTGTAAGCGGCCGATATACCGTGGTAAGGCCTTTCGGGGCTGTGCGCCACCCCGAGATAGCCAACATTGAGACAACAAATACCGGAGTAGATATACTCGTACCTGCCGGTACGAAAGCAAGATGCGTGTATGACGGGGAAGTGTCGGCCGTGATGTGGCAGAATGACAATGCAGCTATTATCCTTATACGTCATGGAGATTACCGCTCGGTGTATCAGTATATAGCATCACCTGTGGTGAAAACAGGTGACAAAGTGAAAACCAACCAGGTGATAGGTACCGTGGCTCCGCATGCGGATTACAGGAAGCGCCCGGTATTGCATTTCGAGATACGCAAGGGACGTGCTCCGCTCAGTCCCATGAAATGGGTAAAATAATTCATCGTTGACCCTATTATGTCAGATAAAGTCTCATCGCACCGGCAGTACCTGACCCGGAAAATACTGGGCGCCACGGCTGTGTTTGCGAGTGTGGAGGTTATGACCATAGTCTGCTCGGTGATACGTACAAAGCTGATAGCTCTGTGGATCGGCACTGTAGGAGTGGGACTTTTCGGGCTTTACAATTCGGCCGTGGACATGCTGACCACTCTTGCCCAGATGGGGGTTCGCTCAAGCGGTGTCAAAGAAGTGGCTTCCAGTCCGGCCGGTATGCGCGATTCGGTTATATATGTGGTGAGGCGTTATGGTCTTTATCTTGCCATTGTTGGATTGTTGCTGACTATAGTATTGTCACCGCTTCTTAGTGTTATCACTTTCGGTGATGCCGGTCGTAGCTGGACTTTCGTTGTGCTGTCAGTGGTGGTGATGTGCAATGTGCTTACCATGCGTGAGTCGGTAGTGTTACAGGGTGTGAACCGGTTGGGCACACTCGCGCGTGCTTCCGTTTGGGCCACTGTTGTGTCTCTCGCGCTATCGGTGCCTGTGATATATGTGTATCGTATTGACAGTGTAGTGCCTGTGATAATTATATATGCGGCAGTTACCGCAGTTTTTTATCTGCTTATGCGGTATCGTCCTCCACATGATGTGGTAAAACCGTCGGCGGCGCAGATGCGCGAAGTCGGTTCGGGCATGCTCAGACTTGGCGCGTATCTTACGGTGTCGGGGGTGGTAACAGGAATAGTGAGCTATCTTGTAATGTCGTATATGAACTATGCGGGCGGCGAAGAACTGATGGGCTACTACCAATCGGGGTTTGTGCTTTCGGTGCGATATGCCGGCATAGTGTTTACGGCAATGGGCATGGAGTATTTTCCACGGATAGCTTCTGTGGGAAATTCCGGTTTAAGACGTATGTGTGTCATGGTGCGTCACCAGTGTGTTGTTACTCTTATGCTTATAACATCTCTGGCCGTGATAATGGCTGCCGCTGCGCCATGGATTGTCAGGCTTCTGTACAGCAGCGAGTTTGATCCGGTTGTACCGATTGTTATACTTGCTGCTCCCGGCTTGTTGTTCCGAGGAGTCTCGTGGTGCATGGGATATGTAATAGTGGCTCGTGGGGACGGCCGTCTGTTTTTGTTTACAGAATTGTCAAGCGGTGCGATATGTCTGTTGCTCAACGTAGTATGCTTTATGGCTTGGGGTGTGCCGGGAATCGGCATATCGTTTACATTGTGGTATTTTATCTATGGAATCATCGTGTGGCGTGTAGTGCATTCGCGTTACGGGCTGATTTTTGCGGGCGCGCCCGCAAGGATAGGAGTGTTATGTGTTTCTGCCGTGGTCTGTGTGTGTGTGTTGTCATTCTGCGTAGGGCCGTGGACGGCGACAGCGGTTGCGGCTGTTGTGTCTTTTTTATTGAGTGCCTGCCGGTTAATTATATGGCGGGAATTAGCCCCGGGACTTTATTTTTTAGAATTATGTTTGCGGTATGCGGAAGCAAGCCGCGTGTGATAACCGCGTGACGCGTATGACTTGCCGTTGTAACGTAAGGCAAACGCGCTCCAGTTTTTCCGGCGCAGATATTTATCCATACCGGTATTTTTTATGAAGCGGGCGAATAGTTCAAGCTGTTCACGTTCTGAAAGACTCATTTTATGCACGAAATCCTCAATGGATTTACAGCCGCAGAGTTTCCAGTTGAATCCTCCTATCTGGAACATGCCCCAGAAAGTCCCTTGCACGGCTGTGCGGTAGTCTATGTCCATGGCTTTTTTGAGTCTGGCTTGCTGTGCGGCCTGACGGGAACCATATTTTGATGTGTTGGGGCGGGAGAATATTTCACGGTGTGTGGCGGAATAACGCGAGAGATTTATACCGTTTCTTTTGGCATATTGGCGAAACATGCTCAGGTCAAAATTGATCAACGGTTGTCCCCAGGAGTGAAATCCTTTGTGATGCCGCCCTGCTTCTATTTCCACTACTGCCTTTATGGCGGCGACTTCCACCCCAAGTTCTTCGGCCACCTCGCGATAATCTTCTTCAGTGAGATGAAGTATCTGTCTGGGCAGAGAGTCGGGTTGCGCGGCCATTACGGAGTCGGGCATGGTTATGGTTGTCGCAGCGGAAGTGCTGTCGGGGCATACGGCAAATGCCACACTCTGTACGGATAAAAGGATAATAGCGGGAAACAGTCTCATGATTGGGAATTAAGAAAAAACAATCCGTGGAACGGATGCAGATACATGATTCCACGGATTGATATGTGATATATGGTGTTATTTCTTCAGATCAGCGACCTTGGCCAGTGTGAGTTTCAGTTGCTCGTAGAAGCGTTCCACGGCAGGGATATTCATGCGTTCCGACGGAGAGTGCACGTCGCGCAGAGTCGGGCCGAAAGAAACCATGTCGAGGTGCGGATATTTCTCGAGGAAGAGGCCGCATTCGAGACCGGCATGAATGGCTTTTATGGCCGGGGTTATGCCGTAGAGTTCCTTGTAGGCGTCGCTTGCCAGATGCATTATGGTTGACTGCATGTTGGGTTTCCAGCCGGGATATCCTTCACCATGCTTTACTTCTGCGCCTGCGAGCAGGAAGTGTGCCTCTACCTGATTGGCTATGTCCCACTTGCGGGAGTTGACCGAAGAGCGCTGGCTGGTTGTTACCACTACTGTGTTGTCGTCACCCATCTTAACCGAAGCGAGATTGGTGGAAGTCTCCACAAGACCTTCGAGTTCACGGCTCATGGATACCACACCGTGGGGCGCGGAATAGACAGAGCGTATTATGGCAACTGAAGTATTGTTGTCGATACAGTATTCAGGGGTATCCACACTTTCCAGGTCTATTTCCAACGTGGGTTCTATGCCTGCATATTCATCGCGTATGTCTGCGGCATATTGGTTGAGAGCCACCCGTATGGCTTCTTTCTTGGACGTATGTACACCTATTACGGCATGTGCGGCGCGAGGTATGGCATTGCGTAGGTTGCCGCCGTCAAATTCGGAGATCACAATCTCATGTTCTTTCAGCAGGTCAAATAGGAATCGTGCCAAGAGTTTGTTGGCATTGGCGCGTCCGAGATGAATGTCGCCTCCGGAATGTCCGCCGAGGCCTTTGCTTACGGCTATCTTGAAGTAGTGGAAATCCTTGGGAGCGAACGAACGGTTGTAATGGAATGTGCACACGGTGTCCAGACCGCCGGCACAGCCAACAAACAGCTCGGCATCGTCTTCCGAGTCAAGATTGATCAGTATGTCACCGTCAATCATTCCTTCGCCAATGTTGAATGCTCCTGTCATGCCTGTCTCCTCGTCCATGGTGAAAAGAGCCTCAATGGGGCCGTGTGTCACCTCCGGATCGGTGAGAATTGCCAGCGAAGCTGCCATGCCTATACCATTGTCAGCTCCGAGAGTGGTGCCGTCGGCGCGCACCCACTCACCGTCAATTATAGTGGTTATCGGGGTGGTTTCAAAGTTGAACGACTTATCGTTGGCTTCGCACACCATGTCCATGTGACCCTGAAGTATTACCTTTGGAGCGTTTTCGTGACCGGGAGTGGCGGGGAGATTCATGACCACATTGCCTATGGCGTCAGTTTTTACATCGATGTCATGCTTCTTGGCGAAATCGATCAGGTAAGCTCTGATCTTTTCCTCTTTTTTCGATGGACGGGGTATCTTGGTGATCTCGTCGAATATCGAAAATACTCTTACCGGTTTGAGTTCGGATACTTTCATTTTCAGTTAATATTAATATATGAATTTACTTGTGTATAATAAAAAAGATGCCGTAATGGAAAATAATGTTAAATTACGACTATTAGGCATTGCAAGGTACAAAATAAAATTGACTTATGGCGAAAAATTCTGTTACCTTTTCATATATTTGCATTGTAAAACAAACCGCTCACATGAAATTACTGCTTTTAAGTATAGTCATTATCGGGCTTTGCGTAGTGCTATTGGGAGTTAAGGTGCTGTTTGTAAAAGGCAGCCGGTTTCCGTCGGGGCATGTAAAAGATGTGGAGGCGTTGCGCAAGCGTCGCATAGGGTGTGCGCTTGACGACGAGCGATGATATAAAATCTATTGTAAACATAAATCTGAAATGAAAAAAATTACTTTTGTAGTAAAATCCTTATTGGTGATGTCATGTGTCGGAGTCGCATCATGTTCCGGTGGAAATGCCGGTGAAGAGGCTTCGGTGGACAACGTCTCCACAGCAGTCAAGGTTGCAGATTCCACTGCCGGTGCCGGACTGAATATCCGTTTCATCGACGAGGATTCTCTCCTTAATAAATATAATCTGGCCAAAGATATAAAGGAAGCCTCAATAAAGTCATATAGCAAACTTGAGAGTGCGCAGAATTCCAGAGCCGGTGAGATACAGCGGTTCGGCACCCAGATCGAAGAGAAGATGCGCAGCAACGGTTATCTGTCGGAACAGAGCTATCAGTCAGATGTGCAGAAATTCCAGAAGATGCAGCAGGACGCTCAGGTATATCTTGCCAACCTGCAACGTAATGTGGAGATGGAGATGGCACAGGGTCAGATGCAGGTTACCGACTCCATACAGGCATTCATAAAGCGATACAACAAGAAGTATAATTATGATGCGATATTGCTGAAATCAGCCGGCGTATATTTCAATCCTGCTCTTGACATAACAGATGAAGTGGTGGAAGGCCTTAACAAAGCCTACAACAAAGTTGAAGCCAAGTAAATTTATATACAGATATAAAAAATAGAGCGCTAAAAGCGCTCTATTTTTTTATGGTTTGAAAACTGTAAAGGCAGTCGATAGGGGATTATTCCGAGTCTTCGTTGCCGGCAAATTCCATGAGGAATGCTTTTATGAAGCCGTCGATCTCGCCGTCCATCACACCTCCCACATCAGAGGTCTGGTGTCCTGTGCGGTGGTCTTTAACGCGGCGGTCGTCAAATACATAACTTCTTATCTGCGAGCCCCATTCTATCTTCATTTTACCGGCTTCTATTTTGGCCTGTTCCTGCATGCGGTGCTGCAGCTCTTTGTCGTAGAGTATGGAGCGCAACTGGCGCATGGCGTTTTCCTTGTTCTTGGGTTGGTCGCGAGTCTCGGTGTTTTCTATAAGAATCTCCTCTTTTTCTCCTGTGTAAGGATCGGTAAACTGGTAGCGCAGGCGCACACCCGATTCAACCTTGTTGACGTTCTGGCCTCCTGCGCCGCCGCTTCGGAAAGTGTCCCACGACAGCAATGCCGGATCGACACGTACCTCTATCGTGTCATCGACGAGCGGTGTCACGAATACCGATGCGAACGACGTCATGCGTTTGCCCTGCGCATTGTAAGGTGACACGCGAACCAGACGGTGCACTCCGTTTTCGCTTTTCAGATAGCCGTAGGCAAAATCACCCTCCACATTTATGGTACACGATTTTATGCCGGCCTCGTCACCGTCAAGAAGGTTGGCAATCGATGTCTTGTAGCCGTGTTTCTCACACCATCGGAGATACATGCGCATGAGCATCGAGGCCCAGTCCTGACTTTCGGTGCCGCCTGCTCCGGAATTGATTTTCAAAACCACTCCGAGTTTGTCCTCTTCGCGGCGGAGCATATTGCGCAACTCAAGTTTCTCTATCTTATCCACAGCATCGGCATAAAGAGCATCAAGTTCGGATTCCTCCATTTCTCCCTCTTTCACATAATCCCATGCGAGTTCGAGTTCGTCAGTGGCGTCTTCCACCTCTTTATATCCTTCTATCCAGGCCTGCAGATCCTTTATCTTTTTCATCTGGATCTGGGCCTCCTTGGGGTGTTCCCAGAAATCGGGCACATGAGTGCGCAGTTCCTCTTCTTCTACTTGTATTTTCTTGTTGTCGATGTCAAAGATACCTCCTCAACGCCAGCTTGCGTTCAAAAGTCTCTTTTAATTGTTCTTGGGTAATCATATCGGTATTATCCTTGAAAAATGGTTATTATTAATTGTATTGATATCTGTAAGGGGGCAGCGACCGATCATGAATACATTGATTCGATGATGCTCGCGTAGCGGTTGTTTATTATGGGACGGCGTATCTTTAGGGTGTTTGTAAGTTCGCCGGTCTCCATGGTGAATGCCTGTGGCAGCAAGGTGAATTTCTTGATCTGCTCGAATCCGGCAAAGTTTTCCTGCAGGCGGTCGATGCGCTGTTGGATCATGGCTTTTATGTCGGAATTTTTTATCAGGTCTTCTACAGACTTGTACTTGATCTGCTTTTTACGCGCGTATTCCTTGAGAGCCTCAAATGCCGGTATTATGATGGCTGTGACGTATTTACGCTTGTCGCCTATCACCGCCACCTGTTCTATGTATTTGTCTTCGCCGAGGCGGCTCTCCAACGCCTGAGGGGCTATATATTTGCCGTTGGCTGTCTTGAACAGGTCTTTGATTCTTTCGGTAAGCACGAGATTTCCGTCGGCATCTATGTTGCCGGCATCGCCGGTACGGAACCAGCCGTCGGGGGTGAAAGCCTCGGCAGTGGCTTCGGGTTTGTTGTAATAGCCGCTCATCACCGTGGGGCCTTTCACGAGTATTTCGTTGTTCTGTCCGATCTTAACCTGTATTTCCGGCATACATGTTCCCACAGAGCCTATCTCATATCCGGTGGAGGGGAAGCATGTCACTGTGGCGCATGTTTCCGACAGTCCGTAGCCAATCAGCACATTTATGCCGCAACTTTGGAAAAACTCCACAATGTTGGCCGACAGAGGAGCTCCAGCAGTAGGAAATATATTGCCGTTCTCTATTCCTATGGCTTTGCGCATGGGAACAAACACCGTTTTTTCATAAAACCGGTAGCGCCATTCAAGAAATCCGGGTACTTTCAACCCGCGACGTTTGTATTTCAGATTGCGTTTATGCCCGATTTTAAGAGCTCTCGATGCCAAAAGCTTTTTTAAGCCTTTCATATCGGAAAGTTTTTCCTGAACGGCTGTATAGACTTTTTCCCAAAAGCGTGGCACGGAGCACATGCAAGTGGGACGTATCTCGCGGATCGCTTCCTGTATGATATGCGGGTCGGAGTTTATGGACACTTTCATATCCATGTAAAGACAGAAGTAGGTCCAGGCCTTTTCGAATATATGGCTCAGTGGCAGGAAGCATAGAGATGTGTCGGAGTCGGATAGCATGGTAAGCCGTTCGCGGTGTATGCGCAATGCGGCATTGAAGCATGAGTGGGGGAGTACGGCTCCTTTGGGTTCTCCGGTTGTGCCGGAGGTGTATATGATGGTGGCTATGTCCGACTCCTGCGCACGGCCGGTGCGGGCTGCCACTTCGGCTTTGCAGTTGGCCGATGCGGCCTCGCCTAATTTCAGCAGGTCTGAAAATGTCATGCTTTCCGTATCATCGGCATCGCGTGTCACCGTGTCGTAAGTCACGATTGTGGCGAGTGTGCGGCATTCATTTTTAGCCTTGCGGGCCATTGCATACTGCTTGTCATCGCCGGCAAAAAGCATCTTGACCGATGCGTCGTTGACTATGTAAGTCACCTGCTGCAAAGAACTTGTGGAGTATATCGAAACAGGGACTATGCGGTTGGCATAGGCTGCAAAATCCGTAACTAAGATTTCCGGACGATTCTGTGAAAATATAGCAATGCGGTCGGTTTCCTCGATTCCCAATGTTTCCATTGCGCAGGCCAGACGGTCAACCTGAGAGTGAAAATCGTTCCAGTCAACAGATTTCCATTTGCCTGATTCCTTGTATTGATACACCTCACGACTTCCGTTTGCGGCAGCATGTTCGGCTATCAGATTAGTAAGTATATTGGGCATATTTCTTTCTTTTCTTTTCAAAAATAGCACACAAAGGTAGCCACATTATATATATAAGGTAACGCGCATACAGATAAAATTGACTCGCAGTTAACAAGTGTTACGGAGTTTGCAGGCTCTGTTAACTTCTGTTTACATTTTTGGCGCTTTGTATGGGAATAAAATATCTGTCAGCGCAGCTCCGCCGTGGCCGGTGATTTTTACCGTGAGGTAGATGAGCCGGAGTGCGGCACGGTGACGCCGTCCGAGTCCGATACATGCTTCTTTAAATGCTTCTCGAGCTATCGTCGCGGCTCCTTCGCGCCGGTAAAGTGCCGCGGTCATTGCCTGCTTGGCAGCAGCTATAAGCATGTAGGTTCTGTGCTCGTCAGTATTGAGAATGCCTTTTATTTTATCCATGGCAACTTTATGCCCTGATCTGCGGGAACTGTAAGATGTACCGGTGATTGATTCTTCAGTGGGATACACTGTAACTGTCGGTTCTCCATGTAGTTTGCGTACGATACGGGCTGTAAGCAGCAGTCTTACGCCGAGTTCCAGATCATTCCACACGGAAAGATCGTTGTCCCACCCGCCGCAATCCCGGACTATGCTGGTCTTTGCCGTGAAGCGCATGGTAGATAGGGACGAGTGCAGAATGTGCAGACGTAATTCATCGGGGTGATGCTGTCTTTTTACATTCAGCCACCCGTCGGAATCGATGATGCCCATATCCCACCGTAGTATATCGGTATCGGGAAAACGGGTCAGATAGGTGTGAATGCGCTCTATATGATCGGGCAGCATCACATCGTCGGAATCGAAAAACATCACATATTCGCTCTCTGTGGCCGTCAGCCCGCAGTTGCGTGCCGCCGGAGCTCCGGGTATCGGTTCATGCAATATGTCCACCTGTAATTCTGCGGATTCATTGTCCGATTTCCATTTTGCAATTACCTCCAGCGTCGAGTCGGTTGACGCGTTGTCAACGATTATAAGCCTTATGTCGCGGCAGGTCTGAGCCGCTATCGAATCGAGTGTCCGGACAACTATGCCGGCGCGGTTGTGCACCGGTACTATAATGGTGATGAGTGGCGGTGTCTGTTTCATTATGGAAGTTAAACGGGGTTTAAATCGGTTTTATTGCCGATTTTGTTTATAAGTTGGGTATAATTCTTATCTTTGTCATTACTATCATGACCAATTTTGACACCATAGTGTTGATAACCGGCTCGTTTCCGTGGGGAGGACGCACTGAACCGTCGTTTGTAATGCCTGAAATAGAGGCGTTGAGCCGTCGTTGCAGACGTTTGGTGGTAATGCCTGCCATAGAACCGGAGCCCGATGCGCAGCATGATTTCAAGTTGCCTGAAAATGCGGAGGTGTCACGCTGGTGGATCGATTCGGCCGACTGGCGCATGAAATGGCGCCGTGTAAGGTATATGTTTTCTCCTCGAATGGTGAGACTGCTATGTGCCGACTCTCGTTATCGATCGGTTACTTTTGCGGCAGCGGCGTTTGCGTTCAGTCGAAGTATTCTCAAATTCATACGCACGCAAGGAATCGATGTACACAATACTCTGTTTTATTCCTTCTGGTTTGAATTTCCGGCAGCAGGACTGGCATTGGCTTCGGAAAAGACTCCGTTGAGATTCATATCGCGTGCTCACGGCCATGATATATACACCACCATTGCGCTGCCAATCAAGAAACAGACTGTGGCCCGTTCACTCGGGCTGTATGCTGCCAGCTGTCACGGTCGTGACTTCATTCGTGGCATAATGCCTGAGTTGGCTGACAAGATACATGCCAGAATCCTCGGCAGTGTGAAACTGTATGGCGACAAGCTGTCATCATATCACTCTGCGGCCGATAAATCCATAACCGTATTGTCCGTAGCCAGGGTGGATCACCCCAAAAGGGTGCATCTTAATTTCGATATGCTTAAGGCGCTTGCCGTGGCCCGTCCTACAATGCGCATCAGATGGATACATGTGGGCGACGGGTCGCAGATGCCGATGCTCAGGGAGCGCATTGCCTCCGGAGTGCCCGAAAACCTCGAGGTGGAGTTGCGTGGTGCCATGTCGAACAGTGAGGTGCAACGGATATATGTCACCGAGACGGTGGACTGGAGCATGCTCCTAAGCGCGAGCGAAGGGGGAAATCCTGTGGCTATATGCGAATCGTTATCGTATGGTGTCCCCGTGATAGCAACCGAGGCCGGAGGTATCACGGAGTCGGTGACCGATGAATGCGCGCTGTTGCTGTCGGTTGAGCCGACTGAAGAGGAGTTTGTGCGCGGAATGCTGCCGTATATCGACAGTGATGTGCGCATGGAATCTATGCGTGAGGTAGCAATCCGCCGCTGGAAGGAGTGTTTCTGTGCTTCGGAGCTGCGAGAGAGATTTATTGATGAAATAACCGCTTTGTGCCTATGAGTCCAGAAGTGTCAGTAATCATATTGTGTTATAACCAGCGTGATATTGTGTCACGTGCCATTGACAGTGTATTGGCCCAGCGGTGTGATTTTCCGTTTGAGATAGTGATCGGTGACGATGCTTCCACCGACGGCACGCGTGAGATTTGCGAATCGTATGCCCGACGCTATCCTGATATCATAAGGCTGATGCCGGCGGCTCCCAATAAGGGAGTGGTGCACAATTACTTCGATACATTGGCTGCATGTCGCGGCCGTTTTATTGCCGATTGTGCCGGTGACGATTACTGGCTTGGCTCCGATTCGCTGCAGCAGAAACACGATCTGCTCTGCGCTCACCCCGAGGCTGTCATAGTCCACTCGTTGTGGTCGGAAAATGAAATCGACAATGTGTGCTATCCCGACGATATCGGTTCGGGCAGGGATATGGCGGTTGCGTTGTTGTCTTTCAGACATTCGCCATCATCTGTCGCCATGCATCTGTCAACTACACTTTATAGGGCAGATGTGGCGCGTAAATGTCTTGAGAAAGACCCGTCTGTGGTGTGCAATGCCGGGTTTGCCTGTGAGGATTTGCCATTGATGTGCGCGTTGTTGATGAATGGCGATGCAGTGCTGTTGCCCCGATCCACCTTGCTTTATTCCAAAGGAATAGACAGTATTTCGGCTCCCAGATCGGCCTCCAGATCGGCTGAGTTCCAGTTGGTCACATCGATCGCCGTCATGAAAATTGCTCGTCATTACGGTTTGTACTGCCCGGGAGTATCACGTAATATTGCCTCGAAATTGTACTATGCCTTGGCCATGTCGCTTGTGGCAGGAGATTATTCGCTTAAGAAACGTATTGTGGAATCCGTGAAAGCACATTCGCTTCCGGTGTCATGGAAGTTTAGAGTTGTGCGGATTTTGAGCGTTAATCGACTGATATGGCGAATTGTACGCAAAATCCGTGGGCGATAGGCCTGTGTTTGATGCTTATAGGCGATTGGTTTACAGATATTTTGTCACGGTGCGATCTAAATCCGACAGGTCGGTGACGCGTTCAAGTAGCTCGCCGTTGCGTATTACGAACAGAGTGGGGAGTGTCTTGATGTTATATCTGAACAGAAGTTCGGCGCCGTTGACTGCTGGATTGTGCACTGTGACCCATGGCAGGTTCCGGGCACTTTCACGCCAGAAAAATTCGTCATTGTCGAAACTCACCTGATAGATATCCATGCCATTGTCGTGATAGCGTTCATATACCTTGTTTAGAGCCAGATTGAGGGCAGGGGAGAAATCCTCGTCATATGATGTGAAACTGATGAGCACCACCTTGTTTTTGTCGGCAAGTTCCAACAGGCTGCGGTTGTTGCCTTGTGGATCGTAGAGATTGATGTCGAAGAAACTTATCTCATCGGCCACAATGGTGTCGATTGCGGCATTGTTGATTGCGCGGTTTTGCAGATAAAGCCGTTCGATGTATTTTGTGCGTGGATCATCGGGTCGGGATTCCTTGAACGCGGTAGCTACACCGCCTATTACTTTGAGGTCAAAACGGTCGGAGGGATCAAAAATGTGTTTGCCGTTGACCTGTTTCTGTATGAGGTAATAGGCTACTATGCTGTTGCGGTCGCTCAGCCACATATTGGCCAATTCGCGCTTGAGTCGGCTTATGGAATCGGCATTTACGGCCGGATTGTCATACACGCTGTTGATCCGTCGGTCTATCTCTGAGAGCATGCTGGCCGCGGCTGAGCCTGTGAGTGAGAAATCACGGTCAAAATTGCGTCCGTCGGTTTTTACGCTGACAGTCTCGGTGCTGTCTATCGGGAAATATATGCATTTGCCGTCAAGTCTGAGCCTATAGATGTCGGGATAGGCCGATGCGGCATGAGAGTATGAGAAGTCGCCGTCGTCGTCTATTCTTACGCTGTCAAGTGTCACCCAGCCTCCGACACCTGCCATATCCACATAGAGAGTGCTTCCGGTGGCGTCGGCAATGTTGCCTGCTATGGTCCATTCATTGGTGTCGCCGCATGCCCATGCCGCAGACATCAGGCCTATCGCACTTATATATGAAAGAGTCTTTTTCATGTCCTATGGTTTATGTTCATGATGCAAAGATAATAAGAATTCGCGAGACTATGGCAATAAATGGGGAATAAAGTAATGTGTTGAGAGTTA
>CAJTRS010000014.1 GCA_910578805.1 uncultured Muribaculaceae bacterium | reverse complement strand
CCTCCACCGAGATATACGATTATGTGCGCCTGCTTTACGGGCGTATCGGCATAACTTATTCTCCCGTGAGCGGCATGCCTGTAAAGAAACATACCGTTGACGACCTCCTCAATGAGGCCGCCTCACATGCCGAAGGCACACGCATTGCCGTGGTAGCCCCTATCAATATTCCGGAAGGACGTACATTCGCCACACAACTCGACATACTTCTCAAGGGCGGCTACAGCCGTTTGGTAAAAAACGGTGAGTTTTTTACCATCAGCGATGTTATGGCAGCCGCTGGCGACAAGACCGATGCCGACGGTTACGAACTGCTTATCGACCGACTGGCAGTGGCTCACGAAGGCGACGAGCTGAGCCGACTGGCCGATTCGGCCGAAACAGCGTTTTTTGAAGGCGCAGGCAAGGCAGCGCTGCTTGTATGGAACGGAGGCGACAAACCATCGCGTCACGAGTTCTCAACACGTTTCGAGGCCGATGGCATAACTTTTATAGAGCCTACCGAACAACTGTTCAACTTCAACAATCCCTATGGCGCATGTGCGCGCTGTGAAGGATTCGGAAAAGTGATGGGCATTGACGAACGTCTGGTGATACCCGATCCGTCACTGTCGGTCTATGAAGATGCCGTAGTGTGCTGGCGCGGAGAAAAAATGTGTGAGTGGAAACGCGAGTTTATCAGTGTGGCTTCGACCCAAGACTTCCCCATACACCGTCCATACAGCCAGCTCACGCCGCCCCAGAAACGAATGCTCTGGGAAGGTATAGGAGCATTTCCGGGTATCAACGGCTTTTTCAAAATGGTGGAGGAGAATCTCTACAAGATACAGTATCGTGTGATGTTTGCCCGATACCGCGGAAAAACGTTGTGTCCCGACTGCCATGGAAGCAGACTCAGAGCTGAGGCTCTGCACGTGAAAGTCGGTGGCCGCACCATCGATGAACTTGTGAAGATGCCGGTCTCGGAGCTACCCGGATTTTTCGCCGGACTATCCCTGTCGCCCACACAGCAGGCCATAGCCTCACGCCTTATCACAGAGATAACAAACCGTCTGCAGTTTCTTTGCGATGTGGGATTGGGCTACCTCACACTTGACCGCCTGTCATCGACCCTGTCGGGCGGGGAAAGCCAGCGCATAAACCTCGCCACCTCTCTCGGCAGCTCCCTTGTGGGTTCCCTTTACATACTCGATGAACCGAGCATAGGACTGCATTCCCGCGACACTGACCGTCTCATAGGTGTATTGCGCCGCCTTCAGGGCATAGGCAACACCGTGGTGGTCGTGGAGCACGACGAGGAGATAATGCGTGCCTGCGATTACCTGATCGATGTGGGACCCGAAGCAGGAAGTCACGGTGGAGAAATAATCTATCAGGGCCCGGTCAACAGCCTCGAAAAGGCCACTTCAAGTTACACGGTACGATACCTCAACGGCGAACTGTCAATAGACACCCCCTCCAAGCGCCGGCGTTGGCGCGACTGCATAGAGGTGCTCGGAGCCACCGAACACAATCTTAAAGGTATCGACGTAAAATTTCCCTTAGGGGTGATGACTGTGGTTACTGGAGTGAGCGGATCGGGCAAATCGACTCTTGTACGCGACATTCTGTACCGCGCCCTTGTGCGCCGGCTCGGCGAAGGCGGCGAGGCACCGGGCGCCCACACAGGACTCCGTGGTGACATTGCCTCAATCTCCGCCGTGGAATTTGTGGACCAGAACCCGATAGGGCGCTCGTCACGCAGCAATCCGGCCACATATCTAAAGGCCTACGATGAGATTCGCCGCCTGTTTGCCGATCAGCAGGGAGCCAAACAGATGGGTTTCGGACCAGGATATTTCTCGTTCAACACCGAGGGCGGACGATGCGAAGAGTGCAAGGGCGAAGGCACCATAACCATAGAGATGCAGTTCATGTCCGACATCACCATAGTGTGCGAGGAGTGCCACGGACAGCGGTTCAAGCAAGATGTACTCGAAATTATGTACCGTGGTAAAAACATCAACGATGTACTGAACATGACCATCAACGAGGCCATCGGATTCTTCAGCGAAAGCCAGGGCTCCACCGAACGCAAGATTGTGAAACGCCTGTTGCCCCTTCAGGAAGTCGGCCTGGGATACATAAAGCTCGGACAGAGTTCGTCCACACTTTCGGGCGGAGAGAACCAGCGCGTGAAACTCGCTTACTATTTAGCCATGGAGAAACCGCGCCCCACCATGTTCATATTCGACGAGCCCACCACCGGACTTCATTTCCACGACATACACACCCTTATGTCGGCGTTCGACAGGCTCATAGCCATGGGTCACACGGTAGTGATCATTGAGCACAATCTCGATGTGGCCAAATGTGCCGACCACATAATCGACATAGGTCCGGAAGGGGGCGAAGCAGGAGGCACAGTAGTAGCCACAGGCACACCCGAACAGATTGCCGCATGTCCCGGCTCCCACACAGGACGGTATCTACGCGACAAGCTGCCACACTGAAATCACCGGCGCCCCAAGACGGTCAGCCGATGAACGAATCCTTGAATCCGAGGAAGTAGAGTATTCCGTCAAGACCTATGGTAGAGAGCGACTGTCCGGCAGTGGCTTTCACTTTGGGTTTGGCATGGAAGGCTATACCCAGTCCGGCCGTAGCAAGCATGGGCAGGTCGTTGGCACCGTCACCCACGGCTATGGTCTGCTTGATATTGAGGTTCTCCACCTGAGCTATGAGTCTGAGCAACTCGGCTTTGCGCTTGCCATCTACGATATCGCCCACATACCGGCCCGTAAGTTTACCGTCAACTATCTCCAGATCGTTGGCATACACATAGTCAAACCCGAACTTCTGTTTCAGATAATTGCCGAAATATGTAAAACCGCCCGAAAGGATAGCCGTCTTGTAACCGGTGCGTTTCAGCACGGTCATCATTCGGTCAACCCCCTCGGTTATAGGCAGATTTTCGGCAATCTCCCTCATCACGCTCTCGTCAAGACCTTTTAGCAGAGCCACCCGTTCGGTGAAACTCTCACAAAAATCGATCTCGCCTCTCATGGCGCGTTCGGTGATCGCCCTGACCTTGTCACCTACTCCGGCCCGTTCGGCAAGTTCGTCGATAACTTCAGTCCCTATCAAAGTGCT
The DNA here is from genome assembly GCA_910578805.1 of uncultured Muribaculaceae bacterium. Classification (GTDB taxonomy): domain Bacteria; phylum Bacteroidota; class Bacteroidia; order Bacteroidales; family Muribaculaceae; genus Paramuribaculum. The sequence continues at coordinate 47,710 of CAJTRS010000014.1, read as the reverse complement.
GTCCATATCGAAACACACCAGTCGGCGGCAGCGGCGGAACATAGTATCCTCCTGCAGTGATATGTCCACTTCCTCTTTCGATGCTATATGCATGAACTGTTGCTGCATGCGGCTGTGGTCGGTGGGATTGCCGCGCACGGAAAATTCCACACATGATTTCCGCAGTGCCTCCTCCTGGTCTTTCAGAGGCATGCGGCCGGTAAGACGCTGTATGCTGTCTATATTAAGGTTTTGCTCTGCCACCACCTTGCTTACCAATGCTATATGGCGCGCTGTCAGTCGGCGGCCGAGGATTGTTATTATCCATCGGTCCTTGCCCTGCATGTTCACCCACTCGTTGTAATCGGCCTCCTCAACCGGCGAAAAACGCACCTTCACGTTCATCTCATAACCCTTGAAGAGAAGGTCTTTCATTATATCTCCCGACACAGAGCTGTCAGTCTTGATAAGCAGCCCCAACGAAAGATTGTGATGGATATCGGCCTGGCCGATATCCAATATGCGGGCATCGTACTTGGCGAGGATATCCGACAGAGCCGCCGTCACACCCGGACGGTCATAGCCGGTGATATTGATCATTATTAGCTCCACCTGCGGTGATTGTGATTTGATGACTGACATGCTGATCTATTATATTTATGATTGAACTTATATATTACGGATTTATATCATGGCGCGTGTGATAATCAACCAGACCGTTCATGGGCTCGCGCACTATGCCGCCGCACACCATACCGCAGCAGTCCAACGCATCAAGCAACTGCTGACGGAAACACCAGGCCACAGAACCGGTAAAGTATATAGCCATGCCGTCACTGATACCGTACATGGCCACATTCCTGCGCAAAAACCGCACAAACTCATCGGTAACCAACGACCGCAATTCCACCCTGTCAATATGGGCGGCTATAAAACGGGTAAAAGATGCTAGAAACTTGTTGGGCTCCTGTCCGCGATATACCATGCCGATCAGTTCGCCACGATCCATTCCGAGCCATCGCTCGAAACAGGAGCATATATCTGCCGGCAACTGACGCTTGTAGATATCGCCGGCGAGCCTGCGTCCGATAGACGCACCCGACCCCTCGTCGCCCAATATGTAGCCGAGCGGTGGTATATTGTCGGTTATATTACGGCCGTCGTACAGACAACTGTTTGAACCGGTGCCTATCACACAGGCTACACCCGGAACGTCACCGCAAAGCGCGCGAGCCGCACCAAGCATATCGGACTCCACCCGACAACAGTCACAGCCGGTAGTCTCTGCAATCACACGCTCCATCTGTGGCACTACTTCAGGAATGCAACCGGCTCCATAAAACCGTATTTTACGCGGCACCCTACCGGACAACTGCGGCAGGACCTCTTCTTTTATGCGCCCGCGGATATCCTCCTCCGACAAGATAAGTGGATTCAGACTGCTGCTGCGGAACTCCACCGGCTCACGCCCTTTTTCGAGCATGACCCAATGCACTTTCGTACTTCCGGCATCGGCTATAAGTATCATCGGCTAATCCGGCATGATCTGACACGCCGAATGCAAATTTATAAAAAATTCCGAGAAATCAATCACATCTCGAGTTCGGAACGGATCGATGCTATAAGTCGTGAGGCTTTGCGGTCGTTGACTACACCTATGCAAAGCCCTATAACAGCCCCGGCCAGCCCGCCGTAAAACATAGGCATGCTTATCATATAGAAATAATATATCATAACAGCCAGTAACGGCAGAGCCATCAGATAGCCCACCTGACGGTGAATACGTCGCAGAACCTGCACCCGGCATACTGTCTGCAGAGCTTCCACCACAGTCTGCCGACCGGGATCCAAAACTTTCAGACTCCGGTAAACAAAAATAATCATCACGCCCATTACGGCAAAAAACACCGCTCCGTATATGATTATAAAACGAGGCACCTCCATGTTCCACAATACTATCGGAAACAATGCCACCCATAGAAGCGCCACCACTGACATCACGGCAAAATATCTGCGCAGACGCCCTATACGCGAATGAGTCTTCACCTCATTAATATAGCTTATGTTTTCAACATCAAGGCTATGGTCCGAATCAAGACCCTGCCATTTTTGTCTAAGTTGTTCCAAATCCATACTCACAGGAATAATTATAAATTTAAACCTTATCATCGATCAGCCTCTGTTTGGCTCTGTGAAGCCTCGAAGCCACATTTGCCCGGCTCAAACCGGTAACATCGGCGATCTCATCATAACTGTGACCGTCAAGCCACAACATCACCACAGCCTTGTCTATCTTTCCGAGGCGGCCGATCATCTCATACATCTCACGCAACTGGTGCGAACGTTCATCGTAAGAATCCACCACACTATAGGCCGAATCATCGAACCTGAGCGACTCGGACTGACGTCCATGACGACGGAAATAAGACACACATGTGTTTATGGCCACTCTATATATCCAGGTGGAGACACCCGATTCGGCTCTGAACCCAGGCATTCCCTGCCATATATTGGCTGAAACCTCCTGGTACAGGTCCTTAAGATGTTCATCATCATCGGCATACATATAACACACCTTATATATCAGTGCATTGTACCGATTGATGATTTCCATGAACTTATCCGTATGTCCGGGTTCTGCCATCAGCTGTCACTTGTCATAGAGTTTCACATATTATTAGACTCCGCTTTTTCATAAAAATTGCACGGCTCTGAAAAAAAACAGGCACGGGAGTTGATTCCCGTGCCCGATATATGTGCAAGCGGCTTGCTGTCAGAACAGATATGCGGCAGTAATGGTCCAGTAACGGTTACGCCCGTCGATATTGGAAGTGCCGGTAAGGCCTGTCGCCTTGAGAGCCTTGGTAAGGCCGAGACCATAATTGGCACCTACCTGAACTTTCGTGAACAACTCCACACCGAAACCGAAGTTCCATGCCGTATCGAAAGAGCGGTTCTTATAAACCTCATTTATTACCTTCTTACTCGTAAGGAACGAGAAACTCGGACCCGTGGTGACAAACGGCCTGACAATCTTGTTGATCAGCGGAACGTTGATTTTCCATTTCAGATTGAGGGGCACATCTATGTAGTCGCGGTTGTCGCGTGCTATACCGTTTTCCTCCAACCACGCCGTGTTACGGCGCACATACATGACACTCACGTCCATGCCCAATCCGATCACAGGTGCCGTGAATTCCAGCATCGCGCCGCCGGTGAATCCGGCACGGTTATCGCTGTCAAACGTGGAGGTGTTGAAATGCAGTGAATTGACAGCCACACCGGCCTTCAGACCGAACCGAAGCTGCGCCTGAGCAGGCATTACCGAGCCGAGAATGGCCACAATGCCCACAATCCATAAAAGATTAAGTCTTCTCATAGTTATAAACAGTTAATTTTATTTGCAAACCTACAAAAAATATTTCGCCTGCACAACCATGCGCAAATTTTACCACATCATTCAAGCATGGCAAGAAATTCGTCTTCACCGATTACGGACACACCGAGTTTAGCGGCTTTTTCCATTTTTGCCGGTCCCATATTTTCACCGGCGAGCAGAAAATCGGTCTTTTTGGATATCGACCCCGAATTTTTACCGCCGTGGAGTTCTATCATATCCTTGTATTCATCGCGTGAATGCCGGGAGAACGTACCGCTTATCACTATGGTTTTGCCGGCAAGCCTGTCGCTGCGACCACTGTCATCGGCTTTTGGCATGGACATCTGCACACCGTACGACCTGAGACGCTCCACGATCTCCACATTGGACGGCACCGCAAAATACTCCACAATGCTCTGGGCTATACGCGGCCCAATGTCATCAATCCCGATAAGCTGATCCACGGTCATGGACATAAGGGTATCTATGTCACCGCAGGCACGGGCCACTTTCTTTGCCACGGTCTCCCCCACAAAAGGTATGGAAAGTGCATACACCACACGGTCAAACGGCACCGACTTGCTGGCCTCGGCACCTTCCATTATGCGGTCGGCACTGCGCGGACCGAACCGTGCGAGTTTCATGATATCCTGAGGCTGCAAGGTGTATATATCGGCGGCATTTTTTATAAGCCCGGCGTCATAAAGTATCTGCGCCGTCTCCCCGCCTATTCCTTCTATATCCATCATACGGCGCCCCACATAGTGCTCTATGCGCCCCACTATCTGCGGCGGACAACCGTATTTGTCGGGGCATACCCACGAGGCCTCCCCTTCGGCTCTCACCAACGCTGAGCCGCAGGCCGGACAGTGCGTGACAAATTTCACAGGAGAGCTACCGTCTAAACGCGACGCCACATCGACACCGGTGATCTTGGGTATGATCTCGCCCCCTTTTTCCACATACAGCATGTCGCCGTCGTGGAGGTCCAGCTGTCGCATGATATCCTCATTATGAAGCGATGCACGCTTCACTACCGTTCCTGACAGCAACACAGGCTCCAGATTGGCCACCGGGGTGATCACCCCCATGCGTCCCACCTCAAACGATACCGAATCAAGACGTGTAAGAGCCCTTTCGGCCTGAAACTTATATGCTATGGCCCAACGCGGACTCTTGGCCGTAAACCCGAGATTGAGCTGCTGGCGCAAAGAATCGACTTTAAACACCAATCCGTCCGTGGCCACCGGAAGTTCCTTGCGAGCCGAATCCCAATAACGTATATAACCGTCCACATCATCTATGCCGTGCAACCGTTTCATGGCATCGGACACCTTGAACCCCCAGCTGCGGGCTGCTGTCATATTATCGAAATGATTGTCGTAAGGCAGGTCTTCACCAAGCAAATAATAGAAATAGGCATCGAGTCCGCGGCGAGCCACTTCGGCAGAATTCTGCATTTTAAGCGTGCCGGAAGCCGCATTGCGCGGATTGGCAAACAACGGCTCCTCGTTAAACTGACGCTCGGCGTTAAGACGGTCAAATTCTCGCCACGGCAACACTATCTCGCCACGAATCTCAAACTCCCGCGGCCAACCTGTGCCACGCAACTGCAATGGAATACTGCGTATGGTGATGACATTGTCGGTAACCACATCGCCTCGCTCGCCGTCACCGCGGGTAACAGCCCTGACCAGACGCCCGTCACGATAATGCAGCGATATGGAGGTGCCGTCAAACTTCATCTCCCCGACTATGGCCATATCCTCACCGGGCAGTGCCTCTCGACAACGGTGCACAAAGTCATCGACCTCTTCTATGGAGTACGTATTGCCGAGCGAAAGCATGCGGCGCGTATGAAGCACCTGCTCGAACCCCTTGGCCAGATCACTGCCTACGCGGTGAGTGGGAGAATACGGATCGTCAAACTCCGGATAAGCCCTTTCAAGCTCCTCCAGTTCACGCATCATGTCGTCAAACTCCTTATCGGAAATTGTGGGGGCGTTAAGCACATAGTAATTATTGTTATGCTCGTCAAGCTGCGCCCTCAGCATTTCTATTCGCTGCTTCACGGAATCCATATCAGGTGTCATGTCATTACAATTTTAAGCAAAGATACTCCTTAATGGCGTCCACACATTTTGCCTCCACGCGCTTTAACATATTTTATAGATAGGCTCCCGCTTCTTGTCGGTGATTTACGCGGTGAGTTCGTAACTTTGTAATTTGGATACAACCATCAATATAATGACACGATTGATATACCCCCTACTTATGGCCGCATTATGCGCCTGCTCGGGAAATGCCTCCGGAGGTTCTGCCGCAGAAGCCGTGCATTCCGATCCGGAAACGGCTCCTATAGCAGCCGCTTTTGATGCCGACAGCGCATATTCCTACGTGGAACGACAGGTCAATTTCGGGCCGAGAGTGCCGGGCACAGCCCCCCACAAGGCATGCGCCGAATTCATAGCCGCAGAGCTTACACGCCACGGTGCCGATACAGTTACCCGTCAGAAAGCATCGGTGACGGCATTTGACGGAACCGTACTCCCCATTGACAACATCATGGCACGGTTCAACACCTCCGCTCCGCGGAGAGTGCTGATAGCCGCACATTACGACACCCGGCCTTGGGCCGACAACGAGCCTGATCCCGAAAAGCGCTTCACCCCTATTCCCGGTGCCAACGACGGTGCCAGCGGGGTTGGAGTGATACTTGAGCTTGCCCGTATCATAGGCCGCCAGACACCGCCGGTCGGCGTGGACTTTCTGCTGGTCGATGCCGAGGACTACGGCTACAGTCCTGAAATATCCGAAGCTTACTGCCACGACAGCGACCGCACGTGGTGTCTGGGCACACAATACTGGGCCACACACAACCCTTACACCGAAACCGACCGCCCCGCCTATGGCATATTGCTCGACATGGTAGGAGGAACCGGCGCGAAATTCTATCGCGAATACACCTCCGATGCCTATGCGCGCAACATAGTGGACCTTGTGTGGAGCACCGCGGCCGCATCGCCCTATGCCGACCGCTTCATCAACGCTCGTGGCGGAGCTCTGGTCGATGACCATCTGTTTATCAACGCGGCCGGAATTCCGACAATCGACATCGTGGAATGTTACGAGGGAGGCTTCTCCCCTACGTGGCACACCCATGCCGACGACATGGCCCACATTGACCGCTCTACGCTCAAGGCTGTGGGACAGACCGTGTGCGATGTGATATACGGCGAATCCGCATCAATAAAATAAATACTCAACAATCAAAACCACAACAATGACAATCAATCAGATTCAAGACGATATAATCGAGGAATTCTCGGAAGTCGATGACTGGCTGGACCGCTATGCCATGATAATAGATCTCGGCAACGCACTTCCGCCCATCGACACAAAGTATAAGACACCAGAGCATCTGATCGAAGGGTGCCAGAGCCGTGTATGGCTTGCCGCCGAAGAGCGCGACGGCAAAGTCCACTACACAGCCGACTCCGATGCCATAATAGTGAAAGGCATAATCTCCCTGCTCATAAAAGTGCTTAGCGACCATACACCTAATGAAATCATCGACGCAGACCTCTATTTCATAGACCGCATAGGACTTGCCGAAAACCTGTCGCCCACCCGCAGCAACGGATTGGTGGCCATGGTGAAGCAGATGCGCCTCTATGCCATAGCGTTTAAAGCCCGCGAAAATCTCAACAATTAAATACACCTAAAACCTTATGTTCAAAAACCAACCCAAAGGACTCTACGTGCTGGCTTTAGCCAACACCGGCGAACGCTTCGGTTACTACACCATGCTCGCCATACTGCTCCTGTTTCTTCAGGCAAAATTCGCTTTCAGCACCGCTACCGCGGGCTTCATCTACTCCACATTTCTGGCATTCGTTTACTTCATGCCAATGGTAGGCGGTTGGATAGCCGACCGCTGGAACTTCCAGAAAACCGTGACTCTCGGCATCGTGGTGATGTTTCTCGGTTATATGGTAATGGCCATACCCACCGAACGCGGCGCCATCACCTCCCTGATAATAATGCTTGGCGGATTGCTGCTCATATCATGCGGCACAGGCCTGTTCAAGGGCAACCTTCAGGTTATGGTCGGTGACCTGTACAACGATCCACGTTACGCCGACAAGCGCGATGTGGCGTTCTCGCTATTCTACATGGCCATAAACATAGGAGCCATGTTTGCCCCCTCGGTGACAGAGAAACTCTGCAATGTGGCTCTAAATGCCAAAGGACTCGTATATGACCCGGCCATACCGAGCCTGTGCAACAAGGTACTTGCCGGAGAGGGAAATGCAGAAATCACCGGCAAGCTATCGGCATTGGCCGCTGACAACAACATGACCTTTGACAACATACAGTCATTCGCAGCCAATTACATGGACACCATTTCAGTAGGCTATTCCTATGCATTTGCCGTGGCCTGCGTGTCAATGATAATTTCATTTATAATCTACAAAGCAGGTGTACGCACCTACAACGGTGTTTCCGACAATAAGGCGGCAGCGGCCAGCTCCGGCACCTCCGCTCCCGTAAAAGAACTCACACCCGCACAGACCAAGAGCCGAATCACAGCCCTGCTGCTTGTATTTGCCGTAGTGATATTTTTCTGGATGGTATTCCATCAGAACGGTGCAACCCTTACCAAATTCGCTGAAGTATTCACAACAACCGAAGGCGGAGGCTGGACACGCATCATGTTCAATGTATGGGCTTTGGCCATAGTTGTGGTGGCTGTTTACTCGCTGTTCAACCTATTCCAGAGCAAGAGCAACACATCACGACTGATATCTGCGCTTTTAATCGCAGCCTCATGTGCAGGCATATGGTACATCTACTCAATCACCGACAATCCTGTCAAAGGCATTCAGCCGCAGATATTCCAGCAATTCAATCCCTTCTATGTCGTAGCCCTCACACCGTTCTCGGTAGCCATATTCGCATGGCTTGCAAAGCGCAAAAAAGAACCTTCCGCACCCCGTAAGATAGGCTACGGAATGATAGTGGCGGCAGTGGCATTCCTCATCATGTGTATCGGATCGATAGGCCTCGGCATAGCGCCCAAAGAGGGACAGGCCGAGACTCTCGTGACACCCAACCTGCTTATCGGAACCTATTTGGTGCTCACATTCGCAGAACTGCTCCTGTCGCCCATGGGCATATCGTTCGTATCGAAAGTAGCTCCTCCCAAGTACAAAGGCGCCATGATGGGCTGTTGGTTCGGAGCCACCGCCATAGGTAACTATCTGGTATTTATCCCCACACTGCTTTGGAACAGCATCGACGTATCTCTGCTGTGGGGCATACTCATTGTAGTATGTATGATTTCAGCCGGCTTCATATTCTTCATGATGAAACGCCTTGAAGCTGCAACCTCCGATGAACCCGTGGCCGAAACCGCACCCGCGGCCGATGCCCTCGAAACCATCGAGGACGACGCCATCTGATCTATACGGCAACAGACTTACGCAAACGGGATATTACCTTTTATGACGGTAATATCCCGTTTGTTTCTTACAGGCTATTTTATCTGCAAGAAATTTCGGGTCAAGACGTGCCACACCCCTCCTGCCATTCCCGATACCGCATTCGCATATCCAACGAACTCTAATCGATACCGAGACGTTAGTATTGTACAAACTAACACATTACAGCCATGGCACCCATGATATCACACCTCAGCACCCACATAGTTATATACTGGATAACCATAGTGACATCTGTGGTAATATTCACTCTCTTAGGAGCCGTACTCAACCGATATTTACTCCACCGCGCATGTCCCCGCCACATTTTTTCAGCAAAAATTAATGAATCGAGTGGCATAATTAAAAAATAATCACTACCTTTGCCCCGCTATTCGAAAGATGCTGACTCGGGGTGTAGCACAGTTGGCAGCGCGCCACGTTCGGGACGTGGAGGTCGGAAGTTCGAGTCTTCTCACCCCGACATTTTTCCAACAAATGGGTGTAACTCACAAAGTTGCACCCACTTATTTTACAAACACATATAACACAGGCAGGGGCGCGGATAATTCCGCGCCCCTGCTTATGCCTTGGTTCAGAGGGGGGTTACCACGCAAACATGGGATAGTCCTTCATCGTATCATTGACTTTCTGACGCACGGCGGCTATGACCTGCGCGCTTTCAGGATTGGACAGAACGGTATCGATCATTTCCACAATCTCTCCCATAAACTCCTCCTTGGCACCACGGGTAGTAATGGCCGGTGTGCCGAGACGGATACCTGAAGTCTGGAACGGAGAGCGAGAATCAAACGGCACCATATTCTTATTGGCGGTGATATCGGCTTCCACAAGCACACGTTCGGCCACCTTTCCGGTCAATTCGGGGAACTTAGTGCGGAGGTCCACAAGTATGCAGTGATTGTCAGTGCCGTTGGATACTATCTTGTAGCCTTTGTCCATAAGGGCACGAGCCATAGCGGCGGCATTTGTCTTGACCTGAAGCTGATACTCGCGATACTGGGGCTGGAGAGCCTCTTGAAATGCCACAGCCTTGCCGGCTATCACATGTTCGAGCGGACCGCCCTGCACTCCGGGGAACACAGCCGAATCAAGCAGAGCCGACATCATGCGCAGCTCGCCCTTGTTGTTGGTCTTGCCAAACGGATTTACAAAGTCCTCACCCATCAGAATTATGCCGCCACGCGGACCGCGGAGAGTCTTGTGGGTTGTAGAAGTCACGATGTGGGCATATTTCACGGGATTGTCGAGCAGGCCGGCAGCTATAAGGCCGGCAGGGTGTGCCATATCCACCATGAATATGGCGCCTATCTCATCGGCGAGGCGGCGCATGCGGGCATAATCCCATTCACGCGAATAAGCGCTCGCGCCACCCACTATGAGGCGTGGACGCTCGCGGCGTGCCGTCTCTTCCATTGCCTCATAGTCAATAAGTCCGGTGTGCTCATCGACGTTATACTCGAGAGCGTGAAACACAAGCCCTGAGAAGTTGACAGGGCTGCCGTGCGACAGATGACCGCCGTGCGACAGATTGAGACCCATGAATTTGTCACCCGGCTTGAGACATGCCATGAACACGGCCATATTGGCCTGCGCGCCGGAGTGGGGCTGTACATTGGCATAGGCGGCACCGTATATCTGCTTGATACGGTCTATGGCCAGCTGCTCAACCTGATCCACCACCTGACAACCTCCATAGTAACGGTGTCCAGGATAGCCTTCGGCATATTTATTTGTCAGACACGAGCCCATAGCCTGCATCACCTGATCACTCACAAAGTTTTCGGAGGCAATGAGTTCGATGCCTTTTTTCTGTCGCTGATACTCGGAATCAATAAGATCAAAAATCAATTTGTCGGATTGCATAAATTTGTTGTTAATTATGATAATGATGGTTATTTCTTTTTCTTTACCGTCCAGCCAAACTTCCCTATAGGCTTGCCTTGCTCAAAGTATTGGCCGTGGGAATAGCCGATAAGTCCGGCATTGTCGAGACGGAATGCTCCCGTTTCGGGATCGATGAGCGATTCGTCGGCCAGGACATCGAGCACTTCGGCAATGAACATGTCATGGCTTCCGAGATGCATGATCTCCTTTACACGACACTCTATACTCAACGGAGACTGGGACACATGCGGACACGCCACCATCACTCCCTGCTCGGGGGTCAGACCGGTATGACTCCATTTGTCATAATCCCGTCCTGACCTTACGCCACACCAGTCGGTAGCCTCGGCCATATCCCGTGTGGTAAGATTAATGGTAAACTCCATACTGTCCTTTATCATGGAATAGGAGTGGCGTTCCGGACGCACGGAAATATAACACATGGCCGGATCGGTGCAAATGGTACCCGTCCAGGCCACCGTGATAAGATTGCTGCACTCCATATTGCCGCAGCTCACAAGCACCGCCGGAAGCGGATATATCATGGTTCCCGGTTTCCAGGTTTGTTTCATATATGCTATAGTCAGTCTATTATGGCGTTATCACTCGTTACCGTCCTACCGCAGTAATGGCATCGTATGGCCACATTTTCACGGTCAATCACCGAGAACCGTGTGCGCATAGGTTCGTTATTGGTAATACATTTTGGATTGTCACATTTCACAATTCCCACTATTTCATCGGGAAGAGTCACCGGGCGCTTCTCCACCACCTCGAAATCGCGTATAATGTTGATTTTGGCATGAGGGGCTATAAGGGCTATGCGGTTGATGACATCTTCAGGAAATTCCACATCGGCCACCTTTATTATACCCTTCGATCCGAGACGCTTCGATGAAAGGTTATTGCCTATGGTCACATGTGTCTTAAGTCGCTCGATACCGAGTATCTTAACGGCTTTAAACAACACATCGTTAGGCACATGGTCTATCACTGTTCCGCAGCACAGTGCGGCCACGGCAAGTTCTTTCTTAGCTGCTTTCATAGGTTTGCCTCCTTAAAAATATCTATTCCCAAAGCTCTGCATATTATTGCCTGACGGGCATAGAGTCCGTTGCGTGCCTGCTCGAAATAATAGGCTTTAGGACTATCATCGACATCGTATGCAATCTCGTTGACCCGGGGAAGCGGGTGAAGCACACGCAGATTGGGTCGCGACCCAGCAAGCATATCGGCCCGCAACGTATAGAGATTTTTCACCCGTTCATATTCCATTATATCGGTAAATCGTTCTCGCTGCACACGTGTCATATACAGAATATCGGAATTATTTATCACTTCCGGAGTAAATTCGGTGTGCTCATGATAGCGTATGCCGTTTTTGTCACAGAACTCCTTGTACTCCTTGGGCATTCTCAACTCCTCACAGGCCACAAAATGGAATGTGGGATTGAAATACCGCATGGCCATGAGCAGAGAATGGACGGTACGGCCATATTTAAGGTCGCCCACCATGGTTATGGTCAGATTGTCGAGTTTTCCCTGAGTCTTGAATATGGAGTAGAGATCAAGCATGGTCTGCGACGGGTGCTGATTAGCACCGTCACCGGCATTGATCACCGGAGTATCGGTAACCTCGGTGGCATAGCGCGCGGCACCTTCGAGATAATGACGCATTATTATCAGGTCCACATAGTTCGACACCATTTTTATGGTATCTTTCAGTGTCTCTCCCTTGGAGGAACTCGTGGTGGAGGCATCGGAAAAGCCGATCACCCTACCCCCCAACCTGTTTACGGCTGTTTCAAAACTAAGGCGTGTACGCGTGGAGGGTTCAAAAAAAAGAGTCGCCACGACCTTTCCATCAAGGATTTTGTGGTCGGGGTGCTCTTCAAAAAACCGCGCACGTTCTAACAAATCGAGAATGTCATCACGTGAGATGTCATCAATCGAAACGAGGCTGTTGCTATTCATTGCGCAAAAAAATTTTCGGGTGAATATCCTTTTGCGCAAAGATACGAATTTTAATTCAGAATATAAGAATGCCGTAACTATGATTTCTCAGTGCCTCACAAGCGAAAGGAACGAGGCCGGTATGGGAGTGGTGAAGTTCATCTCCTTACGGGTAATCGGGTGAACAAAGCGCAAGGTCTGGGCATGCAGAGCCAACCGGTGTATTGGACTTGCTGAAGCACCGTATTTGCGGTCACCCGATATGGGATAGCCGAGTTCTTTCAGGTGGACACGTATCTGGTTCTTGCGTCCGGTGTCAAGTTCCACCTCAAGCAAGGTGTAGCCGGAGCCACGTTTAAGAGTTGTATAGCGTGTCACTGCAAGCTGCCCGTCCTCGGGTTTGTCGGTGGAATAGACCTCATGCTGTGCGTTTTCGGCCAGATAGCTGCGTATCGTTCCCTCAGATTCTTCGGGTACGCCTTCTACCACGGCAAGATACTTGCGGTTAAGCACCATATTGTTCCAGTTGTGCTGCATGGCGATCTTGGCATCCTCCGTCTTTGCAAACATCATAAGCCCGGAGGTGTCGCGGTCCAGACGGTGCACTATGAATATCTTATTGGCCGGATTGCCCCATTTGACATATTCACGCAATATTGAATAGGCTGTGCCGTCTTTCACCTTGTCATTGCCCATTGACAGCAGGCCGTAACCCTTATTGACCACAATTATGTCATCGTCCTCATACACTATCTTCAGCCTGCGGTTGTAAAACAACTTGAATTCACGTGTGAAGTTCACTTTAACCTCATCGGCCGCGGTGAGCTGCTGATTATATTGCTTTACAGGAACCCCATTGACTGCCACCTGATTATGGGCAAGCATCTGCTTAAGCACAGTACGCTTGACATCTGGAAGTGCCGAAATCAAAAATTCAAGAAGTTGGGTTTCCTCCTTTACGGAAAGGGAAACTATGCGGTCAGGCTTGAACGTGGCACGGCGGCCTGAGGATTGATTGGTGTTACGTGGCATTTATCTGTTGTTATTTTTCTTTCGTGATGCGGTGGCTGAGCGTCGCGCTGCGGTCTTGCGGGGCTTCTCGTCCTGATCGGCCACAATCTTCCTACAGTCGTCAAGAGTCAGAGCCGAAGGGTCCTCCACATCTTTAGGTATCTTGTAATTACTTTTCTTATATGATATATAAACCCCGTAACGGCCATTGAGTATCTGCATATCGGCATCTTCATCAAATGTCTTGACCACTTTTTTACTGTCGGCCTCCCGCTTTGCCTTTATCAGCTCCACAGCTTCTTCAAGCGATATCGATGTGGGCGACAATGTCTTGGGTATCGATACGAATTTGCCGGAGTGTTTTACATACGGGCCAAACCGGCCTACAGCCACCGAGACTTCAGCGTCCTCAAACTCTCCGAGCATACGCGGCATGTCAAACAACTTTAGAGCCTGCTCCAAAGTGATATCGAACACCGACTGGCCTTTCTGCAAAGACGCAAACTGCGGCTTCTCCTCATCGCTGCTGTCTCCGATCTGTACAACCGGTCCGAAACGGCCTATTTTCACCGACACCGGTTTACCTGACTCGGGGTGCACTCCGAGCACGCGCTCACCCACTTTGTGGTCAAGCCTCATATCGTTGGCTTTTGCCACCTCAGGGTGGAACACGCCATAGAAATCCGATATTTCATTCTGCCATACAGCCTCTCCTTCGGCTATCAGGTCGAAACGTTTTTCCAAATCGGCTGTAAAGTTGAAATCAAGCACATTGGGAAAGTAATCGGTCAGAAAATCATTGACCACCACACCGATATCGGTAGGTATCAACTTGCCCTTGTCGGCACCGACCATAGCCGTTTCCGTACGTCTGGTTATCTTGCCGCCGCTCACCGAAAGAGTGACAAATGAATGCTTCTCTCCCGGACGGTCACCTTTCATCACATATTCACGCTGCTGAATGGTGGATATGGTAGGCGCATACGTTGACGGACGCCCTATGCCGAGCTCCTCCATCTTTTTCACCAACGAGGCTTCGGTAAACCGTGGAGGGTGCTGAGTGTAACGCTGAGTCGCCTGAATACCGGATACCTCGAGCTCTTCTCCCCGCTCCATGGCCGGAAGAGCCAATGAACCGTCATCTTCAGCCGGAACGTCATCGGTACTTTCGGCATATACTTTAAGGAATCCGTCAAACCTCACAACCTCGCCGGTAGCGGTGAAATGCTCCTGACGGTTACCGAGTCCGATCACCGCGGTCGTCTTTTCGATCTCCGCATCAGCCATCTGTGAAGCTATGGTGCGCTTCCAAATCAGGTTATAAAGCCTGCGTTCCTGCGCAGTGCCGTCAATATCGTGGGCCGATATATATGTGGGACGGATAGCCTCGTGAGCCTCCTGAGCACCTTTTGACTTGGTGTGATAGTGGCGCACCTTCAGGTATCCGGCGCCAATGGCCGATTTGATTTCTTCCGATATGCTCCCTATGGCAAGCGATGAGAGGTTAAGCGAGTCGGTACGCATATAGGTTATATGTCCGGCCTCATAAAGACGCTGGGCCACCATCATGGTCTGCGACACGGTGAATCCGAGTTTGCGGGCAGCCTCCTGCTGAAGGGTGGAGGTGGTAAAGGGTGGTGCCGGTGACTTCCTGAGCGGACGCACATTGATGTCAGCGACCTCAAACCGTGCCGAGAGACAGTCTTCGAGCAACTGTCGGGCTGACGCCTCGTCCGGCAGTCGCCGTGAAAATTCAGCTTTCACCGGCTGACCGGAAACATTGAGAAACGTGGCTGTTACACGGAAATAAGGCTCGGATTCGAAACCCTTTATCTCATTCTCACGCTCCACGATAAGCCTAACGGCCACCGATTGCACACGTCCGGCCGAAAGTGAGGGCTTTATCTTTTTCCACAACACCGGCGAAAGCTCAAAACCCACTATGCGGTCGAGCACGCGGCGAGCCTGTTGCGCATCTACGAGATTAATATCTATATTGCGCGGATTCTCAATGGCGTGGAGTATTGCATTTTTTGTGATTTCATGAAACACGATACGACGGGTGTTTTCAGGCTTCAGACCCAACACCTCGTACAGATGCCATGCTATTGCCTCCCCCTCGCGGTCCTCATCGGAAGCGAGCCACACCATGGCGGCATCGGAAGCGGCTTTCTTAAGTGAATCGACAAGCTGCTGCTTATCGGCCGGCACTTCGTATTCAGGCTCGAAAGAATTGTCCTTGTCAATGCTGAAATCCTTTTTCCTAAGGTCGCGAATATGACCGTAGCTCGACATGACTTTGTAGTCCTTGCCAAGAAATTTCTCTATGGTCTTAGCCTTCGCAGGCGACTCCACAATCACGAGATTCTTTATCATGTAATCTATATATTATGGTGTTGTTTTTGAATTTCGGCGACAAAAATAGAAAAAGAAATTCATTTAATCCGCCCGTACTAATGTTTTTTAACACACGCCATTGGCCCACAGCATCAGCTGTAGAGCATGGCCGAGGCTATCTGCGACGAGATTTCACAACCTTTGGAATTAGCCACGATAGCATATGCAAAAGGCAGTGTGTTGGCCGGACCGTTGCCGGTAATCAATGTATCGAGAGCTTCCACAGGAGCACCGGTAAAGCTATGGCCGGGAGCCGCCGACTCCATTCCGGGATAGCATGTTGCGGCACGACCGTCGAGAATACCGAGCGGAGCAAGCACCACTGCCGGCGAAGCACATATGGCGGCTATCTTTCCGCCGGCCTTGAAATGGGATACCAGCATGTCACACAACTTCCGGCAGGCGGCCAGATTGGTGGCGCCGGGCATACCTCCGGGACATATAAGCCATTCGGTTTCGGAGTCAAGGACAATATCACCGATAAGACTGTCGGACTGCACGGTGACGCCGTTGGCTCCGGTAACAGACCTTACGCCGGATATCGATACGGTCTCAACCGCCATACCGGCACGGCGGAGAACATCAACAGTGGCCAAGGCTTCTATCTCCTCAAAGCCGTCGGCAAGAAATAAATAAGAATGTTTCATATACTCGGATTTGATTATGGATCACAAAAGTAATCAAAAGTAGCAGAATATTAACTACCTTTGCCATCAATAAGTTCAAATGACCAATCCCCGTCACACAAATGAAAATCCATCTGCCTGCCGCTGCTGCGACTATTGCCTTCGCCATACTGACCGCATGCTCTTCGGGTGACAGCATACATTACCGCAAATGTACCGGAAGCGTATGGGCCACAACCTATCACATCACCTACCGGAGCGCCGTGAATCTCGACGACTCCATATACTCGGTAATGAACAGAGTCGATGATTCCTTGTCGCCATTCAGCCCCACATCGGTCATCAGCCGCATCAATTCCGGAGCCGACATGGCCACAGACTCTTTGGTGCGACGCATATTTCTGGCATCTCAAAGGTTCAACGCTCTTAGCCACGGAGCTTTTGACCCCACGGTGGCTCCTCTTGTCAACCTGTGGGGCTTCGGTTACCGGAATATACACACCGAACCTACGGCGGCACAGATCGACAGTGCGCTGAGATATGTGGGCATATCGCAATGTTCGCTTCAAGGCAATCTGGTTGTCAAAGCCAGCGACCACACAGAATTCAACTTCAGCGCCATAACCAAAGGATACGCCTGTGATCTCATTGGCGAAATGATGAGCCGTAACGGTTGCGACGACTATATGGTGGAAATAGGAGGAGAGATGTCGCTGCGCGGCCGTAATGCCCACGGAGACAAATGGCGCGTGATGATCGATGCCCCCATAGAGAGCGACTCCGCGGTGGTACATAGCCGTATGGCTGTGATAGAAGTTACCGATGCCGGAATAGCCACATCGGGCAATTACCGCAATTACCGTCACACGGCAGAGGGCAAGGTGTGGCACACCATCAATCCCGCCACAGGTTATCCGGCCCACACCACCACACTGAGCGCCACAGTGGTAGCCCCCGATGCAATGAGTGCCGATGCCCTCGCCACAGCATGCATGTCGATGGAATCCGATTCCGCGATAGCCATGATAGAGTCACTCCCCGCCACATCGGTAATGCTCGTCAGAGCCGACAGCACAGGCTACAGGCTGCTCACCTCCCGCGGTTTCCCCTCCATAAACTAAACACAACACCCCAAATGTGGTAATCGGCACAAAGGACGGCACTGCGGAGTATAACTTCGCGATGTTATGAGACATATTGAAAAAATTATAATTCATTGCTCGGCCACACCGGCCGGACGAGATGTGAAAGCTGCGGACATCGACTGCTGGCACCGCGACAGAGGATACAAAAGTATAGGATACCACTATGTGATACGCCTTGACGGATCAGTGGAAAAAGGGCGCGACGAGCACGACACAGGCGCACACTGCCGCGGCCATAATGCCAGCTCCATAGGCATCTGTTACATCGGAGGCTGCGACCGGAACATGAATCCGGCCGACACCCGCACGCCTCTACAACGTCAGTCAATCCGCCGCCTGGTTTCCGGACTGCTGAAACGATATCCCCAGGCCACAGTCCACGGTCACAACGAAATGACGTGCCGAAGAGCGCAAAATGAAGCAGGCTTCAAATCTGCCGAGTGCAGCCTGAATTGTGCCGTATGTAAATTTTCAGCCAAAGCATGCCCTTGCTTCAACGTCAAAGCCGAATTCCCCTGAAAAACCACAAATGTCAGGCAAATTGCGCATGAAGTGAGAGGAAGCGGTCGGCGGTTTCCGGCCCGAAGCGCTCCATGGAACGCAACACACCGTCAAACGGCTTCCGGCGCATGTCACCGCTCTTGGAGAAGAATTTGTCGGCATAACAGATCAGACGTTCGAGCAATGATTCCGGCAGAAAATCGCGCACAGGCAACGGCAATCCCTGAATACGGATCTCTTCGGCAGTCAGACCCGCTCCGGTGTGGCGTTCGGCCACACGCGCCCATTCCTCAGACACTCCCTCCTCCCGCAACAGAGCGCCCCCAATGATGCCGTGACGGATATAAGGCTCTTTTCCGTGGCACTCTATCGAAGGAGCATCGGTGGCATATATACCGATATCATGGAGCATGGCTGCTGCCTCTATATCTTCGACCGAAAGAGGCAATGACTTCCGCCGCGCTATGGCTATAGCCTCATCGGCCACTGACCGGCAATGAGCCATATAAATATCCCGCAGACGTGTGCCTGCGGGATAATATTTGTCAATTATAGTGCTGTAGCCGGTTGTCATCAGATATCAAGTATGGTGTTCCAGCCATGATTGTCTGCCTCCTCTCCGAGCTGAATGGCACGCAGGTGATTGTACAGCCGGGTTGTCACCGGTCCCGGCTTGCCATCGCGGGCTATCACATACTTCTTGCCTGTGTCGAGGTCATCGATCTCACCTATCGGCGAAGCCACGGCGGCCGTGCCGCATGCTGCAGCCTCCTGCACATGGTCAAGTTCGTCAACGGTGATATGACGGCACTCCACCTCTATGCCCATATCGCGGGCCAACTGCTGAAGGCTCATGTTGGTTATAGACGGGAGTATCGACTCCGAGGCCGGAGTTATGTACCGTCCGTCCTTTATAGCGAAGAAATTGGCCGGGCCACACTCATCGAGATACTTTTTCTCCTTGGGGTCGAGATATAGCACTGCCGAATAGCCTAATTCATGGGCACGCTCACCGGCACCGAGACTGGCCGCATAATTGCCGCCCACTTTCCAGCGGCCGGTACCTTTGGGAGCCACGCGGTCATATTCGCGCATTATGCAGATTTTGGTCGGAGCAAAGCCGGTCTTGAAATACGGTCCGACGGGACTAACAAGTATCATGAACAGGTATTCGGTAGATGTGCGTACACCGACGCTTGCACTCATACCGATTTCGAGCGGACGGATATAAAGAGATGCTCCACTGCCATAAGGGGGCACAAAACGAGCATTGAGTTCCACCGCCTTTTTAGCCATTTCGCAGAACAAATCCTCGGGCACAGGCACCATTTTCAACCCCATGGCCGACTCGCGTATGCGCCGGGCATTCTCTTCGAGGCGGAATATGCGCACCTTGCCGTCGGCACCGCGAAACGCCTTCAGACCTTCGAATATCTCCTGTCCGTAATGCAAGGCGGTGGCCGCCATGTGGATATTTATATTCTCGGAGGACGACACTTCGATTTCGCCCCACTTACCGTCGCGATAATAACACCGCACGTTGTAGTCAGTACGCACATAGCCGAATGGCAGGTTCGCCCAGTCGAGATTAGGTATCTTTTCCATATCTGATTGTCTTTATAGTGTAATTGAATATGTCGCAAATTTAACAAAACATTCCAAACCCGTGTTCATATCTGCCCAAAAATATAATCAATGTGCAAACATAATGCTAAAAGACACCCTTCGGGTTTTAACTTTTATTATCAAACCCTATATTAAAATAATTGCCGGAGGAGGAATGAATGGTTATCTTTGCAATCAATTTCATGTCATAGACACATTTCTTGAGAAGGTCTCAACTATATATCTTATTTATAACCGTGATGCTCACTACATTGGGTGCATCGGCATCACACAGGGGAGCGACCCGTCTGCAGGAGCCGGAAGCCGCCGTGGCCGGTATTGCCGACGGAACCGACTCAATATCCGCGGCTGACAAGCGTGACATCAGGCGCCAGCGACGCGAGTTGGCTCGGGCACGCGCCTTGGCTTCACGCGCCGCCCGACAGAAACGAGACTCTGCCGCAATGGCCGGCGACAGCATCAAACAGGACTCAGACAACAGCCGGATCGAACGGCACCGACTCAAGTCCGACACCGATAGCGTGACAAAACCGCAAGGACGCCGCATAGACCGAATAAAAGTGGACTTAGACAACGCCGTCGATATCTATGCCCGCGACTCTATGGTACTTATAGGCAGCCAGAAAGCATATCTGTTCGGTGAGAGTAAAGTAACCTACGGCGACATCGACCTCCAGGCGGCCAACATTGACATGGATATGGCACAGAACACGGTCTATGCCGTCGGTGTAGCCGACAGCACGGGAGAAGTCATAGGATCGCCCGTATTTTCCGACAAAGGCACCTCTTACGAGGCCAAGACCATGCAGTACAACTTCAAGTCGGAAAAAGGCTACATCACCGATGTGATAACCCAGCAGGGCGAAGGCTACCTTACCGGCGGTCTGTCAAAAAAGATCGATGACAAGACATTCTATCTGCAAAACGGCAGATATACCACATGTGACAATCACGATGACCCGCACTTCTGGCTCCAGCTCACCAAAGCCAAGGTTCACCCGAAGAAAGACATTGTGACAGGTCCGGCCTATATGGTGCTGGCCGGACTGCCGCTACCGTTGGCGGTCCCATTCGGATACTTCCCCTTTTCCGAAAAATATTCGAGCGGCATCATATTTCCCACATTCGGCGATGATTACAACCGTGGATTCTATCTGCAAAACGGCGGATACTACTTTGCCATCAATGACAACATCGACCTGGCTCTCACAGGCGAGATATATACCAAAGGATCATGGGGGCTTCAGGCACGGTCAGCCTATGTGAAGCGCTACAAATACTCCGGCAACTTCAACATCAGTTACCTGCGCACAGTATTGGGTGACAAAGGACTCCCCGACTACTCACGACAGACCAACTTCCAGGTGCTCTGGAACCATTCGCAAGACTCGCGCGCCAACCCCATATTCAACTTTTCGGCCTCTGTCAACTTCACAACATCGGGCTACTCCCGCAACGACCTCAACAGCTACTATTCCAACTCGTTTACCGAAAACACCAAGAGCAGTTCCATCAACTTCACCTACCGTCCGCCGGGGTCCAAATGGTCATTCTCGGGCAATGCCAGCGTATCGCAGCGTAGTCAGGACTCCACGCTTGCCGTGTCGTTACCCAACATCACCATCACCATGTCGCAGGTCTATCCGTTCAAACGCAAGCGCCGGGTGGGAGCCGACAAATGGTATGAAAAGATAAAGATGTCATATTCAGGACAGTTCAACAACTCACTGACGGCCAAACAGGACGAATTTTTCCAGAAAAGCCTTATCAAGGACTGGCGCAACGGCATGAGGCACCAGTTGCCTGTATCGGCCACATTCAATCTGTTCAACTACCTGAACATCACGCCAAACATCACCATAACCGACCGCATGTACACCTCAAAGGTACGCCGCCAGTGGGATCCCAATGCCGCCCGTGAGATATGCGATACCTCATATAATTTCTATAATGTATGGGATTTCAACGCCTCCATATCGCTTGATACAAAGATTTATGGCTTTTACCAGCCACTGCCGTTTTTAGGCAATAAGGTAAAAATGATACGCCACGTGCTCACACCTACGGTCAGTTTCAGCGGATCGCCCGACTTCAGTTCTCCGTTTTTCGGCTACTACGGCCAGTATCAGATGCCCGGAACCAACGGTGAGATGATAACCAAGAAATACTCGCTGTTTCCCAACTCTCTATACGGGGTGCCCGGACAGGGCAAAAGCGGCATAGTGAGTTTCTCACTCGCCAACAATCTGGAAATGAAAGTCAAAAGCGACAATGACAGCATAGGCGAAAAGAAAATATCCCTTATCGAGAATCTCTCGATATCACAAAGCTATAATTTCGCCGCCGACTCGCTCAACTGGAGCAACATCAACACCTCCATAATGCTCCGCCTTGTAAAGAACTTCAATCTTAACCTCTCGGCCGTGTGGGACGTATATACCTATCAGCTCAATTCGGCCGGCAATCCCGTGAGGGTCAACATTCCGCGATGGAAAGCCGGCAAAGGATTAGGCCGCCTTTCAAGCACGGGGACTTCATTTTCCTATACTTTCAACAACGACACGTTCAAACGCAAAAAGAAGTCGGACAACGAAAACTCTTCGGGAGACAACCGTAACTCCGACACTCCCCCGCCGTCAGGCTACAACCGTGACAGAGACCAGAATTCATCAGGCGATGATTCCGAAATGCAGTTTGATCCTGACGGATACATGAAATGGGAAGTGCCATGGAGTCTGACTCTCAACTATTCCATACAGTATGGTTACGGAGCTTTCAACAAGAAAAAAATGGAATATGACGGCAAGATCACACAGAATCTTAGCCTTTCGGGCAACATACGTCCGACAAAAAACTGGAATTTCAGTTTCACGGCAAGCTACGACTTCGACAAGCACAAGCTCGCCTACATGAACTGTAACATATCACGCGACCTCCATTGCTTCACCATGACGGCAAGTTTCGTGCCAGTCGGACCCTACCGTTCCTACAACTTCCACATATCGGTCAACTCATCTTTACTTTCCGACCTCAAGTACGACAAACGCTCCTCATATTCCAACGGAGTAAGCTGGTACTGACAAAACAAAACGACATTTACCGGCGTTGTGTAGATGTCAGAGATTTTCAACTATTTATTTGTGAAGAAACGCATTGTACATATCCTGAAAAGGGTCGTACTATGGACCTTGATTTCGGTATCGGCGCTGATAATATTTGTATTGGCGCTGATATACATGCCTTTTGCACAGGACTTCATAAAGGACTACGCATTGGAGAAAGTCAATGCCGGAGGCGACATGAAGATTTCGCTCGACCGCCTGCGTATAAGGTTTCCACTGAATCTCGAATTACAAGGACTGACCGTCAAAGAAGCCTCAGGTGACACAATGCTCCATGCCGGTTCCGCCGAAGCATATGTGGCTCTTATGCCGCTGTTCAGTGGAAAAATCGATGTAACCGGAATTAATCTGAACCGGGCCATATACCGTTTGGGCACACCGGATTCGACCATTTATCTGACAGCACGTATCGGTGCATTCAGCGCACACGGCATAGGCTCTGGCTTTTCGCTAAAAAAAATAGAACTCGGCAATGCCATGCTCGACGGCGCCGATGTGACACTTGCCCTCAAGGACACCACTACCGTCAGCACTCCTCCCGACACCACAGTCAACGCCATGACAATCCAAGCCGGCGATCTGTTGCTGCGCAATGTCAATTTCCGCATGGCAATGGAGGGGACAATCGACTCACTCGGTACGGTTCTGCCTTATACCCGCATCTCAGGCGTGACCGTGGATATGGGACGGCACTCTGTCCATGTAGCCCGGCTCAAGTCAGATTCTCTCAACGCCACATATCTCACACCTCCGGCCGGATATATGCCCGAACCAATGACCGTTCCTGAGGACACAACCGCCACAACGGATTATCCGTCCATGCCATGGACCATAACCGCCGACAACATCGGCATAACCGGCAATGCCACTTACGCCATGGCCGGTGCCAGCCCGGGAACCGGGCTTGACCTCTCCTATATTCAGGTATCGGACATAGACATAGCGGTGGATTCATTCTACAACCGCGCCTCCTCAATCCGAGTCCCGCTGAGAGTGTCGGCAAAGGAACGGTGCGGAATCAGCCTTACAGCCTCCGGCGTGTTCTCTATGGACTCCGCAGCCATGAAAGCCGACAATTTTTTACTGGCCACTCCTGCCTCCAGGCTACGGTTTTCGGCCGCAATGGGCATGGGCGATCTTTCCGCCGACCCCAATCTGCCTCTGATACTCGATGCCGACGGCAATGTCAACATGACCGACGTACACAAGGCATTCCCCATGACGGCCGACATACTTAAAGACATTCCGGCCTCGGCCGACCTGCTGCTCACGTCACGCATCAACGGCACAACGGGGCATCTCGACATCAACGACCTTTCACTCAAAATGCCGGGAATAATCAGTGTAGCCGCAGCCGGACAGATATCCAAGCCTATGGATTTCAAAAGAATGGACGGCAAAATAAACATTGACGGCACCATATCCGAAAGTTCACGCCTTGCAGCATCGTTATTAAACGGTCAGCCGGCACGGGGCATCAAAATACCGAAAACCTCAATAAAGGGACTTGTAAACTATAGTCCGGGGAGCGTAAACGGCGATCTCGCAGTGCGCACCGGACAAGGCCGACTTGCCGTGAAAGGCAAATGGAACCGTAATATCGACGGATATTCGGCCAACCTCGCCATCGACCGATTCCCGCTCGCATCATTCCTGCCATCGCTCGAAATAGACAATATCTCTCTTTCGGGCACAGCCTCCGGACAAGGATTTGACCCCTATTCGCGAACCACACATCTCAATGCCGACATAAATCTGGAAAACATAGAGTACCGCGGAGCGCACATTACCGATGTGTTGCTTTCAGCAGCCTTGGACACATGCCGCATGGACGCATCTATATCATCACGCAATCCGGCAGCCGACCTTGACCTTGACATAACGGCATGGCTTGAACCCCACGGATATATCTGGGATATCGGAAGCGACATACGTCACCTTGACCTGGAAGCCCTGCATCTCAGCCAAAGTCCTCTGTGGGGCGCTCTGAGCCTATATACAAAAGGCAACTACGACACCGCAACCGGCGATATAGACGCCGACATGACCCTCAACACGCTCAATTTCATAATAGACGGACACCGGATCACGGCTCCGGAGATAATGGCCACACTGCAAAGTTCCGATTCACTCACCACGGCCGACATAACCACCGGCGACCTAAGGGCCGGACTGCATGCCATCTGCTCCCTGGACTCACTCATCACCAAAACCGTATGGGCCACAGACACACTTATAAAACAGACTGATAACAAAAAAATAGATATCCGTCCCATACAGAAAATATTGCCACACCTGACATTCCGCCTAACGTCAGGAAAAGACAACGCCGTAGCCGGATATCTAACCCAGTCGGCAGGCATACACTTCCGGGAAGCCAACCTCACCCTGCACAACGACTCGCTGATCAGCATGCAGGCACATGTAGGAGGATTTTCCTCGGGAGAGACACGTATCGACGACATAAATTTCGACGCCAACCAGCATGGCAGATTCCTTGTGTATCACGCCCGCATAGACAACAAACCCGGCACCATGGACAACTTCGCCCATGTGAGCCTGGCCGGATATGTAGCCGAGGACCGATTGTCGGCCATGTTCAAGCAGAGCAATATAACGGACCGGCAAGGCTTTTTCTTAGGAGTCAACGCCTCCGTATCGGACTCTACCGTCAATCTGAAACTCGTGCCCTACAAACCAACCATAGCCTACAAGAAATGGACCATAAATCCGGATAATTTCCTTACGTTCAATTATGTGGAGCGGCATCTTGACGCCAACATAAAACTCATGTCGGACAGCAGCTCGCTAATGCTCTACACCGAGCACCGTGCCGACAGCCTTCAGCATGGGCAAGAGGACGTGATACTGCGGCTCAACAATATCCGGCTCTCGGAATGGCTCTCGATATCACCGTTCGCACCACCTGTAAAGGGAGTGGTGGGCGCCGACATGCGATTCCGCTGGAATGAAGAGGGCATCACCGGAAACGGCATCGTGGACCTTGACAACCTTCATTACGGACGTGACCGCGTAGGAACATTCAAACTTGACCTCGATGTAAAAAACGACACACGCACCCGTGCGCTGCATGCCGATGTCGCACTGCTCGTGGACAGCGTGAAAGTGATCACGGCCACAGGTGCGCTAAATGACTCCACGGCACGCAATCCGTTCCTGCTCGACTTCTCCATGATACACTTCCCGCTGCGTGTTGTCAATCCGTTCCTGCCCAAAAACATGGCACAGCTGTCAGGCATGCTAAACGGCAAGATGGATATTACCGGCAGCCTTGCCGAACCGATATTCAACGGGTATCTTGATTTCGATTCCACAGCGGTGAAGCTCGGGCTTACAGGCTCGGAATACCGATTCTCCGAGGCAGCCATACCGGTTGACAGCAATGTGGTAAAGTTCAACAATTTCTCCATAGCCGGACTAAACAAGAACGATCTGCACGTCAACGGCACCGTAAACGCGCGCAAGCTATCAGACATACTTCTGGACCTCAACATGAAAGCCCGCGACATGCAGCTCGTCAACACATCGCGTCCCCGCGGCGGAGCCAATATCTACGGCAAAGCGTTCATTGACCTCGATGCCGATGTGAAAGGCTCGATGCGCCTGCTCAATGTTGACGCCTCGGTCAACATACTCCCGGGCACCAATGTCACATACGTGATGACCGATGCCGAATCGGTGCTTACGTCCCGCAGCACAGGCCACATGGTGCATTTTGTGCAATTCTCCGACACGGCCTCGGTTCAGAAAGCCGATTCCATAGCGCAGACCTCCATGGCCATGAATATAGATGCCAACCTGATAATATCGGAAGGCTCTACCATAAATGTCGATCTGTCGTCCAACGGAAAGAACAAAGCCTCCATACAGAGCAACGCCAACCTCACCTACACACAAAAACCGTTCAGCGACGGGCGCCTGACAGGCCGGGTGACCATCGACAAGGGCTTCGTGAGATACACGCCGCCGTTCATGTCAGAGAAGAACTTCTCATTTGAAGAGGGCAGTTATGTGGCTTTCACCGGAAATATCATGAACCCGTCGCTCAATCTGCGCGCCGTAGAAAAACTGAAAGCCAACGTGACCCAGGAAGGTCAGAACTCCCGCCTTATCAACTTCGACATATTGCTGTCTGTGACCAACACGCTGCAGAACATGGCCGTGAAGTTCGACCTGTCAACCAACGATGACATTACCATTCAGAACGAACTCTCCTCGATGAGTCCCGAACAGCGAGCAAACCAGGCCATGAACCTGCTGCTCTACAACATGTACACCGGACCTGGCACCAAAGCCAACGCAAATCTGTCGGGCAACCCGCTGTTCTCGTTCCTCGAATCGCAGATCAACACATGGGCAGCCAACAACATACGCGGCGTTGACATCTCATTCGGCATAGATCAGTACAACACTTCGACCGACGGAGCCAAAGGAACCACCACAAGCTACAGCTACAGAGTGTCCAAAACCTTGTTCAATGACCGGTTCAAGATAGTGGTTGGCGGCAACTACTCCACCGATGCCGACACCGATGAAAACTTCTCGCAGAACCTCATCAACGACATATCGTTTGAATACATGCTCAACCGCAGCGGCTCGATGTATGTGAGACTGTTCCGCCATGTGGGCTATGAAAGCATACTCGAAGGCGAAATAACCCAGACCGGTGTGGGATTCGTGCTCAAACGCAAACTCAATTCACTCCGCGATATATTTAAATTCAAATGAAAAGGAATAGACTTATGACCGCTGTCGCAGCTCTTGCCATAGCTGCCATAGGAGGCTGGAGCTGTTCGACCACCAAGCGCCTCGGAACTGACGACATACTCTACACAGGCGTAAAAAAGATAAATATCGCACAGCCCACGGACAGCACCCCACTGGCCGACGGTGTGGCTTCGGAAGTGAAAGACGCTGTAAACGTAGCGCCAAACAACTCGCTCATATCACCTTACGTGAGATGGCCGATACCTCTTGGACTGTGGGTCTATAACAACTGGTCCAATCCGCCCTCGGGTCTGAAGCACTGGCTCTATGAGAAACTCGTGGCCGAGCCTGTGCTCATAAGCGATGTCAGACCGGAAGTGAGAGTGAAGATGATCGATGAGATTCTTGACAACAACGGTTATTTCCGCGGCACGGCATCTTACCGGCTGATTCAGGGTAAAAATCCTAAAAAAGCACGAATATCCTACTACATCAGCCCCGGACCGGAATACCGCATATCGTCAGTGGAACTTCCGTCCGACACCTCCCACCTGCACCATCTTATCGACTCGGTGGCAAGGAAAAACCGCTATCTCCAGCCGGGGAGCCGGTACTGCACGGACTCACTGAGTGCAACCCGCATTCGCATAGCCAACGCCGTACGTAACCGCGGATACTACTTTTTTCGACCCGAGTTCATCGAATATCTTGCCGACAGTACCTTGATGCCACAGCAGATAGCCCTGCGCGTGACTCTCGCCTCCAACATCAAGCCGCAGATGCTGGCACGATATACCACCGGCACCGTGACCACACGCATTCACCGCAACCAGGGAGGCGGCACCCCCGACACCATGCAGACCCGACGCGGCACACTAATACAGATGAAACCCTCCAGGCTGCGCAAAGAGCTGATACCCGAGTGTATCCGTTTCCGAACCGGACGCACATTCTCTGTCCGGCAGATGAACCAGACACAGACCAACCTGTCGCGCTTGGGTATATTCAACGGCATAGAAATAAACGTAATCCCCGATTCCACAAAATCCAACACTCTGAATGTGGAGATAGACTGCACATTCGACAAACCTCTTGAAGCCTCCATTGAGGTCAACGCCACCTCGAAATCCAACAGTTATCTCGGCCCGGGTATAGACCTGCGCCTCACGAACCACAATGTGTTTGGCGGAGGCGAACAGCTAAGCGTCGATCTTAAAGGAAGCTACGAATGGCAGACCGGACGCGGGCGCAACTCCGTGTTCAACTCCTACGAAGTGGGGCTGAGTTCATCGCTGTCTTTCCCGAGACTGCTGGCGCCGCGGTTCATACCACGTTCGCGCCGCGAACTCAACTGGACGCGCATATCCCTCAGCGCCGACCTGCTCAACCGCCCACACTATTTCAGCATGGCACAGTTCAATGCCGCATTCACATACGACTGGCGCGCATCGCGTCATGTGTCCAACTCTCTGACCCTATTTAAGCTCACCTACATAAATCTGATGCGGACTACCGCGGAGTTCGACTCCATAATGAACGCCAACCGTGCCATAGCCGAAAGCTTCCGCAGCCAGTTCATACCACAGATGCAGTTTAACTATGTGTATGACCGCGCATTTGACAACAACAACTCGCTCAACTGGCAGTTTACACTTCAGGAGGCCGGCAACGTGTTCTGGGCCATATACCGCGCATGCGGCAAAAAGGGGGAGAAAGAACTGTTCGGCACACCGTTTTCACAGTTCGTCAAAGGAAGCACACAATTAGTTTACAACCGACGGCTGTGGGGCGACCATTGGCTCGTAAGCCGCGTGGCCGTAGGAGCCGCCCATGCTTACGGCAACTCCTCGCAAGTTCCTTACAGCGAGCAATTCTATGTGGGCGGCGCCAACTCCATCAGAGCCTTTACGGTGCGCAGCATCGGCCCCGGCAGCTACAGAGTGCCCCAAAACCAGATCAACGGCTACTTCGACCAGACCGGAACTTTCAAATTCGAGATGAACGTAGAATACCGCTTTCCCATATTCGGACCGCTACACGGAGCTGTGTTCATTGACTCCGGCAATGTGTGGCTGCTCAAAGCCGACCCCGAGCGTCCAGGCGGCGAACTCAAGGCAGGATCGTTTCTCAAGGACTTAGCGCTTGGCACAGGTGTCGGACTACGCGTTGACATCGGCATGCTCGTGGTCAGAGGCGACCTCGGCATAGGAATCCACGCTCCATACGACACCGGAAAACGCGGCTACTACAACATGACCAAATTTAAAGATTCCTTAGCATTCCATCTGGCCATAGGCTATCCGTTCTGATACAGGCACACAGTAATTTATCAATTAAAATCATCTGATTTTTAAGAAAAAAAGACAACCTGCCACAAAAATATTTCATTTAATACAAATAATTGCCTATCTTTGCATTAACGAATCGCTAATGTAGCGTGGCTATGTAACTATATCTTATCTCGTAAAAACAACACAGTCACGATCCGCATAAAATAGATCTGGCCAAACAAAGCCGGTTGTTATTATGAACTAATAAGTTATACTTACATGGGGGTTGCGGACAAGTCTTCCGGGGAGGAAGCGGATCCGTGTGCCGGAACAGACATATCGGTCAACAGCCGGCTCAACCCATGACTTCACCTGTTGTTATCCGGGATATTCCCGATACGACGGGGAATAGAAGAAATGCGCATTGGCAAACCGCATAACACCCACAGCATGACGACACATTCCGGCAATGACAGCACACTGCCACGATGGTATGCCCTGAAAGTGTTTTTCAACCGCGCTCCGGCAATCAAAGACACTCTGACAGCCAAAGGCATCGAATGCTATCTGCCCACGCACACCATAGCGGAAGAGCGCGACGGCAAGATTCTCAGAAAGACACGCCCGCTGATAGCTTCGCTGCTGTTTTTCCGCACAGACAGCCACACGGCCATCGCCGTGCAGAGCGAAAACACGGGCAAAGTCATGCTATACACCCGCATCACCCCTGATGGCAGAATACCGGCAGCTATACCCGACAAGGAGATGGAGATATTCCGCCTCGTGACCTCATCGGGCGCAGAAGGACTTGAATACCTGCCTGATGACAGCCCACGCTACCACACCGGCGACAAGGTGCGGGTGACAGGCGGACCCTTTGCCGGAGCCGAAGGTCACATAGCCCGCATACGAGGCGACCGACGTCTGGTGGTGTCGGTCAGAGGTGTGTGCGCCGTGGCCACAGCCTATATACCCCAATGCTTTATTGAACCGATAACATGATAATAGCCATAGACTTCGACGGCACCATCGTGGAGCACGAATATCCACACATAGGCCGCGAACGTCCCTTTGCCATAGACACCCTGCGCCGGCTTCAGAAAGAAGGCCACATATTGATTTTATGGACCTATCGCGAAGGCCGCGAGCTTGAAGAAGCAGTGACATGGTGTCGCAGCCGCGGTCTGGAATTCCAGGCCGTCAATACCGACGACCCCATGGCGCCACCCGCCACCGGTCCCCGCAAGATCAACGCCGACCTCTACATCGACGACCGCAACATAGGCGGCCTTCCCGACTGGGGTGCCATCTACCAGATGATCACCAACAACTGGAGCTACCGCCGGTACATCAGTGAGATGCACCGCACCCAGCCACAGAAAAAGCCCGGCCTGCTGCGCCGCCTCACCCGCCGATGACCACACAAAAACCACCACGTAATTCCAACATCGAGTTGCTGCGCATTGCTGCAATGCTCCTTGTCCTTATCCTCCATGCCGATTTCATGGCCTTAGGTCAACCGACCGCAGAGGAGCTGGCCGACAATCCGGGAGGCACCCTCGTACGCATCGGGTTCGAGACCTTCTCCATAATCGCCGTCAATGTATTCGTACTTATTTCCGGGTGGTTCTCCATCAAAGCCTCGCTGCGAGGGCTATTCACATTACTGTTCCAGTGCGCATTCTTCTATCTTGCCATATTCGGAGCAATGTATGCACTCGGTTATAGGGAGTGCGAAGGACAATCTTACGTAAGATTGTTGTCCGATTCGGACAACATTTGGTGGTTTGTGCGAAAATATCTGGTGCTATATCTGCTATCCCCGCTGCTCAACACGGTCGTAAACAAGACCAACCGCAAGCAGCTCGGGATAATAGTGTTTTCAATACTCCTCCTACAGACCGTAATCGGATTTGCCCTACATGCCAAATGGTACAGCAACGGATACTCCGCCACAGCATTCATCGGACTGTACATGCTTGCCCGATATGTCCGACTGTATGCCGACGGCATAAGCCGCAGTAAAGCCGCAGCCATATTCACGGCCTGCTTCGCGGCAAACACCCTTTTTTGTGTCATGCTGACAGGCAACATCTACAGAGTTGACCATTATGCCCTGTCATACCTGAATCCGCTGGTAATACTTCAGGCCCTGAGCCTGCTGCTGATAACCGTGAAAACAGAAATAGGCCACAACCGGCTGATCAACTACTCGGCAAAATCGGCATTAGCCATATACCTGCTTCACCAGCACGTATTGTTACGCCCAGTCTATTACGATATGATCCGCGACATATACCGGACCTATTCGTCAATCTCATTCTGCGTGATACTATGCGCCACCATCGCCGCATGGTTTATCGCCGGAATTGGCACCGACCTGCTGCGACGCTATCTCTGGGACCGCATAATCGCCATCACCCCGCAGCCCATAAAAGAATTCAGGCTGCCACTAAACCTCTACAACCCTTGACACAGAACCACTCCGAAAACACACGCCGCATAGCCCGCAACACCCTGTTCCTCTACGGACGAATGTTGCTTGGCATGATTGTGTCTCTTTACACCTCACGCTTAGTGCTACAGGCACTTGGCGTGGAGGATTACGGCATAATAAACGTGGTAGGCGGTTTGGTCACCATGTTTGCACTCATATCCAATTCGCTCACAGCAGCCATAAGCCGATTCATGACATTCGAGCTCGGCACAGGTAACAAAGAGCGTCTTGGCAAGGTATTCGCCACCTCAATGCTTATACAGATATCGCTGTCGGCGATAATACTCACTATTGGCGAAACCTTAGGGCTATGGTTTCTCAACACCCAGATGAATATACCCGCCGACCGCATGTTTGCGGCCAACTGTGTGTTTCAGACATCGATCCTATCGTTCATTCTCGGGCTGCTGAGTTGTCCCTACAATGCCGCCATAATGGCTCACGAACGCATGAACGTATATGCCTACATCGGACTCCTCGACATAGGGCTCAAGCTGGCAATAGTCCTGTTCATAGCCTTTTCGCCATTGTTATTTGACAGGCTGATAGTATATGCCGCACTACTCTGCGCGATAGGCCTGATATTACAGATAATTTACGTTACTTACTGCCGTCGCAACTTCGAGGAAAGCCGCGCCAGACTCCGTTTCGACAAGTCTCTATGGAAAGAGATGGGCGGATTCGCCAGCTGGAATGCCATAGGCTGTTCAGCCGGATTACTTAAAGACCAAGGGGTCAATATATTGTTGAATATATTTTTCGGCCCGGTAATCAATGCGGCACGCGGTATTGCCGTAACGGTGTCAAATGCGATATGCGGATTTTCCGCCAATTTCATGGCTGCCGTAAACCCTCAGATAACCAAATCGTATGCCGCTCAGGATAAAAAATATACATTTTCACTCGTAGAGCGGGGATCACGGTTCTCATATTACATAATGATGATGTTGGCAATACCGGTGATTATCGACACCGAATACATTCTTACACTATGGCTTAAAACATATCCGGAGTATTCGGTGATATTCGTGCGCCTTGTACTAATAACAGCTTTGATTGAAATACTGTCAAACACACTCATAACGCTACAGGTATCCACCGGCAAGATAAGAAACTACCAAATTGCCGTTGGAGGAATGCTCCTGATGAACTTTCCTCTCAGCTATATATTTTTAAAATTCGGATTTCCGCCTACTTGTGTTTACATAATATCCATAGGCGTAGGAACAGCATGCCTATTCCTCAGACTTCTATTCTTGCAGAACATGGTAGGTCTGTCAATGCGCAACTACTTCATTAACGTAATTTTCAACGTATTGAAAGTCTCTTTTTTCGCAACGATAATTCCGGCAGCCATCTATCCTATAGCCAACGACGGATTTATACGTCTGGCTATCATAGTCGTCAGCAGTGCATTGAGCAGTGCATTGGCCATATTGTATATAGGGTGCAACATCAATGAACGCAAATTCATAATATCAAAAATCGCCGGATTCCGCAAAAGGTTGATCAGATGCTGAAAATCACTGACAAGATACAATGCTGCGGGTGTACGGCCTGCTTCCATGCCTGCCCGGTACATTGCATAACGATGGAGCCTGACAACGAAGGATTCCGGTATCCCGTCATAGATATGAACCGCTGCATTGATTGCGGTAAGTGCGAGCGCGTATGCCCTATTATAAACAGAAATAATCAGAGCAAACCGGAAACATGCCTTGCAGCCAAGAATCCGGATAACAAAATACGCCTCGAAAGCTCCTCAGGAGGTGTATTTACCGCTATGGCACTCCGAAGCATAAACAACGGCGGCATAGTGGTCGGAGTCCGTTTCGGTCAGAACCATGATGTGGAACACTACTTTGCCGAAACTCCGCAGGAGCTATCACCGATGCGCGGCTCAAAATATGTACAGAGCCGGCTTGGCGACACGTTCCCTCGGATAAAAAAACTACTTGGAGAAAATCGTGAAGTGCTTTTCAGTGGCACACCCTGTCAAGTATCCGGACTACTCAGATATCTCGGTAAAAATCACACCGGACTCACCACCATCGACACCGTGTGCCACGGAGTCCCGTCGCCAAAAGCATGGCGATCATATCTGTCAGAAATCACAGCTACCCCCGATATAGAGCACATCTCTTTTCGCTCAAAAATATCAGGTTGGAAACATTACAGTATAATCATTGGCGACCACACTACCGCATATACCGATGATCCCTACATGCAGTCATTCCTGAGCAATATAAACCTACGTCCGTCATGCTACGGTTGTCCGGCCAAATGCGGACGCTCTGGTGCCGACATCACATTGGGCGATTTTTGGGGAATAGACCGTGTTACGCCTGAATTTGA
This sequence comes from uncultured Muribaculaceae bacterium, assembly GCA_910578805.1. Taxonomy (GTDB): domain Bacteria; phylum Bacteroidota; class Bacteroidia; order Bacteroidales; family Muribaculaceae; genus Paramuribaculum. The sequence goes on along the minus strand of CAJTRS010000014.1, from coordinate 12,730 downwards.
CGATGACCGCGGTGTCAATCTCATAATACCACACACCGAAAAAGGGCGCCACTTAATTGGAGACATACATATCGAAACACGTTCACTACCATATTCAAACGCTTCAGCCGGTAATCCGAGCCTCGAGACATCGGTATCCCGCCCGGCTTACCGCGACTACTTCTTCCACTATTTTAACAAACATGGCTTTACAAAAGCGTGGAACATGACTTCATCGAAATCAATCTTCCAACGCATTCACCGCCGCTTTTTCCTGCTCACCCACACATGAAAATCGGAATCCTCACACTGCCATTCAATGGAAATTATGGAGGCGTATTGCAGAACTGGGCTTTACAGCAAGTACTCAAACGAAATGGACACGATCCTGTAACCATAAACCGTCACACATATAAACCTCCGCTCAACAATCGACGTCGTTTGGCCTACACAATAATATGTGCAAAAACCATTATAAACAAATTCCTTAAAGGCAAGGACAACACATATGTATCATTCCCGCTTTCTCGTAATTTCACAAATGAAGTTTCAGTAGCACAATTCCATAAAAAATTTACTAATCGCAACATTTGCCTCAGTAATCCTATATACACGACTAAGGAACTATCACATTATCTCGATCAATCATCATTTGATGCCATAATTATTGGCAGCGACCAAGTATGGCGCGAAGAGTATTCTCCAGCCATAACCGAATATTTCCTTGAATGGGACACCGAGTACAACAATTACATCACGATTGCCTATGCCGCATCATTCGGAATATCGAAAAATTACATTTCTCCTTATAATCTAATCAAATGTAAAGGACTTATACATAAGTTCTCATCAATATCTGTCCGTGAAGACTCAGGCCTTGAAATTCTAAAAAAGCAATTTAAAGTCAATGCCACAAAAGTCCTTGATCCAACACTGCTTCTCAGCAAGGACGATTATATCTCATTATTGAAAATCAAGCCAAAATACAATACTTCGATATTGACATCATACATTTTAGACAATAACTCCGACAAACAAGCTATAACATCACAGACTGCGGATTCTCTAAACCTAACCGTAACAAATCTAAGCCTACAACCGAACAATAGAAGCAATCGCATTAAATCAATTTTATACTGGCTTAATAAAATCGCATCTTCGCAATTCATTGTCACCGATTCATATCACGGGTGTGTATTCTCCATTATTTTTGAAAAACCGTTTATCGCTATTTCCAATAATGAACGCGGATTAGACCGATTTTTATCCCTTTTAAACGATATAGGGTTAAAGCACAGACTCGTGAATAGCACTGAACAATACTTAAAAAACAAATCACACCTTATTCAACCGATAGACTACAAACCAGTCTATCAGAAACTCGAGACCTTACGCAATAATTCTATTTGTTATTTACGCAATGCCCTCACCAACAATATCAATAATAGTACCGATATTTAACTCAGAAAAAACACTATTGCAATGTCTTGACAGCATAAAAGCGCAGACTTTTTCCGATTTTGAAGTGCTCATGGTCAACGACGGGAGCACAGATTCAAGCCGAAACATCATTGACGAATATGCCGCCAACGACAATCGTTTTATTGCCCTGCATAAAGACAACGGAGGCGTAAGCTCCGCACGCAATTACGGTCTTGACCGTGCGGGCGGTGAATGGATCACATTTATAGATTCCGACGATTGGGTAGAATCCGTTTATTTAGAAGATTTAAGCGACGCAAAAAGCTATGATTTAATTGTCAACTCGTTCGTTCTTGAAAACACATCAGAAATTTGGGACGACCAAGTTCCTACAAAAAATTTCATCGGCCCAGAAATAAGGAATTGCCTTAATGCATTTTCAAATATCTGTAATTTTACCGCTCCCTGGTGTAAATTATTTAGAGGCGACATTATCTCCAAATATAATATTAGATTCGATATTAGGATTAATAACGGAGAGGATTCTTTGTTTGTTTTAAATTATATTTTACATATTTCATCGATAAGAACCTCTAATAAACGCCTGTACCACTATAATCATGGTGATTCAACTTTATCAAAAAATTATGCTACAATAGCACAAAACTACTACTTATACTCTTCTTTATATAAAGAATTGATTGATCATTTAAGCACCATTTTTAATTGCAACAATAAATTGCTCTTAGCCAACGGTTGTTTTGGTTTTTTTGTAAAATCCATTGAATACGTTAGGCAATGTAACATTTCTTTTTATAACCGCAGACGATTAATTAAACAAATTTTATCTACTCATGCTAGCAAACTGATTTTACGAAATACCATGAAACGATCATTATGGAAAAGACAAAAATTATTCAATTTAATAGCTAAAACAAACTCTGCAACTCTCATAACTTTATATTTATTAATTCATAAACGCCTAAAAGGTATTGACTGGGCATATTGATAGGACAAAAATCTTTGATATCATAATCCATTACTATACTATATAGTAATCCAAATTATCAGTAAATGAAACTGAAAAATAAATCCAACAAAACAGCTATTAATTCTATAACTACTGGGCCCCGACAAACAAACATGGAGCTACTCAGAATTATAGCTATGTTTATGGTGCTTGCCGTACACGCTAATTTCTATGCCTTAGGTACTCCAACACAAGACTCAATCGAAATTGACCCGTTGGCGTCTGCAACTCGCATAATTTTATGTATCACATGTTGCATGTGTGTAAATATATTTATCTTAATTTCAGGGTGGTTTTCAATAAGGCCAAGCATAAAAGGTTTTTGTAAGTTTGCTTTTCAATGTCTGTATTTCTCTGTCGGAATATATTGTGTAACACTTATTATTGGCATAGACACTTTTAATCTGACTGGTCTGGCACAAGTCTTTTTTCTATCCAAATGGGATTGGTTTATAAAAGCATATATCGGATTATATATCATAGCTCCAGCATTGAATGCTCTGGTTGAAAAGACAACCCAAAAACAACTTAAATATTTTTTGATTTCATTTTATCTATTTCAGACAATATATTCCATAAGAGGGTCTGCACCTTTTATTTGCAGTGGGTATTCCACATTCTCATTTATTGGACTTTACATTCTCGGAAGATATCTCAATATAAATACCAGTCAATCAATAAGCAGAAAAATATTATTGCTATTAATCATATTACCAATACTTATTACTTCAACTATTTATTTCTTTGATGCAAAACACAATACGTTCTTATTTTCTGGAATGTGCATGAGCTATGCTAATCCAATAATGATAGTTGCTGCTGTTTCATTAATGTTGCTATTTGCCAATATAAAATTAAGATATAATAAATTTATCAATTTCATATCTGCATCAGCATTTGCAGCATATTTATTTCATTACGACCCGCACATTCTTCAAGTTTGGTTTTGCAAGATTTCAAAATTTCTATTCGATAACTATGATGGAATACTTTGCATATCTCTGGAATTCTTATTTTTAATTGTAATATTTACCATTTCAGTTATATTAGATCAACCACGTAAATTTTTATGGAAAAAAGTATCTATATTAATTAGATAAAATGAGATATCCAATTATATCTATTATTATTCCAGTGTATAATGTTGAGCAATGGCTAAGACAATGTATCGATTCAATACTTATACAATCTTTTACTAACTTCGAATTATTGCTGATTGATGACGGAAGTACTGATAAATCCAACGAAATTTGTGATAAATACGCAAAAACAGACAACCGTATAATTGCACACCACAAACCAAACGGAGGCGTAAGTTCCGCACGCAATTTTGGAATAGATCATGCCCGTGGCGAATTCATCATTTTTGTTGATGCTGATGACTATTGGATTGATTGTAAAGCATTAGAAACACTTTATTCAAAAATTTACGACAATAATCTTGACATTATAAGGGGCGATTATATTTCTGTCGATTATGCAGGAACTGTGATTGAATATGCCCATTCAATCAATAAACAAATTTATCAAGATCAAATTCTTTCGGCTGGGGAATTTATTAAAAATATTATTTCGGGGGAATTTTTTCTTGTTCTAGCTCTTATCAGAAAAAGCATAATCAACGATATCCGTTTCGATACCACGATGGTTTTTCTTGAGGATATGAAAATTTTTGTGGAAATTCTTAATAAAAACCCCAAATGCAGTTATATTAATTTACCATTTTATGCTTACCGCAAACTCGAGTCATCTGCATCTTCGGTAATATCAACAAAGCGTCTTGAAAATTCGTTTGCCATGTGTGATTTTTTTTGGGAAATAAGCAATCGTAGTTCAGACTCTGAATTTTCTTCTTTTTGTAAATATAACTCTGTAATGATATATTACTGGACTCTTCAAACATTAGCTTCTGATAGCTATTACAGTAATCGAAAATCAATTATAGCAGAATTAGGATTAAGTGATTTACAAAATCGAACAACACATAGATGTAAATCACTTAATTTAAGCCATAAATATTTGCCATTTATCAAATCAAAGCCTGCCATCAGCGTGATGCTGCTTCATTACAAAGATTGGGTTCGAGCTAAACTATCATGAAATACACTGCTGTAATACGGACTCTGGGAAAAGGCGGCACTAAATATCAGCGATTGCTTGACTCGCTGTGTGCCCAGACCATAGTGCCTACGGATATAATTGTGTATATAGCTGAAGGATACGATCTGCCTAAAGAGACATGTGGCCGTGAAAAATATGTGCGCGTAAAAAAAGGCATGGTCGCACAGCGGGCATTGCCTTACGATGAAGTACAGACAGAGTATATTCTATTTCTGGACGATGACCTATACTTGCCGGCAGATTTTGTTGAGAACATGGCTTCCCAATTAATTAAACACAATGCCGACATAATATCTCCTGACATTTACCCCAACCATAAGCGCGGACTGAAATCAGAATTATTCATGACTGTTTCAGGCCGAATGCGCGCCCGAAGATTTGATAATAAATGGGGCTATAAAGTAATGCGCACCGGTGGCTACAGCTACAACAAATATCCTGCTTCGGGAGCATATCTGTCACAGACTAATGCCGGAGCATGTTTCTTATGCCGTAAAACGGATTTCTTAAAAATACGCTTTTCCGACGAACTCTGGCTCGATAATATGCCGTATCCTATAGGGGAAGACCAAGTAATGTATTACAAAATGTATCTTGCTGGGCTTAAACAGCTCACCCTGTTCGGCTCGGGTATAGAGCATCTTGACGGTGACAGCACACGTGCTGACGATCCTGACCGCGAACTCCGGTTACTCGAAGCCGATACCTACTTCAAGACTGTGTTTTTCCACCGGTTCACACTCCCTTATCGCCGTTGCCGGATATGGAGCCGGATATGTTTCGGTTATTATAATCTATTCACTCTCGGCATATCCTTATTGAAAGGTCAGCCACAAATATTTAAAGTAAAACGCAATGGCATGCGTAAAGCAAAAAAGCGCCTTAATTCACAGGAATATATCCCCTTAAGCATATCACGATGAACATCATACCTATAGTATTCGCTTTCGACAACAATCTGGCCATGCCGGCGGCCGTATGTATTTACTCATTATTCAGACACGCAAATAAAGATACGAAGTATCACGTAATAATACTTCATTCCGATGCCATAGAATTAAACAAGGAATATATCACAAAGGTATCTGACAAATACCCACTGCACACGATTGAATACCTTGCTGTATCTGACAGCATATTCGGTAACGCATTTGAAATACGCGGAATTACAAACCTGACTTATTATAGACTTCTCATTCCCCAATTAATATCCGATTATGACAAAGTAATATATTCTGATGTCGATGTCATATTCCGTAAAGACCTATCTGAAATTTATAGTCTTAATTTGGACGATTCTTTTTTCGGCGGAGTCAAAGCTTTAGCTAACATTGATCCCTATTTGAACAGTTATTATTCAAAAACATTAAAACTTGATCCGAAGAATATAATCTACGCTGGAAACCTGATGATCAACTCTGCCATTCTCAGGGAAGATGAATCCATTATATCCGATTTCATAAGATTAAGCCGAGATAAATTAAAATATCAAGACCTTGACATTATCAATCTTCGGTGTGCCGGCAGAATCAAGTATCTGCCCCCCGAGTTTTGTCTATCGACATATATATCACGGGCTATAGCGTTGAACGACCCGGCTATTTCGGAAATATGGTCTGATGAAGAAATAATAGAAGCGATGAGCCATGGTATCATTCATTACAACGGGCAGAAGCCTTGGCGCGATGTGTGCATCAACTTTGATGTATGGTGGGAATATTACCGCCAGTCGCCCATATTCGACCCGAAATGGTATTACGAATTCTTCTACCGACGGCTCACGGCTCTTGACCGGTTACCGCTGTGGAAACGCGTAAAGATTCTGGCCCGATACTTTATTCACGGACAACTGAAAGACTGATCCATGGAACTTTCGGTAATCATACCGGTCTATAAGGTAGAGGCTTATATAGAGCCTTTTGCCCGATCCATGATGGAACAGACCCTGACCGACGGTGTTGAGTTCCTGTTTGTCGACGACGCTTCGCCCGACAGCACCATATCCATACTCCGCCAAGTCATAGAGCGGTATCCGCAGCGAAAGGCTCAGGTTCAAATCCTGACCCATGCCGAGAATCTCGGACTGCCGGCTGCCCGCAACACCGGACTGGCTGCCGCCACCGGCACTTACATATATCATGCCGACAGCGATGACCTTGCCGAACCGAACCTGCTGGAAGGTATGCTTTCCGAGGCCCTGCGTACCGATGCCGATGTGGTGTGGTGCGACTGGTCACTGATGATGCACCATAGCCGGCGACCGATGCCGCAACCCACATACGCCACCCCGACCGATGCCATGAAAGGAATGCTCGCCGGACAGATGCGCTACAATGTGTGGAACAAGCTCGTGCGCCACACTCTTTACACCGACCACTCTATCTCATTCCCCTCCGGATTTTCAATGGGCGAGGATATGACCATGATACTGCTTACCGCACATGCTCGTAAAGTCTCACATCTGCCACAGGTCCTTTACCACTACCGCAAGACCAATGCCGGCGCCATGACACAGGCTTACAGCGACGATCATCTGCGCCAGTTGCGCCACAATATAGACAGGGTGTGCTCTTACCTACGGCTCAATTTCCCCGACAACGGCATGGAACAGGTTATGGCATTTTTCAAACTCGAAGCCAAATTCCCGTTTCTGCTCATGTCGCCGTTCAGCCGCGGACGCCGTCTGTGGCAGGAGTGGTTTCCGGAAGCCAACGGATTCATACCGGCCAACACCTACATATCCTCCCGAAGCCGCCGGCTGCAGCAATGGGCTGCATCAGGCCGATGGCACCTCGTCAATGCCTATAGAATACTACTCACCAAGATAATATACGGTATCCTGTACCGCTGATACCTCTATGAAGATATTATTATACATACTGACCACCCTGCTCACCGACCTTTATTTCTTCCCTATTGAGGCGCAGGCTCTGCCGGGAATCAACTCCAAAATGGTTCTCGCCGCATTAGGTCTTGTCTGGTTCATAATCAATCTGACCGGCAAACACAGAGGCAAGCTCGACACCGGATTTAGCACACTGTCTTTAATAGCTTTGGTTATCTCCATCATAAGTTTTGCCTCCGTAACCATCAACAACACTTTTGACGACACTTATGTAACCTACATAGTCTCAATGTGGGTGTGGCTCGGAGGCGCATACTTCGTGGTGCAGTTCATACAGGCCGTACACGGACGCATATCCATCGAGCTTGTGGCCAATTATCTTATAGCGGTGTGCGTTGCGCAATGCCTTGTGTCATTTATCATGACTCAATATACCCCCCTCCGCAACTGGGTTGACTCCACCCTCGGCGGAGAAGCGTATATGCGAGGATATGAAGACCGCGTATATGGCATTGGTGCGGCTCTCGATGTTGCCGGTATCAGGTTTTCAGGCATACTTGTCGTCATAGCATTCCTTACCGCCAATCTCAAAAGCCATAACACCAACTCCTACTTCAGTTGGTACGTCCTGTCATTCATATTCATTACCATTATGGGCTCCATCATTGGCCGATCCACAATGATAGGTGCAATAATAGGGTTATGCTACTGGACTTTTATAAAACAACCGCTGTCAATAAAAAACATCGTAGGCAGAAGATGGGGAATGGCCATAGCGATATTACTGATAACAATCACAACAGGAATATATCTATATAATACTAATAATACGTTTCACAACAATATCCGTTTCGGTTTCGAAGGGTTCTTCTCATGGATTGAAACCGGAGAGTGGCGCACCAATTCCACTGATATACTAAAAACGATGGTCGTGTTTCCCGAATCACTCCACACTTGGCTTATAGGCGACGGATATATAGAAAACCCTTCAAATAATCCGGAAATAGCTCCTTACTACACTGGAGAAATATATCCTGGATTCTACATGAACACCGACATCGGCTACCTCCGCTTCATATTCTACTTCGGATTGCCCGGCACGCTGGCTTTTATAGCCCTGTTTGTATGCGCGTTCTACATACTGCAACGACGCTTCCCCGCTTACCGGTGGCTGTTCCTGCTGATTCTGGCTGTCAATCTGATATGCTGGATCAAAGTCTCCTCCGACATATTCCCTCTCTTCGCGCTCTTCCTTTGCATTTCGCCATCGGAAGCCCGTAACTCCCTCGACGCAAACACCCTCGCAGCGGCACCGGCATGAAGATTATTTACTGCACACATTCCACCTACAGTCCCGGAGGCATGGAGCGGGTTCTGGCCAACAAGATCGGATATCTTGCCGAGCATACCGATGCTGAACTCTTAGTGGTGACCACCGACCAGAAAGGGCGTGAACCTTACTACCCTTACCCCGCCAAAGTGCGCACCATAGACCTCGGGATCGACTACTCCGACGACAACGCCAAAAACATATTCCGAAAAATCACCGGTTACCTGCACCGACGACGGCTGCACCGACGACGGCTTTCGGCACTGCTGACAAAGGAAAAAGCCGACATAGTGGTATCGCTCTTCCCGAGCGAGTCATCATTCATTCCCAACCTGACCGATGGTAGCAAAAAGGTGCTCGAGCTGCACTTCTGCAAGTTTTTCCGGCTGCAATACGGCCGCAGCGGTCTCATCGGGTGGCTCGACCGACGGCGTTCGCGATCCGACGAGCGCCTTGTGCGCCGCTTTGATGCTTTTGTCGTGCTCACCGAAGAGGATCGCGGCTACTGGGGCGATGTGCCGGGCATCACCGTCATTCCCAATGCCGCCCGACAGCTTCCCGCAAAGGCCACTGGTCATTGCCGCAGAGTGATAGCCGTGGGAAGGCTTGATTACCAGAAAAGTTTCGACCGTCTGATACAAGTGTGGGGCAAAGTACAGGCCACCGGACGCTTCCACGACTGGCATCTCGACATTTTCGGGCAAGGTCCCGACAAGGACAAGCTCGAACACATGATATCACAAGCCGGCCTGTCAGATACGGCCGCCGTCAATCCTCCCACCCCCGACATCGACCGGGAATACGCCTCAAGTTCCATACTGGCCATGACATCACGCTACGAGGGCTTCCCCATGGTGCTTGTCGAAGGCATGGCCGCAGGACTGCCTGCCGTGACCTTCGATTTCAAATGCGGCCCGAAGGAAATCATACGCCACGGCACCGACGGGTTCATTGTGCCCGACGGCAACATCGACGGTTTTGCCACCTGTCTGATGACCCTGATGGACAATGACGGCCTGCGGCTGTCCATGTCGGCCAAAGCCGCGGAAGTAGCCGACCGTTTCAACCGGCAACGTGTAATGCAGTTATGGCTCGATCTTTTCCACAACCTATGCAAATGAAAAAACTCCTTCAGATCAATCCCGTAATCCGCACCTCCACCTCCACCGGACGCATCATGCAGGAGATCGGTTCCATGGCCGTGAAACGCGGGTGGGAAAGCCACATAGCCTACAGCCGCGGGCGCGACGGCATCAAGGAAAGCCGGTCACACATCATACCTGTGGGAAGCGGCATCGATGTGATATCCCATGCCCTGCAGACCCGTCTGCTTGACCGCCACGGACTTGCCTCCCGTACCGCCACCCGCGATTTCATCAACAAGGTGCAATCCCTATCCCCCGACATTATCCACATACACAATATCCACGGATATTTCCTCAACTACCGGCTGTTGTTCGAGTTCTTGGCTTTGACCGACATACCTGTGGTGTGGACCATACACGATTGCTGGCTCTTTACAGGCCACTGCTACCACTACACTTTTGCCGGCTGCGACCGCTGGCAATCAGGCTGCCACCACTGCCCGCAAAAGCACAAATTTCCGGCTACTTACGGAATCGACCGCTCACGCCGCAACTATGCCGACAAGCTCAAGGCCTTCACCTCCGTACCGCCCGGACGCATGACATTGGTCACCGTGTCGCAATGGCTGCGCGGAGAAATACAGCGATCGTTTCTCCGCGACTACCCCGTAGAGGTGATCCGCAACGGTGTTGACACAGGCATATTCCGACCTCAGACCGATTCCCGCACATCATCACCGATCAGCGACACAGCACATAAGAAGATAGTGCTCGGTGTGGCCGGCATATGGTCACGCGAGAAAGGACTTGACGACTTCATCTCCCTCGCCTCCGTTCTGCCTGCCGATTACCGCATAGTGCTCGCCGGCATCGACAAGACAACAGCCCGACGGCTGCCTGCCGCAATCACGGCACTGCCACGCACCGCCGACACCGCTGCTCTCTCAGCACTCTATTCCGCCGCCACAGTCTTTGTCAACCCTACATATCAGGACAATTACCCCACCGTCAATCTCGAAGCCATGGCCTGTGGGACTCCGGTGGTCACATACCGCACCGGAGGAAGCACAGAATCCATCACTCCCGCCACCGGTGCTTCCGTAGAGCCGGGCGACATAAACGGTCTAGCCGAAGCCATAATCCGGTTCGCCGAAGCCGACCCTGCGGCCACCTGTTCCGCATGCCGGAGCCATGCTTTGGCCAGTTTTGACAAAGACCTCTGCTACGGACATTATTTCGACCTTTACAATCGTGTTCTGACACACCACTAATTTTTATGAACATTCTGCAACTCGGGAAGTTTTACCCGGTAAAAGGAGGGGTGGAGATGGTTATGTACCACATCGTAACCGGACTGTCTGAGTCAGGTATCCGCTGCGACATGCTATGTGCCGCATGCGACAGCCCTGCCGACATCACCCTCGGGCCCAACGCCTCCATTTTCGCCACACGCACCATAAAGAAAATCAAGGCCACAATGATATCCCCGGCCATGATCACCCGCCTGCGCAAGATATGCCGTCATTACGACATAATCCATATCCACCACCCCGACCCCATGGCGGCACTGGCTCTGCGGCTGAGCGGATACAAGGGTAGGGTAGTGCTGCACTGGCACTCCGACATTCTGCGACAGCGACAACTGCTACGCCTGTTCAAACCGCTCCAGCAGTGGCTCATCGGACGCGCCGATGTCATAGTCGGCACCTCACCGGTATATCTGAGCCGGTCACCGTGGCTCCGCGGAGTGCAGCATAAATGTACCTGTATCCCCATAGGAGTGGATATCCCACCAGAGCCCGACGCCGCTAAAGTGGATAAAATCCGCGCCTCCTATCCCGGGAAAAAAATCATATTCTCCATGGGACGGCTCGTGGAATACAAAGGATTTGAATTTTTAATAAAGTCCGCACAATATTTAACCGGCGATTACGTTGTAGTCATTGGAGGTTCCGGACCCTTGCGACAGCAGTTGCAGAACACCATCGACACACTCGGTCTGCAACAGACCGTACATCTGGTCGGATTCATTGACGACAACGACCTTTCGGCATGGTACCGCGCTTCAAGCCTGTTCTGCCTCAGCTCGGTAGAGCGCACCGAAGCATTCGGGGTGGTTCAGATAGAAGCCATGTCACTCGGCACACCGGTAGTAGCTACCAAAATCGAAGGGTCGGGAACGGCATGGGTAAATGCCCACGGCGTCTCGGGACTCAACGTCCCGCCACGACGGCCCAAGGAACTGGCCGGCGCCATAATGGAGATTACCGGCGACCCACGGACCTTACAGGCCTACAGCCAACGCGCACTCAAAAGGCACCGTGAACTTTTTTTGAAACAGATTATGACACTAAAAATAACCGCACTCTATCACGAACTACTTGACGTGAAATGAGTAAAACAAAGAATTCACAATGGAAAAAACACTGCCGATTGGCTCACCGGCCAACGAGAAAGAGCCATGCCGGAATCACACTAACAAAAACAACACAAGGCTCACGTCACTTGCCCTCAAACGAGGATTCGACCTCATAGCAGGCATCACTGGCATCATTGTCACCAGTCCGCTTTTCATCATATCCTACATAGCCATACGGCTACAGGACGGACAAGCCGCCATATACTCGCAGGAACGCATCGGACGCCGCGGCAAGCCCTTCCGCATCTACAAGTTCCGCTCCATGATTCCGGAAGCCGAAGAGGACGGAGCCATGCTGTGTGCTCAAGACGACGACCGGCTTACTCCTGTGGGACGCTTCATGCGCGCACACCATCTCGACGAGCTCCCGCAGCTATGGAACGTGATCCTCGGCAATATGTCATTCGTAGGCTACAGACCCGAGCGTAAAATATATATCGACAACACTGGCGTCTTTTAAAATCTGTTAATGCGAAATTATTAAACTCTGTATTCATGT
>CAJTRS010000013.1:14532-54908 GCA_910578805.1 uncultured Muribaculaceae bacterium | reverse complement strand
AAAATCCGGACGGCTATTTTTTTAAGCTATACCTGCTATCGCGGACGGTTGTACACGGGTTATAAAAACGTCTGTCTCCAAAAGTCACTCTTTGGGCAAACAGTTATGATGAGATGGTTGAGATGCCGCCTGCGATGAAAAAGTCAAAAAATTACAGATATTTTAAATTTAATAAACCGACACATGAAATTCAAACATCAAATCCTGGCTACGGCATGTGCGTTCACAGCCATAACCGGCGGGTATGCCCAACAACCTTATAGCGGTTGTTGGTTTCCCGAGGAGGTAATCAACTGGTCACCCGCCAATGATGCGGACGCCAAATTCAATCGTTCGCGTATTCCGCTGCAGCCACGTATTGACAGCAATGCCGGAAGAGGACAGGTGGAGACAGCCACTATCACCAATAAGATGTGTTCGCTCACACCCTCGCAGGGCGACAACAACTTCCTCGCTTACCAGCCCACATACTGGCAGTATATGGAGAAATTCATTAACTGGGGTGGTGCAGGCAACGAGGGTATCTTCGTGTGTCCTCCCGCAGGTACCATAGATGCCGCCCATCTCAATGGTGTGAAAATCCTTGGCACACTCTTCTTCATGCCCCGCACTATCGGAGGCCGCGATATATGGATCGAGTCGATGCTTACAAAAGATGCTTCCGGTAAGTATCCCTATGCTGTCAAGATGTATGAGATAGCCAAATATTTCGGTTTCGACGGTTGGTTCCTGAATAAGGAACTTGACAATGGCAAGCGTGTCGGCGAGTGGTCCGATTTCATCAAATGTTTCAGCGAGACGGCCGATGCCGCCGGAGATACATATATGGAAATACAGTGGTACGATGCCCGTGCAATACCTACCACGGAAATTCTCAAATCACACCGCAACACATCTCAGTTTCTCGAGTACAACAACACAGGCGATAAGAGCAGTTATGCTTCCGAACTTGGCTGTACGGCCGAAGATATCTATCACCGCTTATATGCCGGTATAGAATGCTCCCAGGCCGGTCTCTACGGATTTTCTGTTCCGTCGGCCGGTTCCATAGCTTTGTTTACTCCCGAACAGCACACTTATAAAGTCCTTACCGACGATCTTTGGAGTGATCCCGCAAATACAGTGGGGCAGAAAGCTTACGATATACAAAAGGAGGTGTTTGAACGTGAGTATAACACCTGGGCCGGCGGCTCTTCGTTCAGCGGTATCAGTTCGATGATGCCGGCAATGTCCACCATCACATCGATGCCATTCACCTCATCATTTTCCGTGGGTCTCGGTAAACATCGTTTTGTGAAAGGAGAAAAGCTGAATACGCAGGATTGGAACGCCACTTCGGTTCAAAGTATCCTTCCTCACTGGCGTTCAAATGTTGACGGCATGACATTCAGCTACGATTATGATGATGCTTACAATCATGGCAACTGCATAAAGTTGAGCGGTAATCTGACTGCCGGAAATCACACATGGCGTCTGTTCAAGACCAAAATCGCCGTTACTGCCGGCGGAGTGCTCCGACTCGTATATAAGACCAACGGTGCCGTACCCGATGTGAAAGTCTCTGATGTGACATTGTCTGGTGCTAAAAAATCCACCGTCAACGGTTGGTCTGTAGCGGAATATGATCTTGCTTCGCTCAACGGCAAGACCATCTCCGAGATAGACGTTATCGTAAACGCGACTGCACAGAGCGGCAATTATGAACTTAAGCTCGGTGAACTCTCTGTACTTCCGGCCAATTACAAACCGGCAACGCTGAAAGTCAATGACGTAGCGTTTAACGGTAATCTCAACGATAAGGACGGAGACTTCCGTCTCAGCTGGAGTTATGATTACAATACCGATTTTGATCATTTCGACATATTTGTAAGTAACTCCAAAGGACGCAAGCTCGTGGGTCAGACTCGCGGCGAAGGCTTTTATGTGCCCCGTTTCAATCGGGAGGGCAATGAAAAGTCTGTCGATGTGGAACTCGTGGCTGTGATGAAAGACGGCAGCACTCAGGCCGTACAGTCCAAATCGCTTGATTTTCACGTGGCAGCTGCTCCCGTTATTACCGTCACGCCTGTGAAGAGCTATGCAAAAGTAGGTGAGGTAGTGACCCTTACAGTATCGGGCACTGACAATCCTACATCTTTTGTCTGGACGCTGCCATCGTCGGTAAAACTTGTCAATGGCTCTCTGAACGATGCGTCGATCAGTGTGGAGACTCTTGCCGAAGGTCGTCAGAATATCATGGTGAAAGTCGGAAACTCATACGGAACATCAACGTTCAACGATGTGGCTTTCGATGTGTTCTCAGACGTCAACTATAAGGAAGTCCACAATGCCGCTATAGGAAAGTCCGTCAGCTGTGGCCGTGCTGTCACCGGAACTGCCGACTATCTTATCGACGGGGATTCCAAACCGTCCAACAAAGATTTTTGCTGGAGCGACATATCCACCAATCCTTATGTGATAGTCGATCTCAAAACTCCTCACACCGTTTATGATTTTACAATCTACGACAATCATTCTCTGATAAAGGGCGGAGAGGACAACATTGCCAATTATCGGATTTTTGTAAGCGATAACGGTTCGGAATGGAAAGAAGTGGTCGATGCCCGCAATGTTTCCGTCGAAGATATCCACACTGCATATATCGTGCCCACCGTGGCCCGCTATGTGAAGCTCCAGCCTTATGCCGACAAGCGTTTCACATGCCGTCTGTATGAGTTCGAAATCACGGCCCGCGATAACTCGCGTATAACAATCGATGCTCCGCACACCCTTAACCTTGAGCCGAAAGAAACACAGACTGTCACTGTTTCCTACAATATGAATGGTGAGGAGCCTGCCGAAAACTTCGGACTGAAATTGTCAACCGAAAGTTCGTTTGTCAGCTTTACCGAACCGGTTGACGATGGAAACGGTCACTTTACATTTGACATTACAGCCGTTAAGAAAATAGGAAAGGCTGAGTTGACCGTAGCGCTCCAGAACGGCGAAGCAAAGCGCCAGACATTCATCGATGTCATTATCGACAGCAAAGATGCTGCAAACTGCTTGAACGGTGCTCAGGCCGAAATGCGTAAATTTAAAGAGGATTACGGTATCGGCGCGGCTTATGATTCGCAAATGACAGGAAACCTTACCGATGGCAACACCATCGCAGAGGGCCTTACCGAAGATATGTATGAAGACCCGTGCATGTCACGCAATGATCTCTGGGCTGTATTCACCAATCCTCAGCGCTTCTCGCTTGGCAAGGTCAAGGTTTATATACCCGGAAGCAACAAGGGTTTCAATGCCAACGACAAGGAGGGTTATGTAAACAAAGCCATAAGTATCCGCACGAGCAACGATGGTATCAACTGGAACATCATAGAAAGTTTCGACAATCTGAAAGAGGTGTCCGAACTCACATGCTACATTCCGGAAGTAGAACCATTTATTTATCTTGCCGTGGTTTGTGACGTCAACATATACTTCTATCCGTCGTTGGCCGAGGTGGAAGCCTATGCCCAACTTGAAGACGACGGTCCGCGTATCATGCCTGTAGCTCTTTCGGCAGAGAGTCTGAACTATGACATCATAGCCGAGGACAAGCCCGTATCGAGCTATTCCGATATGGAATTCAATGGCTATAACACGTTCTTTACTTCAAATGTGAATAACGATTACGCTATATCTTCGCCGGACAGCCGAATCCTTATTTCTAAGAACGGTACTAAATTCGAGCTTGGCGAATATAACAAAAAGAATGCATTCTATGTCAATGAACGCCGTAAGGATATGGTACTGAATTTCGATGCGCCAATCACCGCGGAAAAACTCTACCTGCTCTGCAACGCGACCCGTTCGCGTGAAGTTACTGCAACGATCATCTATGCCGACGGAACGAAGTCTGACGGTGTAACCATTGATATCCCTCGTGCGGATTATGACAAAGATGAAACAGATAAATTTGCCGTAATCGGTTTGCGAACCATGACAAGCAGAGATGAAATCAACACCACTTACTATGGTTTGAATGAAGTTGTTTTTAATGCCGATGCCGATAAGGAGATTGAGGCCGTCAGCTTCTATGCCGACGGTTCAGTGGAATTCTGGGTATATGCCGTATCGGCTCTCACTGATCCCAACGCGTCAAAAATAAGACTCAAACCCCAGACTTCAACTCTCGCCGTAGCTCCGGGAACCACCGAAAATATAGTTGTCAGCTACAATCTTAACGGTGAGGATAGAGCCGATAACTTCAGTCTGAAGGCCGAGGCTTCGAACAGTGCCGTCAAACTCGGTGCTGTGGTTGAAAATGCCGCCGAATCGACATTCACTGTTCCAGTAACCGCAGGTAACGAGGTAGGCAGCAGCGAAATTACATTGACTTTGACCAATGGAGAAAACAAAAAATCATGCAAGGTAATTGTTAATGTGAATGTACCTGCCGAATTCAGCGGCTGGAACAGTGATGTCATAGTCGAATCGCTTCCCGCTTCCGACCATGCCGACGGATATATCGATGGCGAGGAACTTGCACTCTTCACTACTGATGTGGCAGCCGACGGCGCGCTATGCGACGGTTCAAGAATAGTGACTTCAAACAGCGGCACGAAGTATATCATTGCTCCGTTTGACGAAAACAACGGTCTTGAGCTGGAGTCATACAGCGCATTGGAACTGACGGCCAATAAAATGACCGCATGCACCGGTGTGAACATTCTGGCTATTTCGGACCGTGAGGCCAATGTGGAGATTATTGCCACTTATGATGACGATACCGCCACCGAAGCCAAAGAATATACGGTGAAAGCTGCCAATGACAGCGAAGATTCAGCATTTACGGTAAATCTGATCAATGCCGGCACCTACAGCTGGACTTATGATAAAGATGAAATCGACACCGCTCCGATGTATCTTACAGAGATAACATTGCCCCTCGACGAGACCAAAAAGTTGAAATCGCTTTCATTCGAGTCAAGCAGCAGCCGTGCCACTACTACGATCATTGCAGTGGCGAAGAAAGAGAAACCGCTGTCAGGAATCAATGACGTGAAAATCGATGGCAACCGCGCAGTTGTAGCCATATATAATATGCAGGGTGTGCAGGTGAAAAATCCCGCATCGGGTCTGTACGTAGTGCGTTATTCCGACGGCACTGCCCGAAAGGTCTTTATCAAGTAACGGACTCCAATTTTTATATATCTGCGGGAATGGTGATTGCGATCATCGTTCCCGCTTCGTTATTTTCTAATCTTGCACAGATTGTGTTTTGCCCTGTCAATAAGGAGCCTCAAAGCAGTCCTTCGTCGGCATATGAGTAGAAGCCGGTGTCGCACACAATGATGTGGTCGTGTACGGTGATGTCGAGCAATGCGCCGGCTTCCTTGATTTTACGGGTGATGGTGTCGTCGTGGGCCGATGGACGCAGGTTGCCCGACGGGTGATTGTGAACAAGGATTATGGCGTCGGCCATGTGTTCGATGGCCCGTTTTATTACGATTTTGGTATCGACGACAGTCGATGCCGTGCCACCCGAACTTATGCGCTCTTTGCCTATCAGCCGGTTGGCGCGTGAGAGCATCAGCACCCAGAATTCCTCGGTGGTGAGATTGCCGAGTTCTGCTATGATCAGATTATAGGCGTCGGCCGCACATTTTATCACCGGTTTCTGTTCGCGCACATCGTTGCGGCGTGCCCCGAGTTCGAGTGCGGCCGCTATGGTCACGGCTTTTGCCGGTCCTATGCCGTGGAACTTTCGGCACATGTCGCGCACCGACATTTTGGCCATGGCCGACAGCGATTGCCCGCACGCACCGTAGAGTTCACGGCTAAGTTCTATGACCGACTTGCCGGGAACGCCGCCTCCGAGCAGTATGGCTATCAGTTCGGTATCGGACAAGGCCCTGATTCCGTGGCGCAGAGCTTTCTCGCGGGGCTTGTCATCGTTGCTCAGGTCGGCTATGCGGAAATGTTTGGCGCCGCCGGTGTCGGAATTGTCGTTAACCATGGATCACTTACCTTTACGCATGGCAATCTCTTTGTCGATATTTCGCCCGCGGCCCAGTATAATGGAGGTGAAATAGGCTTTGATGAAGCCGGTGCCGTAGCCGGTGATCTGGATTACAGATGCCGGAACGGCGCGTAATGCGATGCCCGCAGAGCGTGTGTCTGTCAGTGCCGTCACGAATATGGCCGCGACATATATGCCTAAAGGCAGAAACCACCATGGTGACAGGAATATGCCGGCCAATGACAGAATCAGACCTGTTATCACGGCTATGGCGGGTAGGGCATGTACTAACTTAAGTGAGCCTGGATAAAGGAGCTTGAGTGTGATTCTCGACATGCCGAACACATGAACCTGACGCCAGAATTTCATGAGATTTACCCGGCGTTTGTGATACACATATGCCTTACGTATGAGACGTGTGGAAAATCCGGCATTGCGTATGCGTGTGCTCATGTCAATATCTTCCGAAAACATTTCGCGGAATCCGCCCACGGCGTCATATACCTTGCGTGAGTAACCCATGTTGAACGAGCGTGGCACGAATTTCTCCATCTGCATTTTGCCTCCGCGTATTCCTCCGGTGGTCAGAAACGAGGTCATGGCGAAACTGATGGCCTTTTGAGTGGGTGTGAATGATTCGTGAGCCGCGTCGGGTCCACCGAAGCAGTCGGCCGGACTGTCTGTCAGCTCGCGATCAAGTATGCTGAAATATTCTGGCGGTATCACACAGTCACTGTCGAAAAACACGAAGTAATCGCCCTGTGCGCGGTCTATGCCGTAGTTTCGTGCTATGGAGCGCCCCTCGTTGCTTTTATAGTAATATTTCACATCGACGCGGCCGCGGTAGCTATCCGCCACTTCGCGACACGGAAGGGTGGAGCCGTCCTCCACGAGGATCACTTCGAAGTCGGTGAATGTCTGGTGTGACAGGCTTTCGAGCAGATCACGCACTTCGTCTATGCGGTTATATACCGGTACTATAACTGAATATTTCGGCATGCAGCAGGCTTTTTTAATATGTCTAACTCATTCGTGATTCATAGTCACTGTAGGTAAATTGCCGCAGGTATTCGCACTCGCCGCCGGTGCGGCTCAGCACTATGGCAGGGTGGGATATACCGTTGAACATATTGGTCTTTACGGTGGTGTAGTGGTTCATATCCTCAAGGCGCAGACGGTCACCGGATTTTAGCGGTTCGGGGAAGCACCAGTCGGCTATGAAGTCGCCGCTCAGACATGAGTTGCCGCCCAACCGGTAGGTATATCCTCCGTCTTGTGGCGGTATGCTCTGTGTGATGGCCGGTTTGTAAGGCATCTCCAGGCAGTCGGGCATGTGGCAGGCAAATGAAGCATCTATAATGGCTGTGCTTATGTCCTGATTCTCCACTATGTCGATAACCGATGTTATCAGATCGCCCGTGCGCCATGTGAATGCGCTGCCCGGTTCAAGGATTATTTCAATGCCAGGGTGGCGATGTCTGAATCCGGTCAGAACCGATATAAGATGTTCAGTGTCGTAGCCCTCACGGGTCATAAGGTGGCCTCCTCCCATGTTTACCCATTTGATCGATGACAGATACCTGCCAAACTGTGATTCGAACGCTTCAAGCACCCGTTCCAGGTCATATGATGTTGATTCGCACAGTGCGTGGAAATGCAGCCCCTCTATCCCCTCGGGCAGACGGTCGCCGATGCAGTCGGCCGTAACGCCGAACCGCGATCCCGGTAATGCCGGATTGTAGATGTCGGTTTCTATAACAGAGCATTGCGGATTGACTCTCAGTCCGGCCGATACGCCTGCTTCGGCAGCCGCTTTGCCAAACCGTTCATACTGGCTCAGTGAGTTGAATGTGATATGCGATGATCCGGCTAAAAATGCCTCGATGGTTTGCGGGGTATAGGCCGGACAGTAGCTGTGGGCTTTGGTGTGGAGGTGATTGTTGCCGAGTGTGAGTTCATTGAGCGATGATGCCGTGAATTTAAAGCCATACTCTTCGATTATGTCGAAAGTGCGCCAGACGGCGTTGGCTTTGAATGCCATTATGATCTCCACTCCGGCACGGCGGCGTACACTGTCGATCAGTTCGAGATTGCGGCGCAGCTTGTCTTCGTAGATGATATAGAATGGTGTTGGTATGTCCTGTTCTTTCATTCGGGTGGGGTTTATTGTCCGGTTATCGAGAATCTTGCGAATTTCAGTAGCAGAACCCTTTCGCCGGTGTTGTCGAAATTTACTGTGATGCGGGCTTCGGGTTGTGTGGTGTCGATGTTGAGTATAGTCCCTCGTCCAAAACGGGTATGTTCTATCACCATGCCCTCCGACAGAGTGGAGGCGGAGTGTATTGTTGCGTCAGATGATGGAGCGGTAGCTCCTGACGATGGTGTGACGGAGCGGTTTGTGTATGTTGCGCGTGACAGCGGTGTAAGTCTGCGCTGTTGAGGTTCGTGGTTTTGCCGCGTGGCAGAGTGGTAGGAACTGCGGTAGCTCTCAAAAGACGGCCGGTTGCCGGCGAGTGAAGTGCCTGACGACAGATGCAGGTATGACAGATCGATGTCGCGCAGAAATCTCGAAGGTGAGCATGTGACCGTCATACCGTTGCGATAGCGTGATGACGCATAGCTCAGTGTGCAGTGGTTCCGTGCCCTTGTAATGGCCACATACAGCAACCGGCGCTCCTCCTCAATCTCGCTGAGGTTACCGGCCGACATGGCTGAGGGAAACAGGTCCTCCTCCACGCCTACGATAAACACATTGTTGAACTCCAGTCCCTTGGCTGCATGGACAGTCATAAGGGTGATGCGTTCCTGAGTGTCGTTGTCATCGCTTGTGTCCTGATCGGTGGCAAGCGATATATCTCCGAGAAAGTCTCCGAGCGACAGATTGTCGTTGCCCTCCTCGGTGCGGTTGGTCATAAATTCCCTTACACCGGACATAAGTTCGTTGAGGTTCTCGATTTTCGACAGATTTTCCGGAGTGCTCTCGGTTTTCAGCATAGAAAGCATGCATGTGTCGCGTATTATTTTTTCGGCTGTTTCTTCGGCCGAGTGTCCGGAGGCGTTCATGTCGATGAAACTCCGGATCATATCGCTGAATCCGGAGAGCTTTCTGGCTGTGCCGGAGTTTATGCCTGGATTGTAGGATTCGAGGTTGGAGATTACCTCCCACATGCTCACATTCCGGTCTATGGCGCAACGCAGAATCTTGTTGACGGTGGTCTCGCCGATGCCTCTTGCCGGAAAGTTGATTACGCGCCGAAGGGCTTCGTCGTCGGCCGGATTTACTGACAGCCTGAAGTAGGCTATGGCGTCCTTTACCTCCTTACGCTGGTAAAATGACAGGCCTCCGTATATGCGGTAGGGTACGTTGCGCTTGCGCAGAGCTTCTTCGAATATACGGCTCTGGGCATTGGTGCGGTATAGTATTGCGAAATCCTCATAGCTGTCGTGAGTGCGCATTTTCAGCTGCGATATGAGGTTGGCCACGAGATATCCCTCCTCGAAATCGCTGTAGGACTGTACCACATCGATGCGGTCGCCTGTAGCGTTTTTTGAGAACACGTTTTTGGGTATCTGCTGGGTATTCTTTTCTATAAGGGAGTTGGCTGCGTTTATTATGTTCTGTGTGGAGCGGTAGTTCTGCTCCAATTTAAATATGTGCAAACCGGGATATGCTTGCTTTAGATTGAGGATATTGCTTATGTTGGCTCCGCGGAACGAGTAGATGCTCTGGGCGTCGTCGCCCACCACGCATAGTCTGCCATGTTCCTGGCACAGTTGGGTCACTATCACATGCTGGGCAAAGTTGGTGTCCTGATACTCATCGACGAGCACATACCGGAAATACTCGCGGTAATGGTTGAGCAGGTCGGGATTGTCGCGCAGCAGCACATTGGTGTAATAGAGCAGGTCGTCGAAGTCCATGGCTCCCGAAGTGAAACACCTGTCGCGGTAACGGCGGTATATGGCGTGTATCATCGGGCGCCGCGCCTGTCTGTCAGCCTCCATCACATCTTTAAGAGTCAGGTATTTGTCGGGGGATATGAGCGCGTTTTTTGCTGATGATATCGCCGACATCACCGTGTTGGGCTTGTAAATCTTGTCATCGAGATCCATCTCCTTGATGATGGATTTGATGAGTGACTTGCTGTCGGAGGTGTCGTAGATGGTGAAGTTGGATTTGAATCCGAGCCGGTCGGCGTTGAGGCGGAGTATGCGGGCGAATATGGAGTGGAACGTGCCTACCCATATCTTTGAAGCCACATTGATGCCGACCAACTGTTCTATTCGCTCACGCATTTCGCGTGCGGCCTTATTGGTGAACGTAAGGGCGAGTATGCGCCATGGCTCGTAGCCCGTGTTGAGCAGATGTACTATCTTGTATGTGAGCACACGGGTCTTGCCCGACCCGGCGCCGGCTATAACGAGCGCCGGACCGTCGGTGTGAAGCACGGCCTGACGCTGTTGCTGGTTGAGTTTGTCTAAGTATTCTTCCAATTAATTATTACAGAGTAGGGGTTATCACATGAATTCCCGTGCTTGGGGATTCGCACACCAAAGTTAGTGATTATTTTCCGATACTCACGGATTGATGTGGCGGAACAGCGATTTGTAGGCGGCTTCCGAGCCTAAGCATGTAAGTATATCTCCATCGAGTACCGATTCACCTGACAGGTCACCGATCACCTGATAGCGTCCGCGGTCTATGCCTATGATATTGCGGTGCGATATCTTGCGTGATACTGTTATGAGCTTGAGTCCGTAGTCGTTTTCCAGATCGAGTGACTCGTATCCTACACCCACGAAAAATTCCGGCACAGGGAATTTGAGCACATAATGGTCGGCATCGATGCGCATGGATTCGGTGTGGGCGCCAATGCCCATGTCGTTGACCAGATCGGCGGCTGCCCGCTGTTCGGGTGCTATGATGCGTTCTATGTCGAAACTCTCCAGAATGGATTCATGCAGCTTGTCGATGGCGCGTGCATAGATATGCGGCACGCCGAGCTTCTTAAGCAGAGCCACAGTGCGGATACTCGCACCGAAGTTTTCGCCGATGGCCACTATCACCAGGTCCACATTCTTCAGAGGAAGGGCTGATAGTGACATCTCGTCGGTTGAATCGATGATATAGGCGGTGGAGATATTGTCCTTGATCGATTCCACTATCGATGGATTGCTGTCGGCACCTATCACTTCATGACCCATCTTGGTGAGGTCAATGGCAAGATTTGAACCGTAGATGCCGAGTCCGATTATAAGGTAACGCATGGTAATATGTTGTTGGTGGAAGTTAGTTTATGATTATGTTATCGGAGGGATACATGCCTTTTGTGCGGTGCGATTTCCTGACCATACCGGTAAGCAGCGATATCAGACCCACACGTCCCAGAAACATGGCCACACACAACAGTATCTCCGATTTGTCCGACAACTCTGGTGTGACACCGAGCGATGAACCCACTGTGAACAGGGCAGAGCATGATTCAAACAATAGGTCTTTGGCCGGAAGTTCCGGCTCGAAAGTCAACAGCAGTACGGAGAACACGAGGTAGGAGAATGCGGATATGGCCACTACGGCGTTGGCACGGCGTATGGAGCCTAACGATATGCTGCGCCGGTAGGCGGTGGGCGCCGACTCTCCTGTGACTATGGCTCGCAGGTTAAGCCATATTGCGGCCAGTGTGTTGACTTTTATGCCTCCGGCTGTGGACTGGGAGGCTCCTCCCACCCACATCAGAAACAGTATGACCAATATTGTAACATTTAAGAATCCTCCGGGGGGCAGCGATGAGAATCCCGCACTGCGCGGGCTGGCTGAGTTGAACACCGACTGGGTTATCTTCTCTGTCAGGCTCAGCCCGGCGAGTGAGTTGTCATATTCGAGAATGAAGAAAAGCCCGGCTCCGGTCACAAATAGCAGCGAGAACGTGAACAGCACGATCTTGGTGTTCATATTATATATGTGCACGCGCCTGATGTCGGTAAGCGATTTGCGCCTGAGCCATCGCCACGAGCGCCGTATGTAGTAGCCGAAAGCTTCCTTGAAGTTGACAAGAATGGGAAATCCGATACTTCCCGATACGATGAGCAGTGTCATTATCCAGTATATGGATATGTTGCCGTCAAGCAGCATCGGATTTGAAAGGCCTTGGGGGAAGTTGGAGAAACCGGCATTGCAGAATGCCGATATGGAGTGGAAGAGCGAAAACAGAATCTCTTCCGGAAGGCCGAGCCCTAATGTGCCGTGGACAGAGAGGAATATCATTACCGAGCCGGCAAGCTCTATGACCACGGTGAAGCCGAGTATGTAAAGAAGTGTGGGTATGAGTGCGCTCATGCTCTTGGAGTAGATCATGTCTTTCAGCATGAGCTGGCTGAAAATAGATGTGTTGCCGCTGAAAAACAAGGCGAAAAAGCTGGTGAATGTCATGACGCCGAGTGCGCCTATCTGCATGAGCACTGCAAGTATGAGCAGCCCTAACGGAGTGAATGTGGCCGCTACGTCGATAGGGGTCAGACCCGTTATGCACACCGCGCTTGTGCTGACAAACAATGAATCGATATAATCGATGTCAGTGTATGTGCATTTTGGGAGCATAAGCAGGAATGTGCCTATGATGATGAAAGTGAGGAAACTGCATGACAGAAGCAGTGACGGGTTGGTGCGCTTGCCAACTATCCGGATTATAGAGTAGCTGAGTGTGATCACGGCATATACGGCCAGCACGGTGTAAAGTGTCTTGTTGGAGTACAGCAGTTGATCGAGCCATGGAATCCAAGGATTCCGGGGGTGGGGATATGCCCACGGCAAGGCGGTTATCAGCACGGCCACATCTGAAATCCATTTCACGGGCATGGCACGGCGTATGGTCCGGCGGAAGCTGAACAGATAGGCAAAGGCGACATTGGCTATGAATATGCCTTGCGAAATGCGGAGCAGTTTCTTAATGGTGATATAATCCTGAAGCGTGTGCTCGTATCCGGCATGGATAATAAGGCATATCAGACACAGAATGGAGGCCATGGCAGCCAATACCGACAGTGTTATGGAACAGCCGCGGAGAAATGCGGCGCTGCGGTGGCGGTACCGTATCATGGCCATTCGGCGCTTCCATGCCGCCTGCCTTAACCGTTGCAATATGCCGTGTTGTCGTGCACTCATGGGTCGGGCCGGGTTATTCGCGTTCCGACAGTTCGAGCCACCGCAGCTCTTTTTCATCGAGCAGGGAGCAGAGTTCATCGTAGCGCTTTGATTTAGCGGCAATATCCGCAATCTCCTCTCCGGAGGCAAACAGAGTGTCGAGCTCCTTGCGTTCCTGACTGAGGCTGTCGATCTCTTCCGTAAGTGCCTCCAGTTCGCGACGCTCCTTGAACGAGAGTTTCTCCTGACGTTCGGCTCTGGGTTTGCCTGTTTTCTCTTCCTGGGCTTTCGGTTTCTTCTCTTCCGCTTTGGCTTTCTCGGCGGCCCAGGTTCGGTATTCGCTGTAGTTGCCCGGGAAATCCTTTATGTGTCCGTCGCCCTCGAGTACAAACAGGTGGTCAACGATATTGTCAAGGAAGAAGCGGTCGTGTGATATCACAATCAGGCACCCTCCGAATTTACACAGATAATCCTCGAGAATCCCGAGGGTTATTATGTCAAGGTCGTTGGTTGGCTCATCGAGTATCAGGAAGTTGGGCTGACGCATCAATACCGTGGCCAAATGCAGCCGGCACCGTTCTCCGCCCGAGAGTGTGTGTATATATTTCTGTTGGTCGGCGGGGGAGAACAGAAAGTGTGACAGGAATTGCATGGGGGTGTAGCGGTGCCGTTCATCGATCACTATGTAATCGGCTATTTCGGTAACGGCATCGATCACCTTTTTGTTTTCGTCGAATTCTATGCCGTCCTGACTGTAGTAACCGAATTTCACGGTCTCGCCCACATTCCATTCACCGCTGTCGGCAGGCACAATACCCTGGAGCATCTTGATGAATGTGGATTTGCCCACGCCGTTGTTGCCTATTATGCCGAGCTTCTCATAGCGGGAGAATGTGTAGTTGAAGTCCGACAATATGACCTTCTCGCCAAAGCGTTTGGATATATTGCGCGCCTCAAAAATCTTGGAGCCTATGTAACCGGCATCGAGATTGTCGAGCGACACGTTTTTATCGGTGTAATCGGCTCTTGACCTTTCTTTGAGGTCATAGAAGGCGTCAATGCGGTATTTGGCTTTACCGGCGCGTGCCTGAGGCTGGCGGCGTATCCATTCCTGTTCTTTTCGCAGGGTGTTTTTCACTTTGGCGAGTTCGGCTCCGAGTGCGTCGATGCGCTCCTGACGTCGGCGCAGATAGTAGTCGTAGTTGCCTTCGTAGGTGAATATCCGCTGCATGTCTATCTCTATGATCTTGTTGCACACGCGGTCTAAGAAATAACGGTCGTGGGTGACCATCAGCAGTGTCATGTTCTGGCGTCTGAGATAGTCCTCGAGCCATTCGATGATGTCTATGTCCAGATGGTTTGTAGGCTCGTCGAGTATTATGAGCTGTGGTGCGTCGAGAATGGCGCGTGCTATGGCCACTCGTTTTTGCTGGCCGCCCGACAGGGTGTGCATTTGAGCCTGAAGGTCGGTTATGTGCAGTTGGTAGAGAAGTTGTTTTATGCGGTCATCGTAGTCCCACGCGTTTTCCGTGTCCATAAGGTGTATAGCCGCGTTGATGGCTTCCGGCTCTCCTTCCGCAAGGGCTTTTTCGTAACGGGCTATGGCTTTTCCGGCTGCCGAATTGGTGTCGGAGCAAGCTTCAAGCACTGTGGACTGAGGGTCAAACTGCGGTGTCTGTTCCACCATGGCTGTGCGAAGATCGTTGCGGAATGTGACATTGCCGCTGTCGGGCGATTCCGTTCCGGCTATGATGCGCAGCAGAGTGGATTTGCCTGTGCCGTTCTTGGCTATGATGCCTATTTTGTCGCCTTGGTTCACTCCGAATGTAACGGAGTCGAACAGCATGCGGTCACCGTAGCTTTTGGTGAGATTTTCTATCTGTAGATAACTTACCATGGTGGTATATGATTGTTTCAGTTTTTTGGGTTATCGTGACAGTGAGAAGTTAAATGACAGTCCGAACGCCGTGTTGGTCGTTGGATAGGCCGTTGAAGATACCAGTGGGGTGTTGATCTGGTGCTCGAAATACAGTCCGACGGTCATCTTGCGGCTCAGTATATAATTTGCGGCAAGATTCAGTGTTATGACTCTTGAGCCGGAGGTGGCTTGTGAGAACCGGTTCTCGATCTTGCGGATCAACGCCTGGTTTTCGGCATAGGAGAAGTCACCGTTGACGGTGAGGTCATTGCTTACACCGTTCTGTCGGCCTTTTAGCTTCAGCACGCTGTTGAAGCCCACGATTTTGTAGCCCACTCCGGCCGTGACTCCGCGTTGGGTGGCTTCCACCACCTGTCCGGCCGATGTGTTGAGTGTCAGAGTGCGCGAATCGCGGTATTCGGCATTGAGGGTCATATTGTTTTTCAATGTCACCGAAGCGCCTATCAGGGGGGCGAACCGTTCGGTTATGGCCACTGACGAAATGTTGTAGGGTGATGAGGGTATAGGCTGTCCGGTGAGCTCGTCGAGAGTGAATCCGAGCTGTTCGCCGTCGGCGCTTATCCAGTTGAGATAAGAGGAATAGGACCCTACGGAGTAGGTGCACTGATAAGCGTGGCTGAGAGTGAATGACTTGAAGATATTGCGGAGATTGCCTATGTTGATGAGTCCGTCGTAGGTCACACGCCAGTTGGGCAGCACTTCCGCTATCGAGGGGAATGGGTCGAGATACTGTGTGTTGACATCAGTACCCGAATAGGCCGACATGAATGCCGGAATAAGCACATCGCTGCCTGTGCGGCTCACGGTTCCTACATTAGGATCAAACGTATTACCGGCATGGATATTTCCGGTCATGAAGCCGGTGGACGGATATCTGAGGCCGCGGTATTGGTTCTCTACGCGATGTGCCACTACCGGAATGTTGTCGAGAAATTTGTTGAATGTGGCGCTTTCATATCCGTTGTCGGGGCTTGATCCCTTCAGGGCTGTGGCTATGGCGCAGTGGGTTTTGGTGTAGCTTCCGGCAAGTGTGGTGGGCATGTCGTCATACATGAACTGAACCTGTCGGGTTCGGTTGTCGGTTCGGTTGGCCGTAAGTTGTATCTTGAGTCCTTTGATAGGCTCGAGAGTGAGTTCGAGATTGATTTCATTGGTGTGGGAATATACAGCCGGCGATGTCTGTCCGTCGGCGGTCATGAGCCACCCGCGTTCCTTTGCGCGGTCTATGTAGCCCTCATCGGTGAATCCGAATGCGAAGTCCAGACCCGGGGCAAGAGGTCCGTAACTGCTTCCCTGGCCGAATATGTTGCCTATGTCGGGGATAAACAGCGGAAGTGACATGGAGCGGGTGTCGCGCCAGCGTATGGATATGTTTCGGGCACTCATGGCAAAGCGTGCGGCATGTTCGCCTATCTCGTCCCATATGGAGCGGGAGTCTTTGAGTTGTTCGATTATGGTGAATTTCACGTTTTCCGTGCCGTGGTTCAGGATTTCAACCGAGTTGGCGTCGATGACTTTTGTTTTGAGAGCCACCGGTTTTTCCGTGGCTACGTCGATGGCCGTGATTTTTACCTTTTTATTCCGTAGGTTGTGTTTGATCACTATTGAGGTATCGGGTTTCAGGGCAAATGTCCGTTCGAACCGTTTGGGTTTTGGCTGACGGTTGTTTCTGCCGGAATTTTTGTTGTTGCCGCGCTTGCTTGAGGCAAACCGAGAGTTGACCTTTTTGAGATATGCGTTTTTATTGTAGAGACCCTCGAGGTTTATGCGTCCGTCCACATTCCATGTTGCCTGATTGGATATGGTGTTGCCGAGATTGACATCTTCCACCGTGGCGCCGCGGTCCCAGCGGTACACGGCGTTGTACGATGCGTTGGCCGATATGAAGTCGATGGCGGGTATGCGGTTGAACGGAGCCTTGTAGGAGCCTACGAATGTCTGGTTATAGCTCCATGGTGTGCCTAAGTGCAGTATGCTCTGCCATACTGTGTCGCGCCATTCACGGTATTTGTCGGGAAACAGTTTGCGGTTGACAGCTCCCACCGGTTCTTCTATGCGTGCCGCCGTATTGGAGTTGAAGGTGAAGTTGAGCGATTTTGTCAGATTCCATGTCAGGGCAAGCTGACGGTCCCATAGAAAGTTCTTGCTCACCGATACCGGAAGCTGGAAGTTGGCATCAGTCTCGCTGCGCACCTGCTCTTCGTAGTAGTAGCGCGACATGGTGGTTAGGAATGATATGGAGTTGGGCAGCCAGTTAAGTTCCCAATCCTTTATGAAACGGGTGTTTTTGGAATTGGTCTTTAGTTTGGCAAATGGTTTGAACGGTTTGATATACGGCATATAGGAATACTGGAAACTACCGCGGTAGTCGCTGAGGTTCTCGTATTCGGTGGTGGGGTTGGACTTGTGGGATTTGTTGAATGAGAAGTTGAGGGTGAAGTTGGCAGGGTCCCACGGCATGGGATTCTTGCTCTTTATATCGAAATTCAGTCCTGAAATGCTGAAGCTCTCCTGCGATGAATGTTCCACGGCAAAGGCGTTGATGGAGTCTTTTTCCCGTTTGGAAGCGCCCTCGAGGGCATCTTTAAGCAGCACGTCCTGGTCAAGGGGATTGTATTTGGGGGTTGTTTTCTCCTTGGTCATGGAGTAGAATATGGGTGCTTTGAGTTTTACCGATTCCGGCAAGAATCGGCCCAAGTCGGTCTGTATGGCGAAATTGTATCGGGAGTAATCGTCCATGCGGCGCTCGTTGAGGCTTTGGTCCACTCCGCCGAAACCAGCCGATTCGTAGTGGCCGCCGAAATTGAGTGTGGCGATGTCCGACATGTTCAGGGTGGCCGAGGCATCGGCTGCCCAACCGCCGGACGATTCGAAATCGGTTACTTTAAGTTCGTTGATCCACACAATGCCGTCCTTGGCTGTGGGGGAATTGTTGCGTACTCCCACCAGAAGCACACGAATGTCACTCAGCGACGGATTTCCCATCACGGCCATGCGGTTACGTTCGTTGTCAGGATCACGGCCGGTGTATAGAGTGTTGAATCCCACGCCGTCCTCTCCATTGCGTTTGGCCAGGTTTCTGGCTTTTTTCAGGTCCACGAGCGACTGGAGTTTCAGGTTAAGGAAGTTCTCGTCGGGCCACACAATGGACCGGTCAGACAGAGTGTCCTGATAATGGCCGTGAGGTGTCAGTTTCAGAGGCACTTCATATTCGTAGAAATTGTTCTTTACATCTGTGCCGAGACGTATGAATACTGACATGTCGCCGCTGCGCAGATTTGTGGCATCGTCGATGAGCGATTCGGCGTGTACCCACATCTGCAGGCGGTTGTAATTGCGCAGGTCATGCGAAGTGTTGCGATATACGGCACGGGCGTCACCGGCCTGAAGTCCGGTCACCTTAAGTGAAAGTGACTGTTCGTTGAGCTGTACTATCTGCGACTGGTCAGGGTTGGATATTCGGGACACACCCGGAGGAAGCACATAGTTGACCGGGGTTCGTCCGGAGTTTTCCTCTATGTTTACTACCGATACGTCGAGGTTTCCTTCGGCGGGAGTGTCACCGCGATTGTTGAGATTGAAATCGTAAGGGCGCCATTCGCCGCGCACCAGTTCGAGCGAAGCGAATCGCAGGTGTGTGGTTGCTTTGAAGCCCGTGAGGAATATTCGGGCGAAGCGTATAGTGGAAAATCCGTTTATTGAGCCTACTATTTTCTCATAATCGCTAAGGGGTATCTTGAACTGGTACCATTCCACCTCCAGTTCCTTGCCATCACGGGTGGGGACTATGGATATCTGCTTGTCGGTAATGTAGTTGCGTCCTACGACGAGGTCTTCGGGACGTATCGACACTTTGTACTGGTAGTAGCGCTCGTATTCGTTGAGGGTGTTGTCCTGGTTTATATCCTCCACGTCGGGTAAGGCGCGCGATGACTGGTAGAGCGGTTCATCGGCTTCGTCAGGCGACAGGGAGTTGCCTTCCACGCCGTTGTAGCGTTTGTAACGCTCGAGTATCGACAGACGCTGTTCATCGTAGTCATATCCGCGATAGAAGTGGTAGTTGTCGCCTGCTGGGTCGTTGAACGGAGAGAATTTGTCGGCTTGCATCTTCTCCACAGTAGCGGGCGAGAGGCTGAGGCGCAGACGGTCAAGGTATTCAGCGTAGGAAGAGAATGTGAATTCCTCGTCGTTTTTCAGTCCGTCGAGACCCACGTCCTGGTTGCGTCGTGCCTCACTGCTGTTATCGAATGCGTATGTCAGTGAATTCTCGGTGCTTACTTTGCCCCATACGGTGGCCTTGGTATGGTCGGTAGAGCCGTTGTAGGGGAGGCCGTTTTCATAGGATTTCAGGCCGTCTTTCAGTATATCTTCCGATATCTCGCCGAAGTTGAAATAGAGGTCACCGCCTTCGTAGTTGGGATTTTCGGGATCAAGGAATGGATTGAGGAGCCAGAACTGGACATACTCTATGTTGCTTTGCTCGAAGTTGGTGTTGTCGAGACGACGCATTATGCCACCCCAGCGGCGTTCGGGATTGGTTAGGTTGCCCTCCTGATCCACATTTACGGCATCGAGATTGTAGGGGCCTCGTTCCGTAGGGTAATATGACAGGTTGAGTGTCTGAATGGTAGAGGATTCTCCGTAGGTGAGCTGGCGGTCAGGATATATTTCGCGTGATGTGATTTCGCGCACGTAGGGGTTGGATTGCTGTTCAAGATCGCTCTTGATATATCCGGGTGCGAGCGAGGAGTTTTTGGAGGTGAACATGCGGTCTATATAGTACCAGTTGAGCAGGGCGCGGTTTTTGCCGTAATCCACATTGTTGCTAAGTGCCGCTTCGGGAAAGAGTGCGTCGGCTCCGTTTTCATAAGGGGTGGAGGCGAGAAACCATGAGTAGGGTGATCGGAGGTCTATACCGCTCTGTGCCGATTCGAAGTCATCTATGAACGAACTGCCGGAGTTGGAGCCGCTCTTCTGGCTGTGGGGTACAAGCTGGGCAAATTCGCCCTGAAGCGACAGACTCGAAGGGGCAGTGGCATTGATGGTGGGCACTTTGTTGAGCAGGTTGGTCAGCCACATGAATTCGGTGTTGTAGGCGAAGTTCACTCCCCACATGGTGTTGTTGACAATCTCATCGCCGATGTTGACTTTTTCGGTCAGGGCTTTTTCTCCGTAGTGCAACAGTGTGCCGCCTACGGTCAGGTGCTTGTTGAATTTGTAGCTCAGGTCAAGTCCGAGCAGGGTCTTGCGCTGGGTAGAGAACATCGACTGGTTCTCAAGGGTCACACTTATGTTCTGTCCGGAATCGATTATGCTCTGATTGGTTATGGTTACGATGCCCATGGAGTAGTCCACGGTGTAGTCGCTGTTTTCGGTGAGTGTCATGCCTCCGGCTCTGACTATCACCGATCCGCGGGGCACATTCATGGCGTTGAGTCGTATCTGTGATCCTGCCGAAGCCTGATATTCGCCTGTGAGCATAAATTTGTTCTTGTCGGCAAACTGTCGCGCCACCACTAACGTGGAGTCATAAAGTTCCTGATATACATAGCGCTTGGCTAACTCCGGATTGTTTATCTTCTTGGCAAGATGACTGCCGAACGGTTCTACTACAGGGAATATGACCTTGCCGCTTGCCGACTGTATGGTGTAGCCTTCGATGTAGTCAAAGAATCCGTCGGAGTTGGAGGCCTGGTTGGAATCGAGGCGGTCAAGGTTCATGACCTGCAGAAGCGGCTTGTCGGAAAGCCCCGGCACGGGCAGATAGTTGATTTCGGTGCCTGTTGTGTCAGACAGATATTTTATCTGCAGGCGGAAGTTGCTGCTCTGCAGTTGGTAGGCGCCGAGCGAATACACGTTTTTCATCATCAGGTCCCACATGGGCAGCTCGGTGGAAATGGTGGTACCTTTAAGCATCTTCACAAACAGACACTGATCGGTTGTGGTGATGTCGGAGGAGAATTCGCCCACCTGATACACCTGGCCGCGGTAAGTGTATTCAAAAGCTATGCCCACCACATCGTCGGAGTTCATCTGGCTCTTGAAAGAGATGTATCCGAGAGTGGGGTTGAGGGTATATTCACTTTCGGTGAGCAATCGGGCGCTCTCCACCTTTTCGTAGTCGTGTCCGCCCTCTATGCCGAAAGCTCCCAGAGGAGCAAGTGTCTGGGTCACGGTGCTTATATTGCGTGCGTCGGGATAGTCGGTCTTGATTATCGACAGGAGGTCATTGGAGGCATTTGACGGGTTGGGCAGGGCGGGATTGGGGGTCCAGTATCGGTTGGCGAGATTGGACTCTTCGCCTAAGTCCATGAACGCTACCACATTGCGACTCTGATTGAAATTGCCGGTCTTGTTGGTGACCCAGACCTCCACGCGGGTTATCTGTACACCCGAGGAGACATAGGGCAACTTGGAGGCAAACTGGTCATAATTGTCGCGGAAAAAATGAGCCAGGAAGAAGTGGCGGTTCTGGTCATAATTGTCGGCATTGATGCTGAACGGAGTGGTCTGTACTCCGCCTTTGGTGCTTATGGAGCGCGATTCGGAGTTCTGCTGCGAGACGAGAGCCGTGGCCGTAAGTTTGCCAAACTGCAGTTTGGCCTTGATGCCGAACAGAGCCGTGCTTCCCCTTATAAGCTGTGACCCAGTGGTCATGCTCACATTGCCGGCTTCGATATTTTTCACTATGTCGTCCTCTTTTCCCTCATACTGGAGTTTTATGTTTTTTGAGTCGAAGTCAAAGGTGGCATCGGTGTTGTAGGTCATGTTGAAGTTTAGGCGGTCACCTACAGAGGCTGTTATGGTA
Organism: uncultured Muribaculaceae bacterium; assembly: GCA_910578805.1. GTDB lineage: Bacteria > Bacteroidota > Bacteroidia > Bacteroidales > Muribaculaceae > Paramuribaculum. Next base: position 33,028 of record CAJTRS010000013.1, on the reverse strand, counting down.
GCCTGTATTTTCTGGTCGAAGTCGAAGTATGTTTTCCGACGGGAGTTGACCGACAGTGCCGGATTGTCGGTGAAGTTGGACTTTATGCCCATGTCAATCTGTACCGATCCCTGTGTCTTTAGCCTTACACCGCCCGGGCCGAATATCTTTTCAAGCGGTCCGAGGGCGAAATTCATGTCGAGTATGTCGAATGGCTTTTTCTCTTTCTGCTGTGTCAGAGCTTCGGCGTTGCGTTCGTGGTAGTATTGCTGCATGGAGCGGCGCAGCTGCCAGTCATTGTACTGGGCTTCGGTTAGCACAAATGGGGTGGCTATGTCCATATCGCCCACGCGCGTGCGTATGACGTAGTATCCTGTGGCCGGATCATACTCGGTCACGGTTTTGACATTAGATGGGGTTGCGAGATCGGCTGAAAATTCCCGTCCCATGAGCTCTTCGTAGCTCTGCGGCACAGTCTGCTGCACCGGCGAGGGCAGCATTATGGAATCGAGTTGTGACAATGGCGGAGGAGCAGCGGCCGGCGCCGGAGGCGGGAGCTCCGATTTGTAGTATTGTGACAGTGCGGTAAGGCACGTAAAGGATATTAGTGCCGTCACTATCCACACCGCGCTGCGGCGGTGGGTGGTGCGTGAGGTGGTATCTTTATGCTTGCGGTCTGACACTGTGCGGATTCTCTCTCAATAATGTGGCCTGGCGGCTCGCCGGCATTGCCGTTGCAGTCGGGTGTGCCGTGCGCTTACATCATTGTCAGGGCTTTCTTTATGGCGACTTCCACCTTAACGGTGGGGTCGGCATCGAATATCTTTTTGAGAACCTTCTGTGACTGTACGCGAACGAATCCGAGCATGACAAGTGCCGAAAGAGCCTCGTCGAACACTTCCGAAGTGATCGTAGGCTTAATATCTAACGCATCGCCTATGGGTTTTATTTTATCGCGTAGATCCACAATTATACGTTGTGCCGTTTTTATGCCTATGCCTTTGACATTTTTGAGCCGGGTGTGGTCACCGCCCACTATCACCCGTTCAAGTTCAGGTGCGGGAATCGATGACAGGATCATGCGTGCCGTATTGGTCCCCACTCCCGATACACCTATCAGTGATCGGAACAGCGATCTCTCCTGTTCGCTGATGAATCCGTAGAGTTGGTGGGCGTCTTCCCTGATGGCCTCATGTATCAGCAATTTGGCCTGGGTGGTGCCTTCAAGTGCGGAATAAGCGGGGAGGGTGATGCATATCATGTATCCAATGCCGTTGCATTCGATCACGGCATATGTGGGAGTCAGTTCGGCCAAGGTGCCTTTGATATATTCTATCATTGTGTGACGTGATTTAGTAGGTTAGTTTTTTGGCGGAGGTGATCTGGTCGAGCCAGTTGCACATTATGGTTACGGCATGGCTGTGCCATGTATCGGTCGGACGGAGCTCCGGATTGTCGTGCGGGTAGTAATGCGAGGGAATGGCCGGCGACATGCCTTTGCCGATATCGCGGCGGTATTCGCCATCGAGTGTCAGAGTGGAGTATTCCCCGTGGCCGGTGATATAGAAATCTCGGTAGCTGTTGTCAGTCACCATGTATATGCCGGCCTCGTCACTTGTCGAAGCGTTGTGTATGGCTGCCGAATGACACTCTATGTCGGAACTGTGCCATGATGCGAAACGGCTGTGGGGTATGTGGAACCCGTCTGTGATGCCTCTGAGTAGCGGAGCGGCGCTGTCGGTGATCCTGTGGCTGAATACGCCGGAAATTTTCCGGTCGAGCAGACTCATCGGTATGCCGTAACGGTGATATAATCCGGCAAATGCAGCCCAGCATATGTAGAGTGTGTAGGTTTGGCTATCGTGCAGTCTGTCGAATATTCCGGTGATCTCCGGCCAGTAGTCCACATCTTCAAATCTCACGAATTCAAGCGGGGCTCCGGTTATTATGACTCCGTCAAATGCACATATATCGGTTTGTGCCGGAGTGAGGTAATGTTTCTTTATATGTTCGGCCGGAGTGTGCCGGCTTGTGTGGGAGGCCATGGTTATGAGTGTTATCTCGGCATTGTGTGTCCATGGCGCTATGAGCCTCAGTAAGTCCAGTTCGGTATCGGTCTTTACAGGCATCAGGTTGACCAGTGCCACTCTGGCTTGCGGGGTGGTGCCTGCCGGAAGCACGGTCAGACCCTCGCTTCGGAGGACACTTGCCGCAGGCAGATCATTGTCGATTATTACAGGCATGTTTCCGATAATGGTGTTTTATTCCGCGAATGCCCGCCACAGTACATCATCGGGCAGCGGAGCCTCGACATGGATATTTTCGTGTGATACCGGGTGCTCGAACTCTATGGTGTGTGCCTGCAGCGAAATGCTTCCGTCGGGGTTTGAGCGGCGGTCGCCGTATTTGAGGTCGCCGCGTATCGGGCAGCCTATGGCCGAAAGCTGTACGCGTATCTGGTGCTTGCGTCCGGTCTCGAGGTTTATCTCGAGCAAGAAATAACGTTCGGATTCCCCGATGAGCCTGTAGCTTAGCGCTGCCTCTTTGGAATTGGCGCGCGGAGTTGTCGAGGCGTACGATTTGTTGTTGCGCTCGGTAGTGGTGATGTAATGCACCAGACGGTCTTCCTCTTTTGGCGGACGGTTGCGTGTGATGGCCAGGTAAGTCTTTTTCACGTGTCCCCGACGAAACATCTCATTAAGCCGTGTCAATGCCTTTGAGGTCTTGGCAAAAATCACTAATCCCCATACAGGGCGGTCAAGGCGGTGCACCACTCCACAAAACACATTGCCGGGTTTGTTGTATTTCTCTTTAAGATACTTGCGCACTGTTTCCACAAGAGGCTCATCGCCTGTCTTGTCGCCTTGTACTATCTCGCCCGGACGTTTGTTGACGATTATTATATGATTGTCCTCGTAGATTACTTCCATGGTTGCAAAGTTACTCAATGTGGGGGTAAAATACAATCTGCGCGGACTTTTTAAGTCAGTCCGCGCAGATCGTGTTTTTATTATGTTGTTATGTAGGCTTATTTCACAAATATCTTGCTTACATCAGTGCCCTGACGCCGTATATATATGCCGGGGGTGAGATTGTCGGCGTTTACACGCATGCCCTGGATATTGTAATATTCTACCGGAGCGTTGCTGTTGTCAATTTCGATGCCGCCTATAGCCGAATAGTCGAGGGTGCCGTTGAATGTTACTTCGATGGGAGCCATTATCTCATCTGTGTCAGGATCGATCCAGTCAACATTGATGAGCATGCGTAACTTACCGGCTTCCTCTGTGCCGGAGAGGTTTACATTGGCTGTGATGAATCCATGGGCGAGCTGCATGTGGTCAACGGTGCCGGCATAAGCGGTTGTTGTCCCTGTGGTGGTCATTGAGACGTTCTCGACTTTTATGTCGCCAAGAGGCATAGGTCCCTCACCCATATCAAGAGAGAAGTTGGGGAGAAGGAATGTGCAAGTTCCGTTGCCGTCGGGAGCTATATATACCGATGCTTTGTCTGTCAGTTCGGCTTCGTAGATGTTGATTACAAGTGTTCCGTCATATTTATTGCCGGGATAGGTTTCATTCTCGTCGGACTTGAACACCACTTCTATCGGTGCTATCACGTCACCCGAATCGGGATCGATCCAGTTTACGTGTATGTTCATGTTGAGTTTGCCTTGATTTTCTGTACCTTCAAGATCAACATTGGCAGTGATATCTCCGGCAAGTTGCATGCGGTCAACTTTACCTGAGTATAAATATGTGCCGTTGGTTTCAGTGCGGGCAGCACCGTTGACCACTATATCGCCGAGTGATATAGGTCCATCGCCCATGTCAAGAGAGAAATCGGGCAGGATTATGCGGTATGAGCCATCGCTCATGGGGGTGATTTCGATAGTGGCTTTGCTGTCGATCACTGCTTCGCCCAAGGTGATGGTGAGTGAACCGGGATATTTCACTGTCTCTCCTGCGGGGGTGGGATCGGGCTTTACTGCGGCTTTTTTGAACTGCAGGGTGTAAGTGTGTGAGGTGTTGCCGTCAATATCGGTTCCGCCGGCGTTGGTGTTGGTTACGGTCACGGTGGCAGTAGCATTGTCCTGGTCAAGAGCCAATGTGGCTTTGCCGCTTCCGCTGGTACCCATAGTGGTGAATGCAAATGCGCTTTCGGCGGGCATTTCCATGTCAACACTATAATTATAAGTGTCGGAGCTGAAACCGTCCACATCGGCACCGTTGATTTTCAGTGAAGCCAGACGTGAGTAGTAGATGAGTTTTACGTCGTCGATAATCAAAGTGTTGGCTTTGCCCGGTGATGTCGAAAAGTAGTCACCGGCACAGAATGCGATATTGAATTTTTGAGGTGCCTTTGTTGATAAGTATTCGAAAGGAATTACAAGATTGGTCCATGAGGCATGATCGCCATTGATGTCATAGTTGATTTTTGACACAAGTGCGAAATCCGATGATTTAGTTACGTCACCACCTTCGACGGTTGCCATTCCGAGTATGTTTCGGTCACGGTCGGTCATTGTGACTGTTGCCGGCGAACCGGAAAGCACGTTGTTTCCGGGTACATCGGCCTGTTGTGTGCTGCCGCACCAACTGTAGGCCACCACAGATGCTTTTTCGGTCGTATTGGCAGAGCCGTGAGTGCGTTGATACTGGAAACTTATGGCATCAGGACGGAAACCGAAATCAATGCCACCAAAAGTTCCGCCGTCCTTATTTGAAGGATTACCTATAATGCCGCCTTTTGAAGTGGCCCAGGGTGTGCCTAAGGTAAGGTATCCGGGGACTATCTGTGATGACTTGAACGGGTTGGGTTCATTATAGAGTTTTACGGCTTTTGATGAATTGTAACCGGTGGTCTGTTCGCCTACCTGAGTGGCTCCGGTTCCGCCTACACCTATTACATGGGATACTTTCCATGATTCAGGTGCCGTGCCTTTGGTTTTGGTGTTGTTGTTGCTTGTCCAGGGGGTATATTCATTCCAGTTACCCTCGAAGTCTGCGTTGTCAAGCTGCTGGGCGCTGAGCGGCATGGCGCATGCGGTGGCAGCAAGTGTAAAGATAGCAGTGTAAATTTTTTTCATAATAAAATTGGTTTATTGCATCAAGAAATTATACCATAGCGTGTCATAGTATAATGGCAAATTAGGCTACAAATTTAAGCGTTTTTTTTGAAAAATGCTCTAAAATAAGTGTTTTATGCTACTAAAACGTGTATTTTTGACAATTTTGCCGTGATGTTATCTCATTGAGTGTAGGGCATCGAGCAGTTCCTGTATCTGCGCGCGCATTTGTTTTAGTCGCTCTATGGTGTGGTGGCGCATCTCTATGCCATGTGGATTGGTGCGTATCTGTTCCTGTGCGGCCTCCAATTTCAGTCCCCGTTCTTTTACAAGATAATGGATCATGGCAATTTTGTCGATATCGGCACTTGTGTAAAACCGTGTGCCGTGAGCGTTGCGTTTGGGTTTTATGATTGTAAAATTCTTTTCCCAGAATCGCAGTGTGGAGGCCGGTATGTTGAGCAGTTCGGCTACTTCGGATATCTTGTAATATTTCTTTTCGAGAGAGTCCATGTCGGTAGTGGTATTTGTTGCAAAAGTAGTGAAAAACCGCTAATTTTGCACATTAATTATATAGTAACAGGAAACAATAACCAATCACATATATTTACAATGCTTACAGCTAAGGAAATACGAGAGTCGTTCAAAGACTTTTTCCGCTCCAAGGAGCACCATATCGTGCCATCGGCCCCTATGGTCATAAAAGATGATCCCACACTGATGTTTACAAATGCCGGCATGAACCAGTTCAAGGATATAATCCTGGGCAACAAGGCCGCAAAATACAAGCGTGTCGCCGATTCGCAGAAATGTCTGCGTGTAAGCGGCAAGCATAACGACCTTGAGGAGGTCGGCATGGATACATATCATCACACCATGTTTGAGATGCTCGGCAACTGGAGTTTCGGCGACTATTTCAAGAAAGAGGCCATAGACTGGGCTTGGGAATATCTGGTCGATGTGTTGAAACTCGATCCCAAACGTTTGTATGCCACAGTGTTCGAGGGGTCTCCCGAAGAGGGCCTTACCCGCGATGACGAGGCTGCCGGCTATTGGGAAAGCCATTTGCCGGCCGATCATATAATCAACGGCAACAAGCATGACAACTTCTGGGAGATGGGTGATACCGGTCCTTGCGGTCCATGTTCGGAGATACACATAGACCTCCGCAGTGACGAGGAGCGTGCAGCCGTTGACGGGCGCGAGCTTGTGAATCATGACCACCCTCAGGTGATAGAGATATGGAATCTGGTGTTCATGCAGTACAACCGTAAGGCCGACGGATCGCTCGAGCCTCTTCCCGCCAAGGTTATTGACACCGGCATGGGCTTCGAGCGTCTTTGCATGGCTCTCCAGGGCAAGACCTCAAACTATGACACAGATGTGTTCACCCCGATGATCTCCACCATAGCCACCCTGTCGGGCAAGCGTTACGGCGATGATGACAAGGTGGATATCGCCATGCGTGTAATCGCCGACCATGTGCGTACTATAGCGTTCTCCATAGCCGACTCGCAGCTTCCCGGCAATGCCAAGGCCGGTTATGTCATACGTCGCATACTTCGCCGTGCCGTCCGCTATGCCTACACATTCCTTGGCCAGAAGCAGGCATTTATGTACCGTCTGATCGATACACTTATCGAATCGATGGGAGAGGCTTATCCCGAGCTTTCGGCCCAGCGCGAACTGATAATGAAAGTTATAAAAGAGGAGGAGGATTCGTTTCTGCGTACTCTTGAAAACGGTATCCGATTGCTCGACGGCGCCATTACCACAGCAAAGGCTGCCGGCAAGTCTGAGATTTCAGGCAAGGAGGCGTTTGTGCTCTATGACACTTACGGGTTCCCCCTTGACCTTACCGAGTTGATTCTTAAAGAAAACGGCATGACTCTCGATCAGGCAGGTTTCGATAAGGAGATGCAGGCTCAGAAAGAGCGTGCCCGAAATGCGGCCGCAATGGAAACCGATGACTGGACAAGTCTTGGCGAGGGCGAGACTGAATTTGTGGGTTATGACTGCGATACGGTGGAGTCACGGATACTGCGTTTCCGCAAGGTCAAGCAGAAAAAGGGCGAATATTACCAGATAGTGCTTGACCGCACACCGTTTTATGCCGAGATGGGTGGTCAGGTAGGCGACCGCGGCTCTCTGACTTCGGCCGATGGAGAGGTTGTGGACATATATGACACCAAACGTGAAAACGGCATTGCCGTGCATCTGACCAAAAAGATGCCGTCGGACCCTTCGGCTCTGTTTACAGCACGTATCGACACAAAAGCCCGTCGGGCCACATCGTGTAACCACACCGCTACCCATCTGCTTCATGAGGCTCTGCGCGAAGTGCTCGGCACACATGTGGAGCAGAAAGGTTCTTTCGTATCACCCGATATTCTGCGTTTCGACTTCTCTCATTTCCAGAAGATGACTCCCGAGGAGATAAAACTTGTGGAACACAAGGCCAACGCTAAAGTGCGTGAGGCCATAGCCCGCGACGAGCGCCGTAATGTGCCTATTGCCGAGGCACAGGCTATGGGTGCCATGGCTCTTTTCGGTGAGAAGTATGGCGAAGAGGTACGCGTGATCCGCTATGGTGACTCCGTGGAACTTTGTGGCGGTACACATGTTGACAATACCGGTAATATAGGTATGATCCGTATAGTATCGGAGAGCAGTATCGCAGCCGGAATCCGCCGTATAGAGGCTATTACCGGAGAGGCTGTGGAAAATGCCATTGACGAGATGAAGACCACTATGGCCGAGATATCCGGCATGCTCAACAATGCCCCCGATGTGATAGTCGCGTTGCGTAAATCTATAGCCGAAAACGCCGATCTGCATAAGGAGGTAGAGCAATATTTCAGGGAGCGTGTGGCTCAGTTTACTGCCGCGGTATTGGAAAAGGCCGTGCAGAATGGCGACATAAAAGTGGTGTCTTTCGGAGGAGTGCGTATGCCTGAGGTGGTGAAGAACGTGGCTTTCGGAGTGCGTGACGCATCGCCTGAGGCTACGGTATTCATAGGTGCCACTGTCGATATGTCGGGTAAACCGCTTCTTACCGTGATGGTGACCGAGGACCTTGTCAAGGAGGGTTACAATGCGTCGCAGATGGTTCGCGAGGCGGCGAAACTTATAAGTGGCGGCGGAGGCGGTCAGCCCGGATTCGCCCAGGCCGGCGGTAAGAACAAAGACGGTCTGAGTGCCGCGTTCGAGGCCATTATGGCAATGGTGAAATAACGATTACGATACTTTATAAATAAAGGCCGCCGAGCGAATTTTCGCTCGGCGGCCTTTTGTTGTGTGTGTTTTTTTGATGTCGGTGTGGATTGCGTGGCAGCAGTATTATGCTGCGACGGGTATATAAAAAAGCAGAGCCGATTCCTTGGGAAACGACTCTTCGATTTTTCTCGGACAAGTCCGGGTAAATCTTACTTAGCGGCTTCAACGGGAGCGGCTACGCTGTCAGCGGGAGTTTCAGCTACAACGGCAGCGCTGTCAACGGGAGCAACTACTTCTTCAGCAACGGGAGCTTCTTCAACAGCAGCAACTTCCTTGTTTTCACCACCGCAAGAGTAGAGAGATACGCTGAATGCAACAGCGAGCATCAAAACTAACTTTTTCATTTTTCTTAAAAATTAAAATTAAAATAATAAAACAATTTTTTTAGCTTCAAAAACGCTACAAAGGTACTACCTTTTTTTTAGATACCAAAAAAAAGTATTATTTTTTGTAACAGAATCGAAATATTTTTGGTATTGTGTAAGTATTAAGTATCAATATACTGACTATATGCTTTTGCGTGGTTATCGTGTAGAGTTCTCGGTAGCTATCTTATTAGCCATCTTTACGGCCTTTGAGATGTGGCTGCACACATGGTCCTTGCCGACAAGTGATTCTATGTTAGACTGTTCAAGAACTTTGTGCACAGACTCATTTACTCCGGAGAGCACCACATGTATCCCATCGGTCTGGGAGGATTTTATGAGAGTCTCGAGATTGTGGACACCGGTGGCGTCGATAAAAGGTACTTTTCTCATGCGAATGATTCGTACTATAGGCTTGCGTTTCATGGACACACGCATCAGTTCGTCGAATTTGGTGGCCACTCCGAAGAAGAACGGCCCGTCGATCTCATATACTTCCACGCCTTTGGCCACGTCGAGGACTTCGTGGGTGGATACGTCGGTACCTTCTGCCACATCGAGCTGTTCGCTATATACTTTGATCTGGGTGTTTTCCATTACACGGCGCAGGAACAGGATTATGGCCAAAAGCAGACCTATCTCTATGGCTATGGTCAGGTCGAATATCACTGTGAGCAGGAATGTGACGCCAAGCACCGTTATGTCGCTCTTGGGACTCTTGAATATGGAGCGTATGGTGCGCCAGCCGCTCATATTGTAACTGACCACGATAAGCACTGCGGCAAGGCATGTCATGGGTACGAGGTTGATAAGGGGCATCAGAAACAGGAATATGAGCAGCAACACGAAAGCGTGTACCACACCGGCCACCGGTGTGCGTCCGCCGTTGGTGATATTTGTCATCGTGCGGGCTATGGCTCCTGTCACAGGTATGCCGCCGAAAAACGGCACCACTATGTTGGCCACACCCTGGCCTATGAGTTCGGTGTTGGAGTTGGTGCGCGAACCGGTGATACCGTCGGCCACTGTGGCTGACAGCAGCGATTCTATGGCGCCGAGCACCGCGATGGTGAATGCCGAAGGGAGCAACTCATTGATGGTATCCATGCTGAGGGTGAATCCATGGGGCTGGGGTATGTCGGTCGGAAGCGAGCCGAAGCGGTCGCCGATAGTGGTGATATGAATGTCGGGCATGAACCGGTGAAGCAGATATACTCCTGTGGTTACTATGATTATCGACATCAGTGCGCCGGGCAGTTTCTTGGATATTTTGGGGGTGAGTATTATAATAAGGAGTGACACGATGCCCACCGCGGCAGTAGCCCAGTCGATCTGCGAGAGATTGCTGAAATATGTGCCCCATTTGGGTATGAACGAAGCGGGAATGTCGGTCAGTCCCATGCCTAAGAAATCATTGATCTGTGTGGAGAAGATCGTAAGGGCTATACCGGCTGTGAATCCCACAACTATGGGATAAGGTATGAATTTGATCACCGTACCGAGATGAAACAGGCCTAACAATACCAATATTATGCCGGCCATCATGGTGGCTATTGCAAGGCCTTGCAGACCGTAGTTGGCTATTATTCCGTAAACTATCACGATGAATGCGCCGGTCGGACCGCCTATCTGCACGGAGCAGCCTCCTAATGCCGATACAAGGAATCCGCCTATGATGGCTGTGATAAGGCCCACCGTGGGGCTTACACCGCTTGCTATACCGAATGCTATGGCAAGCGGAAGAGCCACTATGCCCACTACTATGCCGGCAACAAGGTCGGTACGGAATTTCGATAATGAATAATGTGACAATGCCGAAAAGAGTTTCGGTCTGAAATCGATTGGTCCTGAGAAGTTCATATTCTCCTAATATAATTATTTTTAATTAATTAAAACGCTAACACAACTATAAATATCTGTAGTCAGGTGCCGGATATGCCGATATGAAATTTTTGCACCTTTCAATATATTTTCACTATTGAGGGTGCAAAGTTACAAATAAATTAGGATTTCAGTACCCTTTGCGGTATTTTTCGTGGTCTATGTCCTCGAGAATGCTGAGGTATGATGCGTAACGTGACTGTGCTATCTGTTGCTCGTCGATGGCTTTGAGCACGGCGCAACCCGGTTCGCGGGTGTGGGTGCAGTTGCTATAGCGGCATTTCTGAGAGGCTTTGAATATCTCGGGGAAGAAGTGGGCTACTTCGTAAGTGTCGTAGTCGATGGTGCCGAATCCTTTCACTCCCGGTGTGTCTATGATGTTTCCTCCGCCTGGAAGAGGGAACATCTCGGAAAAAGTGGTGGTGTGCATGCCGGTGTGATGTGTGGCCGATATGTCGGCGGTGCGCAGCTTCAAGCCGGGTATCAGGTTGTTGATAATCGATGATTTGCCTACGCCTGAATTGCCTGACAGCAGCGATGTTTTCATGTGCAGCGCCTCGCGCAGTGCGTCCATGCCCGAGCCTGTTGTGGCCGATGTGTGGATCACCTGATAGCCGATTGTGCGGTAGAGATGGCTTATGGCGTCGAGAAATTCTATGTCGTCGGGTTCGGTAAGGAGGTCGGTTTTGTTTATCACCAGAATAGCGGGTATGCCATAGGCTTCGGCTGTTGACAGAAAGCGGTCTATGAAAGTGGTGGAGGTGACCGGATTGGCTATGGTTGCCACTAATATTGCCTGATCTATATTGGCTGCTATAATGTGGGCTTCTTTGGATAGGTTGCTTGCTCGGCGTATAATATAGTTTTTGCGCGGGTGAATGGCTGTGATGTACGACGGAGCCTCCGGTTGCAGGCTTATATCCACACGGTCACCTACCGCGACCGGATTGGTGGTCCGGATCCCTTTCAGTCGGAAATGTCCTTTGATCTTGCAGTTTACGGTGGTGCCGTCGTCGGTGAGTACGCTGTAGTCGCTTCCGGTATTTTTTATGACTATGCCGTTCATAAGTGCTGTTCTGTGGTTTATCATAACAAAATTAAGCATTCGGCTGATTCCGCACAAATAAAAAGCGCGGTTATGAAGATTGGTTCATAGCCGCGCTCTGTATGTTTCGGTGAATATATGTCGTGTTTATTACTTTACGAGTTTCACGAGGAGTTCCTTGGCGTCTTCGCCTTCCTCAAAGGTGATCTTGCCTTCGCGTGCGAGCCAGCCGAGTGCTGCATAGAGTTCTTTGTCCTTGAGTTTGGTTATTTTTTTAATCTGTTTGTTGTCAAGTACTTCTGCTTCGTTTAAGGCTACCCATACAGAGCCGGCCCATGATCCAATAGTGTCTGTGTTCATTTTAATTAAGTGTTATTTGTTAGACCAATAATTTAAGTATTGTTATGCATTTGTGCTGCAAATTTACAAAAAAATGTGAATTTGCCGTCTATTGTACAACAAAAATATGGACTATAAGTTTGATTTATTGGTGTTTTTGTATGAAAAGACCGGTGTCGGGTTTAATAAATGAGGGATTTCACGATATTTTCTTTTATTCCGAGTTTTATAGCCTGCCGTCCGTCGGCTTCAGCATCGTCCTGACGGTATCGCATCTTGTTGAGCAGTGCGCGATAAAGGTATAGTTCGCCGTCGAGCGGATCGAGTTCCAGACCTGAAGCTATATCTTCGGCCGCATCGCCTAACTGCGAGGTCATGAGGCGGCATAGTGCGCGAGAAGCGTAATGGCTTGCCGCAGGTTCGATGTCGATAACTCTCGACAAGGGCGGTATGGCTTCGTCATACCGCCCTTGTCGTATGAGCAGTGTGGCTTCACTAAGATTTGTCAGACGGTGTGACGGATTAATGATTTTCATCGATTCGACATCATTTGTGGCCTGTTCGGTCAGTCCCATTTCCATGGCTATGACTGCGTGGTAGAACCGCGGCTCTATGAGGGTGGTATCAAGGTTTATGATGGTGGTATAGTCGCGGTATGATTCTTCCAGCCGGCCGAGCTCGGCCAAAATACGCGCACGGTTCTGAAGCACGGTAACCGATGCCGGAGCCATGATATGGGCGTCGTCGAGTGTGGTCAGAGCCTCGTCATATCTGCCGGCATGGTAACGCACCATGCCGAGATTTGACATGAGCAATACATTTGACGGATTGGCCGGCTGAGTGCGGAGAGCTTCGGTGAGTTTTTCTTCTGCAAGTGACCAGTCTTCGCCGGCTATCGCTTTGTCGGCTTCGCCCATGAGGGTGAAATAGCGGTCGTTGTCATAGCCTGATGCCGCGATGGCTGTGACTGCAAATAAGATTGACAGGATTTTTCGAATCATGCGGCAAAGATATTATATGCAATGTATTGAACCAAGCCATGATGCATTTGTTATATTATTGTAACAAAGATTATGAAATAGCTAAAGTTTTTACCGGGCAATGATACGTAGATTTCTCAGACTTGTGACAACATCGTTGTTGATTGTAGTAATGGGGGCATGCGGAAACAATGCGTGGGAGGAACTTCCTTCAAGCATTGTGGCATTTGTCACCCAGTATTTTCCTTACGGAGAGATACAGAGTTATACGGAGAGCAGCGAGGGGAGTGTGGTGAAGGTTAAGAATGGAGCCACTCTTGCGTTTGACAAAAACTATGCGTGGACAGATGTTAACGGAAACGGAGTGCCGCTTCCGGGTGATTTCCTGTTTGACCAGTTGCCCGGGGATTTGTATGATTACATAGAGTCGATAGAGGGTGTTGGCGATGTTTACAGAGTGAGCCGCCGTTCCAGGATTGTTACAGTGGAGATGCTTGATAATACGCTGACTTACGATGAGATAACCGGAACGATCACTTATCCCGCCGCGCGCGGCTGAAGCGTATTGTCGAATCGAGTAGCGGAAATCTCAGCGACATTATGGAATTTTGTTCAAACTGAGCGTTTGTCTCATCGCTGTGGCGCCGGAATGTGGAGTCATACCATGTGAGATTGTAGTGTCTGTCAAATATGGTGGGGGCCAGGTGGCCTTTTAGCATTCCCGGTTGCCATTTGTGGCTGTTGACGCGCGCTCCGTCCACATAGTATATGTGGTATCCTCCTTCATGGTCTTTGATAAGCGCTACGGTGTAATGGCCTCCGAGACGGCAATAACGTTCGTCGTTCTCTCGGTCGAGGTATGTCCAGTAGCCCTCCAATTCATCAGTATCGGCTCCCGAGAAATAATTGCTTATGCTTTCGGCGTCCCATGGCGATATCAATGCCGAGCAGTCGTCGGTGGTGCATTCCTTGACAGACAGTTTTATGTCGGCAGTGCCTTGTGCGCATATTCCGATATGTGCTTCCGGAGTGGTATGTGTTTCTATGGCATCGATAAACAGTAATTCCCTGTTGCCTGCAAATATCTTTGCCAGGCCCGAGATGCAGTCGATCTCCACTGACAGTGTGTTTTCTTCCTGTTCAAAGCCTACACCCGATTTAAGTTTGCGGCTCAGCAGATTTTTCGCCGGACAACCAGGCTGTAGGTAGGTGGCGTCAAGCTGCATGTATCGGGAATCGATTATGTGGTCATACGCTTCATTGCCAGGTGTGAGGGTGACGCTATAGAAAGTTTCGGGGCTGGCGTCCGATTGCCACACTATGCCGAAACTCTGACCGCAAAGGCCCTGTGTATCTCTGGCCTCGGGAAGTGAAGCTCTTATCTCCATGACTTTTTCAGTGGTGTGGGGCGGACAGTCGTACCATACGATGGTGTCGCGCAAAGAGGTTACATCATCAAGGTATGTGCGGCGGGTTTCAGCATCGGCGATTAATGCGGTTAGTCCCATCAGGAGTGTTGCGGTCACGGTTTTCATGGTTGCCAAAGGCTATCTGGATTTATTCAGCAGCGCTATTACACGGTCGTTGAATTCACGTCGTGGCATGTCCCACGGCAACCATTGTATGGTGAAGCCGCGGCGTTCCATGCCCCTGAACCATGTCATCTGGCGTTTGGCAAACTGGTGTATGGCTGTCTCGAGTGAGTTTTTCATCTCCGTGTACGACATACGGCCGGTGATGTACAATGTGAGGTATTTGTATTCCAGACCGTAATAAATCAGATCGTCGGCCGATACACCTTGCTCCATAAGGAGCTCCACTTCCTTTATCATGCCGGCTTCAAGGCGTGTTTCGAGGCGAGAGGTGATACGCTGCCGGCGGGAGTCACGGTCGATGTCTATGCCTATGACTACGGCATCTGTAAGCGGGTGAGGGGTGGCCTGTAATGCCTCGTCGGGGTGCTCGCTGTAATATACGGCTATTTCTATGGCGCGTATGGCTCGTTTGGCGGTATCGACATCTGTGGTGTTATGCAGTGATTTCATTCCCGACAGTATCGCGGTAAGCTCCTCCAGAGTCTTACCTTCAAGACTGTTGCGCAGATTGGTATTGGCCGGCACTTCGGGCAACTGTAGCCCTTTTAGCACCGATTCCACGTACAGCCCTGTACCTCCGCAGAGTATAGGCTGGTTTCCACGTGACGATATTTGATCTCTTGCAATTTTCTCATCTCGAAGAAACTCATACAGATTGTATTTGTAACCCGCATCGCAGATGTCAATCAGGTGATATGGCACACCGCCGTATTCATCTAAGTCCTTTCCTGTGCCGATGTCCATGCCACGGTATATCTGCCGGGAATCGGCGCTGATGATTTCGCCGCTAAGTTCACGGGCTATATCTACTGCACGTGTGGTCTTGCCGCAGGCGGTCGGTCCGGTGATAACAAGGTAACTCATTCCTGTACGTTGGTGTTTTTAAATTCGCCTACGCCGTTCACATATTTTCTCCAGAGCAGACGCATGCGGTAAAACGGCACGTCTTCATTGTTGTTGGCCACATACAGCCATCGGGTGTCGTTGAAATCCACGTCCCAGTCCTTTATGTCGCATATTCTGAAGGTGGGGCGGTAGTGTTTTATCTTGTATCGGCGTTTTCCGTCGATGGTATATGTTTTCCACGCCATGGCAATGGTGTGGAGCCTCACTATCTCGGCGCTGAACAGTGTGTTAAGTTGATGTGAATTGAGCATCTCGGCGATCTGCTGGAAGTGGTACCAGTCGCATTTTGGGTTGGTGCTGTCAAACTGCTGTTTCTGTTCGTCGGTCAGATAGCAGAGATAGTGGAATATATCGCAGTCGGCATTTCCTGTGCCGGTGGCATACATGAACCGAATGTCGCCACCGTCTATTTTGGTAAGTGAGCGGAACAGACGGCGGGCTTCCTCTATAGGCATCGATTCGCGGTGGTTGAGATTGGTCGATACCGGTATGTCAAACTTGCAGTCGGAGCTTACCATTGTGTTGGGGTCAATGTCCGGTTCACGCAGGCATATGCGGTTGTCATGAATCATTATGTAGCGCAACATAGTGGAATAACCCTGACGGCGAGTGGTAACATCTACATTCTGATAGTAGTAGCTCCACAGTCCGATACATCTAATGCCCACATAGATGGCTGAAGCAAGCCACAGCAGCGACGGAATGCCGATATATACGAATCTGTCGGGTGTATTGAGATCGGAATTGACATACATTACCGCATAGTATATCCAGCCGGTCAACGTGCAGCCGGTGCACATGAAAAACAGCAAAGTGAGCTGATATTGGCCTTCCTGGGTGTAGAGCATGCCGAGAAATCCGCGTTCGGCGGGCGAGCCGAAGCGCATGTTGCAGTCTTTGCAGAAACTGAGGTCGTGTTTGAATATCTTTCCCCAGCCGCTTATTGCCATGGATATAGGCGCCACGATGAGCACTGTGATAAATGGAATCTGAGTATTGATCTCCTCGGCAGGGAATATGCGGTGTATGATACCGTAATTGTATAGCAGATCTATTATGAGCATTATCGTGCCGCTCCAGAACAAGATACGGGATACGACAAACGGCAGCAGGTAGCATACGGGCAAGTCTGATTCTCTGTTGCGGCGGATTAGTACGAATAACGCTAATTGCATGGCAAAGGCCACAAACGGCAACAGTTTGGGTGAAACCCACAGTGACAGGACAATCAGCAGTGTAAGCGCACCGCTCCCTATGATCCAGTTGAGCCACAACAGGAATATGCCTTTGCCGTTGTTGATTCTGCGTTGCATGATCTTCAGATGGACTTTAATTGCTTATCGCATGGTTCGGTCAAGATAGTCCAACAGACGTCCGAACACTACCTGGCGGGCATTGCAGCCGTTGATGGAGTGGTTCATGTTGGGAAACAGGAGCATGTCACACCACATGCCTTCGGCTTCTGTTCGGGCGGCATACTGTACGGTGTTGAACATGTGCACATTGTCATCGGCTGTTCCAGTCATTATCAGCAGCGGACATTGGCGTGAGGTGATATAGGTCATGGCCGAAGAATTGTCATAGCCATCTTCGTTTTCCTGCGGGGTGAGCATGTAGCGCTCGGCATATACGGTGTCGTAGTATCTCCAGTCGGTAACCGGAGCCACGGCCACGGCAGCCGCATAAGGAGCTCCGGGGCTGGAAGCCGCCATTATAGCTTCGTAACCGCCGTAACTCCAGCCGTAGATCGCTATGCGTTTGGAATCCACGAACGGCAGAGACGCCGCGTGGCGTGCTGCGGCAATCTGGTCGATAGATTCATAGTGTCCCAACCGCTTATAGACTATGTCGCTGAATGCGCGTCCACGTCCGCCGGTGCCACGTCCGTCAACACACACAACCACATATCCGGCTTTGGCGAAATAGTTTTCCGCTCCTATGCTCCAGCGGTTGAGCACTTCCTGCGAGCCGGGACCGCTGTATTGGTACATAATGGCCGGATAGCGTTTCGATGGATTGAAACCGGCCGGCTTTATGATATAGCCGTTGAGTGTGTAACCGTCGGATTCCATGGTGAAAAACTCTTTGGACGGAACTGCCGACCAGCGTGCATGATAAGTTGAATTATCTTCCAGCACACGTATCTTTTTGTTGGAATCAGTGGAGTAGAGTGTGTATTCAGGTGCTTTTTCGGTGGAGCTGTAGGTGAGTGTGTAGTAGTTCATGGCAGGGCTGAACGATGCCGATGCTGTGCCCTGTTCCGGCGAGAGGTATGTGACGGTGCCTTTTCGGTCGATTCGGCACAGAACTCTGTTAATGGCTCCGGTAGCTGTGGAGCGGTAGTAATGGCTTCCGTTTTTGGCGTTATAGCCGTAGTAAGCGTCCACATCGTAATCGCCCGATGTGATTTGTCCGAGCAGCGCTCCTGAGTAGGAGTACCGGTAGAGATGCTGGTAACCGCTGCGGCATGATGACACCACGAAGCCGTCGGTGCTGTAATGTATATCCTCGTAAGTGGCGGGATTAAGCCATGCTTCCCACTCTTCGACCAGTATGGACTTCGCCAATGTCGATTTCGGGTTGACGCAGTATAGTTCCATACGGTTCTGGGCTCGGTTGAGGGTTGTGACCATGAGTCTTGCGGGATCGTAACCGTAGGCAATCCGGGGTATGTATTCTATTCTTGAATCGGGAAGAGTGAGTTGCTTGGTCTTGCGTGTCTCTATGTCGTATGAGTGTACGCTAACCTTGGAGTTGGACTCTCCGGCTACCGGATATTTGTATGTGAACTGTCCGGGATAGAGCGCATAGGCCGGATTGGGGTCGCATGAGCCTTCGTAGAGCGGAAAGCTGAACAGAGGCACTTGCGATTCATCATATTTTATAAAACACAGTGTGAGATTGTCCGGTGCCCATGCCATGGAACACGAGGTGGAGAATTCCTCTTCGTAAGTCCAGTCAGGAATGCCGTTGATTATCTTGTTTTTCGTTCCGTCGGAAGTCACTGCGGCTTCAGTGCCGTAGTCGAGTTTCTTGATGTAGATGTTGTTGTCCGATACGTA
>CAJTRS010000013.1:13685-14522 GCA_910578805.1 uncultured Muribaculaceae bacterium | reverse complement strand
GCCACCATTCGGCCATCAGGAGAGAAAAGGGGTGATTGCTGGCGCGGGTGCTCGGTTGACAATGGCTTGAGCAACCGGCTGCGCAGTTCATATACATAGTATTCGGCATCAAACGAGTGTCGGTAAATCATTTTTTTGTTACAGTGCACAAGCATCTTTCCGCCATCGGGACTCATGGTGAAGCCGTCGATTATGTTGAGAGTGTTTTCGCGGGTATGGGTCAGGTCGATCACCTTTTCGAGTTCTTTGCCTGTCCGGGTGTCATATTTTATCACACTTTTTCCGTCAGGTGAAAGCATAAGATAGCCGGTGCCGTCGGGGGTGTATGAGAAATCGCCTATTGAGGCAGGAAGCCGTTCGGGACCGGTGTATCTTTCTATCTCCGGAAACCGTGTCACGGACTGTGGTGTGCCGGCGGCAGCGGCATTGTATGAAAATATGGCGCAGAGAGCTAACAGTTTTATCTGTTTCATAATGGTCAGTGGGTGATTGCGTTTTTACAAAAAATGAAAAAAGAGTGTCATTGATGATAATTGTGCCTGTTGTCATTTACCATAGGGAGAGCTGTTTGTCGTCGTCACGGCTGGTTTTCTTCACAGGCTCTTTGTAACCGAACACTTCTTCCACTTCGGGGTCCTTTTTCAGTGGAGTCGGGTCGGGGGCCACAAACCAGTCGGTACTTTCCATAAGCTCGTCTATTGCCGATATTTTTATTTTCTGTTGTCTGTTGTCATCGTGTCGGGAGGAGTCATGTTTGTGATCATTCTTTTTGCCAACGTTCCCGATGTATGATTTGTTGGGTTTGGATCGTTTTATTTCCCGGCTCGGCACGGTTTC
>CAJTRS010000013.1:0-13655 GCA_910578805.1 uncultured Muribaculaceae bacterium | reverse complement strand
CTGCTCTCAGTTCTTTTTCCGCATCAGCCTGGCTTATAAGGTTGGCTTCTATGGTGCTACGTAGCGACTGGTTTTCTTTTTGCAGATTTTCTATAGTGATATCGCGCTTTGCTATTGATGATCTGACTTCTGAAATTTCCGCATTGTTTTTTTTCAGAGCTTCCTGAAGGTCGGTTATTTTGCCGTCTTTCTTTTTCTTTATTATCTCGAATTGCTTGAGTTGTTCCTCTATTTCGGCAAAAGCGGCGTTTTCCTCTTCGATCTGTGACCGGCTCGATGTTTCAATTTCGGTTATGGAGGCACGGAGTTTCTCGGCTGTCGTTTCCGATTCCTGGAGCTTGGCGGTCAGGTCGTTGACCGAATTCTGGAGTGTCAGGTTCTCTTCGGATAAACGCTGTATCTCTGCTTCGGCTTCGGTGTTGCCGTTGCTGCGTACGTTGGCCACGCGCAACTTGTTGAGCATGCTGCGGTTTTCGAGCTGGAACTGTTCCTTCTCCGCTTCGAGATTGTTTACTTTCGATTCAAGATCGTGGATACGTTCGTTGAGGGCACGTTTCTGGCGCGCCGCGCTCAACTGCGCGCTCTGGAATTCCTCACGCTGCTGTTTCAGGGAGTTGTATTCGTTTTTTATCTTGTCAAGGTCTGCCGCCAACCGTTTTTTTTCTGTTTCCCATTGCTTTTCGCCACGCACGCGTGCTGCTGTTATCTCGTCCTCTATGCGTTTACGCAGTCCGTTGTCGATATGTCCTATGATGTATGTGCGCTGGGCTTCGGTAGAGAGGCATTGTTTTACAAATTCGGGTTGTATGGAATTGAACAGTTCGATGACGGCATCGAATATGTTGCCTGGCAGGCCAGATATGTCGCTCTGTGAGTCTGCCGGTTTGTCCACAGTCTGCGCGGAAGGAGTCTCTGTGGCAGGTCCGGAAGCCGCCGTCACGTTGTCGGGGGTGTATTCTGAGTCGGATTCCTGTGTTTCGATATATTCGTCGTCGTATTCATCTGGAAATCCGAGAGCTTTCTTGAAAGAGGATATGATTGACATATTTGTTATAGTTGATTCTCTTGATTATTCAATAAGGTTGATGTCTGAGGCTTTGCTACCACTCCCTGGCCTTTTTTCCCGTCGATTCCTATGGCGAGGGGTTCCGGCAGGCTTACTATGCGCACATGGTCCGATTCGTATTCCGCTTCAAGTGAATTGAGATAATCCACATCATAATATCCCTGCCGGGCTGTTGTATCGATGGTGAAGTATCCCACTCCGAACGATGTGAGGTTCTGGAAAAAGTGAGTGCCTTGACTCGGTTCTATGCGGTAATTGCCTATGGCCGATTCGACAATGAGTCGTGCGTTGGCTATCTGAGGCCATTTGACAGGTATGCCTAACGATGTGTCGCTCGAACCCCAGCGGCCGGGGCCTATGAGTATGTAATATATGCCTCGGGAAGTGAAGTCGCGGTTTATCTTTTCGATCTCCCGTGCGATGGCAGGATTGTCCGATGCCGAAAATTTCTCGGGGCGTACATATACTATGGTTCTCACGCTGTCTATTGTCCCGTGCCCCAAAGCGGTGTTGGAGCGCAGTATGAGTTTGTCGTCGGTAAGTGACAGCAAGTGTTCGTCAACCTGATCTTTCCTATCGACTATAGGCCTGATCTGTAGCCAGTATATCTTGCCCTTTGATTCAGAGCCGTGTTCGATCATACCGGCAAACTCTATCTCAACCGGACGGTTCATTTCCCGCTGACCGGTGGAGAGCATGAAGTCTATTGCCGGAGCCAAGGGATAGGCATCGTGTTTGAGAATGTTGTTGAATGTGACTACACGCCTTCCTTCACCGAAATCGTTGTCGCGGAGTATGTTGTCACGGAAATCGTAGGTCGATACCATATATCTCAGACGTCCTGACGGAGCTATGTCCTGGACTGACCGTCTGACAATGTTGAAGCCGTCATCAACACGGAAATTACCATTGCTGCTCATGTCGAGGGCGTACATTCGGGTCTGGGTGTCACGCAGGGCAAGCGAGAGTTCCGAGGTCTGCAACGCGCAGTCGGGGTGACGTGGTGAGAATCGCAGGCTCAGACCGCCATCAACAATGTATTTGCCGAGGCCTACGGCCACTTCAGCCACTCCGTCCTCGGCTTTTTCGCGTCCGAGCGGATAGTAATTGAGCGATCGTCCCACTCCTGAAAATGATGGAAAATACAGGTTGTCAACCTCCTGACCCACCACTTCCTGAATAATGACCGCCATTTTTTCCTGATCAATGAGGTTGCTGGTGGCTGTCATATAAGCTTTGCTGTCAGCGTAGAACACCGAGGCATACACTCCTTTGATGGCATCGCTCAGCATTTCCAGCATTTTGTAGCTGTCGGCATGATGAGGTATCATATAGGTGGAATAGATGCCGGCAAACGGTTGGTAATGTGAGTCTTCCAGCAGACTCGAACTGCGTATGGCAAGCGGCTTGTCAACAACCTCGAATAGTGCGAAGAAGTCCTCTATCAGGCGTTCGGGCAACCGTGCCCTTAGGAAGTGGGACAGTATTGTGGCATCATCGGCATCGCTCAAAGCTATCGGATACAGGTTATTGGAAGCCATGAACTCATCGAATATGTCGGTACACAGCACCACCGTGCGCGGTATGCTTATGGTTACGCCATAGAAATTGTCGCATATTGGGTTGCGCTTTATGATCTGGTCCACAAAAGCCAGACCGCGTCCCTTTCCACCGAGTGATCCCTGACCTATGCGGGCAAAGTTGGAGTAGTGGTCAAACCTGTCTTTACGGAACACGGCTACCACACCGCGGTTCTTCATCTTTCTGTATTTGACGATAAGGTCAAAAAACAGCTTTCTTACCGCCGGTACCTCCTCAAGGCTGTAGAAACGGTGTCTTTTTATAACTTCGGCTATGGGAAACAGCGCACGGGAATAGAGCCATCGGGATATGTCGTTGGACGACGCGTGGTGAAGTAGTGCCGATGCCGGAATGTCGAATATGTGATACTGAAGGTCTTTCAGCGAAGTGAGACGTATCTCGTTGCCTGTCTCGGGATCGGTCATCACGAAATCGCCGAAACTGAATTGCCGTGTGATGGCCGAACTGAGATCCACCGGAAGTTTCTTGGAGTTCTTGTCAAGAAATACGCAGCCGAGTTGTGCGGCTTCCGTGCGGTTTTCGCTTTCAGAGGATTCGATGATTATGGGCAGGTAGGGATTGTCCTCGCGCAGAAACCTTGTGAAACGTAATCCTGCCGACGGGTCTTTCTTTCCCTGACGTTTGAACGACACGTCGCTTATGACTCCGAGCAGATTGTTTCCGTAGCGCTCGTATATCTCCATGGCTTCTTCGTAATCACGGGCGAGCATCACCTTGGGGCGTCCACGCATACGGAGCATCTGTTCGTGCTCGTTGAGAGCCTCGGTGGAGGATTCAAACGACTGTTTCAGCAGGTTCTTGTAAATATGCGGAAGCACCGAAGAGTAAAACCTCACAGAGTCCTCTACCACAAGAATCATCTGCACGCCGACTTCATTGATGTCTTTGTCGGCGTTGAGTTTGTCCTCAAGCAGTTTTATGATGGCGAGCAACAGATCGACATTGCCCAACCAGCTGAATACGTAGTCTATCGATGAGAGGTCTTCGTTAGCCAATCTGCGCGATACCTCTTTGGAAAACGGCGTCAGCACCACTATGGGCAGTGCGGGACGCAACTCCTTGATGCGTCCCGCACCGGAAAATGTGTCGCTTATCTCCATGCCGGGCATCATGATTACTAATCCGAAATGCTTCTCTCGGAGTTTCTCAATGGCCTCGTCGATAGTGGATACCTGAGTCACACGCGGGGGAGAACTGAGGTTAAGGGCCACATATTCAAAATAGAGTTGCTCCTCAATGCGTCCGTCCTCCTCCATCATGAAAGCATCATAGGGCGAGGCTACGAGAAGCACGTTGAATATGCGCCGCTGCATCAGGTCCTGAAACGCGGTGTCTTTAAGGTACAGTTGGCTTAAAGCGTCTTCGTTCATCGATTTGTTGACAACATTATTATCAATGTAACAAAGGTACGGATTTTATGCAAAATATCGTTCCGATATGCTGAAAAATACAAGTTCTTTCATATCGGAACGACAGATGGTTTTATAAGGAGTTTTTCTCTCAGGCGTTGCCGGCTAAATAGCGCTCTACGTCAAGCGCAGCCTTGCAGCCGCTGCCGGCGGCGGTTATGGCCTGGCGGTAGTGCGGATCAGCCACGTCGCCTGCGGCAAACACTCCTTCCACGTTGGTGGCCGTTGACTGGCCTATCGTCTTTATGTAGCCGTTTTCGTCAAGTTCGATGTATTTGCTGAATATGTCGGTGTTTGGCTTATGGCCGATGGCGAGAAAGAATCCGTCGATGGGCAGATCGAAGTGCTGTTCTTTGGGTGTGCCTATGTTTTCGATCAGATGAGCGCCCTCCAGATAGTCTTCACCGTAAAGGCCTGCCGTGTTGGTGTTGAAAAGCACTTTTATGTTGGGCTTGTCAAGAACGCGCTGTTGCATGACTTTTGATGCTCTCAGATAATCCTTGCGTACGATCAGGAACACTTCAGAGGCCAGATTGCTCAGATACAGCGCTTCTTCACAAGCTGTGTCACCTCCGCCAACTACAGCCACCCGCTTTTTACGGTAGAAAAATCCGTCGCATGTGGCGCAGGCCGACACTCCAAGTCCCATGTATTTCTGTTCATCTGCCAGTCCGAGGAATTTTGCCGAAGCTCCGGTGGATATGATCACTGATTCGGCCGCGATGGTTATGCCGCCGTCGGTCACGGCTTTGAACGGCCGTTGTGAGAAGTCAACTTCCGTAATAATGCCTTCTCGCACCTGTGCCCCGAACCTGATGGCCTGTTTGCGTATATCTTCCATCAACTCTGTGCCGGTGGTACCTTCGGGGTATCCAGGGAAGTTTTCCACTTCTGTGGTTATGGTGAGCTGTCCGCCGGGCTGGTGACCTTCATAGAGCAGAGGTGAAATATTGGCGCGTGAGGTATATAATGCCGCCGTGTATCCTGCGGGGCCTGAGCCTATTATGAGGCATTTGGTTTTTATGGAGTCCATAGAGTGAGTTTTGTTTGTGTCTTGAATTTTTTTCGGTTAGTGATTGGGTGGGTTATCTCAGGTCGATAATCTCGGCGCCGGGATATTTCTTAGGATCAAAACGGAATGCGGTCACCGGCAGTTTCTTTCCGGTCCTTACATTTGAAAGGCTGATCGTTATTTTCCTGTTGTCCGACATGTTGAGGGTTATGCTTTTGGGCAGCGATGTCGCAGCGTTTATCGTGAGCAGTGCCGATACGATATCCGATTTGGAGTTTTTTGCTTTAAGCGATATACATTTTTCTCCGTTGGACGATTTCTGCAAAGAAGGGGTGTACGTGTTTCGGAGGGTGTTGATGATTACAAACGGATTGACCTGCTGAAGCTCATCGGCCGTAGGTTCGCTGACGTTTACTTCATTTTCCGAGACCAGGTAGGTCCATTGTGTGGTGCCGTCATACCAGGTTATGAGTCGGGGAGAGGTCATTCGGAAATTGTCGCCGGCCAAAGTAAGAGTGCCCGACACTGATCCCTCGCCGGGCGATGTCAGATGATACGAGGCGGTTATGGAAGCTGAGCCGCTTATTTTCTTTGCAGTTTTATCTATAATTCCTGCGGCGGTTTCCGCTCCGGCAGCCGCCGGGCTCCACAGCATGCAGCATAACAATAGTGTCAGTACAATATTAAGATTCTTCATGACAGATGGTTCTGTTGAAATTTAGAACAAATAGTGATAGGCAAAAGTTTCAGCACCTTGGATTGTGCGATGTAGGTAACACATAGCCGATGGAGAAACGGGGTTAAACTTCGAGCAACCGTTCAAAAGAGTATGAATCCATGAGTACCGAGCGCGGTTTGCCGCCTTGCGATGCTCCTACCACACCTGCGGCTTCAAGCTGGTCCATGATTTTGCCAGCGCGTGGATAGCCTATGTTGTATTTACGTTGCAGGTATGATGTGGAACCGGTGCCGGATTCTATCACGGCTCTTCCGGCGTCGGCAAAGAGCGGGTCGCGGTCGGCTATGTTGCCTCGGCCGGCCGAGGCACTTCCCTCCTGGGGTGTGATGTATTCGGGAAGTTCATAAGCATTTGCATAGCCGGTCTGTTCGGCTATCGAGTGGCACATTGCCTCCACTTCATCGGTGTCGATAAATGCGCATTGCACACGTTCGATCACCCCGTCGCGCGAGATGAGCATGTCGCCGCGGCCTATAAGCTGGTCGGCACCCGGCCGATCAAGTATGGTGCGGGAGTCGTTCATCTGTGTTACCCTGAAAGCCATTCGGCCTGGGAAGTTGGCCTTTATCACGCCGGTTATGACATTGACGCTCGGGCGCTGGGTAGCCAGAATCATGTGGATACCTACGGCTCGTGCTTTTGCGGCTATACGCGATATGGGTGTTTCAACCTCTTTGCCCGCGGTTATTATAAGGTCGGCAAACTCATCGATTATCACCACTATGTAAGGTAGATATCGGTGGCCTTTCTCCGGATTGAGACGGCGTGAGATGAATTTTTGGTTGTATTCCTTTATTCCGCGCATACCTGCCTGTGACAACAGTGCATATCGATTGTCCATTTCCACACAAAGTGAATTGAGTGTGGCCACTACCTTGTTGGGGTCGGTGATTATGGCATCGTCCTCTTCGGGTAATTTGGCGAGATAATGGCGTTCGAGGCATTTGTACAGGCTGAATTCAACCATTTTGGGATCGACAAGCACAAATTTGAGTTCTGCCGGGTGCTTTTTGTAGAGCAGTGAGGCTATTATGGTGTTTAGACCCACGGATTTGCCCATACCCGTAGCTCCTGCCACCAGTAGATGGGGCATTTTGGCAAGGTCGGTCACATAGACTTCGTTGGTGATGGTGGTACCCATGGCCATCGGTAGTTCGGCCTTGGATTCCTGATATGCCTTAGATGACAGTATGGAGCGAATGCTTACGGTCTGAGGATTCTTGTTGGGCACTTCCATGCCGATTGTCCCTTTTCCGGGCATGGGGGCTATTATGCGGATACCTATCGCCGACAGGCTGAGTGTCATGTCATCGCCCAAACGTTTGATTTTGGCTATGCGTACACCTTCGGCCGGTATAATCTCATAGAGAGTGATTGTGGGGCCTACCGTGGCCTTAATGCTTGCAATTTCCACACCGTAACTGCGCAGGGCGTTGATAATCACATTTTTATTTTCTTCTTGTTCGGCTTCGTCAATAACCCCCGCTGAGCTTTCACGTACGTGCAACAGGTCAATGGAGGGGAAGCGGAAACGGCTAAGTTCGGCAGTGGGATCGTAAGCGTCGATATCTATCTCTTCGGCTTCCACTATGGGGTTGTGGTCCACAACGATCATATCGGCGTTTCCGATACCGGCGGTCTGTTTCGGTTCGGTGTTATTGGCACTGGCTGAGGTGTCGGATACCGAAGGGACGTATGGAGAAACCTCGAATCCCAAAGGCGCAGGGCGTACTTCTGGCACCGGGTTATGCGCAGGTTGTTCCTTGGGCGTCTCAACGGCATTAATCACCGGTTGAGGTATATTTGTTGCCACATCGGTAGGCAGTTGCGTATCGTGAGTTTCAGATGGGGTGCTGACAGTGACCGAAGGGTTGACCGGCACGGGTGTCTCTTGCGGGGCGGGCGGAGTCTGTCCGGCATCATCGGCAGAGCTCATGGACTCGTTGTATCGTTCTACGAGTTTGGCCTTATAGTTGCTTAAGGCCACATAAACTTTGTCGTAACAGTTCTTTATGGGCTTGAAGAATATAAGTACGACTATGGTGGCCATGATCAGGTTCATGCACAGAGTGCCCCACACAGCGGTGTTGTCATAGAAGAACTCGGTCACATAGTGGCCGTGGCGTCCGCCCCAGAATATCGATGAGTCGGTCCAATAAGTAAGTGAACCTATGATTATAGACATCGCTATGGCTGACATCAGTATCTTAAAAGTGAATTGCCAGAATTTCAGGCGTACGTATTTGAGCAACGCCAATCCTACAGAGGCTGTATAGAAAATAATAAGAAACGATGCCAGCCCTAGCCACTGTGATATGAAGAAACTGGAGAAGAATGCACCGAATTTGCCGCCGGCGTTTTTTACCTCTGCCGTATTCTTCGATATTTCTGCCATGGTGTGGTTCTCCACCACGCTTTGATCTGCGCTTCCGGTGCTCAGATACGATATGCACGCTATGAGTGTGTAACCGGAAAGCAGTATGAGTAGAACACCAAGAAAGGTGCGCAGACGCCCTTCGGCAAATATTTGCTTTATCGAAGGCAATGGTTTCAGATCAGTATTGGACGTATTGTTTGGGGTGTCTTTTTTTATGGTTTTTGCAGCTGTGGCCGGCTGTTTCGGAGCCGGGTTGTTGAGCTGTTCGGGAGCCTCCGGTTCGGTTGGAGGTTCTATCGGTGGTTGTTGAGGGATATTGAACCCTCGGGAGGGCATTTCAAATGAATCCATTTTGGTAGGATATCTTTGGTGACAGTGATGTTGAGTAAATATAGGTTTAAAGGCTGTGTAGGAGCGATATGGTCTTTATGGGATCGGACGATCCGAACACATAGTTTCCTGCCACGAGTATGTCGGCTCCGGCTTTTACGGCTTCGGCTCCTGTGATTTCATTGATGCCGCCATCTATTTCTATCATGGCTCGGGAGCCTGATTCATCTATGAGTCGGCGCAGTCTGGCCACTTTTTTCAGAGTTTCCGGTATGAATGACTGCCCGCCGAATCCGGGGTTGACAGACATAAGAAGCACCATGTCAAGTTCGGTTATGATATCTTCGAGCATCATCACCGGAGTGGCAGGGTTGAGGGTGACAGCCGCTTTCATTCCCGCTTGTTTGATCTGCTGCACCACTCGGTGAAGGTGGGTACAGGCCTCGTAATGTACGTTCATGATCGCGGCGCCGCAGTCGCGCACCTGATTTACGTAACGCTGCGGGTCCACTATCATTAGGTGTACGTCGAGAGGTTTTCGGGCTGTTTTCTCTATGAATTTTATTACAGGAAATCCGAATGAGATGTTGGGCACGAACACACCGTCCATCACATCGATGTGCATGAAATCGGCTTCTGAATTATTTAGCATTTCCACATCGCGGTCAAGATTGCCGAAATCTGCGGAAAGGAGTGAAGGTGATACTGATGCCATAGAGCGGGGAAATGAGTTTGTCTGGATTACAATGATGTGTCGGCAGTTGATTTACGGGGTTTTATGAATTGCCATATTATAAACAGCAATATCAAAGCGCCAAGACCGAGGCCGGCCCATGTGAGATAGGAATTATAGTGTTCTATTGTGGAAAACAGTTGAGCCTGCGGTACCATGTGTCCTAACCAGTAGCCCATGCCTCCGAGGATCATGTTCCAGACCAATGCTCCCAATGCTGTGAAAATCACGAAAACACCGATGTTCATGCGGGCAAGGCCGGCGGGTATGGAGATCAGTTGTCGTACGGCGGGTATCAGGCGGCCTATGAATGTGGATATTGCGCCGTGTTTGTCAAAATATTTTTCGGCTTTTTCCACTTTGGCCGGATTGATGAGCAGGGCATGTCCGAATCTGGAGTCGGCGAATTTATAAACAATAGGCCTGCCAATCCACACTGACAGGTAGTAGTTGACCAAAGCGCCAACGATGGCTCCTGCTGTGGCCACGAGGACGACCATGAATATGTTCATGTCACCTTTGGTGTAGGCAAGATATGCTGCCGGAGGCACCACTACTTCCGATGGGAACGGAATGAACGAACTCTCTACAGCCATCAGTATGAATACTAACAGATAGCTTGCGTTATCTACTACCCATTGGAATATGTAAGATGCATTAAACCAATCGGATATGCCGAGTAAGATGAAGTCGGGTAACATCAGTTGTTGAAATTTATGGAATTTGCTTGTTTTGGGTTAGCAAAGTTATCCATAATTTCACAAAATTCCTACACCGTCATCGCTTTTGTGTGAGTACGAATCTGTATCCGTCCGGCCATTATGTGTTTGACGGGACGTTGCCGGTCGGTCAAATTATTCCGGCTTGGTGGAGCATGCGGGCGTAGTATTCTGCCTTTTTTTCAAGTCTGAGAGGATAGGCTCGGGAGGTCGATGGCATTCTCCAGATGTTTAGTCCGTCGGTATTGCATGTCATTTCGCCCATTCGGGGTATAGGTGTGCCGGTTAGTTCGGATATTATCGAGGCGGCTTTTTCGCCTGTTGTGGCCACTGTGTGGCACAATGGCATCTGTTCGAGCAGTGCTTCAAAATTTACCGGCTTGATTATTTCAAGAAATTTGTCGGAAGCATTGTCCTTGAGTCTGCGGACTTCGGCACCTGTATCGTTGAGGGCTATACCGCGGTCGGTAAGCATGGCTTTTATTGCCGGCAGATTAAATTCTTTTTTGTCGGGCAGGCAGAAATAGTTGCGGTCATCATGGAATATCAGACCCATTATGCGCCAGAAGTCGTTGATGAAGTTGGGATAGTAGAAATCCATGCTCCATCTGTTGGGCTTTGGTGGAAATGTGCCCATGATCAGGATTTTGGCCTGGGGTGGTATAAATGGTGCCCACGGGTGGCATTCGGTAGTGCTGGTCGCGTTCATGATATGCTTTGAGTATGATTGTGACAAGGTTATAAAAAGCGGCCGGTGCTTATTGTTCACCGGCCGCCCTATGCGGTTGCATTAAGGAGTGTGTCCTTATGCTTTCACTCGGCTCAGGTATGATCCGTCGCGTGTGTCGATTTCGATGAGGTCACCTTCGTTTACAAACAGAGGTACTCTCACTTCAGCTCCGGTCTCTACTGTTGCGGGCTTGAGTGTGTTGGTTGCAGTATCACCCTTTATTCCGGGTTCGGTATATGTGATTTTAAGCACGGTCTTGATGGGCATTTCGGCATAGAGCACTGTGTCGGTCGATGCGTCGCTGACCACTTCCACTGTGTCTCCCTCTTTCATGAATGCGGAACCTGTCACAAGTTCTTTGCTGATTGGAATCTGTTCGAATGTTTCGTTGTTCATGAAGATATCATCGCCACCGTCGGCATACAGGTACTGGAACGGGCGGCGTTCCACACGTACGTCTTCAAGCTTTTCGCCGATGTTGAAGCGGCGTTCGAGCACACGGCCATCTACTACGTCTTTGAGTTTGGTGCGCATGAAGGTATTGCCTTTACCCGGCTTTACGTGAAGGAATTCCACGCAGAAATAAAGTCGGCCGTCCATGCGTATGCAGGTGCCGTTTTTGATGTCTTGAGCGTTGATCATAAGGATTGATGATGATTTATTTGGGCGCAAAATTACAAAAAAATATCAATAAAATCACCGGTATCGGTCAAAAATATCGTTGTGTGATTGCAAATATGTCCGGTGCCCGGTGTATCGCGTCACATGGAGTGGCTTCTGTCAGGGTCGTATTTCATGACTTTTTGTGTGCCTTTCAGGGCACGGAGCGCGTTTTCGGCCAATGATGCGAGCTCGTCTTCTCCGGCACGTACCACTATAGGTGCTATGAATTTTACCCATGACGTTATGGCGTCAACACAATAACTGCTGTGGGCTATTCCTCCTGTAAGGATTATCGCATCGACATCGCCCCGCAGTGTCACGGCTCGCGCACCTATCTCTTTCGCCACGTTGTAGAGCATGGCATCAAGAACTTTTTTATAACGAGTCTCTCCTGATTCGGCACGCTTTACGATCTCGGCCACATCGGTGATGCCGAGGTGTGCCGCCAGTCCGCCTGCGCCGTTGAGCATACGTTTTACTTCGTTGAGTGTGTATCGGCCGCTGAAGCAAAGTTCTGCCAACTGGTCGGCCGGTATGGTGCCTGCGCGCTCAGGTGAAAACGGGCCGTCACCATTCAGGGCGTTGTTGACATCGGCCACTTTGCCGTGTAGATGTGCGCCTACTGAGATGCCTCCTCCGAGATGTACCATGATAAGATTGAGTTCTTCGTAAGGCCGGCCTATCGAATCGGCATACCTGCGGGCCACTGCTTTGGTGTTGAGGGCATGGAATATTGAGTGGCGTTCGATCGATGGTATGCCGGTCAGGCGGGATTCGTCGATTAGTTCATCGACCACTTCAGGGTCGGCAATGTATGCCGGACAGCCGTGAGAACCGGCAAGTTCGGCAGCCATTAGGGCGCCTAAGTTGCAGGCGTGTTTCTGAGTGGCGTTTATCAGGTCATGTTTTATGGCTTCGTCGATGTCGTAGATGCCACCCGGGGTCGGCCTAAGAAGGCCTCCGCGGGCAATAACGGCATCGAATGTGTCAGGTATTGGGGCTTCATTTATAATGCGGTGCATGACTTCGGTGCGGTATTGCAACTGTTCGTTCACGTCTGTGAATCCTGAAAGTTCGTGCATTGCATGGTTTACTGTCCGGGTCCATACCTGTTCGTTGCCGTTGTAAAGGGCAAACTTTGTGGAGGTCGAGCCAGGATTGATTACGAATATATTCATAAATTGTTAGCTAAGCGGTGGTATTATGTCGGAATGCGATACATGCCAGGGCGAGGCTGTAGAATTTGGATTCGGCGGAGTCGGCACGCGATGGGAGTACAATGGGCGATGATGCGCCGCTGATGACTCCGGCCATGGTGGCATGGCCGAAAAAAGACAGGGTCTTGTAGAATGAGTTGCCGGCTTCAAGATTGGGAAATATAAGTATGTCGGCATCGCCGGCCACTGGCGATGCCAGGCCTTTTACCTCACAACTGTGGAGGTCAACGGAGGTTTTCACGTCAAGAGGCCCGTCGATCAGGATATCGCCGTAGGCTCCGGCTAAAGCGCGTTGTTTGATATCCTGATAATCTATGGTGTTCTGGAATTTCGGGTTTATCTTTTCTGAAAAATGTATCAATGCCACTTTCGGACGGCTTATGCCGAGAGCATGGCATAGGGCGGTGTCGTAGCGAACCATGGCGTCCAACTGTGCGAGATTCGGTGAGGGTATGACCGTGGCGTCGGAGAACATGAGTAGTTTGTGATAAGTGGGTATTTGTGCCAGAGTTATGTGGCTCAGCACATTGCCCGGAGGCAACAATCCGCAGGTCTTGTCAAGTACGGCGTGCATCAGATTGTCGGTATTGATGATGCCTTTCATCAGCACGTCGGCTTTGCCGCTTCTGACAAGTTCCACTCCGTAACGGGCTGCTTCATCGGGCGATGCCGCATGTAGCAGGGTGACGTGTCCGGGGTGTTTTTCGGCCTCCGCGGTATAGTGTCCGGTGTCGGTGGCGCATGTGATTATTGTGAAATCGGCGAGACGCTCATCAAGGCACCGTCCGATCACATGTTGCGAGGCTTCATCGTCAGGGCACACAATAGCCACTCTGACATTGCCCTCTATAGAGCGGAATCGGGTTACCAGTTCGTTGAAATTTTTTATAGGGTTCATGGATATTATGATTTTGAAGCCAAAGATACGAATAAGTCGAGAGCAAAAGCAAATTTATTTGCCGTTTGCCGAGCGAGAGTATCTAAGACGGAGTCAAAGATAGATAGAATTCGCGAGACTATGGCAATAAATGGGGAATAAAGTAATGTGTTGAGAGTTA
>CAJTRS010000012.1:50492-57040 GCA_910578805.1 uncultured Muribaculaceae bacterium | reverse complement strand
ACCGCGTCCAGTGGGGCGCCGGCAAGCTCGACGCCCTTGCCGCCATGAAGAAACTCCTTGGCGGCTCCTCGATAGGCTCGGTCTCGGACGACGATGACAGGTCGGTGATCATCAGTCCCTGTGGCGACGGCTACGAAGTGATGTGTGCCGGGGCCACAGGCGTAGAAGTCACCCTCCACGACATGCAGGGCCGCCCCGTGGCCACAGCCACAGCCGCCGGCTCCACCGCCACAATAGCCACCGCAGGCCTCTCCACGGGCGTCTATCTGCTCACCGCAAAAACCCCCGCCACAACAGTCTCCCGTAAAATCGCTGTCCGTTGACAACACCCACTCCTGATATCTAATGGCGGCGGCTAATTTCCGCCGCCATTATCCTAAAAACTCATTAGATATTCTAACCTTAAATTTTATAATTATGAAAAAGTGGTTTTTTCTTGTATTAGCAATATCAGGATTCAGTTGCTCCAATGACGAACCGGACAATGGAAATCAGGGAACAAACATTGAACGCAGAGATGTCATTCTGACAACCGAACAGACAACACTGATGGACAGGCAGATTGATTTCGCATTCAATCTTTTTGAAAAAGAGGTATCAGGCAGCGAAACCGAAAACAGATTGCTGTCACCGGTCAGTGTATCGGTAGCATTGTCAATGCTGGCAAACGGCGCCGACGGTGAAACACTCTCAGAACTGCTCGAAGTCCTTGGAGCCGAATCTCTAACGGACTTAAACACATACAACAAACTTCTCAAAGAGAACTTGTATTCGCTTGACAATAAAGTACGTATATCCATGGCACAGTCAATATGGCTGAAAAACACATTCACACCGCTCCAAAACTATATAGATATACTGAAAACAAATTACAATTCAGACGTATATAGTTTCGACAACGATGCCCATAGTACCATTAGCCGTATAAACAGCTGGTGCTCGGAAAAAACCGGAGGCATGATACCTGAATTTCTGAATGATATCCCGAGCTCCGATGTTATGCTGTTCAATGCCACTGCATTTGACGGTAAATGGGCCAGACCATTCGATATAGCCGCTACAAAACAAAGTTCGTTTTTCAACGCCGGCAGTACCCCCGTACACATAAACATGATGAATGCCACATGGGACAACCTGTACTATGAAACAAATGAATATCAGGCTCTCAGATTGCCTTATGGCAACTCAGCATATAACATGACCATAATTCTACCTACGGAGAATAACAATCCGGCAACACTGATTTCAAAATTGGCAGGCGGCGAATGGAACACTTGCAAATCATCGATGACAATGCACGAAGTCAAACTATCTGTGCCGAAATTCAATCTATATACATCTAACAACCTTGTCGAGTCACTTACCGGACTTAACATAAACAAAGCATTCTCGACCGACGGAGAATATCCGAAAATCTCACAATCAGAAGTGCTATTCAACATAGTCAAACACGATGTGTTCATCGATGTCAATGAAAGCGGAACAAAAGCATCGTCCGTGACTATGATCGGAGGCATCACCGATTCGGGAATTCCCCAAAGGACTATGCACGTAGATCACCCGTTTGTATTTGTGATCGATGAGACAAGTACAGGAGCCATATTGTTTATGGGCGCTATAAACAGATTATAATTGCAGAATTATAGCTACCTTTGCAAGAATTATTTTTAACATAGACAAAACTATACTGACAATATGGCAAACTGGTTTGAATGCAAAGTACGCTATGACAAGATGATGGAAAACGGCGTGGCCAAGAAAGTCAACGAACCCTATCTGGTCGATGCCCTGTCGTTTACCGAGGCCGAGGCACGCATCATCGAGGAACAGACCCCCTTCATATCGGGCGAATTTTCAGTTAGCGCAGTGAAGCGCACCAAGATATCCGAGATATTCCGCGATGACACCGCCGACAAATGGTACATGGCCAAAGTGGCGTTCATCACCATCGACGAAAAGACCGCCGTGGAGAAGAAGACCACATCGCTGATTCTCGTGGCCGGCTCTGACTTCAAAAACGCCTACGACAACTTCATGGAGGGCATGAAAGGCACCATGGCCGACTTCGATCTCGTGTCACTGGCCGAAACCCCTCTGATGGACGTTTACGATGCCAAGCTCGGCAGCAAGCCCGCCGCCGAATAATCCCGCCGTCCACTTACCATGGGCATAATAGCTGACAACATTAGCCGCATCAGCGCCACCCTCCCCGAGGGGGTGGCGCTTGTGGCTGTATCGAAATTTCACCCCGTGGACGCCCTGCGCGAAGCCTACGGGGCCGGACAGCGCCTGTTCGGCGAAAGCCGCCTGCAGGAACTTTTAGCCAAAATACCGCAGATGCCCGACGATGTGCGCTGGCATTTCATAGGCCATCTGCAGACCAACAAGGTGCGCTCCCTGGTTGGACGTGTGGCCATGATTGAGAGTGTGGACTCGGAGAGACTGCTGCGCCTGATCGATGCCGAGAGCCTGCGCGCCGGAGTGGTGAGCCGTGTGCTCATGCAGCTGCATGTTGCCGCCGAAGAGACCAAGTTCGGATTCACACCCGAGGAACTCACCGACTTTTTCCGACGCGGGGAATACCGGTCGCTCAAAGCCACCCACCTTTGCGGAGTGATGGGCATGGCCACAAACACCGACGACCCCGCACGCATAGAAGCCGACTTCCGCGCCATAGCCGCCACCCGCCGGAGCATAACCGCGATGTGTCCCGATCTGCAGGGCTTCGACACTGTGTCGATGGGCATGAGCGGCGACTACCCCACGGCCATACGCTGCGGCTCGACACTCGTAAGAGTGGGTACAGGCATATTCGGCAACCGTGAATACTGACAAAAATGCGCCGGGCATTGTTACACAACCGAAAAAAAGAATTAACTTTGCGCTATCCCTCATGCCTCCACGCATGTTACCATGAAAATTTTTTAACCCAATTAATACCTCAAACCTAATGACAACTTCTCAAAAACCGAATTACACATTACCTATCATAGTAATGTTTTTCCTGTTTGCGATGATTTCGTTCGTTACAGGATTCCAGAATCCATTCGGAGTAATACTCAAGGAACAGCTCGGCCTCAGCGCTCTCCAGTCGCAGCTCGGCAATGCCGCCAACTTCATTGCCTACGCGTTCATGGGACTCCCCGCCGGCCTTATCCTTCAGAAAAAAGGCTATAAATTCTCAGCCATAGCCGCCGTACTCGTAGGTCTCGTCGGTGTATGCTTCATGTTCATATCCAGCATGCTCGACGGCGCCGACACCATCTTCACCGTATATCTGGCGGGCGCATTCATCGCAGGCTTCTCCATGTGTATGCTCAACACCGTGGTCAACCCCATGCTCAACACTCTTGGCGGCGGCGGCAAGACCGGCAACCAGCTGCTTCAGTTTGGCGGCGCCACCAACTCGCTGGCAGCCACCATATGCCCCGTACTCGTAGGTTACCTCATGGGCGGCAGCCTTCAGGGACTCACACTCGTGGCCGCACGTCCGGCTCTGTGGGTGGCCATGGGCATCTTCGCATTAGCCTTGGTGGTACTTCTGCTGTCGAAACTCCCCGAACCCATATTGGAAGAACTCAAGCGCGGCGGCAAGAAGGTTGAAAAACCCACCCTCGGCGGCGCACTCGGATTCCGTCACTATGTAGGCGGCGTGATAGCCATATTCCTTTACGTGGGTATCGAAGTCGGTATCCCCAACATGGCCAACCTCTACATGACCAATGATCTGGGCATGAACACCACAGTGGCCGGATCGCTTGTCGGTGCCTACTGGTTCCTGATGCTCATAGGCCGTCTGGCCGGCGGCGCACTCGGCGGCGTAATGTCAAGCAAGACCATGCTCACCGTGGTTTCGTCGATAGCTCTGCTTCTGCTGCTCGGCGCCATATTCCTCGACCCGTCAACAATGGTGACCGTGCCTATCATCGGCGAACAGGCTCCCATCAACATATTCATGCTCGTATTGTGTGGCCTTTGCACATCTGTGATGTGGGGCGGCATATTCAACCTTGCCGTTGAAGGCCTTGGCAAATACACCGCTGTGGCTTCGGGATTCTTCATGGTAATGGTATGTGGCGGCGGTATCCTGCCCCTCATACAGGGCGCCGTGGCCGATGCCACCACTTATCTCACAAGCTACTGGGTGCTCTTCGCAGCCACAGCCTATCTGCTCTACTACGCCCTTGTCGGATCGCGTGTTAACCGCCGCGACGCATCGGCCGAAGAGATAAAGAAAGAAGTTAAGGAAGGTGTGATGGAGGACTGATCCAAACACCCCATAAGCCAATCGGTGAGCGCCGCCATGGAGACACAAAACTCCGGCGGCGCTCACTGCGTTATAACATGCGCGGCAACGACGCGCACCATTTTAATACATGCTAAATTTGTGAGAGTGCACGGATATGAGTACTTTTGCAAAACAAAAGCAAAGTCCACTACGCTCAACTCTTAACCAAACTATCCGTACAAAATGGACACCAATACTCTTAATTCGGCAGCCGACAACATTCGAGTGCTTGCCGCAGCCATGGTAGAAAAAGCCAAGTCAGGACACCCCGGAGGGGCTATGGGAGGAGCCGATTTCATAAATGTGCTCTATTCCCGGTATCTGGTCACCGATCCCGATGACCCCATGTGGATAGCCCGCGACAGATTCTTCCTCGATCCTGGACACATGTCGCCAATGCTCTACAGCGTGCTGGCCATGTGCGGATATTACACCATGGAAGAGCTACAGCAATTCCGCCAGTGGGGAAGCGTCACTCCCGGACACCCCGAACTCGACCCGCACCGCGGCGTGGAAAACACATCGGGTCCTCTCGGCCAGGGACACACCATGGCCGTAGGCGCAGCCATAGCCGAGCGCTTTCTGGCTGCCCGGTTCGGTGAATGGTTAAGCCACAAAACCTATGCATTCATATCCGACGGAGGCATACAGGAAGAGATATCCCAAGGAGCCGGACGCATAGCCGGATACCTCGGACTGAGCAACCTGATCATGTTTTATGACAGCAACAAAGTGCAGCTCTCCACAGATGTCGATGCCGTGGACACCGAAGACTACGCAGCCAAATACCGCGCTTGGCACTGGAACGTGCTGGAAGTCGATGGAACCGATCCGGTAGCGATGTCCGAAGCCATAGAAGCCGCACACGCCGAGACGGCACGCCCCACCCTAATCATCGGACACACAGTGATGGGCCGCGGCTGCGTTACAGCCACCGGTGAAAACTTCGAAGGCAAATGCAGCACCCACGGACAGCCTCTTAGCAAATCTGGCGCCGATTACTCCATGACGGTGAAAAACCTCGGCGGAGACCCCGAAAACCCCTGGGTAATACGCCCCGAAACAGCAAAACTATATGCCGACCGTCGCGAACAGCTCCGCGACATAGTGGCCCGACGCCGCGCCGAGGAAAAAGCTTGGGCCGAAGCCAACCCCGACATGGCAGCGACCCTCCGCGACTACATTGACGGAGTGCTCCCCGACATCGACTACCGCTCGATAGTGCACAAAGCCAATGTGGCCACACGTACAGCTTCGGCCGATGTACTCGCCGTGCTCTCCGACAAGGTCAAAAACATGATAGTGTCATCGGCCGACCTTGCCAACTCCGACAAGACTGAAGCATTCCTCAAACACACCCACGCCCTCTCGCACGGTGATTTTACCGGAGCGTTCCTCCACGCCGGAGTAAGCGAGCTGACCATGGCCGCCATAATGAACGGAATAGTGCTCCACGGAGGCATGATAGCCGCATGCGGCACATTCTTCGTGTTCAGCGATTACATGAAACCTGCAGTGCGCATGGCCGCGCTTATGGAACTCCCCGTCAAATACGTATGGAGCCACGATGCATTCCGCGTAGGCGAAGACGGCCCCACCCACGAACCCGTGGAACAAGAAGCCCAGATACGCCTGCTCGAACAGCTCCACAACCTCTCGGGAAAGCGCTCCATGCTCGTACTTCGCCCCGCCGACAGCGCCGAAGCCACCATAGCTTGGGAGATGGCCATGAACAATCAGGACACCCCCACGGCTCTCATATTCACACGTCAGGACGTAACCGACCTGCCCGCTGTGACAGGCAACCGCTACGAAGAAGCCGAAGGTATGCGCCGTGGAGGCTACGTGGTGATGGACGCGCCCAACTCACGAGTGACACTCGTGGCCAACGGGTCCGAAGTATCACTGCTGTGTGAGGTGGCCGTTATGCTCGATGCCGAAGGCATACCCGCCCGCGTGGTATCGGTACCCTCGCTCGGACTCTTCGAAGACCAGGACGAAGACTACCGCAACAGCGTGATACCCGACTGGATACCCTCGTTCGGACTTACCGCAGGCCTCCCCTCCACGCTCAAGCCCGTGATGTCACGTGAAAACCACGTCTATGGCCTTGACCGGTTCGGAGCCTCAGCCCCCTACAAAGTACTCGATGAGAAATTCGGCTTCACAGCCCTGAACATACTCGACCAAGTCAAGCAATTCCTCGGCTGATACCGCCACCTTAAAATAATCTACAAAGCAATACGTTGGGGAAAAATGT
>CAJTRS010000012.1:0-50482 GCA_910578805.1 uncultured Muribaculaceae bacterium | reverse complement strand
CCCATTTTTCCCCAACTCAATTTATGCCCCATATTCCGGACCCGATGAATAACCACATTATAAAACAGACATGGGGCGGCTCTGAGAGCCGCCCCATGTCTGTTTTATAATGCAATCCGGTTTTTTAGAAACCGTAGCGTGACCAGTCCACGTTGTGCATGTCGCCGGTGGCTTTGAATGCGGTGTGGAATGCAAGGGAAGCCTCAAGTGTGTGAGGTGTCTGGCCCGATTTGCCCAGGCGGAGATATTCGCGGAGCAGTTCACGGTAGGAGGGGTGCGCGCAGTTGTCGATGATGCGCTCGGCGCGCTGCACGGGATCAAGCCCGCGGAGATCGGCCACACCCTGGTCTGTGATTATCACATCTACGGAGTGCTCGGTGTGGTCAATGTGCGATGCCATGGGCACGATATTGCTTATCAGACCGCCCTTGGTGATTGACGGACATGAGAATATTGACAGATAGCCGTTGCGGGTAAAGTCACCGGAACCGCCTATACCGTTCATCATGCGGGTTCCGACTACGTGAGTGGAGTTGATGTTACCGAATATATCGGCCTCCAAGGCAGTGTTCATGGCTATGACACCGAGACGGCGTATGACTTCGGGGCTGTTGGAGAGTTCGGCAGGACGTATCACCACTTTGTCGCGGAAAAAGTCGAGGTTGCCAAGCACTTCGGCTTCCATCTTGTCCGAAAGGGTGAGCGAACATGTGCTGCCAAACTTGCATTTGCCCATCTTCATCAGTTCTATCACGGCGTCCTGTATGACCTCGGTGTACATTTCAAACTGAGGTATCTCCTCGGCATCACCCAACCCGAACAGCACGGCATTGGCCACATTGCCCACACCCGACTGTATCGGCAGGAAAGATTTGGGCAACCGGCCGGCACGCATCTCCCCTACAAGGAAACCGCACACATTGGCTCCGATCTGGAGAGTGACGTCGTCAAGTTCCGAGAAGCCTTTGATACCGTCGTAGGAATCGCTGTGTACCACACCGACTATCTTGGCCGGATCGATCTTCACGGTCGGCGTACCCACGCGGTCGCTCGGCTTGTATATAGGAATCTCGCGGCGGTAGGGTGGATCGGCAGGCAGATATATGTCGTGCATGCCATACATGCCTTTGGGCAATTTGCTGTTGAGCTCAAGTATCACCTTTTTTGCCAGCGCGGCATAAGTGGGGACATTGCCAACACCGGTACCGAGCACCACTTCACCGTTGTCCATCACCTCTGCCACCTCTATGATAGCCACGTCAAGGCCACCGTAAGTTCCATATCGGAACTTCTGTGCCAACTCCGACAGATGCAGATCGAAATAGTGGGTGTCGTGACTGTTTATACGCGTGCGCAGATCAGGTGTGTTCTGATAGGGCGTACGGCGGTTGATGGCGTTGGCGGCTGCCAGAGCACCATCGGCCCATTTGTTGGTCGAAGCCCCTGTAAAAATATTAACTTTAAACTCCCGGCCCGCTTCATGCTCTTTTATTGCTCTTTCCGCAAGGGCGCTGGTGACTACTTTGGGTGATCCTGAAGCTGTGAACCCCGACAGGCCCACATTGTCATCATGATGAATAAGCTCGGCTGCTTCCTGAGCCGAAAGTATGGGAAATGCCATTATTGTTTTGAAAATATTTTTAGGTTAGATTTTTCCGCCTTGTGGCTATTTTCGTAATTTTGCACAAAAATACTCATTATTACGCAATAATCAAATATTTGACCTACGGTCTTAGATACTTCCGCTCGGCAAAATGACAAATAAATTTTGTCTTTGCTCTCGACTTATTCGTATCTTTGCGCAAATTACCCCTGTAAATACGATGAACCGGTCAGACGACAAGAAACTATACATAGAAACCTACGGCTGCCAGATGAATGTGGCCGACAGCGAAGTGGTAGCCTCAGTGATGGGCATGGCGGGATATACGCTTACCGACACTCTCGACGATGCCGACGCTGTGTTGCTCAACACATGTTCCATACGCGACAACGCCGAACAGAAAATCATAGGGCGCCTGCAATATCTCAACTCGCTACGCCGCAAACGCACACGCCACAATCCACTTATAATAGGTGTGATAGGCTGCATGGCCGAACGAGTGAAAGACGATCTGATAGCCTGTCACGGAGTGGACCTCGTGGCCGGTCCCGACTCGTATCTCGATCTGCCGAACCTGATCGCATCGGTAGAGGCAGGCGAAAAAGCCATCAATGTAAGCCTGAGTACCACAGAGACTTACCGCGACATCATTCCGGTGCGCCTGCCGGGCAATATGGTGAGCGGCTTCATAAGCATAATGCGCGGCTGCAACAACTTTTGCTCCTACTGCATAGTGCCCTACACCCGCGGCCGTGAACGCTCCCGCGAGACGGACAGCATACTTGCCGAGCTCGCCGACCTGCGCGCCAAAGGCTACCGTGAGGTGACCCTGCTGGGGCAGAATGTAAACTCCTACCGTTACGTGTCGCCGTCCGACGGCTCCGTAACCTGCTTTGCCTCTCTGCTCGCCATGGTGGCCCAGGCGGCTCCCGACATGCGCATACGCTTCACCACCTCCCACCCCAAGGATATGACCGACGACATACTCCAGACCATCGCTTCCCACAACAATATATGCCACCATATACACCTGCCCGTACAGAGCGGAAGCGACAGTGTGCTAAAGGCCATG
This sequence comes from uncultured Muribaculaceae bacterium, assembly GCA_910578805.1. Taxonomy (GTDB): domain Bacteria; phylum Bacteroidota; class Bacteroidia; order Bacteroidales; family Muribaculaceae; genus Paramuribaculum. Next base: position 47,807 of record CAJTRS010000012.1, on the reverse strand, counting down.
AACCGCCACTACACACGGCAGTGGTATCTTGACCGCATCGCGGCCATAAAACGAATAATTCCCGACTGCGGCATATCTACCGACCTCTTCACCGGATTCCACGGCGAGACAGAAGAGGATTTCGAACAGACCTTATCCCTGATGCGCGAGGTGGGATTCGACTCGGCATTCATGTTCAAATACTCCGAACGTCCCGGCACCTTGGCGTCCAAACACATGCCCGACAACATACCCGAAGAGGTGAAGATCGACCGGCTCAACCGCATGATAGCCCTACAGAACGAACTTTCGCTTGCCTCGCACCGCGCCGAGATAGGCCGCGAGGTGGAAGTACTCGTGGAGGGTGTGGCCAAACGAAGCCGCGAGCAGATGGTGGGACGCACACAGCAAAACAAGACTGTAGTGTTCCCGCGCGGCGACTTCCGCGTGGGTCAGCTGGCACGCCTGCGCGTAACCGACGCTACCTCCGCCACCCTCATAGCCGAAATCCCCGGCTGAAATCCTCCGGCTATTTCACATCACGTCCTGACCATATAGGCTTAAAACACATAAGTATAATACTCCTTGGCGAAGCACAGTGTGCTTCGCTTATTTTTTAAGGATTCACGGCAAATATTTTGGCGATTGTATAAAAATCTTTAAATTTGCAACGACTTGTTAGCCCAGAGGGGTGGCGGGTCTATAAATTTTTAATGAAAAGACGTTTACCTAACGTCATCTTCTGCGTTCAAACTTCGCAACTTTGATATCCCAGGAAGAGACGGCAACGTAAGCGTTCACGGGTGATGTTTATCACTGCATCACTATGGTCGATGCCTTGCATTAACGCGGGCATGCGGCGTGGTGTTCTGTATAAATGTCCGGCGTGGGCTGACTGAGTTGCTTATCCTTGGGAAAGGCAATGCGAAGGCCTGAACGCGGGATAGGCGAAAGATACAGACTCCCACGTCTTTTTTTGTGCCAACAAATATGTGTTTTCAAGCCTCTCAGGGGAGTCGGCGGCGCAAAAAACAAGCCCAATACCATGCTTACAAGTTTAAGACCAAGACTGTCAGCGGCCATGGCAGCAACCGCCGCAGCGGTCGTCGTGGCATGCGGATCAGCCACCGCACAAAAGGTGGACTATTCGGTGGTGCAGGTTCCGGAAGAGACCGGAGTGGAATTCATCAAAGTGACCAAACCGAGCGACTATGTGGCCATGCCCACCGTAAAGCGCCGCAGTCACAATGCCGACTGGACAGTCAACCGGATACTCGGCATATCGCACGACGGCACACAGTTAGCCTATCTGTCGCTACGCAACGGAGCCACAAACATATTCCTGAAGGACATAGACAAACAGGGAAGCGCCGTGCAGCGCACCAACCGCTCCAACGTACAGGACTTTACCTTCTCCCCCGACGGCAAATTCATTCTGTTTTCCGAAACACGCGGCAAAAGCACCCAACTGTTCCGCACCGATGCCACCAAAGGCTATATATGCCGTCAGATCACCACCGGTGACCGCGACTACTCACCCATATATTCCCCCGACATGAAACAAGTGTTTTTCACCCGTCTCGAACAGCGCGGTTCGAGCGTGTGGGGGCACGATGTTGACAAGAATTTCCTTGCCAGCTATGTACCCGGCATGAGTCCGTATCCCGTGCCCGGCGAGAAATCGCTCGTCATATCCCGATTTAACGGCGAGGGACGCGGTGAAATATGGAAAGTCAATTACGAGACGGGGGCTGAGGAATGCATAGTGGCCGATCCGGTCCACAGCTACACCACACCCAGCGTGTCGCCCGACGGCCAATGGATACTCTTTGTTGGTGACGGACGCATACCCATGGGAAAAAGGGAGTTCGTCAACACCGACCTATTCGCATGCCGGTCCGACGGCACACAACTCACACAACTCACCTATCATGCGGCCGATGATCTCAGCCCCGTGTGGAGCAAGGACGGGCGATACATTTATTTCATATCGCAGCGGGGCGATGCCGAAGGCACACCCAACGTGTGGCGAATGAATTTCAACTATTGATCACAACTTTTTTTAATAAACCATTTTTATTCATTCACACAATCACATTTTTAACAATGAAAAAGATTAAACTCATCGCAGCGGCTGTAGCCGTATGCGCAGCCATGCCCGCCATGGCACAATTTACCGGCGCCGGCGCAAGCAATGCCGCCTCTTCGGCCGACAATGAAAACTACCAGCGTATCACCGTTGGCTACAACGGAATCTTCGCATCGCCCAAAGGTGGCGAAAGCACCACTCTCAACGGCTTTGCCGCAGGCTACACCTACGGTCTCAGCCTCTCGTCAGCCATGCCCCTCTATCTTGAGTTCGGCGGCCAATTAGCCTACGGCTCAGGCTCAGACAAGACGAGCCTTATGTCAATAGGCATACCCGTCAATGTAGCCTATCGCTTCAACATCACAGATGCCATATCCGTGACTCCATACACCGGCCTTAACTTCCGCGTCAATGTGATAGGCAAGGCATACGGCATCAACATGTTCTCTGGAAAAAGCGATGACAATAACGACTGGGGCGATGGCTGGGAAGACTGGGAAGACTACAGCACTTACAGCAGCCGCGGTGATGACTATGACTGGGACGATGAGGACCTCTACGGCGACGCCGATGACTGGAAATGGAAACGTTTCCAGATGGGTTGGCAGATAGGTGCCGGTGTGAACTTCAACAAGTGGTATGCAGGCCTGCGTTACGAACTCGACTTCATCAAGCTCCAGAAATACCTCAACACCTCCACACTCAACGTATCGGTAGGCTACACATTCTAAACACATGCTCAATATGAAAACACGTATCTTAGGCCTCATGGCCCTGATTATTACTTCGCTGTCGTTCACGGCATGCGATGACGATGATGACGCAAATTCCCTGCTCGTAGGCAAATGGCAACAGACCCATGTGATCGACGAGGAATCATACGATCTCGATGAGACATTCGAAGACTGCGAATGGGAAGAAAAGACCAATGCCAGAGTAGAATTCACCTCCGACGGCATCATGAAAGGCTGGGAATTGGAAAACGGCACGTGGGAATTTGCAGGAGGAATGCCCTACAAATATTCCGACGGTAAAATAACCATACCCGAAATGGAAGGCTCAGCCACAGTCGTAAAACTCACCGACAACGAATTAGTACTACATGAAGGCGGCATAGAACGCTATCAAGGTCAGAGTCGCCCTATCAAATGGATAGTAAAATCCAAGTTCCGCCGTATCTGACACCCACAACTCCTATCCCTCAAAAGCTGATCACAAGTTGATTTCCACATTACTCTTCATAGCACTGTGATCAGACAGACAGGGCGCTGCGTCATAATCTCCGACACAGCGCCCTGCTTTTATTTCACATCAATCTGTCAGCTCATCTTTTTCCAGACATAGGCTATGTAACCGATCACAAAAGGCGTGATCACCGACACCCATGTCATTACCTGTAAGGTGAAGAGCGACGAACTGCTGTTGGCTATGCTGAGCGACGACTGCGCGTCAACGAGCGAGGGATAGAAGGCCGTGCCGTTATATCCGGCCACACAGAAAAGAGATATCACCACAGCCACTGTGCCGAATCCGCCGTACCATATGCCGCCTCTGAAGCGGTCGGACAGCACCGTGCCAATGACGCCCCACAGCACCATCACCACTCCCGCCACAAACATCAATGTAACCCACCACAGAGCCATGAAGTTGCCCAAATATTTGTAGTCAACTTCCTCAAATCCGGATTCTGTGGCTTCCATGCCCGATGAAGTGAGCAGCACAAACAGAAATACCAAGAACAGCACTGTGAATATACCTCCGTTGATCAGCACTGAACGACGCTGACCCAGTAGAAAATCCACATCATCGCGCACCCTGTTGACAAAATAGAGCGATGCAAGTGTACGGGCAAGAAACAGAACCGCAAATCCGAGTATCAGGTTTTTCCAGCAGAATATAGCCTCAAGCCCGTGAGTGGGCGCCCACGAGGATATCACGGGAGCGGTGGCATCAAGCAGATTGGATTTGGTCACAGTGAACTCGCCACCGAAAAACATCATGCCAACGGCCACACCGAGCAGCACACAGCCAACACAACCGTTGATAAACAGAAACACATCATAGGTGCGCCGGCCGAATATGTTGCCCGGCTTCGACCGGAACTCATAGCTCACGGCCTGAAGTATAAAACTGAACAGTATAAGCATCCACAGCCAATATACACCACCGAAACTGGTGGAATAAAACAGAGGGAATGATGCGAAAAACGCTCCGCCAAACACCACCAGAGTGGTGAACGTCAGTTCCCATTTATGGCCGAGCACACTGATCATCACCGGAAGGTAAGGCTCATTGCGCTTGCACAGAAGCATCGACTGCCCGCCTTGCACAAAGAGCAAAAACACCAGCGCACCTCCCAATACGGCTATAACGAGCCACCAATATATCTGAAGACATTCTAATTGTGTCATAACTTTTTATTCGTTAAAATTATCGAAATCAGTTTTTGAACCCTTTGATATCTGACGCAGCATTATGCTGACCTCCGCGGCAAGAAAAGCCGTGAACACCACGGCAAACGCCCAGAAACTTATCATAACCGTGGGTGTGGACACATCGGATATGGCAGCCTGCACGGGCATCAGGTCCTGTATGATCCATGGCTGACGGCCTACCTCGGCTGTAACCCACCCTGCCTGGCTGCACACCCACACAAGCGGTATGGAGAGCATGCCAGCCCACAGCAGCAATTTGTTTTCAAGCCACTTCGGGCGACGATACGAGGCCCACACCATCAATAGCATAAACAGCAACAGATATCCGCCTATGATCACCATGATACGGAAAGCATAGAATGTAAGCCCCACCGGAGGCACGGCATCATAAGGCGATTGCAAGTACCCGTAGCCGAAATAACGGTAATTGGCGCGCAGATCATCGACAGCCGCAGCCATAGCCGCAGTATCGCCCGCAGTCTTTGCCGCACCATAGGCACGGAGAGCGTCATGAGCCTTACGGCCTATGGCTATTCGCTCGGCATAAGAGTCAGTGTGTATGGTATCGCCCGCAGGAGTTATCTCTATACCGTCGATAAGATCATTGATACCGGGCACAAACGCCTCAGTATCATGCTTGGCGAGCAGGGAAAGCCCCTTGGGTATGGATATATCAAACAGATAGGGGTCTTCATCGTTTTGAGGAGTCTTGTCGGGGTTCAGTATTCCTAAGCCCACAAGTTCCTGACCGCACCTTCCGTTATACAGCCCCTCCATGGCGGCAAGTTTCATAGGCTGTACACGGGCCACATCTACAGCCGAACTATCGCCCGACCACAAAGTGAGCACCATTCCGGCGAGACCTACGGCCGAAGCCACCTTTATGGAACTGACTGCCATGGCACGGTTGCGCTTCTTGAATATGAACCAGCAACTGATTCCGGAAACAAACACTCCGGCCAGCAGCCAGCCGCTCGACACCGCATGGATAAACTTATGCACCGCTACCGGCGACAAAGCAACAGCCCAGAAATCGTCCATCACATTACGCATCTGAGCCGGATCAAACTCCATACCCACGGGATACTGCATCCACGCATTTGCCACCAGAATCCACAATGCCGAAATCGAAGCACCTATGGCCGTCAGCCATGTGGCCGCCAGATGGAAACGCGGACTCACCTTTTTCCAGCCGAAAAACATCACGGCCACAAACGTAGCTTCCATGAAAAAAGCCAAAAGCCCCTCTATTGCCAACGGAGCTCCGAATATATCGCCCACAAACCAACTGTAATTCGACCAGTTGGCTCCGAACTCAAACTCCAGAATAATACCGGTGGCCACTCCTATGGCGAAATTCACACCGAAAAGCAGCATCCAAAACTTGGTAATCCCGAGCCAACGACGGCTCCGCGTGCGGTAATAGATTGATTCCATTACGGCCACTATCACCGACAGTCCCAATGTCAGAGGAACAAAAAGCCAGTGAAACATGGCGGTCAGAGCAAACTGCGCCCTCGACCAGTCCACCACTCCCATCAGATCTTCCATAAAACTCTACAGATTTTTTATATATACTTTATAATTAAGGTTAATACGATTTTATCATTTCGGCACTCCCACAAGAGCCTTCCGCACAGCATCGGCACGCTCGGCATCGGTATCATAGTCACGCGAAAGCACATCGGGGAAAAACAGAAGCTTAAACACACCGAACAGCAATATGAGCTTGATTATAATAAGCGCCCACAGCGTACGCCCCACCGTCATCTGACGGAATCCATCGACATACAGCATCACCGCGCGCTTTAACAATCCCGGACAATTCATTTATATTATAATTAAAAAAACAGGTACTGTTATCTACTTCCAACCGCTAATGTAATAATCTTGTTTCAAAAAAGCGCTTTTTCACGAAAAAAAACCATTCAACGTGATTTTTTTGAAAAAAAATTTGGTAAGTCAAAAATAATGCCTACCTTTGCATCGCTTTCGCAGAGAACCTCTCGGGTGCTTAGCTCAGCTGGTTCAGAGCATCTGCCTTACAAGCAGAGGGTCGGGGGTTCGAATCCCTCAGCACCCACCAAAAGTGAAACAAATCGACAGGTTTCTGCAAAGCGTTTTCCGGGCACAAATCCCAATCCCCGGGTGCTTAGCTCAGCTGGTTCAGAGCATCTGCCTTACAAGCAGAGGGTCGGGGGTTCGAATCCCTCAGCACCCACCAAAAGTAAAACAATTTCCTCCAAAGCCGCTTTTCAAAGCGGCTTTTTTAGTAATTACCAACATTATTCGCATATGAAATACATCTACTCCCTGATCCTGTTGTCATTGGCCGCCGGTGCCCCCGCACAGACCAAGATAAACACCATCGGACGAGCACAGCTTGAACGCTACCGCACTGAACTGTCATCTCGCTCGTCACAGGACGCCACAACAGCCACCGTGGGTGCCATACTCCGGCTCAATGACGGATTTGACTCATCATGCCTGTCCGACCCTGAAATAACCGTAACAGCCGATCTTGGCGATATGCTCCTTATCACCGCTCCGGTATCCAGATTAGAGGATATAGCCGGAATGAAACAGGTAAAGAGCCTGTCGTTTGGTGGAAAACGACGCTTACACATGAACAACGCCCGCTTGTCGGCCTCCATCGACGAAGCCCACACAGGCATAGGCTCAAACAACACCACCTACACCGGCAGCGGAGTGATACTCGGCATAATGGACGGCGGACTCGATCCCAACCACATCAACTTCAAGCACTCCGACGGAAGCTCACGGGTACAGCGCTTGTGGCACTTTACAGGCCAGACAGGGCGCGGCAAAGAATACACCTCCTCAACCATAGCCTCATTCACCACCGACGACGACGATGAAACCCACGCCACTCACGTAGCCGGAATCATGGCGGGCTCATACCGGGGCACAGGCACATACATGAAACAGAATCCCTCGTCGGTCACCTCTGGCACCACCGTCAACGACAACATGCCCTTCTACGGGGTAGCGCCTGATGCCGAACTCGCATTGGGGTGTGGCGATCTTTACGACGCCAATATACTTGCCGGCATTCAGAACATCATGGACTATGCCGAATCACAAGGCAAACCGGTGGCCGTAAACCTGTCGCTCGGCAGCAACTACGGACCCCACGATGGCACTGACGACTTCTCCGTAGCGCTCGACCGTCTCGGACAGAGAGGCATAATCTGCGTGTCTGCCGGTAACGAAGGCGCCGACCGCATGTCGATCGAAAAGACTCTGACCCCATCATCGACCACAATAAAAACAGTTTTGTTCTACAACAGCTACTACGCCAACAACATCGACGGCTACCTCGATATCTGGGCGTCAGATTCACGACCGCTCACCGTCACCATATCCACATGCTCCTCCACAGGCACCCTCACCAAACGCGCACAGACCACACGCGCCGACCAGACACTCAGCGTGGGAGGTGTGAAAAGCGGAGGAAAAGCCATAATGTACTCCGCCTTAGACGCCAACAACGGCCGCTACAACGTGCTCATCGATTTCTACAAGGCTCTCCCGACCACAGGACGCTTCGCCATCACCGTAGAGGGGCAGGCCGGACAGACCGTAAACATGTACTTCCATGGCTACACCGAATTCACCGACCGCTATTCAGCGACATCGGCTCCGTTCGATGGATTCACCGAAGGCACGCCCGACAACTCCATCAATGCCATTGGCTGCGGACAGAACGTAATCACCGTGGGAGCATACACCACTTGCGAAAGCTGGAAAGACCTGTCGGGACAAGCTCTCGGATACGGAGAGAAACTCGGCGACATAACCACATACTCAAGCTACGGCCATGACTTTTACGGTCGTCAGCTTCCGCATGTAGCCGCCCCGGGGTCGGCCATTGCATCATCTTACAGCCGCAGGTTTGTGGCAAAGGGCTACGAATCTGAAAGCGCCGCCGACATGGTGGGACGCGCTGCAAACGGTTCCGCCACCGACTACTGGGGCATGATGCAGGGCACCTCCATGTCATGTCCGTTTATGACCGGCACCGTTGGGCTATGGCTTCAGGCCGATCCCACTCTGACCGTAAGCGATGTGATAAACGTGATAAACCGCACATCGGCCAATGACACATACACCTCAGGCAGTCCGCAACGCTTCGGCGCCGGCAAAGTCGATGCCGCCGCAGGATTGCGTTACATACTCGGACAGGCCGCCATCGGAACCGTGACACATGACGGGACAGAACCGATACTCATCACCCCCGTAACAGGAGGCTACAGCATAACCATGCCCGGCGAACACTCCTTTGGCATAACGCTGACCGACATTCAGGGACGCACGGTAGCCACAGCCCGGGGTACCGACGGACAAGCCGAAATAACCACCGGCCACCTGCGCAAAGGCATATATATCCTATCGGCGCAAGGCTCCGCCACAAGCCACAGCCGCAAGATATCGGTGCAATAAAAAAATCATCAAACCATTTCACACTCCGGTCTGTTTGAGTTTCTGACTCCACGGGCCGGAGTTTCTTTTCATTTTATAGCACAAGCGGCACTAATATGTGTAATTATTTGCATGATTACCGCACAAAACTTTAAATTTGCAAGTAAATAACGCACTTTCACTTCTAAACTGACACATATGTCATCATCGCATAACACCGCATACATTCACCCCCTGCGCAGTTCGGTATCCACTACGGGCAGGCGCATGGCCGGTGCCCGCGCCCTCTGGAGAGCCAACGGCATGACAGATGAACAGATCGGACGTCCGGTGATAGCCGTGGTCAACTCGTTCACACAGTTTGTCCCCGGCCATACCCACCTCCACGACATAGGTCAGATCATAAAGACCGAAATTGAACGCGCAGGCTGTTTTGCCGCCGAATTCAACACTATAGCAATAGACGACGGCATAGCCATGGGACACGACGGCATGCTCTATTCTCTACCCTCACGCGATCTGATAGCCGACTCCGTGGAATATATGGTCAACGCCCACCGGGCCGATGCCATGATATGCATATCCAACTGCGACAAAGTGACCCCCGGAATGCTCATGGCGGCCATGCGGCTCAACATTCCGGCCATATTCGTGAGCGGAGGCCCGATGGAGGCCGGACAAGTGTCGGGAAAAGCGGTGGACTTGGTCGATATAATGGTCAAGTCGGCCGATGACACCGTATCCGATGCCGAAGTCCTCGAGCTCGAACGCCACGGCTGCCCCACATGCGGCTCATGCTCAGGAATGTTCACGGCCAACTCGATGAACTCGCTCAACGAGGCCATCGGTCTTGCGCTTCCAGGTAACGGCACCGTGCTCGCCACCCACACCAACCGCCACCTCATGTTTTTACAGGCGGCAAGACTCATTGTCAAAAACGCCTATGCCTATTACCGTGACGGCGACACGTCAGTGCTGCCTCGCAACATAGCCTGCCGCAGCGCCATGCTCAACGCCATGACACTCGACATCGCCATGGGAGGTTCAACCAACACCGTGCTGCACCTTCTGGCCATAGCCCGCGAAGGCGACATTGACTTTACCCTTTCCGACATCGACCGCCTGTCACGCGTCACCCCCGTGCTTTGCAAAGTGGCCCCGAGTTCGGCATACCACATTGAGGACGTGAACCGCGCCGGAGGCATTCCCTCCATCATGGGTATGCTCGCAAGCCGCGGACTGATCGACACCGGAGCCAAAAGAGCCGATGGCCTAACTCTGAAAGAAATGATCGACACCTATGCCATAGGTGCCACGGGCTATACCGACCGCGCCGATAAACTGTGGCGCAGCGCACCCGGCCTCCGACGCACCGTCGGACTCGGATCACAATCGGCCTATTACCCAGAGCTCGACACCGACCGGACCTCGGGGTGTATCCGCGACTTCGCACATGCCTATGTGGCCGACGGAGGTCTGGCCGTGCTCCGCGGCAATATAGCCACTGACGGCTGTGTGGTAAAGACCGCCGGCGTCGATCCGGAGATATTCCGGTTCAGCGGACACGCCAAAGTATATGAATCGCAGGACGAGGCCGTGGAAGCCATACTCCATGACCGCATAGAGGCAGGCGACGTGGTGGTGATAACCCACGAGGGTCCCAAGGGAGGTCCCGGCATGCAAGAGATGCTCTACCCCACGAGCTACCTGAAGAGCAAACACTTGGGCAAGGCATGTGCCCTGATTACCGACGGCAGGTTTTCCGGAGGCACCTCCGGTCTGTCCATCGGACATGTCTCGCCCGAGGCGGCAGCCGGCGGAGCCATAGCTCTGATACGGACAGGCGACATAATCGACATCGACATTCCGGCACGTTCAATATCCGTGCGCCTCTCACCCGAAGAACTTGAATCACGCCGCAACGAGGAACTGGCCCGCGGCGACAAGGCTTTCACTCCGCACAGGCGTAACCGTCCGGTATCGAAAGCCCTGAGGCGATATGCCGCCACCGTAACATCGGCCGACAAAGGCGGAGTTCATGATTTATGACCACCATATAATGCACAGAAAGAAACTTATAGGTTTATGAGCGATAAAATCACAGGTGCCGAAGCACTTATCCGCGGACTGATAGCCGAGAACACCGACCGTGTTTTCGGCTATCCGGGAGGATACATCATACCGGTATTCGACAAACTCTACGATTACACCGACCGCATAACCAACGTGCTCACACGCCACGAGCAGGGCGCCATACACGCCGCTCAGGGCTATGCGCGCGCATCACACCGCACCGGAGTGGTGATAGTGACCTCCGGCCCCGCAGCCACCAATCTCATAACAGGCCTGTCCGACGCCATGATGGACAGCACACCGCTTGTGGTCATAACCGGACAGGCACCCTCATCGATGCTCGGCACCGATGCCTTCCAGGAAACCGATGTAATGGGCATCACACAGCCAATAGCAAAATGGAGCTGCCAGATACGCCATGCCGACGATGTGGCACCGGCGCTTGCGCGCGCATTCCACATCGCCTCGACCGGACGCCCGGGGCCTGTGGTGCTCGACTTCACCAAGGACGCCCAGATCGGACTTACAGACTGCCGTTACACGCCATGCCGCTACATCAGATCATACAACCCCAATCCGGAAATATCCGATACCGACATAGCCGTGGCCGCACAAATGATCAACGCCTCACAGCGCCCCATGATACTTGCCGGCCAGGGTGTAACCATATCCGAAGCCGAAGCCGTCATGACGGAGCTGGCAGAGAAAGCCCGCATACCTGTGGCCGCGACGCTGCTCGGACTCTCGGCAATGCCGTCGGACCACCCGCTCTTCAAAGGCATGCTCGGAATGCACGGCAACATAGGCCCCAACATCAACACCAACCGCGCCGACCTGCTTATAGCCGTAGGCATGCGGTTTGACGACCGTGTCACCGGCCTTGTGAGCCTATATGCGCCTCAGGCAAAAATACTGCACATCGACATCGATGAATCGGAGTTCAACAAAAATGTCAAAGTCCATGCCACCGTGCATGGCGATGCCCGACAGGCACTCACCCGACTGCTGCCGCTTGTATCGTCACGCGACCGCGATGAATGGATCGACAGTTTCGACCGCCACAACCGGGTGGAACACAATCGTGTGGCTCTCGCGGCCGCCTACGGAACCGATCCCTGTGCCGCACCAAATATGGGCGAGACCGCACGCAAGGTCTCGGAAGCCGCAGGCCATGGAGCCATTCTCGTCAACGATGTGGGACAGAACCAGATGCTATCCTCTCGATACTTCAGATTTACAGCGCCGCGCAGCATAATATCGTCAGGAGGTCTCGGCACCATGGGATTCGGACTTCCGGCCGCCATAGGTGCCAAGATGGGCGCTCCGGAGCGCCCCGTGTGCCTGTTTACCGGCGACGGCGGTCTGCAGATGACCCTTCAGGAACTCGGCACCGTCATGCAATACCGCACCGACATAAAGATAATCGTGCTCAACAACAACTTCTTGGGCAACGTGCGCCAGTGGCAGGCACTCTTCTGCCACAACCGATTCTCCCAGACCCCTATGCTCAACCCCGATTTCGTGGCTCTCGCAGCCGCCTATGGCATAGAGGGCGAAGACGTGGCGACCCGGGCCGAACTTGACGGAGCCATAGACCGAATGATGTCACGCCACGGAGCATATCTGCTCAATGTACGCATCGATCCGACCGACATGGTGTTCCCCATGACACCCGTAGGATCGGCGGTGGACCATATTATGTTGAACCCAGACGAAATATACACCCCTGTATGACAACCGACAGCACACTCTACACCATAGCCGTGTTCTCCGAGAACCACGTAGGACTCCTGAGCCGGCTGTCCAACATATTCACCCGCCGGTGCCTCAACATCGAAAGCATCAGCGCGAGCGCATGCTCCATACCCGGCGTGCACAAGATAACCATCACATGCCACTCCGATCCGGAAATGATGGACAAGGTTATCAAGCAGATAGAGAAAATCATCGACGTGATAAAGGCATTCTGCTACACCGATTCCCAGCTCGTGTATCAGGAAGTGGCCCTTTACAAAGTACCCACCTCCACCATGCTGCGGGAAAACCACGTGGAGGAAATTATACGCCGCCACGGAGCAAGGATTCTGGAGATCACTCCCGACTATACCGTGATAGAAAAAACCGGACATTACAGCGAAACCGAAAACCTTTTTGAGGAGCTGAAGCGTTACGACATAAAGCAGTTCGTGCGTTCGGGAAGAGTTGCCATCACACGCTCTCCCATAGAGCACGTTGACATCTACCTTCATGACCGACAAAAACAAGAACCACTGAAATGACCAGAAACTATTCACACGTATATACACACACCTACCGGCTTACGGCCGCCCAGTGCAACGCCCAGAGCGAACTGGCTCCAGCCATGCTCGTGCAGCAGATCATTGAGGTATCGACCGAACACGCCGACCTGCTCGGCATAGGATTCGAACGCCTTAGGCACGATGACAACCTGTGGGTGCTCTCCCGCATAGCTTTCGAGATGAAGCGATATCCGCGTCTGCTCGAACACTACTCGCTGTCCACATGGATAGAAGGCTACAACCGACACTTCTCGGAACGCAACTTCGAGATACGAGGCGAAGGCGGCGAAGTGCTCGGCTATGCGCGCACCGTGTGGTTCTCAATCAACATGACCACCCGTCGCCCGGCCAACCTCGAAAGCATAACCGAAATAGCACGCACCATAAGCGACCACCCCTGCCCGATAGAACGCCAGGGCAAGATACGTCCGGTAAATCCGCCACAGACCGTCCACAACTACACATTCATGCTCAGCGATATAGACGTAAACCGGCATGTCAATTCGGCCCGATACGTTGAACTGATACTCAACCAGTTCACCCTCGACACTTTCGACGAATGCTTCCTGTCACGCTTCGAAATCGAATACAAGCACGAATGCCATTTCGGCAAGCAGGTGGAAGTGTGCTCGGCTTTCGACCGCGACGCCACAGTGACGGCCATCATGCTCGCCGATACCCCTATATGCCTCGCACGATCTATCCTGACCATGCGCGACAAAAAACTGTCATTCGACAACCAATGAAACCGATTCAATAACCCAATCATAGACAATTATGGCAAAACTCAACTTTGGCGGCGTGGAAGAGACCGTGATCACACGCCGGGAATTTCCGCTCGAAAAAGCCCGCGAGATACTCAAGAACGAAACCATAGCCGTGCTCGGCTACGGGGTACAGGGGCCCGGACAGAGCCTAAACCTCCGCGACAACGGATTCAACGTAATAGTCGGACAGCGGCCGGGAGCCACCTACGACAAGGCCGTGACCGACGGCTGGATTCCAGGACAGACCCTGTTCTCCATCGAAGAGGCCGCCCGGCGCGGCACCATTATAATGTGCCTTCTGAGCGATGCGGCCGTGCTGTCTGTGTGGCCATCTATAAAGCCTTCGCTAACCGCAGGAAAAGCCCTCTATTTTTCCCACGGATTCGCCATTGCCTGGCCAGACCGTACGGGAGTGGTACCGCCTAAGGACATAGATGTAATCATGGTGGCGCCGAAAGGCTCCGGAGCATCGCTGCGAAGCATGTTTCTGGAAAACCGTGGCGTAAACTCCAGCTACGCCATAGAGCAGGACTATACCGGCCATGCCTTCGACCGCACAATAGCGCTCGGCATTGGCATAGGATCGGGCTATCTGTTTGAAACCACATTCAGGCGCGAGGCCATCAGCGATCTTACCGGAGAACGCGGATCGCTCATGGGCGCTATCCAGGGACTGTTCCTGGCTCAGTATGAAGTGCTCCGCGAGCATGGACACACCCCCTCAGAGGCGTTCAACGAGACAGTGGAGGAACTCACGCAGTCTCTGATGCCGCTATTCGCAGCCAAAGGCATGGACTGGATGTATGCCAACTGTTCCACCACCGCACAGCGAGGCGCATTAGACTGGGCAGGACCGTTTCACGATGCCGTCAAGCCTGTGATGCAACGCCTCTACGAAAGTGTGGAAAAAGGCATTGAAGCCCAACGATCCATCGATTCCAATTCACAGACCGACTACCGCGCCAAGCTCGAAGAAGAACTCCGGCAGATGCGCGAAAGCGAAATGTGGCAGACCGGCATGACCGTGCGCAGGCTCCGTCCCGAAAACGATGACTGACCCCACTGTCAATTCCCCGCGAAAATCATATTACTGCGCCAATGCCGCCGCCAGCGATGCCAATGCCTTGAGCAGCTGCGCGCGCGGCATTGCTATATTCATGCGCATGAATCCCTCGCCCTGACAGCCGAACATAACACCCGTGTTAAGAGCCAGATGAGCCTTGTCCACAAACATACGCTCAAGCTGTGACTGCGTAAGTCCGAGTTCTCGACAGTCAAGCCACATCAGAAACGAAGCCTGAGGTCTCACGGCTTTGACTCCCGGCAGATTCTTGCAGGCAAAATCCTCCACGGTCCTTATATTCTCCTCTATGTAAGGAATCAACTCTTCAAGCCACTCCTCGCCGTAAGTATATGCGGCCTCCGTACCGGTGGTGGCACAGAAAAATGGAGAGGAGAACTCATTGACCTCTAACCATTGATAAAAACGTTCACGCAGTTGCGGATTCTTCACTATCACCCATGAGCTCACAAGCCCCGGTATATTGAATGTCTTGGAGGGGGCGCCGAAAGTAACAGACACGGCAGCCGCATCATCGCTCACCGAAGCAAACGGTATGTGCCTGCAGCCAAACAGCATCAGGTCGGAATGTATCTCGTCACTCACCACTATCACGCCGTAACGCCGAGCCAGCGATGCCACCGTGCGGAGTGTGTCGGCGTCCCACTGTATCCCCACGGGATTATGCGGGTTACACAATATCATCATTTTCGGTCTCTCTTGCTCGAATATCTCCTCCAGACCGGCTAAGTCCATGCGATAAAAAAACTCCCCGTCGCCGGCTATCAGCGGATTTTCCACCACCACTCGTCCGTTGCCCTCAGTCACTATGCGGAAAGGGTGATACACCGGAGGCTGTATCACCACCTTGTCGCCGGGACGCGTAAAGAAATTGACGGCATAGGCTATGCCGCGCACCACTCCGGGCACAAAGGCCAGATCGCATCGCTCCACGTTGAAGCCGTGACGGCGGTCAAGCCATGAAATTATAGAACTCCAGTAACCGTCGCCCGGTGTGCTGTAACCGTATATGGGGTGGCGCATACGCTCGCACATGGCCTCCACTATTGCCGGACTTGTGGCGAACTCCATATCGGCTATCCACATAGGTGTCACGTCACGGCGGCCGAAAAGCCCGCACAAGTCGTCATACTTCATACACTTCGACCCGCTGCGGTCTATGACTTCATCGAAATTGTATTTTCCCATGGCAAAATTTTTCCCGTTAAAGCAAGAAACTTTATGAAAAAATATATTTTGTGGCAAATATACGGCTAATTTTGCACAACTTTCACCGTTTTCTTAGTAAATTTGTGTTTCATCATCTCTCACACCACGCACTAACATGGATAAGACGCCAACAATGACACCTCAGGAAGAGGATCAAATGATCAATGCCGAATTTCAGTCACTGCTGCAAGGATACCTGAAGAGCAATCACCGCAAGAAAGTGGAGATTATAGAGCGTGCGTTCAAATTTGCCAAGAAAGCCCACGGAGGTATCCGCCGCCGCAGCGGAGAGCCCTACATACTCCACCCCATAGCCGTAGCTAAGATAGCCTCGCAGGAGATAGGGCTCGGCTCCACGTCCATATGTGCCGCACTGCTACACGACGTGGTGGAGGATACCGACTACACCGTAGATGATATCGAGCAGAACTTCGGCCCTAAGATAGCCGAACTGGTAAGCGGACTCACAAAAATCTCGGGAGGAATATTCGGCGACCGCGCCAGTGCCCAGGCCGAGAACTTCCGCAAGCTCCTCCTGACCATGAGCCAGGACATACGCGTGGTGCTGATAAAGATGGCCGACCGCCTGCACAACATGCGCACACTCGGCTCCATGGCGCCGAACAAGCAGTACAAGATAGCCGGAGAAACCCTCTACATATATGCTCCGCTGGCTCACCGTCTCGGGCTGTTCAGCATAAAGACCGAACTGGAGGACCTCAGCTTCAAGTACGAGCACCCATCGACATACGCCAATATCGAACGTATGATATGCGAATCGGAAGAGTGCCGCAAAAACGTGTATGAGAATTTCTCGGCGCCGATACTCAAGGAACTCGACCAGATGGGACTGCAATACGAGGCAAAGGCACGTGTGAAATCAGTCTATTCCATATGGCGCAAGATGGAGACCAAAGGCATACCGTTCGAGGAGGTCTATGACCTCTACGCCATGCGCATCATATTCAAATGTCCCGATCCCGCGCAGGAAAAAAACATATGCTGGAACATATACTCCAGGATTACCGACATATACCGGCTGCACCCAGAGCGCACACGCGACTGGATCAGCAACCCCAAAGCCAACGGCTATCGGGCGCTTCACCTCACCGTCATGGGTCCTGACGGTAACTGGGTGGAGGTACAGATACGTTCCGAGCGCATGGACGAAGTGGCCGAAAAGGGGTTTGCCGCACATTGGAAATACAAAATTGGTGAAGGCGAGGAAGAAACCGAACTGAAAGCATGGCTCGGCACCATCAAGGACATTCTCGAGAATCCCAACCCAAATGCCATAGATTTCCTCGGAACCCTTAAACTCAATCTATTTGCCACCGAGATAAGCGTATTCACCCCCAAAGGCGAACTCATCACCCTGCCCGCAGGCTCAACAGCGCTCGACATGGCCTTTGAGCTTCACTCCCAGATAGGCACAAAATGCATCGCCGCGAAGGTCAATCACAAACTTGTGCCACTGTCCTACAAACTAAACAGCGGAGACCAGGTGGAGATTCTTACCTCACAGTCACAGACACCGAAACCCGAATGGATCAACCTGCTCAATTCGGCAAAAGCACGCTCTCGGCTACAGAGTGCGCTGCGCAAGCAGCAGACTCCCATGATAGAAAAAGGCAAAGAGATACTGGCCAAGTTCCTTGACGATGCCGAAGTCAAAGCGACAAACGAGGTGATAACAAAATTAATGGCATTCTACCATATAACATCGCGTGAAACGCTCTATTACAAACTCGGAGCCGAAGAGATTACTCTTGAAGGCTACGTGCTCAAGGATTCGCCGAAAACCTCACCCGGACTGCTGAAAAAAATATTCCGCATCGGAACGGGGACGTCCAGAAACAAAACCGCATCGGCGCAAGGCCCTAATATAATAACCCCTGAGCATATCAACACCAAGGAGATATACCAGTTGCGGTTCAACAGCGAGGAGCAGAACTTCGTGTTTGCCGAATGCTGCCACCCGATACCGGGCGATGATGTCATGGGATTCATCAACGATGACGACCGTGTGGAGGTACATTCGCTCAACTGCGAGCATGCCCAGATACTTAAAGCCACTTACGGCCCGCGCATAGTGGCCACACACTGGCAACATATACAGAAGACATTCCTCGCGCATCTGAAAATAGAGGGTGTGGACCGACATGGCATACTGCAGGAACTTACACAGATGATATCCACGCAGCTAAACATGGACCTGAGGTCGCTGCACATAGACACTGACAACGAGGTGTTTCACTGCCGGCTGACAGTGCTCCTGCGCGACAATTCAGTGGCCACAGACCTCTGTAAGAAAATAAAGAAAATTTCCGGCGTACAGAAAGCCGTAAGAGTCAAAGACTGAAACAATGAACTTATCCGCACAGACATTCAACAAACTCATGCGGCTTGCCCTGTTTCTGGCCGCAGTGCTCGTGATATTCATATTCCGCCCCGTACATAAGGGAAATGAATATGATTTTGTGGTCAACAAACCGTGGAACTACAACCTGCTCACCGCACCGTTTGACATACCTGTAAAGATCGACTCCGTAAGCGAACGGCGTATCCGCGACAGCCTCGACCGCAACTTCGAGCCTGTTTATTTCCGCAACACCGAACTGGAGAAAAAAATCATCGACGAATACACCCGCACAATCGACAATCTTCCGGGCATGAATATAAGTCCGCGCGACAGGGCGGCAGTGATAGCACAGCTACGGCACACCTACAATACCGGCATCATAGGTTCCGGCACACCCGACGAGGGCAATGTGAGAATGCTCCGCGACAACGTGATAATATCCACACCGGTGTCATCGTTCCTGTCCATGCGCAGCGCTTACACCGGAATCGACAGTGTGCTGACATCGCCCGGGGCACACAGCCTTATATTGGCCTCCAATCTCGCCGAATACCTGAAGCCCAACATACTACCCGACTCCGCCGCCACTATGAGGCTCAGAGCCGAAGCCGAAGGTAAGGCACTCGCACCCATAGGTGTGATACAGCGCGGAGAGCGCATCATTGACCGTGGAGAAGTGGTTACCCCGCAACTTTACACCATACTCCGAACCTACGAACAGATTTCCCAGGACCGCAACGACGGCTTCACGGCCAACGACGTATATAAATCGCTTGGCTCCCTGATGTTCATAGTGCTTATAATGTGCTCCCTGTTCGGTTACTTCTATTTCTTCCGTCCCGATTACTTCCACGATATCCGCACATTGGCCATGGTGGTACTGATAGTGACCATGATCACACTGTTCAGTTTCGCCATGTCGGGCACATTCACCTACGGGCTCTACATGGTGCCATTTGCCATAGTGCCCATACTCATCACAGTATTCCTGGACTCTCGCACTGCATTCTTCAGCACAATGGCAGCCATGCTGCTGTGTACCATAGTATCCAGATTTCCGGCCGAATTCATCACCACTCAATTTGTGGCCTCATTCACAGCGTTAGTGTCCATCAAAGAACTCAGCAAGCGTTCGCAGCTCATACGCACAGCCGTGCTTGTGTTCATATACTCGTCACTCATATACCTGTGTCTAAGCGTGA
This sequence comes from uncultured Muribaculaceae bacterium, assembly GCA_910578805.1. GTDB lineage: Bacteria > Bacteroidota > Bacteroidia > Bacteroidales > Muribaculaceae > Paramuribaculum. The sequence goes on along the minus strand of CAJTRS010000012.1, from coordinate 27,867 downwards.
TGCATTCCGGGACCATCAACTCCGAAAGCGGACGCATGTTCGGTGCATTGGCCATAAATGCAGTCCTCACGTCATTTGCCTACGTGATCATATTCCTGCTTGAGAAAACATTCGGATTCGTATCGAAAATGACACTCGTGGAACTGTCGGACATAAACACCCCGTTGCTTCGCGAACTGTCGGAAGAATGCCCGGGCACATTCCAGCACGTGATGGCGGTAAGCAATCTGGCGTCGGCAGCCGCCGACCGCATCGGCGCCAACGTGCAGCTCGTAAGAGCCGGTGCGCTTTACCACGACATAGGCAAAATAACCAATCCGGCTTTCTTTACCGAAAACCAGCATGGCGTGAATCCCCACGACGCACTGTCGCCCATACAGAGCGCACGGATAGTCATAGGCCACGTGGCCGAAGGCATCAAACGTGCCGAGAGAGCCAAACTGCCCGCACAGATCACCGACTTCATATCACAGCACCACGGGCGTGGAAAAGCACGGTACTTCTACACCACCTACAGCAATGCCCACCCCGACGAGCAGGTCGATGAAGCCCCGTTCACATATCCCGGACCCAATCCGCAGACACGCGAAGCCTCCGTGGTAATGATGGCCGATGCCGTGGAAGCCGCATCAAGATCACTTAAGGAATACACCACCGAATCCATCACCGGCCTTGTAAACCGCATCATAGACTCCCAGATCGATGAAGGATTACACAACGACTCACCCCTGTCATTCCGCGACATCAGCGAAATAAAGAACATTTTCATATCACGGTTGAGCACAATGTACCACTCGCGTGTTTCCTATCCGGAGTCCATCAGACCCGACAACAATAAAAAAGCATGACCACAACCACACTCATACTGATCTCGGCCGCGGTTCTCTCCATAGTGATATCGCTGATGGCCGCATTCACTGCCAGGACATGGAGTCCGGCGGCAGCCCTTGCGTCATTGGCCGTTCTGTTCTTCACCCCCGGCATGGAAGTCAGCCCGGATTCTCTGGCATTCTGGAGTGTGGCCGCTGTCATAGCTTTGGGCATCAACATGCTTTTGCCACGTGAAATATCCACAAGCCACGTGGGAGTGGGATACATAACCGGAGCATCTTTGGCCGGAGCTTTTGTGGGCATGCTGCTGTCGGGAGCCGGCATAATCATAGGCGCGGTGGCAGGAGCCTTGTGCGGTGGCATAGCCTTCAGCCGCACCCCGGCCGGACAAATACTCGGTTTCCCATCGCGCAAATTCTTTAATTATCTTTGCGCCAAAGGACTTCCCATTGTGACAGTGACCTCCATAGCGGTAATATCCGTGTCAAAAATCTATTCAGGGTTATACCCCTTTTAATCAACGCCGAAAGAATCCACCTACATGCATAAGATAATAGCACTCGCCATATTGGCCGTATCGGCACTTTCAGCCGCCGCACAACAGATCGACTTTGACCGTATAAAGCGCGAAATACCCGATCTCGACCAGATACGTAAAGAGACCTACGACCGCAATTCACCGTATTATTATCCGAGGCTCATGAAAGAGTTCCAGCGAAACGACACTCTCATGAAACTCGACAAATACCGCCGCCTCTACATCGGATACATGTTTCAGGAAGACTACAACCCTTACCGGGTGTCGGCGTTCAGCAACGACGTGCAGTCCATAGCCGACCCTACGCGGCTCACACACCAACAGTGCGATTCCATAATCAGTCAGTCGAACCGCGCACTTTCAGACAATCCGTTTGACCTAAACCAGATGGAAAACCTCATTGCCGCACTTAGGCAGCGGGGACAGACCGCCCTTGCCGACATATGGCAGTATAAATTCAACTACATACTCATGGCCATAGTATCGACAGGCACCGGCATAGACGAGGAAAACGCCTGGTTCGTGATAGAGCCGCAACACGAGTATGTACTGCTCAACAAGATGGGACTGACCATAACCAACCACATATTCTACGAGCCATATTTTGAATTCCTGAAAGTGAAACATGACGGTGCCACCGGAGGAGTATATTTCAACATTCAGGGTATCCTCGAGGAATATTACCGTAAATTCCCTGACGAAGCATAACGAGCATGTATCTCCGACACCTGTCACTCACCAATTTCAAGAACATAGCCGAACTGTCGCTTGACTTTTCGGCCAAGATCAACTGCTTTCTCGGCAACAACGGCATGGGCAAGAGCAATCTGCTCGATGCTGTCCACTACCTGAGCTTCTGCCGAAGCTTCGCCGGCATGACCGACACCCAGCTCATACGCCGTGGCGAAGAGTTCACCACCGCCCGCGCAGCCTATATGCGCCGCGACACACCCGAGGAACTGACTCTCGGCATAACCCGCGGAAAGCGCAAAAGCCTCAAACGGGGAGGCAAAGAATACGCACGCCTGAGCGAACATATAGGCACATTTCCCCTCGTGCTCGTTTCGCCCGCCGACATAGACCTCATACAGGGACCGGCCGAAGAACGCCGGCGCTGGACCGACATGGTCATATCGCAAAGCGACCGACGCTATCTCGATGCGCTCATTCATTACAACTCCGGCCTCGAGCAGCGCAACCGCCTTCTTAGAGCCAACATTGTGGATCACAACCTCTACGATGCCATCGAATGTGCCATGGAAGCCCCGGCCGCCTACATACACCGCGTGCGCAAAGAGTGGACTGAACGCCTCAGCGGCATATTCATGCACTACCACCGTGCCATAGCCGGAGAATCGGGCGAAGAAGTTAATCTGTCGTTCACCGGCTCGCTCGACAAAAGCCCTGACGGCTCTCTGGTATCGCTGCTGCAAGGAGCGCGACGACACGACGAGACAGTGCGCCACACCACAGTAGGACCACACCGCGACGACATAGAGATGCACCTTGACGGAATGCCCATGCGACGTGCCGGATCGCAAGGCCAGTGCAAAACATTCACTGTGGCCCTGCGGCTTGCCCAATATGACTTCCTGCACACAGCCACAGGCATAAAGCCAATACTACTGCTCGACGACATATTCGACAAACTCGACTCGCAGCGTGTCGAGCGCATAATGGCCATGGTTACCTCCGACGAGTTCGGACAGATATTCGTAACAGACACCAACCGCGACCATCTCGACGCCATAATGAGCCGCACCGGAGGCGACTACCGGCTGTGGACAGTTGACAACGGACACTTCTCTCCCGCGAATTGACAGGTATTTAGTAACTTTGCATTTAGATCAGCGCCATGAGGCATACGCATGAAACGTACCGAACCCAAATCCATAGCCGAAATAATTGACGAGTCAATGGCCCGTGCCGGACTCACCGGAGCCATGGCCGAGCAAAAGGCGTGCTACCTTTGGCCTGAAATAGTGGGCCCGGGGATCAACCGATACACATTCAAACGATATGTGGATCATGGAGTGTTACACGTATATCTCACCTCATCGGTGCTCAAAAACGAACTGTTCTATCATCGCAGCCATCTGGTGGAACAGATCAACAACGCCGTAGGCTCCACCGCCATAACATCGATAGAATTCCACTGATTACATACAACAACCACAACAAATATGGACACCCCTACATATCTTCATTCCGAAAACCCTCGCGTACCCCGGGCGGAAGTCCCGTTCAGACATTCATTACAGGTTCAGACCCGCTTCTCCGACATAGACCTGCTGGGGCATGTAAACAATAACGTATATCTCAGCTTCATGGACCTGGCCAAAATAGACTATTTCACAGCCATCATGCAGCGGCCTCTCACTCCGGCCGACCTGCGTATGGTAGTGGTACACATAGACTGCGACTTTTACGAGCCATCATACTTCCATGAACAGCTCACCGTGTGGACCACAGTACAGCATGTGGGACAACGCAGCATCACACTTCAGCAGCGCATAACCGACCGATCGGGCTTATCCACAAAATGCATAGGCACCACAGTAATGGCCGGATTCGATCCCGCCACGGCGCAAGGAGCCCCCGTTGACCCACAGCTCATAGCCGCTGCCGGAGCCTACGAGAAGCGCGATTTATAGACATGAAAGCCAAAATTATGCCCGATACGGTATTGCAAATTGCCTTGGATTATTGTAATTTTGCAGCGGATATTAATCTTTAACCCAACACCACGTCATAGTCAGACCATGATAAATATAGCTCAGTCCATGCGCGACATTATCGCAGCTGAAAGTCAGGCCATAGCAGCCATACCCTACACGCCCGCTTATGACAAAGCCGTGGAACTGATAATAGAGCATGTGCACCGCCGCGGAGGCAAACTCGTAACCTCCGGAATGGGCAAAGCTGGTCAGATCGCACTGAACATAGCCACTACATTCTCCTCGACAGGCACCCCGGCCATATATCTGCACCCCAGCGAAGCACAACACGGCGATCTGGGCATCTTGCAACCTAATGATGTATTACTCCTCATATCCAACTGCGGAAAAACACGGGAAATAATAGACCTCCTTGACCTTGCAAAGGACCTTTATCCCGGAATTCCGGCTATAGTCATCACCGGCAACCCCGACAGCGACATATCTTCCAGGGCAGCCGCTACATTAGTCACATCGCAGGCGCCCGAAGTGTGCCCGCTCGGACTGACCCCCACCACCTCCATCACAATGATGTCGGTAATAGGCGACATTCTTGTGGTCAACGTAATGCGCATGACCGGATTTACCAAAGCCGACTACGCCTTGCGCCACCATGGAGGAAACCTCGGCACCAAGTCACGCGGCTGACACTCCACGATCCACTATTCGGACACACACCACACCACCCATGCGTAAAATCATTTTTATAGGCGAATGTGCCGTAAATATCGCATTTCAGGCACACACAGCCTCTTTGTCAGCGCAGTCCGGAGTTATGCCTAACGGCACACTGCTCAATGCAGCCATAGCAAGTGCCGGACATGACCGGGAGGTAATCTACGTCAGCGAGACGGCACGCGACTTCCTTGGCGACATGCTCGTGACACACCTGTCAGAGTCCGGCATTGACACCCGCTGCATAGACCGTTATTCCGAAGGCGGTGCCACCACAGTCTATATCACCCGCCATGACACGGACTCCACATGTAATGAAGTGATACACTCTCGAATGCCGCAACAGAAATTCGACACCGTGTGGCCACGCATCGATCCGGCCGACATAGTGGTGTTCGGCGACTATTTCTCACTCCACGAGCGTACCCGTCCGCAGGTAACCGACCTGATATCGCATGCCGCAGAGCGAAAGGCCCTTATCATATATGTTCCGGGATTCCCGCCGCAACTGGCTCCAAGAATCACGCGCATAATGCCGGCCATACTCGAAAACCTCGAGATGGCACACATAGTGTTCACCACCGGCCGTGACCTGAAGCAGATATTCGGCAATTCCGACCCCGAAACCACCTATCGCAACAATATCGCGTTCCATACGCCCGTAGCGTTCAATTTCGACCCGACCACCGGCACCCTGTCCATCTCCTCAGCCAATGCCACCGACTCAATGCGTCTGAACAAACCGGCCGACAGCGCCTCGGTGCTGTCATCGCTGATAGATTCATGTTGCTCTCTCAACCTTACACCGGAACTGATACCAATATTCCCCGCAGCACTGGGCGGAACGGTATTGAAAACCATAGCCGACAAACTCTAAACCCCATATCCGCATGTCAACCCACAACCCCACCTCCACCCTGCCTAAAGTAGATGACGCACGCGTAGCCATAGTTACCGCGCAATGGAACGGTCACATCACCTCCGCTCTGCGCAGCGGCGCCATAGACACACTGAAAGCCAATGGTTTTAAAGACACCGACATCGAAACTTTCGAAGTACCGGGAGCCGTGGAACTCACATTTGCCGCCTCACAGCTCATCGAAGCCTCACGGTTCGACGCCGTAATAGTCTTCGGCTGCGTGATTCGCGGCGATACACCCCACTTCGACTATGTATGTCAGAGCGTGACACAAGGCGTCACAGCACTAAATGCCGACTGTGACACTCCGGTTATATTCGGACTCCTGACTGTGGAAAATGAAGAGCAGGCACTCCAACGCATCGGTGGCGAACATGGCCATAAAGGCTGTGAGGCAGCTGCCGCCGCCATCTCTATGATTCACCTTGTCCGCACCATCTGATTACAGAAATCTCCCTAAAATAGGCACAAAAAAAGGGTAAGCTGACTACATCGCACCGCTACGACCCGGTACCGTTGCTTCGATCAAGACCTGGCGGAGTTCCCGGGGAGCTGGTCGTGTAGGACTTACCCGATGCAAAGGTAAGCATTTTTTCCAAAACACCAACTATAAACCACCAATAAATTCCGCGTATCTTCATTATGGAGAGCCGCGCATTGACCGACGGCGACGCACTCACTTTATGCGCAGAGCCATCACTGCGTCGCCGTTGACCGAAGCGTCTATCAGACTCCCCTCGGCCACAGCCATGGAGGCCGGCATGCAGCACGGCATAATAACATCACCCATCTTGATAGTGGCATATGCGCTCACTGCAGCCACCGATTCGGCTATGATCTTGTCGGCTCCGGCTATCGTCACCGATTGCCCCATGACCTCGATGTCAAGGTCTCTAACGCCACTTTCAGAAACCTCGATCCACTTGCCGAGCGCCAACGCACCGTCAAACAGTCCGGCCACACCGCAGCTACGGTGCGCCTCCCCCAGTTCACGGCACACATTGACGGGCAACACTCTCAGAGCCACGCCCACGGCATCGTAGTATCTTCCGGCAAACTTCTGCGCTATATTCTTTCCAAGTCTCGATATTCTCACTGACAGATACGCGCGGCATATCCAGTCGGAATCAAAATCGGGTAGAAACAACGGCTTGCCCGGAAGCACCAATGCCGAATCAGCCATCAGTTCAAGCGCAGGAGGCTGCACCGCGACGCTACCGTAAACACGGTCAAAAGCTATAACTTTCATATCGCGACTCGATTAAAAACAATTTTCCACACCGGACTCATCATCGACTCCGAGCCGGTTGTACATCACGGCCAGATGAGCGTAGATAGAGGTATTCTGTATCACGGTGCTCGGCGATGTACTGATTCGGAACGGTGTAAAGTTCCACAAAGCACGTATTCCCGACGCCACGGCAAGATCGGCCACAGCCTGCGCCTGCTCCACAGGCACCGCCACTATGGCTATCTCGGCATTGTAAGCCACGGCGCGACGGGCCAACTCATCGATATGGAATATAGGCACATTTTTTATCGAAGAACCCACTATGTCGGGATTGACATCGAAACCGGCCACTATATTCAGGCCGAACCGCTCCAGACCGGTGTCGGCTATCAGCGCTCCGCCGAGCGAACCCACGCCTATCATCACGGCATTGTGTTTACGGTTGAATCCGAGAAAATTGCGCAGCGCCTTTTCAAGCGACACCACCTCATAACCGATACGTGTCTTACCCTTGATGCCAAGCACAGACAAGTCCTTGGCTATCTGCGACGGATCGACATTTATCTCCTTGGAGATGGCTGTCGATGACACATACTCCACATCGCGCGAACGCAACAGGCTCACATAGGCCAGATACCACGGAAGGCGGTGGAGAGTAGGTTCGGAAGGCAGGCGGTTAGCCTTGGCATCATTCATGGTCTTCTGATTATTTGTTCTCATATTCATGCGAATATTTTACCGTAACACGTTGGTGGACACACCACGGCCACCGCCGCCCAGACCGCCAAATCCCGATGACCGTCCGTTGCCGTTGTTACGTGAATTGTTTCTGTTGTAATTACGCCCTTTGCGTTTGCCAAACGGATCATCGGGGTCAACGGCCGGATTACCGAACTCATCATAATACTGGTCGTCCTCCTCGTCTGCATCACTTTCGCCGGCGTTTTTGGTCTTGGGCTTGTTTTTCTTTATATCCATAGGCTTCTGGAGTTCCACGGGAGTCTCATAAATATCCCACGACTGCTCCATATCCCAGTTCTTTTTAAGATTTATCCTCTTGGGGTAGTAATACACCTCTTCGGGCTGTATGGAGTCCTTTATGCTTCCTGATGTATATGTGCCGCTCGAATCGCGGTCAATGAACAGACGGCAGTAATACGTACCCGGCATAACGTGACGGAACACCGCACGGCCGTCGGCTGTGGCTGTCACACTTTTCACCGGCTTGTCCTGACTGTTGAGCAGCTGCACCACGGCATGTCCGTAAAGATTGGATATATTAAAAGTCACATTGGCATACTCCTCAAGCTGACGCACACTGAACTCACTTTTCACCGGACCGTTGTGAAGCCCATATATACCCGTCACCCCGAGCGAGTCGGCACTTATCCTGTACTTGGCTCCCGGCTCCCATTCATAGTCGGCCATCAGCACCAACGGTCTCAGACTGTCTGTGACATGAAACACCGGCGCCGTCACCTCTTCCCACACACTGTCTTTCTCTACTTCCATATGGAAAGCCCCCGGAAGGAAGTCCGATATGGGCTCCGACGATTGCAGCCTTATGTTCTGAAACACATCGACAGTGCCCGTGGTCGAAAACTTCAGCGACAGCAGTTTCACAGGCTCGGGTGCGGCAGCCGTGTCACCCTCCTGAGGTTCCGGCTTCCTGTCCTGCTTCTTCTTGCTGCGATACACGAACTTCAGAGTGTCCGTACCCCACACAAGACGCTCCAGCGTATCCGTGCGCTGGAAACGTGCCGAAAGTATCAGCGAATCGGTATCGATTATATCCCTATCGGTGATCCAGTATTCAAGAGTGTCGCGCGTGGGTGAAGCGTTGAGCACACTGTAACGTGAGAACACTTCACCGTCATGCTTACCACCCACAAATCTGAATTCGGGGAATGAATCGGACTTGGCGGCAAGCTGTAAACTGACCTTGTGGGGCTCCCGACGCTCATATTTAAGCAGATACTGAGGCTTGTAGTTCTCGTTAAACCACGTCAGCAACACATCGTTTGGAGTAAATGCCGTATATTGCCGCATGACCACCGAATCCTCCCCCGCCGAATTCTTGAGAGTGTCGGCCCGGGATTCCTGAACGGCCGCAGGCGTGATCAGCGTATCGTAGAAAGCTATATCTTCGGTACGGTCCCAGCGGTTGTCACGGTTCTTGTCATTTATGGCAAATATCCTATAGGCCCCCGGCTTGAGATTGCGCAAAGTGAACTGACCGTACTGGTTGGTCTTGGTCAGACGCTCGAACGGCAGGCGCGTCAGCGCCGTATCCGACAGATTGGAATAGACACCCACAAGCATACCTTGTGCAGGCTCTAAGTTTTCGGCCTGGAACACCATGCCCGATATGCACAGCGAGTCAACCACCGGCCCTGTCGAAAAGTCGAAAGCAAACCCGTCAAGCGCATTGTTTTCGTTCAGGTCGCGCACCGCATCGGTAAAATCAAGGGTATATGTGGTGTTGGGCATCATGCTGTCCACAAAATCAACCGTTATGCGCCGTCCCACAGCCGATATTTTGGGCATCACGGACTGTGCCGGCGAAAACACGATCTTGTTCATGGGATCATCGAGTTTCACATTCTCGTCAAACTCTATCACCACCCTCTCGCGGCTAACATTTACAGCACCCGGAGCAGGCACACTTTTCACAAACACCGGCGGAGTCTCATCGACAGGCCCCCCTTCGGGACGACCCATACTCGCACACGCGGCCACCACCACAGCTATCACCATAGCTATCAGCAACCGCATATATTTAGCCTGATTGAGCATTATTCGAATTATAATCTGATATTAAATGCAAATTTAACCCTTACCCGTGAATTATGGAATAATTTCAATATTTTTATTATTTCCCGCCGATACCGCTAATTTTTTGAATCCCATACCGCCGCAATAACCGAAAAGCATTGTATCTTTGCATTCTAATGCCGGCAACATCGGCCACAAACATCGCTACATTCCGTAAAAAGGCTTAGACTTACATTTCCGATGAAACGAATTATCATATTAAGCACCTTGGCGGCATGCTCTGCAACCGCCTCCATATCGGCACAGTTGCCGCTCAACAGTCCCGACGCCGAAGGTTACTTTGCCCGGGGAACAGCCATGTTCCGTGACCGGAACTACAACGGCTGCATAGACCAGCTACTGCAGTTGCGCAACCTCGATGCCGATCCGGCACTCCGCGAGGAAGCCCTCTATTACATAGCAATGGCTACCCTCCACAGCGGTGACGACGAAGCCATAGATCTGTTGGAACAATTCCTGGTGACATATCCGGCCTCACCACGCATACAAGACGTGGAAATGTCCATGGCCGACTATTACTTCACCCGAAGCAATTACCCGGAAGCACTTAAGCGTTATGAGACTATAGCGCCACAGGCTCTCACCGGCGACCGCAGAGATGACATGGAGTACCGCATGGCCTATTCTAATATGATGCTTGGAGAAAACGACAAGGCCGACGGATATTTCGACCGGCTCACCGGCAATAAGCGCTACGGCAACGCGGCATTGTTCTACCGTGGTTACATAGCTTATTGCCGCCATGACTACCGCACTGCAAAAGAATACTTCGCCAAAGTCAACACATCGGTGGAGCCGGGCGATTCGGCCGACTGCTACCTGTGCCAGATATATTTCATTGAAAATGATTACGACAAGGCTCTGGAACTGGCACTCAAGATACTCGGACGCGGCTGTCCCGATGAATTTGCCACAGAGATCAACCGCATAGCAGGCGAATCGCTATACCACACAGGCGACAGTGCCGGTGCCGTGACATATCTGCGCAAATACATGCGGCTTTGCGACAACAGACACATACCGTCGGCCGCATATATTCTCGGTGTATGCCTGTATGCCGATGCCGACTATTCCGAAGCGGTGCCAATGTTCCGCAAGGCGGCGGGAGTCAGCGACGCCATGGGACAGAGCGCTTACCTTTACTTAGGCCAGTGCTATGTAAAACAAGGCAACACCGACGGAGCTCTTATGGCCTTTGAAAACGCCTACCGCCAGAACTTCGACAAAAAAGTGGCGGAAACCGCATTCTATAATTATATAGTGGCACGCGCCGATGGTGGCCGGGTGCCTTTCGGCAACTCGGTGGCCATGTACCGCGAATTTCTTGACCGGTATCCCTACTCACCTTATGCCGGTGACATCATGGAGCATTTGGTATCAAGTTATCTGTCGAGCAACGATTACGAAAACGCCCTTAGGGAACTCGGACAGATAAAGCACCCGTCGCCTTACATAGAGCAATCGAAACAGAAAGTACTCTTCATGCTCGGCACCAGAGAATACCGCGCCGGAAACACCGACTCCGCCATCGATTACCTGTCGCAGGCCCTGCGCACCTCCCACCACCAGCCCCGTATAACCATGCAAAGCCGGCTCTGGAGAGGTATAGCCCTATATGATACCGGCAATTACAGCGGCGCTATAGATGACCTCTCAGCATACCTCAAGGCGGCGCCAAAAAACGATTCAAACCGCAGCGCGGCATACTATAACCGGGGCTACAGCCGCTTTGCAAGCGAACTCTACCCGCAGGCTTTCGACGACTTCCTGTCAGTCACACGGTCCGAAGTCACACCAAGCATGCGCGCAGATGCATTCAACCGCATAGCCGATTGCCTGTATTATCAACGTGATTACCGGCAGGCAACAACATATTACAACAAAGCTCTCGACACATACCCGGCCACAGGCGACTACGCCACTTACCGGATAGCCGTGATGAAAGGTCTTGACCGCGACACAAAGGGCAAAATAAACGGATTCGACACTCTCATGGACCGCTATCCATCGTCGCCACTGATACCGGCCGCGCTCCTCGACATGGCACAGACACATACTGCCGCCGGAAACAATACTGCCGCCTTTGACACCTACCGCACACTCATACAACGCTACCCCTCCACCGCGCAAGGACGCAAAGGATTGCTCCAGATGGCATTGCTGCAATGCGACAGCGGCGACACGGCCGAGGGTATGGAAACTTACCGAAAAGTAATATCCACATACCCCACCAGCGAAGAGGCCGCAGTGGCGATTGATGACCTCAAGCGCATATATGCCGATGCCGGCAAACTAAGGGATTTCGCCGATTTTGTCAACTCAGTGCCCGATGCACCCCGGATCGACATATCGGAAATGGACGAGGCTACATTCCGTGCAGCCGAATCCGACTACCTTGACGACCACAGCACCGCACGGCTCAAAACATATCTTGAAGAATATCCCGACGGTGCCTATATGGCACGTGCGGCATATTATCTGGCGGAAGATGCCGAAGAGAAAGGTGACAGACAATCGGCTCTCGACTATGCCGAAAAGGTGATCACCCTGAGGCCTGATGCCGAAGCGGCCGAGGACGCCCTCCTGATAAAAGCCGACGCACAAAGAGACCTCGGCATGGGAGAACTGGCACTTGAGTCCTATACCGCACTCGAATCAAAAGCTTCCACTCCCCGCAACATTCAGGACGCACGCGTGGGCATAATGCGAACAGCCCTCGAACTCGGACGTCATGACGCCGTGCTCGCCGCCACCGACAAACTGCTCTCGTCCAATCTCTCGGGCGACATAACCTCCGACGAAGTCAGCTTCAGCCGCGCCGTATCCCTCTCCAAGACCGGACACATCGAGGAAGCTCGTGCCATTTGGGAAAACCTCGCCACCGACCCCGGCACACTCATCGGGTCAAAAAGTGCGGTATTTCTCGGCGAATCGCTCCTCGAATCAGATGAGGCCGCCCGTGCAGCCGAGGTGGCCGACAACCTCATCAACTCGGGCACACCCCACGACTACTGGCTCGCACGCGGCTACATACTCCTGAGCGACGCACTCAGCGCACAGGGCGACCGATTTGATGCCATGGAGTATCTGAAGCTCCTTAAAGCCAACTATCCCGGATCGGAACCCGACATCATACAGATGATCGAATCCCGCCTGAACGAACAATCCGCACAATAACTTCCCACTCATCTCAACCATATACTAAAAAGATGAACGCGATAAAGCATCTGCTCATACTATCATTAGGCACAATTCTTCCTGCCATATCCAATGCACAGCTGAAGAAAGACATAACTGTGGTTCACGATTACGAGCCCGAATATGTGGAAGTGACACGCCTCGGCACCAATCCTGAGATCACGCTACCGACCGACACCTTGCGGGCCTTGAATTACAGTACACGTAAAATCGGCGTGAACCCGACAATGCAGATAGCGGCTTTCGAGCCTGCCGCATACGCCGACAGCATCTACACATCACCTTACCGCGGATACGCCGCTCTCGGCTTCATGCCGGGATTTAACCTCGGAGCATCGGCCGGCTACAAATTCCTTGACACCGACCGCACCCGGCTTAACGCATGGCTCCAGTATGACGGCACCTCATACCGCGGGAAATACGACGACATCAGCCGGCGCATGCGGCGCAACACAGCCACACTGGGAGCTAACCTGCACCGTGCCACCGGACGGGAATCGTATGTGGACCTCGGTATAGACTACACTTACAGCCGATTCAATACACCCGTTGCGGAAGAGTTACGCAATCAGAATGTGCACAGGCTCAATTTATCGGCACTATGGTCTGGACGTAATGACAGTTGGCGTTACGGCATAGGAGCCGGCTACAGCCACTTCGGATACGGCAACTCTCTGGCCTCCACACCGCAGTTCCCTGGTCCGGACCTGCTGAAAGCCGTACGCGAAAACAGTCTCAATGCCTCGGCATTCGCTTCCACCTCTTTGAGCCGAGGCTCCACCGCAGGAATGACCATTGACTTCTCCCTGATAACCAACGGCAACCACGCCGTGACATATACCGGACAAGGAGCTCCGCTGACTCTGCTTCCCGACGGCTCTCTCAACCACTCGCGACTTGGCTTCAACCCTTACTACCGGTTTGACGTCGATAAATTTCACCTCGATCTCGGTGCTCAGATCGATTTCACATTCAATTCCGGAAGTTTCTTCCACATAGCCCCTAAAGTATCTGCCACATGGACTCCCGGCAAATACATAAAAGTCTATGCCAAAGCCCACGGCGGCAGGCATCAGAACACTCTCGGATCGCTCTTTGAGGTGACTCCGTACTCACTGCCGGTAATGGCCTACGACAACTCTTCCGTACCGGTCAACGCCACAATCGGAATAACCGCAGGCACATGGCGCGGGCTGTATTTAGATATAAACGCCACATATGCCATAGCCAATGACTGGCTTATGCCGGTTCAATTTGCCGGCGGCACCATATTCGGGCACTTGGATTTCAAAGGCTATAAATTGGGCATCACAGCCGGTTACACCTACCGCGACATAATTTCACTGACATTCGCCTACGAAACTGCCCCTCACAAATATAACCGCGGTTTCTATCTGTGGCGCGACAGAGCTCGCCACGTAGCGGACGCATCTCTGAAAGTGACCCCGGCAAAAGCTCTTGACATAACCGTGGGCTGGAACTACCGCGGTTCTCGGGCAGTAGCGTTGGACACAGCCGTACAACTGCCCGACGGCACTTTCGAAAACCGCACATCGCTCTCGGGACTCGGAGCCGTGTCCGATCTCTATGCCGGAGCGCTGTACCGCATCGACAGCCGATGGAGTGTATTTGTCAGCGGCCGCAACCTAATGAACCACCGCCATGCAATGATCGGCGGGATACCCGCACAGGGCATAACCGGATTAGCCGGAGTCACCTATAAATTCTAATTACGTTCTCCTCCCCCCTATGCAACAGACTCCCACGCCCATACCTTCCGCGGCACAACACACCTCCGACTGCGTGGTGATAATCCCAACCTACAATGAACGGGAAAACATAGCCGCCATAATTGACGCCGTAATGAGGCAGCCTCACCCCATGGAAGCCCTTATCATCGACGACGGATCGCCCGACGGCACAGCCGACATTGTCAAAGACAAGATCAGACAATACGCCTCACGGGTGCACCTGGTGCAGCGGGAAGGCAAACTCGGATTGGGCACAGCTTACATAGCCGGCTTTAAATGGGCCATTGAACGCGGTTACGAATACATTTTCGAGATGGACGCCGACTTCTCCCACAACCCTGACGACCTGATGGCCCTTTATCGGGCATGCCACGACGAGGGCTATGACATGGCCGTAGGATCGCGTTACATAACAGGTGTCAATGTTGTCAACTGGCCCATGGGACGGGTACTCATGTCATACTACGCATCAGCCTACGTGCGATTCGTCACACGCATGAAGGTTCGTGACACCACTGCGGGATTCGTATGCTACACCCGCAGAGTCCTCTCTACAATCAATCTTGATAAAATCCATTTCAAAGGCTATGCTTTTCAGATAGAAATGAAATTCACCGCCATGAAATGCGGATTCACCATAAAGGAAATTCCCATAATATTCGTAAACCGCGTACTCGGCACAAGCAAGATGTCGAGCGGCATATTCGGCGAGGCGGTTTTCGGAGTAATGCGTCTCAAGATAGGAAGTTGGTTCAAAAAATATCCACGATATGTCAGCGACAGCAAGCAATGACCGCCACGCGCGTACCCTCATACACAATGTGCACATAATCAACGAAGGCCGTTCATGGCACGGCTACGTGGAAATAGAAGGAATGTACATATCCGGCGTAGGGGCCGGAGAGCCTGACAGACCGCACACAGACTACAACACTGTGATTGACGGCAACGGACGTCTGCTGCTCCCGGGAGTAATAGACACACACGTACACTTCCGCGATCCCGGACTGACACACAAAGCCGACATGGCCACCGAAAGCCTTGCGGCAGTGGCCGGAGGAGTGACCTCATTCATTGACATGCCCAATACCAAGCCCCCCACCGTAACCATAGAGGAAGTGGAGCGTAAAATGGAGCGGGCATCACAGGTATCACCCGCCAATTACGCATTCTTCATCGGCGCCACCGACAGCAATATCCACCAACTCGCCACAGCCGATTATTCCCGCATAGCCGGAGTGAAACTGTTTATGGGCTCCTCCACAGGCAACATGCTTGTGGACCGCGATGAGGCTCTGCACCGCCTATTTGCCGAAGTTCCGGCCATAATCGCCGTACACGCTGAGGACGAATCTCTGCTGCGGCAAAACCGCGAAGCCGTGGTGGCACGATACGGCGAGGACCTTCCCATGGAGTTCCACCCCGTAATACGCAACCACAAGGTGTGTTTCGAAGCCTCGCGCAGAGCCGTGGAGCTTGCCCGCCGATATGGTCACCGTCTGCACCTGCTGCACATATCCACCGCCGATGAGCTGGAACTGCTGCAGCCCGGCAATCCCGCCGGAAAGCTCATCACGGCCGAGACATGCCCGCAATATCTGGCTTTCTGCGACGAACAGTATGCCATGCTCGGCACACGCATAAAATGCAATCCTGCCATAAAGCGGCCGGCCGACCGCGATGCGCTTCGACAAGCCGTATGTACCGGCCTGATTGATACAATAGCTACTGACCATGCCCCTCATCTTCTTGAAGAAAAGCGCGGTACGGCGCTTACAGCCGTATCAGGCATGCCACTCATACAGTTCTCCCTGACGCTAATGCTCCAGATGGCAGCCGAAGGGCTGTTCACTATGCCACAAGTGGTAGAGAAAATGTGCCACAATCCGGCCATCGTCTATGGCATAGAGCGACGGGGGTTCATTCGTCCGGGCTACTTCGCCGACCTCGTTATAGTCAACAATGACTGCGAGCCCTACACCATAACCGACCAATGGGCCCTCAGCCGCTGCGCATGGACCCCGCTGTCGGGCCTCACCGTGGGAAACAAAGTCGATGCCACTATAGTAAACGGCACCATGACCTACCGTCACGGCGTGGCTTTCTCCACCCCGGCAGGCCTGCCACTTGCTTTCACACACAATTCATAGGTTTATTTGACATAATTTCATTTTTATTCAATACCTTTGCCATGTTAACCTTAAACCTATAGGGAATCTACATCTTATCATAGATATTCATACATAAATCATTCATATTTCTGTAATGTTAGACGAAACTAAAGTCAAGACACTCGACAAAGTCGTGGTGCGATTCTCGGGTGACTCCGGCGACGGAATGCAACTCGTGGGCAATATCTTCACCAACGTCTCGGCAGGCATGGGCTGTGAAGTATCCACATTCCCCGATTATCCCGCCGAGATACGCGCACCCCAAGGCTCTCTCGGAGGAGTATCAGGTTTCCAGGTGAGTGTAGGCACAAACGTGCACACCCCGGGTGACAAATGCGATGTACTCGTGGCGATGAATCCGGCCGCTCTCAAACAAAACGTAAAGCACGTAAAGCATGGCGGAGTGATCATAGTGGACATCGACTCGTTCAATGAAGCCGATCTGCGCAAGGCTATGTTCACAACCGATGATCCGTTTAAGGAACTCGGCATCACCTCGCAGATTCTGGAAGTGCCAGTAACCTCCATGACCAAAGAGGCACTGACCGACAGCGGTCTTGACATGAAGAGCATAACCAAGTGCCGCAATTTCTTCGCGCTCGGCCTGATATGCTGGTTATTCGACCGCCCCATGGAAAGCGTGACCCGCTTCCTTTCAAAGAAATTCGCCAAAAAACCGGCCATACTCGAAGCCAACAAAAAAGTGCTTGATGCCGGTTACAATTACGGACACAACATACATGCCACAATATCGGCCTACCGCATCGAATCCGGCGAGGCACGTCCGGGCATCTACACCGATATCAATGGCAACACAGCCACCGCATGGGGACTGATCATGGCATCGGAGAAGAGCGGACGCCCGCTCTTCCTCGGAAGCTACCCCATTACACCGGCAACCGATATACTCCATGAACTGGCCAAACGCAAGGACCTCGGGGTTAAAGCCGTGCAGATGGAAGACGAGATCGCCGGCGTGTGCTCCGCAATAGGAGCCGCCTACGCAGGCAATCTGGCCGTTACCTCCACCTCAGGCCCCGGACTGGCGCTGAAAAGCGAAGGCATAGGCCTTGCCGTAATAGCCGAACTGCCGCTTGTGGTCATCGATGTGCAGCGAGGCGGCCCCTCTACAGGCCTCCCCACAAAGACCGAACAGACCGACCTCATGCAGGCCCTATACGGCCGCAACGGCGAGTCGCCGGTGGCTGTCGTGGCTCCTGCATCGCCAACCGACTGCTTCAACATGGCATTCGAGGCATCGCGCATAGCCATAGAGCACATGACTCCCGTGATACTTCTTACCGATGCGTTCATCGGCAACGGATCATCGGCCTGGCGCATACCCGACTCCGATGAGTTTCCCGAGATAAAACCGCCTTATGTGCCTGCCGACAAACTCGCCGACCGCTCATGGCACCCCTACGACCGCCGCGAGGACAATCTGGTGCGCTACTGGGCCATTCCAGGCACCGAAGGCGCCCAGCACCGTCTCGGAGGCCTCGAGAAGGACTTCCGCACCGGAGCCATCAGCACAGACCCGGCCAACCATGAACGAATGGTTCTGACACGCCGCGAGAAGATAGCCCGTATAGCCACAGACATACCTCAGCTTGAGGTCATCGATCCCGATGACGCCGATGTGCTTCTGCTCGGCTGGGGCGGCACCTACGGACATCTGCGCACCGCTGCCACCGAACTGTGCCGGCAAGGACGAAAAGTGGCGTTTACCCACTTCCGCTACATAAATCCGCTTCCGGCCAACACCGCCGACATACTTTCACGCTACAAAAAGGTGATAGTGGCCGAACTCAACACCGGAATGTTCGCCGACTACCTGCAAAGCCGCTTCCCCAAAGCAGATATAGCGAGAATCAACAAGATACAAGGCCAGCCGTTCCTCGTGGAGGAAGTGGTCGATGCCGTAACCGAAATCATGGATAAGAAATAAGATGGAAAACGTCCAATATACCCCCGCACATTTCAAAAGCGACCAGCCGGTGCGCTGGTGTCCCGGCTGCGGTGACCACGCCATTCTCAACTCCCTGCACAAAACCATGGCGCAGTTAGGTGTGCCCCCGCACATGACGGCCGTAATATCGGGCATAGGCTGCTCCTCGCGTCTGCCCTATTACATGAACACCTACGGCTTCCACACCATTCACGGACGCGCCGCGGCAATAGCCACCGGCTTCAAACTCGCCAACCCCGACATGACCGTATGGCAGATATCTGGCGACGGTGACGGCCTCGCCATAGGCGGCAACCACTTCATTCATGCCGTGCGCCGCAATATCGACATAAACATGCTGCTGTTCAACAACAAAATATACGGACTTACCAAGGGACAGTACTCCCCCACCTCCGACCGCGGCTTTGTGTCGAAATCCTCCCCCTACGGCACCACTGAGGACCCCTTCATTCCGGCAGAACTGGTGTTCGGGGCTCGAGGCAACTTCTTCGCACGCAGCATCGATGTGGAATTGCAGATCACCCAGGAATCGCTTCTGGCTGCTGCCCGACACCACGGCACCTCTGTGGTCGAGATACTGCAGAACTGTGTTATTTACAACAACGGAATCCACAACCGCATCACCGACCGCGAATATCGCGCCGACCGCACCATACATCTGCGCCACGGCGAAAAGATGCTTTTCGGCAAGGAGATGAACCGCGGGCTCGTGCAGGACGGATTCCTGCTCAAAGCCGTGGAGATAGGCAAGGAGGGCTACACTATGGCCGATGTGCTTGTGCACGATGCACACACACCGACCAATTTCCTCCACCAGCAGCTCGCCATGATGGACGGAACAGATCTGCCATTGGCCATAGGCGTGATACGCGACGTGGACTCTCTCACCTACAATGACGAAGTGATGCGACAGATACGCGAAGTCCGTGCCGCCAAAGGCTTCGGTTCACTCCGCGACCTCATCATGGCAGGCGAGACCTGGGAAGTGAAATAACAAAAACATTTGTCATCACAATACACAGAGGCTCTGTATCGTAATTCGGCACAGAGCCTCTGTGTATTGTTTTTTTTGCAGACACCGCCTGAGCAATAAATCACGTGTTTTTCAGTTATATCTTTAGCCACATGGCAAACCATACCACAACACTACTCGAAATGAACCATATCTTAAAGGCAATCTTCCTGTCGGCTATAGTATGCGGATCGGCATCGATGGCTTCCGCACAGAACAACATAAAAGACGATTTCAACCCCATACAGACCGGCGTCAACTCACTAAACATAGCTCCCGACGCCCGCGGAGCCTCCATGGGTGACCTCGGAGCGGCCACCGATCCCGACGCCAACTCACAGTACTGGAACCCCTCGAAATACGCATTCGCATACTCGCAGGGCTCATTGGCTCTCAGCTATACCCCATGGCTGCGCAAACTCGTCAACGACATCTTCTTAGCCAACCTTGCCGGATACTGGAAGATAGGCCGTAATGACAATCAGGCACTGTCGGCTTCGCTGCGCTACTTCTCACTCGGTGAGGTGACCACCAACTATCCCGGCAGCCAGCAGACCGCACAGACACTCAATCCTTACGAAATGTCGTTTGACATAGGCTATTCGCGAAAACTGTCGGAAAAATTCTCCATGGGCGTGGTGTTCCGTTATATCTACTCCGACCTTGGCTTCTCCGAGTCATTCGCCTCCGACCAGAACACAGGCGCATCGGCTTTCTCGGCCGACATATCAGGCTACTACACCACCTATCCCGTTATCGGACGTAACGAATGCCAGTTCTCCTGGGGCTGGAACATATCCAACATAGGCAGCAAAATATCCTACAACAACGGTGAGGACCCCGCATTCCTGCCCACCAATCTTAAATTGGGCACATCGTTCATGTTCCCGCTGGCCGACTATCACAATCTGGCCATATCGCTTGACCTGAACAAACTGCTGGTTCCCACCCGTCCACGCGAAAAGGATTATGTTACAGCTCCTGAAAATACCCCCGAGAACATAGAACAACAGAAAGAATATACCGCCGCACTCGAAAAATGGGAGAACACCTCATCGATATCTGGCATATTCAAGTCATTTACCGATGCTCCTGGCGGTTTCTCCGAGGAGCTGAAGGAGATCACATGGTCACTCGGCGCGGAATACAACTACAACCAGCAGTTTTTCCTCCGTGCGGGTTATTTCTACGAAAACGAGATGAAAGGCAACCGCCAGTATTTCAGTGTCGGCGCAGGCTTTGCGCTCAATGTGCTCAAACTCGACGCAGCCTACATGCTCGCCACCGCACAGACCTCACCTCTCGACCAGACCCTCCGCTTCACCCTCACATTTGACATGGACGGTATCCGCGAACTATTCGGCCGCAGATAATCATTATATCCATCTCCGACATTAAATTCAAACTCATGAATATGTTTCGCACAGGATTCGGATTTGACGTACACGCTTTTGCCGCAGGCCGCGACCTGTGGCTGTGCGGAGTGAACATACCCCACACCGAAGGACTTCTCGGCCATAGTGACGCAGATGTGGCCCTGCACTCCCTTGCCGACGCGCTACTCGGAGCAGCCGCCCTGCGCGACATAGGCTATCACTTTCCCGACACCGACCCCCGCTACAAAGGAGCCGACTCACGGGTGCTTCTGCGCCACGTGGTCTCGCTGCTGGCCGACAAGGGTTTCATGATATCCAATGTAGATCTGACCATAATATCGCAGGCGCCCAAACTCGCGCCTTACATAGAGGAAATGCGTATTACTATAAGCAAGGACCTCGGCATAGACCTTGACTGTGTGTCGGTCAAAGCCACCACTACCGAACATCTCGGATTCACAGGACGCCGGGAGGGTATCGCCGCGGCAGCCACAGTGCTTATATACCGCTCATGAGAATACCGGCGCAATCCCAGGTTTAAATCAGAATTTACGGCAACTGATCACCACGCCCATGTCGGTGGTCATGACCAATTTCTCTTCCGACAAATGGTTTATCGTGTATCCCACCACAAAGTCGGCGGGCAGTTCGGTAACCCCCTGCGGCACTGTAATGCCCCACGGATACATAAACTCGGGAGAATCCTTTGAATTAAGTATCTGTATGGTAAAGCGCTCGCCGTTGCAGGCCAGATTGCCGGTCACCCTCACAAACCCCGGAGCCGTGAGCTGGGCCACACTGCGATAAAAACAGTAATACCGTGTGCCATGGGGCTCCACAGTGGTTCCATCGGGATAATCTATTGTCATAATCTGCCAGTGTCCTGAGAATTCACCGTGAAGAGGAAGATCGCGGCATGAATTCAGCGCCGGCACTCCGCACAGGATCAGCAATAACAGTAATATCTTTTTCATAACCAGCCTGATTTTGATATTGTGAGCATGGCGCCGAAACTTTTACCGAGCAACCGGCCGCCGTCGGCACCGAGACTAATCTTGGCCGCCCAGCCCGGCAGACGGTGCGGACGGTATTTCACCTCCACAAGTGCATTGAAATTATGCAGCACATCGGGTATCAGGAAATAATATGACCCCCATGAGCGCGTATATGACATGAGCACGCGGTAATCCACATCGGGGTGCGGACTTCCCTCCCAGCCAAAGTGATGGCCCTTTACACGGTTGTGCTTAAACCACAATGAATTGTCGGCGTTGTATATGGGTGATATGATCAGCGGATTGCCCATGCCCATGCCCCAGTGCTGCCAGTGTCCGAAGAAGTCGTGGTTATAGTATTCGTCAACACCGCTCACCTGTTCGGGGACGTCATCGGTCTTGTCCCAGTAAACGGCTCCGCTCTGATCCTTGGTTATCAGATATTCATAGACAAATGTGCTTATGACGGGGTTTTTAGGAAACGATATTTCCACACCGAGCAGCATGTCACGCCATGCATGGTCGAAAAACATCATCGAATGGTCATCGAAGAAATGCTGATAATACAGTCGGGCTCCCCATGGAATATTTTTCGGACGCCATGTCAGAGCCGCCGACCATTGTCCCACATGGTTTCCGATGGCATTTGTGGTCTCGCCCGACATGTTGGGGTCATCATAATCGCCTCCACCCATTGGTACGATGGCCTTGAATATCTCCTCCACCCCGGTCGGCATCTTGACCACGAGCCATTTGCCGCTGCGCATATCGGTCAGATATGCCGTGCCTCCAAACTGGCACGCCATTTCCAGCCCTCCTTCTATTGTCAAGGGGAATCTGTCAAGATTTCCTCCTTTTAGAAACAGCCCTTTGGAGTGAAACCACCGGCCGTCGTTGTAAGTGCCATGATAACCCACATGATCCCGGCTCCAGTCGGAATCGGTGTACCAGCCCATGGAAAAATATCCGCGGGCCGACAGCCACTTTTTCGTACCCGGGACAGGCTGATATTCGGGCATCGACAGATATACCTGGGGTATAGGACGGGCGTTTTCGGACAGCAACATGTCGCCGGAGCCGAGACGGTGATTGACCAGTCCTTCCTGACGCTCTTTGCTTCCGATGGTAAGATTAAGCGAGCGGTAGCGTACACCTCCGTAGAGCTGCTGCACTATGAATGTCGAGCTGTAGTTGTAGGCCACGGCAAGATCAACACCGAAATCCCATGAGAATCGCCTGTCATATTTCATTTCCCGGAAAAGTCCGGCACGCAGATATCCGTTGGATTTTTCTATCGATGACAGCCCGAACCGGTTGTTCATAAGCCAGAACGGGGTGTGGTCACCGCTGCTGATCGAAGCGTTGGCCTCCACGCGGTAGCGGTAGGTGCTGTCGGGCAGGCTGTCAAACAATCCGGCGGTGGCGCCAAGTGCCACGAATGTCACAATACACAGTGTTATAAGTTTACGCATGTCGAGCTCCTCTACTTGTCATTTTAATCTCATGACCTGACAACGGCAACCGCGCAGATAGTCGGCGGTGTCCATTCGGCGCTTTCCCTGCGCCTGCAGGCTCAGTATCTCCAAACGCAGGTCACCGCAGTCAACAAGCATGGCTCCGGAAGGAGTCAAAGTCACCTTTCCGGGTTCCGAGGCAGCCTCGCCGGTAATCCGGGTAGTGAAAATCTTCAGGCTGCCGGCATCTTCACCATCGGCTTCCACATCACTCCATGCGGCCGGATAGGGAGACAGCCCACGCACCAAATTGTGGATTTCACGCGCCGGACGGTTCCAGTCGATATGACATGTATCCTTGAATATTTTTGGAGCGGGAGTGGGCTGTTCTGAGCCGAGGCTATCCTGGGGAACAGCCGTAAGGTTGCCGGATTCTATGCGCCTTATGGTATCGAGAGTGAGGGTCGCACCAAGTTCCATGAGGCGGTCGTGTACGGTTCCGGCGTTGTCGGCATCGGTTATCTCTATGCTCCTCTGCTCTATCACATCGCCGGTGTCCATCTTCTGCTTGAGGAAAAAAGTGGTGACACCGGTGGTGCTGTCGCCATTGATCACAGCCCAGTTGATGGGAGCGGCACCACGGTAACGTGGAAGCAGCGAAGCATGCAGGTTGAATGTCCCCAAAGGTGGCATGCCCCACACCACCTGCGGCAATATACGGAAAGCTATCACTACAAACAGATCGGCATCGAGCTGACGGAGCTCCTCAACAAAACCGGGATCCTTGAGGTCCACGGGCTGAAGCACTTTCAGGCCGGAAGAGACGGCATATTCCTTCACGGCGCTTTGGCTCAGGTGCTTGCCGCGTCCGGCAGGCTTGTCGGGAACGGTAACCACAGCGGCCACCGGATAACCGGCCTCACAAATGCACCGGAGGCTCTCCACCGCAAACTCCGGAGTCCCGAAAAACACTATCTTCACTTTATCTTTTGTCATAAAATTGTATTCTGAATTGTAATTAGTGCAAATTTAGCTTTTTTTTCCAAATAACATATCGCGGGTATGCTTGAAGTTAAGTAATTTTGTATATGAGCGTGTTATGTAACCGACACCATAACCCATAACCATGAATTAATTTAGATGAAAGCACTTTTTTCCTTATTTTTAGCCGGTGCATCGGCTCTTATGGCCACGGCAGCCTCACCGGTTGACTACGTCAGCACCCTCGTGGGCTCGCAGTCCAAGCATTCCCTCTCCACCGGCAACACCTATCCTGCCATAGCCATGCCCTGGGGCATGAACTTCTGGACACCTCAGACCGGCAAGATGGGTGACGGCTGGACTTATACATATGATGCCGACCGCATACGCGGCTTCAAGCAGACCCATCAGCCCAGCCCGTGGATCAATGACTTCGGCCAATTCGCCATAATGCCTGTGACCGGCGCACCGCGATTCGGCGAAAACGACCGGGCCAGCTGGTTTTCCCACAAGGCCGAGACCGCGACGCCGTATTACTACAAAGTGTATTTAGCCGACCATGACGTAGTGGCCGAACTGGCACCTACCGACCGCGCGGCCGCATTCCGCTTCACGTTTCCGGCAGCCGAGCTATCGACCGTGGTTATCGATGCCTTTGACAAAGGTTCATCAGTGACCATCGATGCCGCCAACCGTCGAATCACAGGCTATTCGACCAAGAACTCAGGCGGAGTGCCCGAAAACTTCAAAAATTACTTTGTGGTGGAATTCGACACACCGTTTACCTACACGGCAACAGTGACCGACAGCGTCATGAGCACCGCAGCATTCAGCGCCACGGCTGACCATGCCGGCGCCATAGTAGGCTTCCCGACCTCGAAAGGTCAGGTGGTGAATGCCCGTGTGGCCTCATCGTTTATAAGTCCGGAGCAGGCACTACTCAACCTCAAGGAGCTTGGTGACGGAGACTTCGACCGCATAAAGACCGAAGGGCGCAATCGGTGGAACGCCGAATTAGGCCGCATAGAGATACACCGCGACGGTAGCGACTTCGATCTGGACCGTATGCGCACTTTCTATTCCAATCTCTACCGCACCCTTCTTTTCCCCCACGCATTCTACGAGATAGACTCCGAAGGGAAACCAGTACATTACAGCCCCTATAACGGCGAGGTGCGCCCGGGATACATGTTTACCGGCACCGGTTTCTGGGACACATTCCGCGCACTCTTCCCACTTCTGAACCTGGTGTATCCCTCGCAAAACGAGAAGATTCAGGCCGGACTGGTCAACGCGTACAAAGAGAGCGGATTTCTGCCTGAATGGGCCAGCCCCGGACACCGCGGGTGCATGGTGGGCAACAACAGCGCCTCCGTGGTGGCCGATGCCTATCTGACCGGCGGTCTCCGCGACTATGACATAGAGACTCTGTGGGAGGCCGTGACCTCCGACGCCCACAAGGTGCACCCCACGGTAAGCTCCACCGGGCGTCTCGGTCATGAATATTACGACAAGCTCGGCTATGTGCCCTACAATGTGGGTATCAACGAAAGCGCCGCCCGCACACTTGAATACGCCTACGACGACTGGTGCATCTACCAGCTCGGCAAAGCTCTCGGCAAGCCGGAAAAGGAACTTAAACCCTATGCCCGTGCGGCCATGAATTACCGCAACCTCTTCGACCCCGAGCACAAACTCATGCGCGGCAAGAATGATGACGGCACATTTCAGTCGCCGTTCAACCCCATGAAGTGGGGCGACGCATTCACAGAGGGTAACTCCTGGCACTACACATGGTCAGTGTTCCACGACCCCCAGGGGCTGATAGACCTGATGGGAGGCGACAAAGAGTTCAACGCCATGATGGACTCGGTGTTTGTGGTGCCTCCGGTGTTTGACGACAGCTATTACGGTTTCGTTATCCACGAGATACGCGAGATGCAGATAATGAACATGGG
Organism: uncultured Muribaculaceae bacterium; assembly: GCA_910578805.1. Classification (GTDB taxonomy): domain Bacteria; phylum Bacteroidota; class Bacteroidia; order Bacteroidales; family Muribaculaceae; genus Paramuribaculum. Next base: position 1,256 of record CAJTRS010000012.1, on the reverse strand, counting down.
CAACTATGCCCACGGCAACCAGCCGGTGCAGCACATGATATATCTCTACAACTACTCGGGAGAGCCATGGAAAGCCCAATACTGGGTGCGCGAGGTGATGAACCGCATGTACAATGCCAACCCCGACGGCTATTGCGGAGATGAGGACAACGGCCAGACTTCGGCCTGGTATGTGTTCTCCGCCCTGGGATTCTATCCCGTGGCACCGGGCACAGGAGAGTATGTGCTCGGCGCCCCGCTGTTTCGCTCGGCCAACATACATCTGGAAAACGGCAAGACCGTAAGCATCAAAGCATCGGACAACAGTGACACCAACCGCTATGTGGAGTCTCTCTCCATCAACGGCAAGCCTTACGATGCCACATTCGTGACCCGTCAGATGCTCTATGAAGGAGCCAAACTCAATTATGTAATGGGTCCGGAGCCTAACTATACCCGCGGCACTGCCATGGAATCGCGCCCCTACTCATTCTCACGCACTTCCGAAGCGCCCAGGATCAGCACAAAAAAATAAAACCACGACTCGTTTACCGAGGACTCAAAACAGAAACGGGGGAAGCGCCTTTTTGACGCTTCCCCTGCCATTACATGACTGATTGTCCCCGAAAGTAAACTGTAAGTTTCCGATAGATTGTATGGCAGCACTCTCGACGACGAATGTCTGTCGGAATATTAGGCTCCCCCGAAGGGGTTGTTACAGGCAGACTGGCAAGCCCGAACTAAAACAGCCGTGGCAAACATCAGACACGATCAATATCCCCATTATCGAGAACATTCCAATAAAAATTCCTTCGTAAAACCAAAATTGGCCATTACAAAACAATTCTAATGTAGGTAATAAAAGAAAAACAACATCTGTAACAACTTTATTAGTAATAACATTGTTAGTAATAAAGTTGTTTCATATCTTTGCATTTAAATAACATTGGGAGATTATGGAGAATAAGCCTTTTACATTTGGTGTTGCAACATCGGGTGATAATTTTACCGACCGAGAGAAAGAAACGAAACGTCTGTTGCTGAATTTTCGGCATAGTGTCAATACCGTACTGATTTCACCTCGTCGTTGGGGTAAGACCTCGTTGGTACAGAAAGTATGTCGTTTGGCGCAATCCGACAAATTGAAAGTTGTGTATCTTGATATTTTTTCATGCCGTAGTGATAAGGATTTCTATGATGCATTTGCGGCTGCTGTCCTCAAACAGACATCTTCGAAACTGGATGAGTGGCTGGAGAATATAAAACTATTCCTTTCT
>CAJTRS010000011.1:35177-65182 GCA_910578805.1 uncultured Muribaculaceae bacterium | reverse complement strand
TACTCTTCTAACACTCCAATACCATCTGCAGTTCGATATTGATGGTTTTTTAACATAGATTTAGCGCTGCTTGAAAATTAGTTAATAGCTCAGGCGGGTTATTTGATTGGTTAAAAGATATATATAGCGTGTTTTGTTGCGTCATTTGTATATGATAGATAGCTTATATTGTGTCAAAAGTTGGCTTTTTGTTCTTATTTGATGAAATTTTGTTATGGGTGTGAATAAAAATAGCTATATTTGTCAATGATATAGTAATTAAAATTTGTAAAACAATGAGTCCATTAAAGAGATTTTTAGGTATTATGCTATTAGCTATGATGCCGTGGGTGGCTTCTGTTGCCCAATCTGCTGAAGAAAATGTGACACGTCTGACGCTGGAACATGCTGATGGCACGCAGTCGCATTTTGATTTGGCTGATACTCCCGAACTCACGTTTGACGCCACGAAGCTCTATATAAAGAGTTCCACGACGGATACGTCAGTTGACAAGGCCAATCTGTTGCATTTCCATTTCACAAAAGGTCCGAGTGCCGATATGGAGGATATTGCAGCCGATGATTTTGTGTTCAGTTTTAACGGTAATATAGTCACGGTTTCCGGAAAAGAAATAGATCATGTATCGATATATGATATTAAGGGTGTCTGTTTAGGCACCTACCGGTTGATGGAATCAACAGTGACGGTCGATCTTAATTCGATGGATAATGGCATGTATATTGTAGCCATACCCGGAAGACAGGCTGTGAAAGTAATAGTGAAACACTAAATTATAAAGATATTATGAAAAGATTTTTACTAACATTATTTTTATCGACATTTCTTGCCGGAGGTCTGTCGGCCGGTATTGCGAAGAAGCAGGCAGCAAAACAGACCAGAGCTGAATCGCGGGCTGTATCGTTACCTTCCACGATGATCAAATGTTTGGCGGCTTCTTACGATGTAATTGACGAAGAAGTGGCCGAATTTTATATGTTGTTCACAGACAAGATCAAGTCGAGTTGGTCAAAAGAGGACGGCCCTGTGCTGGAAAACGGCTTTGTCCTGCGCTTGGATATTTATGGTCCGAAATCATCACCGGTAGTATTGCCTTCCGGGGACTATAAAGCATCATCGGAATATACGTCGATGACATATGATCCGGATTTTTCGTATGTGGAGTATTATGATGCAAACGGGCAGCCTGATTCCGATGTCTATCCGATAGTTGGTGATATAAAGGTGGTAAATTCGGATAATGGGACCTATACGCTCAAGGCTAATGTACAGAACGGGGCAACTGTGACCGAGATGTCGTTTTCAGGAGTCGTGGAGTTTGATGACGGCACGCTGCCTCCATCGACCTATAACCAGATACGCATGAATCTCGATCTGAAACTTACTGCCGGTGCGATGGCCAATTATGACGGCAACCTGTTTGAAAGTAATACCGGTGCCATGTATATCAATCTTTATGATCATTCGTTCGATCCGGAAACCGGTGGCATGACCGAAGACGGCTTCAGTCTGGCTCTTCAGGTGTTCGGCAAATTGTTCAGTGATCCCAAAAACGCTACGCTTGAGCCTGGTACATATACCGTGGCACGCAATTTCAATCGTTATACATGGTTCCCAGGTATGGAGATGGATTATATGGGCACGACTGTGATCATGGGCTGTTATGTGAAAGAACGCAATCCTTCGAAATATCATGACGGATATGGTTACTCATACCTTTCCGACGGTACTATAGTTATAGAAGACAAGGGCAGCGGGGTATTTGCCATAACTGTCGATGCCGTGACAACGCTCGGACATGTAGTGAAAGGTTCGTTTGAAGGCGAAGTGCCTGTCCATGATAAATCCAATGACGATGGTCACCCCGGATTGTCCACTCTTGAAGATGATGTGGAGCTTGATCTGGCTCAGATACCTGTGTGCCGTACGTTCAGCAATGGTGTGACTAACGGTTGTCAGCGTTTTATCGTGGACATAGGTTCTCCCGCAGGCCGTGACAATGTGACCGAAGGTGATATTATGAGATTGGAATTCCTTTTGCCCCAGGGCACGAAGTATGTTCAGAATGGCACTTACACTGTGGTTGACGAAAAATGGGACACTGCCATGGAGCCGTACAAGATGACCAAAGGATATTTCACCGCAACCGATCTGTCAGGCACGCGTTACATGCATTTCGAGGAGGGGCGTACGCTCATCATGGATCATTATGCTCCGGCCGAATCCGGCTCTGTGGGCGTGATGAAGAATGCTGACGATACCTATACATTCAATATAAGTATTATCGATGACATGCAGTTCCGTATCAATGGTAATTGGACCGGACCGATGATTCTGATGTATGACCCCGACCAGCTATCGGCCATAAGTGATGTAGTATCCGACGGCGAATCGATAAGCGTTGAATGGATCGACAGTTCCACATTGCTCGTTTCCGGTATCGGTTCGGCAAATGGAGCCAAAGTGTTCGGCGTATCTGGTGTGCAGATGAACTGTGGTATCAATGGCAACATGATAGATATGTCCGGTCTCTCTTCCGGTATATATGTTCTTAATATCAACGGTAAATCAATCAAAGTTCTAAAGAAATGAAAAAGATATTTTTAGCCGGGCTTTTTGCCGCGGTGTCAACAATAGGGGCCTATGCTCTCGATGAAGAACTGATGATAGTGACTCTTAAAGACGGCTCGACTGTGGAGTACAATGTGGAAAATGTGGAGCGGGTCAATTTTGAAAACCGGCATACCGAAGAGGCTTTTACCGTAACCTCAGATGGTCATACAGCCTCTTATCCCTCTATCCCCGTAATGCTTCGTGTGAAGGCTGCCGAGACGGGAGCGGCTACCCAGTTCGGTTTCGGGACTGTGTCGGCCACCGATGCCTCAGGTTTGGTGGACGGTGAATATGGCATGTACCTGAAGGTTTCGGCCTTGAAGATTTATGCCGGTGATATCGACCTGGCCACAGAGACCGAAAGCTACTCTATGAGGCTCATCAAGTATGCCGACGGACAAGCCGAAGAGATACTTGAAGCAGTAACCTCCGGACGTCTGACCACAAAGATCAACAACAAGAACAATCAGGTTACAATAAATCTTGAGGCTACGTTTGACAACGGCACTGTCGTGACTGCCAATTATGTTGGCCGCCCCACCGATGTAGAATCGCTTGACGCCATGATTCCTGCAAAGCAGTATGGAAACGAAATGTTTTACTATGATTCATCGCAGAATGAATTCAATGCAAAAATCACCGACGTGTATAAATCATATTCTTCATATTCTGGAAAAACAACCCTGCGGTTCTCGCTCGATGACTATCTCAACGGAGAGGAAGAAGTGCGTATAGTCTTCACAGATGATTTGTTTAAATCCACTCAGGGTACATTCAACCTTGCCGAAACAGCAGGTTGGGAACTGCGTCTCGGCGGTTTCCAGTTATCGGGATATGACGAAAATGATCCTAATTCAAACTATAAGAATTGCGCCGACAACGGAACTATGAAATTCATAAATAATGCTGACGGCACAATAGAACTTTTTATTGAGGTACAGAACTATTATAACAATTATATGGGAACACATCTTGGAACTCCTGAGAAGGTTATATTCAACTATGTGGGATCTATAGAATAATATTTATGAGAAAAAAAGCAGTATTAATTTCACTTTTTTCGGCTTTGATGACTTTTGGGGCTTATGCCCAGAAGCTATCGCCTAATGCTGAAGCTTTGTTATTGAGACAGAACGGCTGCACGGCCACGATGTTGAAATCGTTTGACGACACCGTTAAGATTGAGACCGAGACGGTAAAGGTGTTTATAAATCTCAACGATGAAAAGGCGCTTGATCAGGTGCGCGCACTTGGTGGAAAGGTGTTCATGACATTTGATGGCATGGCCACCGCCGAAGTGCCGGTGGCGTCATTGCGAGCCGTAAGCGAACTCGACGATGTGAGTTATGTGGAAATGGGAGCTCCGGTGCATCTGTGTATGGACGTGGCCCGCGATAAGTCCGGTATCGATATGATCCATACCAATTCAAAAAAAGAATTGCCAATTCCCTACACAGGTAAAGATGTGGTGATCGGTATCATAGATACCGGCCTGGAATATAATCATCTGGCTTTCCGTAGTGCTGACGGCAAAACATCTCGTGTGAAGCGTATCTGGAATCAGAACGGTCGTGGCAATGCCCCGGCCAAGTTCGGGTACGGAGCGGAATATGTCACTGAAAACGAGATTCGCGCGGCGCAAACCGATTCACCGACACAATATCATGGCTCGCACACTACCGGTATTGCCGCTGGAGGAGATAAAAATACGGCCTATTACGGTGTTGCCCCCGATGCCGATATCGTGTTTGTCAGCTTCGGTCAGAGCACTGTCGATATCCCCAATGCCGTACAGTATATATTTGACTATGCCGAAAGTGTGGGCAAGCCTTGTGTCATAAATATGAGTCTTGGCTCGCACGTAGGCCCCCATGACGGCACTTCCACACTCGACCGATTCTTTGCCTCAGTTGCGGCTCCAGGTCGCATTATCGTAGGATCAGCCGGCAATGAAGGAATGTCGAAAATGCATGTGGCCAAGACATTTACCTCAAGTGATACTCAGCTAAAGACATTGCTTGGAATCCCCATGGCCTCCAACAAGAACACTGCGGTTGATATATGGGGCACTCTTGGTACTGAATTCTCTGTGGAATTGGTCGTTACCGACAATAAAGGTAAGATATTGGAGCGTTCGGGAGCCGTGTCCTCGACATCTACCAACGCTGTCTCCAAAGTTTTGAGCAATAATGTGGACTGCTATTTCCATGTGGCTCCGTCCGACGACCCTTATCACGGTGCTCCCAATATGTATATAGAGTGTTATATCAATTCTGTAGGTACCACACGCAATATTGGTCTTATCGTCACCGGTCAGGACGGAGGTACGGTCAATATGTGGAATCTGGCAGGATTCGAATTTGTCAGTGGCGGTTTCCGGGGCTGGACGGGCGGCGATACAGCTTGCACCGTTGGTGAGATCGGCGGTGTGAGCGACGATGTAATCAGCGTAGGTTCCTACAATTCACGCTTCGCATTCCCGATATATACAGATCCTTCGGATCAATATTATACTATCGAGGGTTATGGCCCCGATGAACTGCCCGAAGGAGAAATATCGTTTTTCTCCAGCCAGGGTCCAACGGTTGACGGCCGCATGAAGCCCGACGTGCTTGCTCCCGGAGCACTTGTGATATCGGCAATGAATCGTTATAACATGGACTCAAACAGTGCCGGATCGATGATTGACCGCACATATGACAGCGACGGAATCGATTACTATTACAATCTCAATATCGGTACCTCGATGTCGGCACCCGTTGTGGCCGGAACAATGGCTTTGTGGCTACAGGCCAAGAGTGACCTGACTGTACAGGAAGCCCGCGATGTAATACGCGCGACATCGGTGCTTGACAGTGCTACCGGCGCCGAGCCAAACAACAATGCCGGTTATGGAAAACTTGATGCTTACAACGGTATAAAATATGTGCTTAGAGAACTTTCAGGCATAGGAAATGTGACCGATGATAACGGTAGCGATGAGTCCAGAGTCTGGGTGGAAGACGGGACGCGCACTCTATGTGTTGCATCGTCTGTCGTATCTGACATAAGCGTATATTCCACATTCGGATCGCAAGTGGGCAGCTACCGCATGAGCCAGGGTCTTGAGCAGATCGACTGCTCTTCATGGCCTACAGGACTCTACATAGTTCGTTTCGATGCCACCGGCGAATCCGTAAAGGTGCTGGTTAAATAATCCTGTAGCAATAGCATGTAATAAAAAACACTCGCGGTATTTCCGCGAGTGTTTTTTATTACATATTTGATTGTATTGCTGAGACCGAATTACATCATGCCGCCCATGCCTCCCATACCGGGTGCAGGCATTGCGGGAGCGGGATTCTCCTCTTTTTTATCGGCTATGACGCATTCTGTGGTCAGGAACATTCCGGCTATCGACGCTGCGTTCTCAAGAGCTACGCGGGTCACCTTGGCCGGGTCAATCACACCTGCTGCCATGAGATTCTCATATGAGTCGGTGCGGGCGTTGTAACCGAAGTCTCCGTTGCCCTCCTTTACTTTCTGTACCACTACGGCACCTTCCACGCCTGCGTTGGCCACGATCTGTCGCAGAGGCTCCTCGATGGCACGTTTCACAATGAGGATACCAGTGGTCTCGTCATCATTGTCACCCTTGAGGTTTTCGAGTTTCTCCACGCAGCGTATATAAGCCACACCGCCTCCGGGTACTATGCCTTCGGCTATGGCAGCACGTGTTGCCGACAAAGCATCATCTACGCGGTCCTTCTTCTCTTTCATCTCCACTTCGCTCGGGGCACCCACATGTAGCACGGCCACGCCGCCTGCCAATTTGGCCAGACGTTCCTGAAGCTTCTCGCGGTCATAGTCGCTGGTGGTGTTTTCAATCAGAGCCTTGATCTGTGCCACACGCGCTGCTATGGCGTCCTTGGCGCCGGCGCCGTTGATTATGGTGGTGTTTTCCTTGTTCACCTCTATCTTTTCGGCACGGCCGAGGAAATCGACAGTGGCACTCTCAAGCTTCATGCCTTTCTCTTCAGAGATTACCACGCCGCCGGTCAGAATGGCTATGTCTTCGAGCATCTCCTTGCGGCGGTCACCGAATCCGGGAGCTTTAACGGCGCATATCTTCAGAGAGCCGCGCAGACGGTTCACCACCAGTGTGGCCAGAGCTTCCTGATCCACGTCCTCAGCTATGATCAGAAGCGGGCGTCCGCTCTGTGCCGATGCCTCAAGTATGGGCAACAGGTCCTTGAGATTGGATATTTTCTTGTCGTAAAGCAGAATGTAAGGTGAATCCATCTCGCACTCCATCTTTTCGGTATTGGTCACGAAATAGGGCGATATGTAACCGCGGTCAAACTGCATGCCTTCCACTATGTCAACGGTGGTCTCGGTGCCCTTGGCCTCATCTACGGTGATCACACCCTCTTTTTTCACCTTCTTCATGGCCTCGGCAATGAGCTTGCCTATGGCCTCATCGTTGTTGGCCGATATACGGGCCACATCTTCTATCTTCTTGAAGTCATCGCCCACCTCTTCGGCCATGGCCTTGATGTTTTCGACAACTACAGCCACACCCTTGTCGATACCGCGCTTGATATCCATGGGGTTGGCTCCCGCAGCCACATTCTTGAGGCCTACGTTGATTATCGACTGGGCCAGAACGGTAGCGGTGGTGGTGCCGTCGCCGGCATCGTCACCGGTCTTCGAGGCAACTTCCTTGACTAACTGGGCGCCCATGTTCTGGAACGGGTCCTCGAGTTCCACTTCGCGAGCCACGCTCACACCGTCCTTGGTTATGTGAGGTGCGCCGAACTTTTTCTCGATGATTACATTGCGGCCTTTCGGTCCAAGTGTTACCTTTACAGCGTCAGCCAATGCGTCAACGCCTTTCTTGAGCTCCTCGCGAGCCTTGATTTCAAATTTTATCTCTTTTGCCATAATAGTAAATATTTTATCGTTGTTGATTATAAAGGATTCTGAAGCGGTTTAGGGGGTGTTGATTCAGCCGATAACCGCCAGAACATCGCTCTGACGCATGATCAGATACTTCACGCCTTCAAATTCTATTTCTGTGCCTGCAAACTTGCCGTAGATTACGGTATCGTCCTTTTTCAGCACCATTTCTTCGTCCTTTGTGCCCTGTCCTGTAGCCACCACTGTGCCCTTAAGGGGTTTTTCTTTTGCCGAATCGGGAATGATGATGCCTGCTACTGTCACTTCCTCGGCGGGCGAGGGAAGTATAAGCACTCTGTCTGCTAACGGTTTGATTTCCATAATGAATTTAAAGTTTGATTTTATTGAGTTATGAGTATAATTTTTTTATTATCACATAATGATATACTGCATATTCTGTGCCAAACCCGAAGTCTGACACAAAATCTGCCAAAATGTCAATGTCACGTCTGATTACCGTTAGGTATAACAAAGCGTGACCTCTAAAGTTGTAATCTTGTCAACGGTATTTTTCCGGAAGAGACTCCCTGATTGCTTCATACGAAGCCTTCATTACACCCGCGGAGTCGAAATCTCCGGTTGCCGATACTATCGGTTCATGTATTGTCAGCTTTATATGACCCCAGTGGGGTAGCCTTGTGCCGCGAGGCATCACATCATAAGCTCCGTCGATGGTCACAGGCACTACCGGGAGGTTGAATTCGTCGGCCAAAAAATAGGCTCCGCGCTTGAACGGACGCATCTTTCCCGTGCGAGACCGCGATCCTTCAGGAAACACTACCACCGACATGCTGTCGCGAAGTATTGACTCCGCACGCTTTATCGTGCGGCGGGTGGCACTCGGTGTGGAATTGTCCACAAATATATGGTGGGCTTTTTCGCAGGCGTAGCCCACAAAGGGTATCGAGCGCAGTCCCTTCTTCATGAGCCAGCGGAAATTGTGGTTCAGGTAACCGTAGATACTGAATATATCGTAAGCCCCCTGATGGTTGGCCACAAACACATAACTCGTGTGCGGGTCTATGTTCTCGCGGCCTTTCACGGTCACCTTCACAAAAGTCATGATGCAAAACAGTCTGGCCCACAGTTTGGCAGGATAATATCCCCACCAGCGGCCGCCGCCGAGCGCGCAGCCCGCCACCGTAAGTAACGCTGCAAGGATCGTGGCCAATGTCAGCACCGGAATCATCAGCAATATCTGGTATATGCGGTACAGGTATATCATAGTGATGCAAAATTAACAACACTGCGCCAAAAATCCAATAATTTTGATTAACTTTGCATGCAATAAATTTAAAGCCTAATTAGATAGTCTTATGTCGTTTATTGCTGAAAAAGTGAAAATGGACGGTTTGACATTCGATGATGTCCTGCTGATCCCGGCCTATTCCGAAGTTCTTCCGCGAGATGTAAATCTCAGGACCAAGTTTTCCAGAAACATCACTCTCAATGTTCCGTTGGTGTCTGCCGCCATGGATACCGTGACAGAAGCTGCCCTTGCCATAGCCATAGCGCGTGAGGGTGGTATCGGCGTGATCCACAAGAATATGAGCATTGACGAGCAGGCTCGACAGGTTCATGCCGTAAAGCGTGCCGAAAACGGCATGATTTACGATCCGGTGACCATTAAGCGCGGTGCCACTGTGCTTGATGCTCTGAAAATGATGGAGGAATATCACATTGGCGGCATACCTGTGGTTGATGACGACAAGAAGCTTGTGGGCATTGTTACCAACCGTGACCTGCGTTTCGAGCGCGACCTCTCACGTCCGGTGGTGGAAGTGATGACTTCCGAAGGATTGGTGACCACCAATCAGTCCACCGATCTTGAAGAGGCATCGCAGATACTTCAGGAACACAAGATCGAAAAGCTTCCGGTAGTTGACTCCGAAGGACATCTTGTGGGATTGGTAACCTATAAGGACATTACAAAAGCCAAGGATAAACCCAACGCGTGCAAGGACGAATACGGACGTCTGCGCGTGGCCGCCGGAGTGGGCGTGACCGCCGATTCCATGGAGCGTGTCGATGCACTTGTGGCCGCCGGTGTCGATGCAATCGTGATCGATACGGCCCACGGCCATAGCAAAGGCGTGGTCAGCGTGCTCAAGGCCGTAAAAGCCAAATACCCCATGATCGATGTGGTGGTGGGCAATATCGCCACCGGCGACGCGGCCCGTTATCTGGTTGATAACGGTGCCGACGGTGTGAAGGTGGGCATAGGTCCCGGCTCCATATGCACCACCCGCGTCATTGCCGGAGTGGGAGTGCCGCAGCTAAGTGCCGTTTATGACGTGGCCAAGGCTCTGAAAGGCACCGGAGTGCCATTGATTGCCGATGGCGGTATCCGTTATTCGGGCGACATTGTCAAGGCACTTGCCTCGGGCGCCTATTGTGTGATGCTTGGAGGCATGCTTGCCGGTGTGGAGGAATCGCCCGGCGACACCATTATATATAATGGCCGAAAATATAAGGCTTACCGTGGAATGGGATCGCTTGAAGCCATGGAAAAAGGCTCGAAGGACCGTTATTTCCAGGCCAGCGAGTCCGATGTCAAGAAACTCGTGCCCGAAGGTATTGCCGCCCGAGTGCCCTATAAAGGCAATCTCTTTGAAGTGGTATATCAGATGCTCGGCGGACTGCGGGCAGGTATGGGCTATTGCGGGGCACCGGATATCGAGCGTCTTCATGATGCCAAATTCACGCGCATCACCAATGCCGGTGTGGCCGAAAGCCACCCCCATGATGTGGCCATAACAAGCGAAGCGCCAAACTACAGCTCGTCGCACCAGTGACAATGTTCCGGTCCGGGGAGTGAATGGACCGGCGACATGTTTTCATAATAAGATACGGATATGTAATAATTGGCCTATGGCTGCGTTATATATTCGTATCTGTTTTTTATTTTTATTTATTTTGATGAAAAAGCACGCTGTTGCATTAGCTCTTCTCGCCGCCGTATGTATGCCGGTCACCGGCGATGCAGGTAAAAAAAACGATCCCGTAGTCATCAGCATAGCCGGTGAAGATGTGCGGTTAAGTGAATTTCAGTATCTATATAATAAGAATGCCGAGCAGCAGGCCGAGCCGGTATCGCTTGACGAATATGTGAAAATGTTTGTCAACTATAAGCTGAAGGTGAGGGCAGCACGTGATGCGCGTGTCGATACGCTGGCTTCATTTGTAAAGGATTACAACCAGTTTCAGAAAGAGCTGGTGACCCCGTATCTGCATGATGAGGCTGTAACCGATTCCATGACCCGGGTGGCCTATTCGCACGTCGTGGAGAATGTGGCCATCAGTCACATCATATTGCCTCGCAACGAGCGCGCTTTGGCCGACAGTCTTCACACACGCCTCAAGGCCGGTGACGACTTCGCACAGCTCGCCCGCAAGTATTCGGCCGACAGAACGTGTGAAAAAACCGGCGGATATATGGGATATATCTCCGGTGGACGACTTCCGGTGTATGCTATCGAGGACGCGGCTTTCCGCATGGAGCCGGGGCAGTTTTCCGATGTGATACCCTCACGATGGGGCTACCATCTGATAAAGGTCGAGGCTAAGCGCAAGGCTCCCGGAGAGGTAAAGGCGCGCCACATATTGAAACTCACCAACGGGCTTGACGCCGCAGCTGTCGCTGTAAAGAAAACTCAGATTGACTCCATATACGGTCTGCTGAAAAACGGGGCCGATTTTATCGAAGTGGCGTCGCGTGAGACTGACGATCCTTCAGGCAAGAGCAACGGTGGCGACCTTCCGTGGTTCGGTCCAGGTATGATGGTGCCCGATTTCGAAAAAGCCGCGTTCAGCCTGTCGGCAAACGAATTGTCTGAGCCGGTGATGTCTCCGTTTGGTTATCACATAATATTGTGCGAAGGTCGTCGTGATGTGGCCTCTTTCGATGAACTCAAGGACAAGCTGCGTGATCGGGTGTTGTCTGATGACCGCGAAGAGATAATCATAAACCGTACTCTTGACAAGTATATGCGGCAGGCACGTTCGAAAATCGAATGGAAGTCAACCGGACGTGTGCATGGCATATTGGAGCAATGCGGAGGCATAAATGATGAGGCTCGAAAGCGTCTCACCGCTGCCGCGCTTACACTGTTTAAGATCGGACATAAGGTGGAAAAAGTTACATCAGCCGATCTCGCCTCGGCTCTTGAAGGTGTGGATATAGCTGATCCTTCCGCCGCCGCGGAAGTTGTCGATAACCATATAAAAGAGCTTGTCTATGCCAAGGCAATGGATCACTTTGTGGCCACGCTTCCGGATCGCGAAAGCCAGTATGCCAATCTGCTCAACGAATATCGTGACGGATTGTTGCTCTGTGAGATAAGCAATAGCAAGGTGTGGGATCGGGCCAACAAGGATCATGACGGGTTGCAGAAATGTTTCCTTGCCCATCGTGATGAGTTTGTGTGGGACAAGCCTCACTACAAAGGTTATATTATCGCTGCCAAGTCCGACTCTTTGGCCGATGCGGCGCTAAGTTATCTCAATACTTCGGATATCGACGCTTCGGAACTTGTCAGCTCATTGCGCAAACAGTTCGGCACCGATGTTAAGATCGAGAAGGTGATAGCAGGCCGCGGCGATAACGCCGTGGTGGACCATCTGGCTTTCGCCGGACCCGAACCGAACCTCTCCGGCCGATGGACTTCATACAGGGCTTATGCCGGACAAGTGCTTGAGCAACCCTCTGAAGCTGCCGATATAAAGGGTCCCGTAAGCCAGAAATATCAGCAGGAACTTGAGCAGGCCTGGCTTGATGAACTCAGTTCCCGTTATGCCGTAAAGGTCAACGGCAAGGTGATAGACACTTTGCGCTGATAGGACGGTGCCGGCGAAAACGGCCGAATTAGTCTATTTTCACAGATTTAATGCATAAATAGTTGGCAAAAAATCGTAATTTTGGGCGGAAAATGTAAATTCATATAAAATCTACCCCTTAACGTGAAAATATCAGGATTGTTTCTTGCCGCAGCATATGCCGTAGTCTCACTTACGGCTGTAGCTCAGAACAATGTGGCCGAAGAAGTGGCTTGGGTGGTAGGCGACCAGCCTATCTGGAAATCAGAGATCGAAGAGCAATATAACAATATGCAGTATGAAAAGATGTCGCTTGACGGTGACCCTTACTGCATAATCCCCGAGCGCATGGCCATCGAGAAACTATATCTCCATCAGGCGGAGCTTGACACGGTGAAAGTTCCCGATGCTTCGGTTATGGCCGAAGTCGATGCGAGGTTGAATTTCTATATCACACAACTCGGCTCGAAGGAAAAAATGGAGCAGTATTTCCGCAAAACCATGCCTGAAATGCGTGAGTCCATGACTGAGATGGTGCGAAATTCCTATCGCGTGCGAATGGTGCAGCAGTCGCTCACCAAGGACATTAAAGCCACACCTTCCGATGTGCGCAAGTATTTCGACGGTCTCCCCTCCGATAGTGTGCCATATGTGCCTACACAAGTGGAAGTGCAGATACTTACGCTTAATCCCGTGATACCGCGCCAGGAGATCGAAGATGTGAAAGCCCGTCTGCGCGACTATGCCGAGCTGGTCAATCAGGGTAAGCGCGAATTTTCCACTTTGGCCATTCTTTACTCCGAAGACAAGGAGAGCGCAGTGCGTGGCGGAGAAGTGGGATTCATGGGGCGCGGACACCTCGATCCCGAGTATGCCGCTGTCGCATTCAATCTCAACGACCCCAAAAAAGTGTCGAAAATAGTGGAGAGTCAGTATGGATACCATATCATACAGCTCATAGAAAAGCGTGGCGACAGGATCAACACCCGCCACATATTGTTGCGCCCGCGTGTGTCCGACAATGATCTCACCGACGCCATCAACCGTCTGGATTCGTTGCGCACCGACATGATCGATAATAAGAAATTCACATTTGAGGAGGCGGTGGCCTATGTGTCGCAGGACAAGGACACACGCAATAACCGCGGTATGATGGTGAACCAGCAGAACGGTACCCCTCGGTTTGAAATGTCGGAATTGCCGCAGGAAGTGGCCAAGATGGTCAGCACAATGGCCATTGGAGAGGTATCGAAGCCGTTTGTAATGATGGACCCCAAGCTTAATAGAGAGGTTGTGGCCTTGGTGAAACTTACCGATCGTATTGATGCCCATAAAGCCAATATTGCCGATGACTATCAGACAATAAAGGACATGTATGAAAACTCCCTGCGCGAGAATTTGCTGAAAAACTGGCTTGAAAAAAAGATACGGGACACTTATGTGCGCATAGAGGAAGGTTGGCGCAACTGCGACTTCCAGCACAAAGGGTGGATCAAGGACAAGGAGGCTGCATCGAAATAGCCGGCCGGGGTGTCTTGTGTGTATGATGATTGTTTACGATAACAGATTAGTCCCGCTTTTTTTATGAAGAGAGGAATCCGGCCATCGTCCAAGAGCCGCTTGGGTTCGGTAATGGCTGTTGTTGTCATGTCTTTATTGTGGTTGCCTATGATTATTGGCGCTCAGCAGTCACGGCAGCACCATCACCCACAGCGACGGCCGCGTTCCGAGATACGGCCCACAGTGCCGTCGGCCGACCGCAACCAGTCCGACAAGGTGTTTCTGGAGCATGCCGACCGACTTCATTACAATGAAATATCCAACCTGCCTCCTGAAGAGCAGTATCAGGTGCTTACCGGTAATGTGAAATTTCGCAAAGGGGGTATGTACATGTATTGCGACAGTGCGTTTTTCTACGACGCCGTCAACTCGGTTGACGCGTTCGGCAACGTGAGAATGGAGCAGGGTGATACATTGTTTGTATATGCCGATGAACTAAACTATGACGGCGTGGACGAAATTGCCGTGCTTTATGCTCAAGAGGGTAAAAAAGTGCGGCTCATAAACCGCGATGTCAAGCTCGAGACCGATGTGTTCAACTATGACATGGCTCAGGACTTCGGTTATTATGAGGTGGGGGGCGTGTTGACCGATCTGCAGAACAGACTCGATTCACGTATAGGCGAATACTATCCGCAGACGAAAGACGCCTTTTTCTATTTCGATGTCCATCTTACGAGCCGTCAGAAAAAAGATACATTGTATATCAACACCGACACACTTGAATACAACACGGCCACACACATAGCCGAACTCGTGAGTGATAGTGAAGTGATAAATTCCGATGGTGTTATATACTCCTCTTCGGGCATATATAACACCGACAACGGACAGGCCGATCTCTACAGGCGTTCCACTGTGGTTACCAGGCGTGGCAACCGGCTGACCGGCGACACGCTCTTTTACGACCGTCAGAAACAGTATGGCGAGGCGTTCGGCAACATGATTCTTACCGATTCGTTGCGCAGCAGTTCGGTGCAGGGCGATTACGGATTTTTTGATGAGGCGCGTGACAGCACATTCGTTACCGGTCATGCCGTGGCCAAGGAATATTCCAAGGCCGATACTCTATATCTCCACGGCGACAGCATTACGGCCTACATTGACCTGTCCGATTCCACAAAAGTGACCAATGTGTTTCACAAAGTGCGTTTCTATCGGCGTGATCTACAAGGGATCTGCGATTCGCTCAGCGTCACCGAGCGTGATTCGATAATGTATATGTATCGCAATCCGGTGGTGTGGAGCGGCACGCGACAACTGTTTGGCAATAGTATCAACGTGCACTTCAATGACTCTACCGTTGACTGGGCGCGCCTGCCGCAGGGTGGTGTGGCCGCAGAGCACATAGCGGAGGATTGCTACAATCAGCTTAGTGGAAAGGATATGACGGCATGGTTCAATGATTCCACGCTTCGTCGTCTTTATGTTGACGGAAATGTAGAGTTGATCATGTTTCCCATGGAGAGTGACTCATCATACAACAAATATGCCTATGTGGAGAGCAGCTACATGGACGCATATTTCAACGCTAACCAGATCGAACGCATAAACTTCTGGCCTGAGACCAACTCGAAGGTCACACCGCTGTATCTTGCCAAACGCAACTCCTATTTTCTGCCTAAATTCCGGTGGTATGAAGCACTGCGCCCACTCACGCCGGCTGATATATTTGTGGTGCCGGAGGGCATGATCGAACTTATTGACAGCGCCGAACCGCTCACTCCCGAGAATACTGTGCGCAAGCCCTCCGACAGCCGGCCGCACCCCAAGGCTCCTGCCGAGGCTTTGTCTCCACGAAGGCCGGTGACCGGATTGAAATCCGGCAAAGAAGACCTGAATGAAACTTCGGAAACGGAGGAACAACTCCGGACTATGCCGCCGGCAGATGACAATGCGGAGGCCGGCGCTTCTCCGACGGATAGCGCCGTGGCGCAGTCCGGTTCTGAGGTCGTTGAGGCTGAGACGGTTGAATGACTGTGGCGGCTATGCTGCAAAAAGTTATTTACAAATTATCGACAATCCGTCAAAAGCATGTTGAAAACACGGTTTGTGCTCTTGCTCAACGTGTAGTAACTTTGTGGTGAAAAATAAACCTGACATCGTTTCAAATTATTCAGATTTTCACCATGAGCGATATAATCCGTCTGCTTCCCGATTCTGTGGCCAATCAGATTGCCGCCGGCGAGGTCATACAGCGTCCGGCCTCGGTGGTGAAAGAACTCGTTGAAAACTCCGTCGATGCCGGAGCCACAAGAGTGCAGGTTATAATCCGTGATGCCGGCCGCAGTCTGATTCAAGTGGTTGATGACGGCAAAGGCATGAGTGACACCGACGCGCGTCTGGCATTTGAACGTCATGCCACCTCAAAGATTGAATCCGCCGGCGATCTTTTCACGCTCCGCACCATGGGCTTCCGTGGCGAAGCGTTAGCCTCTATAGCGGCTGTAGCGCAAGTGGAGCTCCGGACCATGATGCACGGAGCCGATATCGGAACCCGTCTGGTCATCAACGGTTCAAAAGTTGAGAGTCAGGAGCCTCAGGCCTGTTCCCCAGGTAGCAACATGATGGTGAAAAACTTGTTTTTCAATGTTCCGGTACGTCGTAAGTTTCTTAAAAAGGACTCTGTCGAATTAAGCAACATTGTCCGTGAATTCGAACGAATGGCCTTGGTCAATCCGGGCATCGACATATCGCTCTGTCACAATGATTCCATGATGCATTCGCTGATGCGTTCGTCGTTCAAGCATCGCATCTGCGATCTGTTCGGCAAAGCTCTCGAAAAGCAGCTCATTCCGGTAAAGACATCGACATCTATAGTGACCATCGATGGATTTGTGTGCATGCCCGAACATGCCCGCCGTCGCAACTGGCTACAGTATCTTACCGTCAACGGACGCCACATGCGTCACCCTTATTTCCATAAGGCGGTTCTTCAGTGTTACGAGAGCCTGATCCCGTCGGACATGCAGCCCAATTATTTTCTCAACTTCACGGTGGAGCCCGAAACAATAGATGTTAATATCCACCCCACGAAAAATGAGATAAAATTTGAGAACGAGTCGGCAATATGGCAGATACTGACAGCGGCGGTGCGAGAGTCGCTCGGACGCTTCAATGCCGGTCCGGCCATAGACTTCGATTCATCAGATGCTCCGGAGATTCCCGTTTTCAATCCCAATACCTCCGGTTCCCACGGCATAGAGATAGACCCCTCTTACAATCCCTTTGCCGACCGTGAGGCCGCGATCTCGGCACCGCGGCCGTCAGGCGGGTTCGGCGGAGACAATTCTCTGCGACGCACCGGTGTGGCTAACGACTGGGAAAAGCTCTACAGCGGATTTATGCAGTCAGATGAAGATGCCGTTACCGGCGAACGCGGAAGCAAACTCAATGTCATTGATAGCCCCGAGACTCATGCCGACACCCTTGACCTTCCGGAGCCTTCCGGGGCAGAGGTCGATGAAGTCGCAAGTATCCAGATAAAAAACCGTTTTATAATGTCGGCTTCCATGTCGGGAGTGATGATCATAGACCAGCATAGGGCTCACATGAAAATCCTCTATGAACATTACCGGCGTATGCTTGCCACAGCCGAGTCACATTCGCAGCAGGTGATGTTTCCGGAGGTTGTCACTCTTGATCCGGCCCGCGACGCTGTATTGCAGGATATACTCCAAGGGCTTCAGCAGGCAGGTTATGACATCGTACCGCTGGGCGGTAACGCATGGAGCATTAATGCGGTTCCTTCCATAGTAGATGGCTGCAACCCTTCCGAACTGTTGCTCCGTGTCATCGACGACATGGCCGACGGACGCCTGACGGCGTGGGAGGACATAACTGACGGCATAGCGTTTTCCATGGCGCGGAGTTCGGCCATAGAGCCCGGCCAGAGACTGTCGTCACAGGAACGCGAGCGCCTGATAGGCGACCTGCTCAGACTTCCGGCTCCCAACTACACCCCTGATGGTCTCAGAATCATAAACATGATGGATATCGACACCATTACGGAGCTTTTCCGATGATCCTCCGGGTCGAAAAAAAGACAAAACACTTCTCATTTATTTGACGTATATATAAAAAACTGATTATATTTGTATTCGTGAATTCGATAATCCGACATATTCAATATCTTATCGTGCACCATGACTGTGTGGTGGTGCCCGGTTTCGGTGCCTTTGTGGCGCAATTCTCTCCGGCACGTATATCGGGCAGAGGCGCAGCCATTGAGCCGCCGCGCCGCGATATCAGTTTTAATTCCGCTCTTATCCACGATGACGGAATGCTGATATCATCGGTAGCCCGCAAGGAGTGCGTCGCCTACGATGTCGCGCGCCGTATTGTATTGCAGGACGTAGAGGCCATGCGCCGTATGCTTGAGGCAAGCGGTTCGCTTGACATGCCGCGGGTAGGGTCTTTCAGCCTCAATGGCGAAGGCGATTTTCGGTTCACCCCGGCTGTCGGTGGAGTCGAAACCCTGATGTATGCCGGCCTGCCTGTGATTGAATTTCTTCCGGTAGTTTCACATGACGCCGATGATACTGATTATGATCAGATTATCCGAAATGCTTCCCCGCACATGCTTCGTGTGCGCCGCGTAGCCATGTCGGTGGCCCGTTATGCGGCCGCGGCTGCGCTTTTGGTGGGTGTAGGGCTTACGGTTTCCACTCCGGTGCCGGTTGACGGCAAGGTTGATCATGCCTCGCTTTCTTTTCCGTCACTTTCGGCGCCCGTATCTGTCAGCCTGACCGAAGCCTCATCGGAGCCTGTGATGGTTGTTGCCGACACATTGCCCATTCCGGTGCCTACTGTATCCGTACCCTCTGTGGTGGAGGCAGCCGACATGCTTGATACCGATGCCGACCGCTACAGTTGTTTCGTTGTTGTCGCTTCATGTGCGAGCGAGCGCGAAGCCGACAGGTTCATACGCTCACAATCCAACGGACAATCCATGAAAGTGCTCCGCTGTGAAGACCGTTACCGCGTGTATGTTGCCGCCGGCAATGACTATGACGCCGCATTCGCTTACCGTGTGGCCGATTCATCATTCGCCGCCCGTCACCCCAACGCATGGGTTTATAAGAAAAAATCGGTTTGACGCTTTGGCACTATTGTGCCTGTCAGATATAAAAGCGGCGCTGTATCGGGTTTCGATACAGCGCCGCTTTTTATTTATGCCGAATAATGGCAGCTGATTATTTGATGATCACCTTTTTCGATACGTTAAGAGTGGGGTTTTCCACGTTCAGAAGATACAGATCGTGGGGAGCACTGACGTTCATGGGAAGTTCCGCATGGTCTTCAGTCTTGTTGACCGACATGCAGGCAATGAGGCTTCCGGCTTTGGAATAGAGGCTTATATTGAATAAACCGCGCTGTGCGCCGCTGAGAACCACCTTGAAATTACCGTCGTTGGGGTTCGGGACCACATTTACATTCATGGAGTCCACATCACAGGAAATGTCATCGATCGATGACATTTCCATTTCCAGTGAATCTGTGGTGGGATTGTACCTTATTATATAGGTGTTTCCGGCTTCGGTGTTGAATGACTTCTCCTTGCCGTCGTAGTACACTTTGCAGGGTTCTCCGGCATTTGAAAGTATAACGGCACGGTCAAGTTTGCCGTTGGAATAAAATATGTCAACCTCGAAATTGCCGCGGGTGCGCAGACCCGAAATATGTCCGTCGGTCCAACTTGAGGGAAGAGCGGGAAGCAGGTGCAACAGGCCGTTGTGACTTTGCAGGAACAGTTCCGATATGCCGGCTGTGCCGCCGAAGTTGCCGTCGATCTGGAATGGCGGGTGAAGGTCCCACATGTTGTCGGCAGTACCGTTTTTGATCAGGTTCTGGAACAGAGTATAGGCATGGTTGCCGTCAAACAGACGTGCCCAGTGGTTGAGTTTCCAACCCATGCTCCACCCCGTGGCTGCATCGCCGCGTTGTTTGAGTGTCTCCTTGCAGGCATTTACTAAATCTGTATCCTCAAGGGCGTTGATGGAGGTGCCGGGGTGCAGACCGAACAGATGGTTGGTGTGGCGGTGCTGGTCATTATAGGTGTCGATGTCGTTGTACCATTCCTGAAGCTGACCGTAGCGGCCTATCTGATAAGGATACAGATTGTCTATCTTGTCCTGCCATTCGGCTATCGAAGTTTCGTCTGTGCCGAGAATTTTGGCGGCCTGTATTGCCTCAGAGAGCACCTCGAGAGTCACGGCATTGGCGTAGGTGGCGCCAAGGTCGCAGGTGCCGTGTTCGGGAGAGTATGACGGTGCGCTGGTGTAGGTTCCGTTATGCTTGTAGAGCAGGTCGCTGGCAAAATTGGCGCTTGACTTGATTATCGGATAGCCTATCTCGCGCAGCCATTCCTTGTCGCGGGTATAGTCGTAGTATTCCCACATCTGGGTGGCAAGCCAGGGGCCGGCGGGCGGGTTGTAGTTCCATGACATATCCGTGGCGTTAAGCGGAGCGGTGAATCCGAATATGTTGGTGGATATCGGGGCGGTCCAGCCGCGTGCGCCGTAATAGGCGGTGGCTGTGCGTTCGCCCGGCTTGACAAGACCGCGCACATAGTCAATCAGCGGTGTGAAGCACTCCAGCAGGTTGGTGCAGGTGGCCGGCCAGTAATTCATCTGAAGATTGATGTTGTTGTGGTAGTCCACGCGCCATGGGCCGTCGATGTTGTTGTGCCACATGCCCTGAAGGTTTGCCGGCATGTTGCCTGCGCGGGAGCTGGATATAAGCAGATAGCGGCCATACTGGAAGTACTGTTGTTCGAGTTCATGGTCAAGGGTGCCGTTGCGGTAGTTGCGCAGACGGGTGGGGGTGGGCTGATTGTCAAATTTCCTGGAAGGATTGATTTTTATGTCCACACGGTCAAACAGATTCTTGTAGTCCGCTATATGGTTTGCATACAGTTCGTCATAACTCTTGGCCGAAGCTGCATCGACCATATTGTTGACACTTGCCACAGGATCGACGCCTACAAAGGCCGAGGCATCGGTGATGTCGGGATCGAAGTTCATCACATAGTCGGTGTCGCCGGCAAGTATGAACTCCACATCGTTGGAGCCGGTCACGGTGATTGTACGGGCATTGGCATCGGCTTTGACGGTGCCGCCGTCGTTGGTGCGGACCATTATGCGCATTGCCCACTGCATATTGTTGTTGTCTATTCGGCCGTTGTAGAGCAGGCCGTTGTCGGTAGCTGTAACCGAACTGATGATCTGCGGACAGTTGAACGACAGGGTAAGGTTTTGTGGAGCGCCCTCCGATGTGTATCGCCACACCATCACGCTGTCAGGATAGGAGCTGAAATAGCGGCGGCGGTATGAAGTGCCGTCGGCATTGAACTCCACTACCACTATAGAGCGGTCCATATTGAGCACACGTTTGTAATCGCTCACCTTGCTTTCATCGATTCCGGTCGATACATACAGTTCACCCATTGTGGTGTATGTGCCGAAGCGCGAGCGGTCATAATTGATGTTGCCCTTGAAGTTTGACTGTACAAGTGTGTTGGCCGATGCCGTGTTGCCGTTTACAAGGTACTGGCGTATCTGAGACAGAGTCGAAGGGCTGACAGTCTTGTTCATGTTCCAGTATGTCGAGGCGCCTGTGCCCGGTCCGCCTTTCCACAGTGTCTTTTCATTGAGCACTACGCGCTCGCGGTTTACAGAGCCGAGAATGTTGCCGCCGAACGATCCGTTGCCTATTGGCAGCGACTGGCGTTCCCACACCTGGTCAGGGTTGACGTCTGTGCTGCTGAAATCGTTGCGGTTCCAGGCGGCGGTTCCGGCGGTTGACGATGTGGGGGTGTCAAACCAGATTGCATTGCCGGCCGTATAGTCTATGGTCTCGGATATCTCTATGCCGTTTGTGCCGTTTGAAGTGAATTGTATCGGACTGCCGTTGACCTTTATGCTGTTGACGGCCGTCGAGATCATGTTGCCCATTGGGGCGTTTTCATTAACATCGGCAACCAGCAGCAGATAATTTGCGCCATGTTCCAGCGGTTGGTCGAGGGTGAATCTCTGTGAGGGAGTGCACTGCTGTTGTCCGGCGGCCACTGTGCCGTTGGCTGAGGCAGTTGTCGAATACACCCATCGCAGATTGTTTATGTCGGCTGTGGCTGTTCCGGTATAGGCCGTTTCTATTTCAGTCACCTTTATCGGGTTGAGTGTGCCCTCGGTCACTAAATTGACTGATGTTATCACCACACTCTCGCTGCCGGGGTTGGCTGTGCCTGTGCGTCCCGATACCGAAGCCTGAAGCAGTTCCATGTCGGTGGGGGCTTCCACTGCCAATATGAAATCCACTATGCAGCCGCCATCGGAGGGTATGGTGGTGCCACACGGGTTCAGTGAGTTCCAGTCGATTTTGAAGCGGCAGCGGTAGTCGCCGGAGGGCAGGTTGGCCGGCAGTGTGAACGAAGGCATGCTGCTTGTGGTCACGCTTCCGTTGCGGCTGGCTGTCTCGCCGCGGCTGTTGGGTGCGGTGGGATTGGCGTCGCTGTCGGCGGTGTTGTAGTAGGAGTATGCTACGAGTTCGCCGTTTGTGCGGCCGTCGGCATTGAGTGTGGTGTTGAACACACCGTCCTTATCATAGTCCACATATACGTAGCCGTGCATCCAGGCGCCGCTCCAGTCAAGACCGCTGAATGACAGTGTGGAGCCCGGCAGTACCGACAGGCGCGATGCGGTCTTGTCGAAATATGTGGCCGAACCACGGTAGGCATTCTGGTTCACTTGCATATCGATGGTGTTGCTGCCGTCGGTAATGCTGAATGAGTTGAGCTTACGGTCTCCGCTGGTGCGCGTGAGCGTAGGCGACGTGCAATAGCTCTGTGCCTCGGCATCGGGTGAACCCGACGCAAGGGACATAAATGCCAATGCGTAGATTGGTAGTAGTTTACGGTTCATTGGTTATTGAGTGATGTTATTGATTGGTCTTTTGATGGTATTGATTACAAAGATAATCATAAAGCAGGTAACTTCCAATAAATTGGCTGTTAATCATGTCCGGTGGTGGCGTATTTGGAGATTAATCATTAAATTTGCGTGTTTGCTTACCGAAAAAATTACGTTTACAATTACCGATATGGAAAATATTCATGAACTTCTGGTGCGCCGTCACAGCATACGTAAATACACCTCTGAGCCTATAGCGGCCGAAGATGTGAAACTTATTCTTGAAGCAGGACTGTTGGCTCCTACCTCCAAAAGCAGCCGCTCATGGCAGTTTATAGCTGTCGATGACCGCGCGATGCTCGATCGGCTGGCGCAGTGCAAGCCCGCGGGAGCTTTGCCCCTCAGCCGTTGTCCGCTTGCCATCGTGGTTGCCGGCAGCCCCGAACTCTCCGACCCTTGGGTGGAGGACGCGTCTATTGCGGCCGCCTACATGCAGCTTCAGGCCGAGGACCTTGGCATAGGAAGTTGCTGGATTCAGGTGCGCGGACGGTTTACTGCCGACGGTATTCCCTCCGAGGAATATGTGCAGGAGCTTCTCGGTATTCCCGAGACACTGCCCGTGCTGTGCATAATGACCTTCGGACATAAAGACGAGGAACGACGTCCGGTCGATACCTCCAAATTGTGTTGGGAAAAAGTTCACATAGGCCGATGGAACCCAGCCGTGGACTGACTTGTGTGATGATCGGGGCGGGCAACGTAGCCTCCTCCATGGCGCCTGCTCTCGAGAGGTCGGGGCGCGTGAGGTTCACGGCTGTCTATAGCCGCTCATTGGAGCGTGCGGGGGAACTTGCCGGAAATCTTGCCGCAGCCGTGCCTGTAGCCGACATGGATTCCATACCGGTCGATGCCGATCTCTATCTTGTGGCGGTAAAGGACGATGCCATAGGCTCGATTGTAAGCATGGCTCCACAGGTGCGGCCCGGTGCTGTCTGGGCACATACGTCGGGCAGTGTAGATGCTGCTGTATTTGCTCCGGTCACATCGTCCTACGGTGTGTTCTATCCTTTGCAGACTTTCTCCAGAGGGGTGTCTGTCGATTGGAGACAGATACCGGTGTTTGTCGAGGGAACCGATGAACGCACTCTCGGCATGTTGCGGTCGTTGGCCGGGGCTTTGTCCGACAGGGTCTATGAGGCCGATGGCGCAAAGCGCGGCAAACTTCACGCTGCTGCTGTGTTTGCCTGTAATTTCGTGAATCATTTGTGGGCTGTTGCCGATGATATCCTTCATCGCGAGGCGGGAGTTGACCTGTCTGTACTCAGGCCTCTTATTGAAGAGACCGTGAGAAAGTCGGCGCTCGTGCCTCCGGCGCAGGCTCAGACCGGACCCGCGGTACGTGGCGACACCGGAGTGATGCGGCTCCACATGCAGATGCTGTCAGACCGTGAGGCTGCTCTCTACAAGATGCTTTCGCAAAGTATAATGGATTATTATAATATCACATATATACATAATGAGTGCCATAAACTATGATTTGAAAAAGATACGCGGAGTGGTTTTCGATATTGATGGGGTGTTGTCACCCTCTACCATTCCGGCCTCGGCTGAGGGCGAGCCGCTCCGAATGGTCAACATCAAGGACGGATATGCCCTGCAGTTGGCCGTTAAATGCGGACTTGGAATCGCCATTATTACCGGAGCCGTGAGCCGCGGTGTCGAAAACCGGTACCGCGCGCTCGGAATAACCGACATTTACACCGGCGCCTCCCGTAAGGTGGAGCCTCTTACGGCATGGATCGGTGCCCGTGGATTTGCACCCGACGAGGTGGCTTATGTGGGCGATGATGTGCCCGATTACGAACCAATGCAGTGCGTTGGTCTCAAAGTGGCTCCGGCCGATGCCTGTATCGACATAAAGGAGATTGCCGATTATATATCACCCGTAAATGGAGGTTATGGTGTGGGACGCGACCTGCTTGAGCAGATATTGCGCGCCCGCGGGCAGTGGCTTACTCATGAAAATGCTTTCGGCTGGTGATGGGTGACTGTGGTTTTTTTGAGAATCTCCGCGGGCGGCACTTAGTGCTTGCCAGCGGTTCGCCGCGCCGCCGTCAGTTGCTGTCACAGCTCGGGGTGGATTTTGATGTGCGCGGAGCCGGAGATGTCGATGAATCTTTCCCGGCCGGCATGCCGGCCATGGACGTGGCTCCCATGCTCGCCCGTCGCAAGGGAATTCATTATAAAGACACAGTGATGCTCCCCGATGAGGTGGTGGTGACTGCCGATACCGTGGTGATAATCGATAGCGAAGTTCTTGGAAAGCCCGTTGATGAGGCTGAGGCTAAAGACATGCTCAGGCGTCTTTCGGGGCGTACGCATGAGGTGGTCACCGGAATCAATGTGGAGTGGGACGGCGGTTCAGTGTGCCGTTCGGCCGTGACACGTGTTACTTTCGCTCCTCTCTCCGATTCCGAAATCGATTACTATGTGAACCGTTTCCGGCCTCTTGACAAAGCCGGTGCCTATGGTATTCAGGAATGGATAGGTGCCGTGGGGGTAAAGCACATCGAAGGTAGTTTCTACAACGTGATGGGGCTTCCGTTGCATCTGTTGGCCAACATGCTCAAGATGGTTTCCTGACTGATATAGGTTATCGGTCGTCAGCACGCGTGATTTTGATCCCCTCCGGCGATACGCTAAGGACCATATGGTTGTCATGGCAGGGGAGAGTGGCGGCCATGTGCATGGCCGCGAACCCCATGGTGTTGCGCATGTTTACCTCTATGCAGGGGGCTAATTCCACTGTCCCGTTCGAGCCGCGGTAAGTGAGCATATCAACTCCCAAAGGCCCTTGGTAGTGGTGGCTTAATGTTGTGGTAAGCGCCTGTTCAATAGCCGGTATCACCTTGCTTATGTCATATCCTGTCTTTTTTATAAGAGATTTCTGGGGCATGAGCAGATTGCCGCAGTAGCAGCCGCGGGAGTCGGTGGCAAACACCGATATGCCACGGTATTCTACCGTTGTGCCGTTGCAGTAGAATAATGTGGCAAAATCTTGGATTTTGTCGAAACATGGCTCTATCATGACACTTCCCTGCCGGTGTATGATTCCTCGAATGTATTCATGCAGTGTCTTTTGCGGTATGCCGGCCGAATAAATCACCCCCCGTCCGCTGCTTGACCATGGCAGTTTTATGACGGCCCGGCCCCATCTCGCTATGGCTTCGGCCGCCTCTTCAAGCGAAAAGGCTTCTATCGGTATGAGGTGGGCGGGTGTTTGCAGCTGCCGGTGCACCTTTATGGCCGTGCGGCGGTGGCTGAGTTCCCGCAGAAGTTGGAGCTTTTCGGAAGAGGGGAGCAGTTGCGGTTCAACTCCTGCCTGTGAAAACAGTCGGCGTGTATAGAGGCTCCAGCCCCATGGCTCGGGACAGAATCCTGTAGGAGCCTGCGATACAGGTTCGCCGTGAAGTCCGTACCGGTCGCGCAGTGATCGTGCCTCGTCGGCCATATCGCCTTCCGGAATGAGTATCACATCGCCCTTTCGGGCCCACCACATGGGTAGCAGTGCGGCGGCATGTCTCAGTCGGAGTGCGGCTGCCGGCGGAGTATAGTTGGGGTCGTTGGCTGCGAGAGCCAGATCGTTTTCGGGATTGAACAGATGAATCGAAGGCATCGTAAGGGTCTTTGTGCAAAGATACGGATTCTTGTCCACCTATTGCATCGACGCAGGCAATATTAACGGGGGACTTTCGTTAAGATATTGACGATATGAAAAAACTGTGTCACATAATATTGATGATGGCTGTCTTCGCGATGGCCGTCTCGCCGTTTGCGGCATCAGCCCAGAAACTCAACAACAAGCTCAACAACCGCCCGTATGCCGACATGCGCCGTTGGCATCTTGGATTTTCGGTTGGAGTTCACACTCAGGACCTGCACTTCACTCACAATGGATTTGTGACAGAGGGCGGCCGCACGTGGTTCATGGAGCAGCCGGCGTTCTCGCCCGGGTTCTGCGTAAACGGTCTTGTCGATTTCCGGCTCAACGATTATTTCAACCTGCGTTTCTCGCCGGGCATGTATTTCGGCAACCGTGAGATAAAGATGCTCGATACCACGGACGGCGGAGCCGAATCGCAGAACATAAAATCCACGTACATTGTGGCTCCCATCGATATTAAATTTTCGGCACAGCGGTTCCGCAATGCCCGTCCGTATCTGGTGGGAGGTGTTATGCCGGCGTTCGATGTGGCAAAGAAGAGGAGCGATTTTCTTAAGCTTAAATCCACCGATGTGTTCCTTACTGTGGGTTTTGGCTGTGATTTCTATCTGCCTTATTTCAAGTTTAACCCCGAGATAAAGTTCTGTTTCGGATTGTTGGACGTCATACAGCATGACAGGCCCGATCTGGTGGACGATCCGGGACGCATGGACATCACCCGTTCGTTGAAAAAAGCCACTTCGCAGATGGTGGTGCTGACCTTTTATTTCGAATGATCCGAGCCATGAGAATAACACTGATGAAATGTCTGGTCGTGGTCGGAGCTCTCTGTGCTTCGCTTGCAGCCGGGGCGCAGACCGATGCACAGCTCACCCAGTACTTTGAAGTGCCCTCCTATTACAATCCGGCGGCCATAGCCACCACCGACAGTATTCGCATCAGGGTAGGGTCGCGCCTGCAGTGGGTGGGCATCGACAATGCCCCGCGCACATTTCTGGCCACGGCTTCAATGCCGCTGAAATTGTTTAACAAGCGTTTCGGCATCGGACTTATGGCGCAGCAGGAATCGGCCGGACTGTTCCGTAATCTTACCATAGGATTGCAGGCCGGTTACAAGATAAAACTGTGGAAAGGAGAACTGACGGCGGCTCTGCAGATCGGTTTTGCCAATGAGGTGTTCAAGGGCTCAGATGTGTACATACCTGACGATGACGATTATCATGAAGGTACCGATGAAGCCATTCCGCAGACCGATGTGTCGGGCAATGCCCTTGATCTCGGTGTGGGAGTGTTCTATACCCATCGCTACTTCTGGGGTGGAGTGTCCTGCACACATGTCAATTCGCCCACAATCACATTTGGTGATGAAACCGGCTCCACCACATCAGGCTCCGCCTCGTCATCGGGCGAAAGTGCGAAAAATTATGAATTTCAGCTCCGCCGGACTCTCTATTTTATGGGGGGCGGCAATATTCCGGTTAAAAACACGTTATTTGAAGTGATGCCGTCGGTATTGGTAAAGAGCGATTTCACTTCCGTCCGCGCCGAGATTACAGGTCGGGTGCGTTACAAGAAATTCCTTACCGCCGGGGTAGGCTATCGGTACGATGACTCGGTCATAGCCTTGCTCGGAGCGGAATTCAAAGGATTCTTTATCGGTTACAGTTTCGATTACCCGACATCGGCGATATCAAAAGCCAGCAGTGGCAGCCATGAAATAATATTGGGTTACAGTCTTAAACTTAACCTTTCCGGAAAAAACAAGAACAAACACAAGAGTATCCGCATAATGTAATATGAAAAAACTGACATTTTATATCCTTGTTTCGCTTATATCCTTAGGAGCCGTGAGCTGCGCTTCCGGTTCCAGGAGTTCCATGGGCGGTGAAGTGACGGGCGTGAGCGCTACGGCATGGGCCGAGCCTACACCTTACGGCATGGTGCTCGTGAGCCGCGGTTCCATGAAAGTGGGGCCTGCCGAAGCCGACAGCGCCTGGAATCTGCCGGCCGACCCTCGCGGTATCTCCGTTGACGCTTTCTGGATGGACGAAACCGAGGTGACAAATTCGAAATACAAGCAGTTTGTGTTCTGGGTGCGTGACTCGATCATTCGCGAGCGTCTGGCTGATCCCGCTTACGGTGGCAATGAAGAGTTCAAGATCGAGGAGGACCGCGAGGGCAATCCCATAACCCCGCATCTCAACTGGAACAAGCCCATTCCATGGCGTAATGCCAATGAAGATGAGGAGCGGGCCATAGAAAGCGTATATCGCATCAACCCCATCACCGGTGTCAAGGAGCTTGATCCCGAACAGCTCAATTACCGTTACGAGACGTACAACCACACCGAAGCCGCCAAGCGCAAGCATCGTCTTAATCCGGCCCGTCGCGAATACAACACCGACAAACCCGTGCCTACCGATGTGCCTGTCATTTCCAAGGACACCGCTTATTTCAATGATAACGGGGAGATTATTCGCGAGACAATAACGCGCGGACTTACCAGTGATTACGATTTTGTAAACACCTATATAGTCAATGTCTATCCCGATACCACGGCATGGATCAACGACTTTGAGAACGCTTACAATGAACCCTATGTGCGCATGTACTTCTCTCACGGAGGTTACAACGAATATCCGGTGGTAGGCGTAAGCTGGGAGCAGGCAAATGCGTTTGCCAACTGGCGCACCGACTTCCTGCGCCGTTCGCTCGGACGTGAGGGCGTGTATATAGAGCCGTTCCGTCTGCCCACCGAAGCCGAGTGGGAATTTGCAGCACGCGCAGGTGTGAATGATAACAAATATCCCTGGGAGGGCGATCTGCCGCTTACCGAAGAGAAAGGCTGTTTCTATGCCAACTTCAAGCCGCAGGAGGGCAACTATGTGCAGGACGGACATCTTATAACGTCGCGGGTAGGAACATATTCGCCTAACGATTTCGGCCTCTATGACATGGCAGGCAATGTAAGCGAATGGACCTCTACGGCATTTACCGAGAGTGTGAGCAAACTTACCTCCGACATGAATCCCGAATACCGTTATGACGCCGCAAAAGAAGACCCTTACAGGCTTAAGCGCAAGATCGTGCGCGGGGGCTCGTGGAAAGATGTGGCCCACAACATTCGTTCCGACATACGCATGTGGGAATACCAGAACGAACAACGCTCTTATATAGGGTTCCGCTGCGTGCGGTCTCAGATCGGTTTTGCGCGAGGCAACAAGCTCAAGAAATAAATCTAAGTTATTTTTTTAGAGAGAATACAATAATAAACCTGACTTACAGATATCATTACCGAAACAATGGGAAAAATCAAAAGATATAAAAACAGTGTTGAACGCTTCCTTTCCGGTGAAAGCGGACAGCGGTTTTTCAACTTCGCCTACAGTATAGGTGCTGCCATCGTGATATGGGGCGCACTGTTCAAGATTCTGCATCTTCCCGGAGG
>CAJTRS010000011.1:0-35167 GCA_910578805.1 uncultured Muribaculaceae bacterium | reverse complement strand
CTTCTGTCCATCGGTATGGGCACCGAGGTGCTCATGTTCGTACTCACGGCATTCGACCGACCGCCGCGCGAATACCATTGGGAAGAGGTGTTCCCGGTGCTTTCCACCAAAAATCCCGAAGACCGCCCTTCCATGGGAGGCGCCGGAGGCGGAGGTACAGTGGTGGTTTCCGGTAATGTATCTGCGGACGCCCGTGTGCCGGTAGGAGCCGGAACCTCTGTGGCTGTAGCCGGCGGAGGTGCTGCCGATGTGGTGTCGGCTTCAGGTGACTATGCCGACCAGATGACCGCGATAGCCGAGCAGATGAACCGGCTGAAACAGACCACCGAGAAGTTGAACCACGTGAGCGAGGTGTTGCTCGAAAGCTACCGTGCCATAACCGACAACTCTGAAAATATTACTGCCAGCTCCACCGGATATGTGGAGCAGATGCAGAACCTCAACCGCAATATCTCCGGACTTAACACCATCTATGAGATACAGCTTAAAAGCGTATCCTCGCAACTTGACTCCATCGACCGTGTCAATAAGGGCATAAAAGAGATATGCGGCATGTATGAAAGCACCGCCATGCAGAGCCGGCGTTTCTGTGAAGAGAGCGAAAAGATGACTGCACACATGCAGCAGCTCAACCAGATTTACGCCAAGATGCTCCAGGCGATGACCATCAATATGTATGGTCCGTCGGCGGCCGCTTCCGTTCCGCCTGCCGCCGCTCCCGCTTCACCGACAGTTGCCTCGCAGCAGGCAGCGGAATGACATGCGATTTTTCCAATAATCATAACGGACTTATTAATTTCCACCAAAAGATAAATGGCACAATCCAACACAAAGCTCTCACCGCGTCAGAAAATGATAAATCTGATGTATATAGTGCTCACCGCCATGCTGGCGTTGAATGTATCGAGTGATGTGCTCGACGGGTTCACACAGGTGGAGGAGGGATTGTCGCGCACAAATGCCAACGTAAGTCTGCGTAACAATGCCATATATGGCCAGTTGGAATCTCTGGCAGAGCAAAATCCCGAAAAGGCGGCCGTTTGGCTCGGTAAGGCTACAGAAGTGCGTGGCGAATCATCAAGGATTTTCGATGAGATAGAGAGTCTGAAACATGAAATAGTAATGAAAGCCGACGGTCCCGACGGCACTCTTGAGGATTTGCGCAATCGCGATGATCTCGAGACGGCGTCGGTGGTCATGCTCAATCCCATTACCCGACGCGGCGAGCATCTGCGGCTTAATATTGACAATTACAGAAAATATATCGAATCCATCGTGACCGATTCTGTAAAGAGTGCCAGCATCAAGGCTTCGCTATCCACCGAACCATTCAAGCGCAAGGGATTGGCTTTGTCGCAGTCATGGGAAGAGGCCAAATTCGACAATCAGCCTGTGGTGGCTGCGATTACGTTGCTTACCAAGTTGCAGAATGATATACGTTATGCCGAAGGGGAGGCTCTCGCCACTCTCCTCAACCAGGTTGACGCCGGCGATGTGCGTGTCAATGATCTCAATGCTTTCGTTATTCCACAGTCGCGATTGGTGATGCGCGGCGGCAATTACAGTGCCGATATCGTATTGGCCGCTGTCGATACGACAGCACGCCCGTCGGTGTTCGTCGGTGGCAACAATGTGACTGACGGACGTTATCAGCTTCAGACCACCCGTTCCGGGTCGTTTGACTATTCCGGTTATATAGAGGTTCCGCATGCCGACGGCTCGGTTACGCGTCACCCATTCAACTCCTCTTATACTGTCATTGATCCTACGGCTACCGTGTCGGCAACTATGATGAATGTGCTTTATGCCGGTATCAACAACCCCATAAGCATCTCGGTGCCGGGTGTGCCGCAGGCCGGCGTGAATGCCACTATGACCAACGGCTCCCTGTCACGCAGCGGTGACGGCTGGGTCGCCCGTCCGTCGGCCATAGGCACTGATGCTGTGGTGACTGTAACCGCCACCCTCGACGGTAAGTCGCAGACCGTCAATACCACCCGTTTTCGTGTGCGTAAACTGCCGGATCCTGTAGCTTTCATATCCTATACAGGCGCCAACGGACTTCCCGAGCGCTATAAGGGTGGCAGGCCCATATCCAAAGCCACTCTGATGGGCGCCAAAGGGTTGGGTGCGGCCATTGATGACGATGCACTCAATATCGACTTCAATGTGCTGGACTTCGAGACTGTGATGTTTGACTCCATGGGTAATGCAATGCCCGAAAAAAGCGACGGAGCCAACTTCTCAGGCCGGCAGAAAGACAAATTCCGCACCCTCAGTCGCGGCAAGCGCTTCTACATATCGCGTATCAGGGTCAAAGGACCCGATGGAGTGGAGCGTATGATAGGCACACTGGAAGTCATTGTTAATTAATCTGATTTTTGTAATTACTACACGAAGATATATCCCCACATTCAATCTCTGATGAAAAAGATAACAACACTGATATTGACCCTCATGGCCATCGCCGTTTCGGTTGTTCCGGCACAGGCGCAGCAGGAATCGAGCAGTTCGTCCGTAATGCGGAGAGGCGACCGGAACCGTGCCCAGCGGAATACCTCCCAGGTCACCTCCCGTATGCAGAATCGTCTTGAATCGTCTGCTCCGAGTGATGCCGACCTGTCGTGGATGAAAGTCATATACCGTTCGCTTGACCTCACCAAGGATAAGAATGCGCCGCTCTACTTCCCCGAACAGCCCGAAGAGGGAGCCGAAAGTTTGTTCCGGCTCATAATGCGCCTACTTACCAACGATGAACTGACGGTCTATGAATACCTTGACGGACGAGAAGTGTTTTCCGACACCTACAGGATCAAAGTGCGTGAGATGCTTGACCGCTTCCACATCTATTACCAGGAGGCCAAAGGAAGCTCTGAACGTCACCCGAAGTTCACTATAGAACCGAGCGATGTTCCGGCCAATGAAGTGCTGAGCTACTTCATTGTCGAGCGGTGGGAGTTTGACAACCGCACCAACCGCATGCGCACACGAGTAGAGGCCATATGTCCGGTGCTCCACCGTAGCGATGACTACGGCATGGAGTCCATGAAATATCCTATGTTCTGGGTCAGGTATGATGATCTGAGACCCTACCTCTCCACACAAAATATTTTTATCAGCGATGACAACAATCTGCCCACATGCACTTTCGACGACTATTTCCAGCTCGGGCTTTATGAGGGCGATATATACAAGACACGCAATCTGCGCAACAAGTCCATGGCGCAGCTCTATCCCAACCCCGACGACATGAAGCGTGCGCAGGACAGCATTCAGAACTCTCTTGACAAATTTGAGGACAAGCTGTGGGTGCCTTCACTCGAAGAACTACAGGCCCGAAGTGAGGCGAAAGCCAAGGCCGAAGCGCAGGCTCAGGGTGACGGGGAGGAACAGGTGAATTCCCGAGACGATGCCGACAAGCCGGCTCGCAAATCGGTTACGCGCCGCGGTTCCAAGAAATCAAAGGAAAAAGCCACCAAGTCCAAGCCCGCCAAAGTAAAGAAATCCAAAGCGCCTAAAACCAAGTCGGCAGCCACCCGCAGTGTGCGCAACCGGCGCA
This sequence comes from uncultured Muribaculaceae bacterium, assembly GCA_910578805.1. GTDB lineage: Bacteria > Bacteroidota > Bacteroidia > Bacteroidales > Muribaculaceae > Paramuribaculum. The sequence goes on along the minus strand of CAJTRS010000011.1, from coordinate 31,608 downwards.
AGTGATCACCGTGTTCCGATCACATACCGCATACAGAAACCGCAGGGTCTTACTAAACAATGGCCCTGCGGTTTTCGTTTTATATGTGTGAAACAGCAGGATATCGACATAAGGCTTATTGGATTGAGGGAGCTTCCGCGTCTCTCGGTCATACATCACTGGGAAATGGTGCGTTACTCCGGCACGCCTGTGGAGGTCAATCTCACTACCGATTTCAGCCGTAATGAGTCTTCGCATGTGGTCAGATTGCGTCTCGGAGTCCATTATACCACCTATCGTGGACAGATCATGCGCAAACTTCTCGACTACGTTATAGAAGCCGATTTCGAACTGATACATCAGCCTGCCGATTTCATATCAGGCAATCGTGACGTGATACTTCCCACCGATTTGGTAAGCCTGATGCTGAGCATCGGCATCGGTGCCGTACGAGGCATGATAGCCCTACGAACCTCACGCACATTCCTCCGCCACTATCCTCTTCCGGTTTACGACATCAATTCCCTCATCGATGACATTATTATGGCCGGTGAGGACATCTATGCCGACCGCGCCTTCTCATGATTTTACTTCGGACTGGCTATTCTACGCGTTCCCGCAGACGGCGGCGCAGCATGTGCATGAATTCGTAGTTTTTCAACCCCCACCTCGGGGCCACTAACAGATTGTCGGGCGATTGCGACACAAATCGCTCTATGGCTATATCCTTACGGATACGCCTTATTATATCACAGCACAGATCGACATACTCTTCCACAGAGAATATGTGGACATCGGTCACACCCTCCTCGACCTCGCGGCATAGCCTTGTGCCCCTTATCAGTTGCAGCTGGTGGCACTTTATGATATCCACAGGCAAGGTGTTTACGGCATCGATGGTGGCAAGCATGTCCCTCCGGCTTTCGCCCGGCAGTCCCATGATCAGGTGAAGTCCTACAGGAATTCCCATCGCGGCGGTGCGGTGCACGGCATCGGCCGTATCAGCCCAGCTGTGGCACCTGTTTACGCGCTGCAGTGTGGTGTCGTGGCTCGATTCGGCTCCATATTCCACCATCACAAACCGTTCCTTACCCAACCTGCCAAGTTCTTCCAGTAGATCCTGAGGCATGCAGTCGGGGCGTGTGCCGATTATGATTCCATCTATACCCTCCACTCCAAGTGCCTGGCGATACATTGACATGAGCCTGTCTGTGGCTTCGTGGCTTCCTGTATATGATTGAAAATACGCCAGATATCTCATGTTTGGGTATTTCCGCGCAAAAAACTGCTTGCCCTTCTCAAGTTGCTGCCCTATATCTTCCGGATTGGCGCTGAATCCCGGACTGAATGAACTGTTGTTGCAGTACGAACAGCCGCCGTAGCCTTTGGTCCCGTCGCGGTTGGGACATGACAGCCCCGCATTTACCGTAAGTTTCTGTAGCTTTCCCGGCAGATACCGTGATATGAAATGGGCGAAATCGCAAAATTCAAATTCAGAGGTCTGATTCATCTTTCCAATGCGGTTTTACTGCAGATGTGCGGTTTTGTTGAGCAGCCAGTGGTCGAGTATCACCATGGCGGTCATAGCTTCCACTATGGGCACGGCGCGCGGCACTACACACGGATCATGACGTCCGCGCGCTTTAAGCACCGTGGCCTCTCCGCTGACGGTTACCGTGGCCACCTCTTGCAGCAATGTGGCTACCGGCTTGAATGCCACGCGGAAATAGATATCTTCTCCATTGGATATGCCTCCCTGTATTCCGCCAGAGTGGTTCGTAAGGGTGCTTATCTTCCCGCCCTTGCACTCAAATTGGTCTGACATCTCGCTACCGCGGTAGCGGCAGCCTTCGAATCCCATGCCGTATTCGAAACCTTTGGCGGCGTTTATGCTCATCATGGCCGAGGCAAGCGAGGCGTGAAGCTTTCCGGCCACAGGTTCGCCCAATCCGGCAGGGCACCCCTTGACCACGCATGTGATGACACCGCCTATGGTGTCGCCTTCCGATTTTACTGCCTTTATCAGGCGCTCCATTTCTGCGGCTTTTTCAGTATCCGGACATCTCACATCATTGCTCTCTGTAAGTGACAGGTCATAGAGTCGGTAGTCTGGCTCAAGACATATATCGCCCACGGCCGAGGTGTAGGCACATATCTCTATTCCAAGCTCTTTGAGCGCCTGCATGGCTATGGCTCCGGCCACGACTCTCGATGCCGTCTCTCGTGCCGACGAGCGGCCGCCTCCGCGGTGATCCCTCACACCGTATTTGGCCATGTATGTGTAGTCTGCATGTGATGGGCGCAGCTTGTGGCGCATCTCATCATAATCGCCCGAACGGTTGTCCGTGTTGGGTATGATGAATCCTATAGGCGTGCCGGTGGTCACACCCTCGAATATGCCCGAGAGAAGTTCCACCCGGTCATTCTCGTTACGCTGGGTCACTATCTGTGACTGACCCGGGCGCCGCCGGCCGAGTTGACGCATTATCTCGGCGGTATCTATCCTTATGCCGGCGGGCATGCCGTCTATCACACCGCCAAGTGCGGTCCCGTGCGACTCGCCGAATGTCGTGAGCCGGAATATCTTGCCGAAACTATTCATGGTCCGACACCTCCGTTGTCAGGTCGGTTACCGAAGCATTCACATATCTTATAAGCTCATCTGGCGATATTGCTATCTGAAGGCCTCTTACACCCGCGCTTACAAATATCTCGTCATGGTCTGTTGCCGTGGTGTGGAAAAATGTGGGAAACGGTTTCTTCATGCCTATGGGCGAGCACCCTCCGCGTATGTAGCCTGTCAGAGGCAGTAGCTCTTTCATCGCTATCAGGTCGGCTTTTTTTGCGCCGGCGGCTTTTGCGGCCTTTTTCAGGTCCACCTCGCTGTCGCCCGGAACCACGCACACGAAATATCCCGATTTGTCGCCATGGAGCACAAGTGTCTTGAACACCTGCCGTATGTCTTCGCCAAGTTCCTCCGCCACATGGTCGGCAGCCAGATTGTTTTCATCTACGGTGTAGGGGATAAGCCGGTATTTTATTCCCGCCTTGTCAAGCAGACGCGCTGCGTTTGTCTTGTTTAAGTGTCCCATAATTGTGAGTGTTTACACGCAAATTTACAAAAATGTGTCAACAATCCGGCCATTGCGCTTGTTTAAAAATGTGTAAATGATAAAATCTCTTAATTCTAACAATAACGTTTCGATCTATGAAAAAATTACTACTCGTGCTCATAGCGGTTGTAGGTCTGTCAGCCGGAGCTAAAGCGCAGAAAATGAATCTGTCGTTAAGTTACGGCGGTTACACTCTTATGGACGCATCAGACTATCACGATGGCTGGCATCATGTCAACAATGCCTGGGGTGCCATTAACCTCGGATTCAATGTGCAGGTGCTTCCTAAATTCTGGGTAGGTCCCTCCTACACATTCTCCAGCACCACCACAAAAGGCAAGCATAGCAGTGACATTGCCTACCACGCCATCATGCTTAACGGCCGTTATGACTATTACCGCAACCGTCTGCTCACGGTTTATGCCCACATGGGCATCGGTGCCGAGATTTCCCACATGCAGCCTTACGAAGGCGATGCCTACAATAAAGGATACTTTGCATTTCAGCTCTCTCCGGTGGGAGTCGATGTGCAGCTAAGCCCTCTTTTCACCATGTTCGGTGAGGCCGGTTTCGGTGTGCAGGGTCTGTTGCAGGTGGGTATGAGATTGAATTTCTGATAACATCTGTTACCGCCATGACCGACCGTCTGTCATATCGTCAAAAAGAGGAATTGCCCGATTCGGCGTTCGGATTGCCGCAAAGACGTGAATATCCCATGCCCGATGCAGCCCATGTAAGGGCGGCCGAAGCTTATTTCCGTTACTGTCCCGAGGAACTGAAACCTCAGCTTGCCAAGGCCATTCTGGAGCGTGCACGGGAGTTCGGAGTCTGTGTCGAAAGCCCGGTGGTGCATAGTTATGCGGGTATCTGATAAGTGGTTTCGTGAATAAAAATACGCACGTGTGCCGCAGTGGTAATCTTTTCCGCTGCGGTGCATTCTTTTTGTCGGCCGCAGTGGTGTGATATACTTTACTTTTAAGAAAAATTTGTAATTTTGCCGATGGAATTATTTTATCTGTTTATAACTATAATTTAAGATTAAATTGTACAGACTATGAATATCGCTATAGTAGGCGCCAGCGGTGCCGTAGGTCAAGAGTTTCTCAGAGTGCTCCAGGAGCAGGATTTCCCGGTTGACAACCTGTTGCTCTTCGGTTCTAAGCGCAGCGCCGGAAGCAGTTACACTTTCCGAGGCAAGGAATACGTAGTGCGTGAGCTTACCCATGGCGATGACTTCAAGGACGTTGACATCGTGTTTACTTCGGCCGGTGCCGGAGTCTCCAGGGAGTATGCCGCCGATATCACTCGCCACGGTGCTGTGATGATCGATAATTCCAGCGCGTTCCGCATGGATCCCGACGTGCCGTTGGTGGTGCCCGAGGTAAACGGCGACGACGCATTCAATACGCCGCGTAACATTATTGCCAACCCCAACTGCACCACCATACAGATGGTAGTGGCGCTTAAGCCTATCCACGACATAAGCCCAATACGCCGCGTGCATGTGGCCACATATCAGGCTGCCAGTGGTGCCGGTGCCGCAGCCATGGACGAACTTGTCGGGCAGCACTCCGCTCTGTCTGACGGCAAGGAGCCTAAAGTGGAGAAATTTGCCTATCAGTTGGCCTACAACGTCATTCCGCATATAGATGTGTTTACCGACAACGGCTACACCAAGGAAGAGATGAAGATGTACCACGAGACAAAGAAAATCATGCACGCCCCCTCACTGGAGGTAAGCGCCACATGTGTGCGCGTGCCTGTGATGCGTGCCCATAGCGAGGCGGTGTGGATCGAGACCGAATCACCTGTCGGCGTCGAAGCCGCCCGTGAAGCCTTCGCCAAGGCGCAGGGCGTGGTGGTGGTCGATAATCCGGCCGATAAACTCTATCCCATGCCCCTGTTTGTGGCCAATGCCGATCCTGTCTATGTGGGACGTATCCGTGCCGACATCACCAATGACCGGGGTCTGTCGTTCTGGGTCGTTGGCGACCAGATCAAAAAAGGCGCCGCCCTCAACGCTGTGCAGATAGCGCAGTATCTCATCGCTCACAAGAAATAATACATGATTCTGTCGCTTGCCATATCGAATAAGGCTCCGCTGGTCACATCGCCGGTGTCAATATTCCTTATCGTGCTTGCGATTATACTGTTGGCGCCCATATTGCTCAAGCGCCTCAAGATCCCCCACGTCATCGGCATGATAATCGCCGGTGTGGTGGTGGGTTCTCACGGCCTTAACATTCTGGCGCGCGACATGAGTTTCGAAGTATTCGGCCAGGTCGGCCTGCTTTACCTCATGTTTCTCGCCGGGGTGGAGATCGACATGTATCACCTCCGCAAAAATCTCCGCCGGGGTGCCGTATTCGGCGTCTATACATTTCTTGTACCGCTGGCGGCCGGCACTGTCGCCGCCTGTCTGCTGCTCCATCTGAGCCTTATGGCATCATTGCTCATGGCCTCGATGTTTGCGGCTCATACCTTGCTTGCCTATCCCATAGTGTCGCGTTTCGGACTCACCCGCAACAAGGCTGTGGTCATAGCCATTGCCGGAACCATATTCACGGTGCTCGGCTCGCTCATGGTGCTTGCTTCTGTAGTGGGCGTTGTCAGAGAAGGGGAGTGGAATGTGATGCTCCTGTTGCGTCTGTCAGGACAGTTGTTGCTTTACTGTGTGGCCCTGGTCTATCTATATCCGCGCCTCACACGGTGGTTCTTCAAGCATTACAATGATGGGGTAAGCCAGTTTGTCTATGTCCTCGTCATGGTGTTTCTTGCGGCGCAGACAGCGGCGCTCATAGGTCTTGAAGGAGTGTTCGGCGCTTTCTTTGCCGGATTGGTGCTCAACCGGTTCATTCCGGCACGCTCTCCTCTCATGTCGCGTCTGGTCTTTGTGGGCAATGCGCTTTTTATCCCCTATTTCCTTATCGGGGTGGGCATGCTCATCAATGTTGGTGTCCTTTTCACAGGTTGGACCACCCTATATGTGGCTGCCGTGATGAGTGCCGTGGCTATGATGTCGAAGTGGGTGGCGGCCTATATGGCCCAGCGCACATTCTCCATGGCGGCCGTGGAGCGCTCCATCATGTATCAGCTCTCCAATGCCCACACAGCCGTGGCTCTTGCCGTGGTGATGATAGGATATGAGATGCACCTCTTTGACGAAAGTATCCTCAACGGCACCATACTCATGATACTTGTCACATGCACTGTGTCGTCGGTAGGCACAGCGCGTGCGGCCGCACGACTTAAGGTGCAGACCTTGCTTTCCGAGGATACTTTGTCTGACGGGGCCGACAGGAAACGCCGCCGCGTCAATACTCTTATTCCGGTTGTCAATCCCAAGACAGCCACAGAGCTGGTTAATCTGGCCATAATGATGCACGACAACTCGTCGCGTCAGGCCAATCTGTTCGGACTCCATGTACGCAATGACAATTCTCCCTCCTCGCGCGCCGTCGGCAAAAACTCTCTTGATGTGGCCGAGTATGTGGCTTCTACTGTCGATGTGAGCCTTACGCCTATTGACCGTTACGATCTGAATTTTGTGACCGGAGTCCTGAACACCATCGAAGAGCGCGACATCGACGAGGTGGTCATCGGTCTCCACCGGCGAAGCAATGTCATTGACTCCTTCTTCGGCGACAAGCTCACCCAACTGCTTAAGGCCACGTATCGTATGGTGGTGATTTCGCGCTGTTACATTCCCGTCAACACTGTAAGGCGAATCGTGGTCGCTGTGCCCGATAAAGCGCAGTATGAGTCCGGTTTCAGCCGATGGGTATGCGCGGTGGCAAATCTGGCCCGGCAGCTCGGCTGTCGCATCATATTCTGCTGTTCCGGCGATACCCGACGGTCCATAGCGGCAGTCTTGCGCATCAACCGATTCACCATACGGTCCGAATACCGCGACATTGAGCAGTGGGACGATTTCATTCTGTTGGCCAACAAGATTCTTGATGAAGACCTGTTTGTGGTCATCAGTGCGCGGCGCGCCTCTGTGTCGTTCAGTTCCGAAATGGACGGGCTTCCCGAATTCCTGCGCAAATATTTCTCGCAAAACAACCTTATTGTCATCTATCCAGAGCAGTTCGGCGAAGAAGCCGTGGTGCCGGTGGTTGACGACGCACTCTCCTCCGATGTTGTCACGGCTCCGTCGCCTTTGTGGCTCAAGCTTAAAGATATTTACCGTAGCGGGCTGTTGTTGAAAAACCGCCTGTCAAGGGGTCACCGTAAAAACCGTATCGAGCTCTGACTCCGCTCAGATCCGTTTCCCCTCAGTCTTATCGCATGGATATATACTCATTGATTCGCAGGATCACGTCGGTACGCAGCCCGCGGCTGCGGCTCGCAATGCTGTGGGCGGCTCATGTGGCCCGTCGCCGCACCATAGGTGTTTTCATCGACCCTGTCGTGGCCTGTAACCTGCGTTGTCGCATGTGTGCGTTCAGCGATGCGGCGCAGCGCAAGCGATTGACCGGGCGCATGGACGATGAAGCCATATCCCGGGCTGCCCGTGCGCTGTTTCACCGTGCGCTGAAAGTGCAGATCGGCTGTGGTGCCGAGCCTACTATTGACCCGCGTATGCCTAGGATCATAGCTTTGGCCAAGGAGTATAAGGTGCCTTATGTGTCGGTTACCACCAACGGCCAGTTGCTCTCGCCGTCGTTGTTGGCCGATTGCATTGCTGCCGGACTTGATGAGGTTACTCTTTCACTCCACGGCACCGACAGAGACACTTACGAATGGTTTATGCCGGGAGCCGACTTCACCCGCCTCGAAAGCCTTGTTGTCACTCTTCGCAATGCAAAGAAAGACCGGCCCGCGCTGAAAGTGCGCGTCAACTACACCGTCAATGCCGACAATGTGGAGAGCCTTGCGGGCATATTCTCTCTGTTTGGCGGCGATGTCATTGATATATTGCAGATACGTCCCGTACAGAACCTCGGCGACACGTCTTATCATAACTTCGATCTCGGGCCTGTAAGGCAAGCATATGACCGTGTGCTCGGAGCCGTGGCACGCAAGGCCGCTGCCCTCGGAGTCACATGTATCATGCCCGGGTTGCAGGAACTTGACATGGTAGCCGCACCGCGCAGCTGTTTTGAAAAGACTTTTGAGGAGATTACATATTGTTATGTCGGGCCGCAGTCGTGTTATGCCGATGGGTTCGATGCATGCACCGACACCTACGAGTCATTCCACCGCCGCCGTCGCACCTCACGAACATTGTTGCGCAGCCTATTCTCCTTACGTCCCGATACCGACGTCGGCAACAACCGCACCAAAAAGCTCAATTACACCGTCCGGAAATAATCTTCCGAATCCGTCTCAAAGACCACGATTAAGAGAGTAGGGGTGCTCGCATGAGCGTCCGGACGGGAAGGCTGTTGCTCGTTTGTCATTCAGTGGTGTGGTCCGAGCTCCCTCCGGAATTAATGGTTTATTTGTACGTCTCGGTTATCTCATAAAGTGTTGCATACAGACGTCGGTCGGCATCGGTCAGTTCCACATTGCGCCGAGCCATCACGCGCTCGGCTATCTGGAAGAATTTTGACTGCGGCACATCGGCAAATCCTGCTGCCGACCCCTCTGTAAACGAAGCCACGAAATTTCTTGGGAAACCGGTGCCATGAATATTGACGCCGACCCCGACCACAGTAGCGGTGTTGAACATGGTATTTATCCCCGCCTTTGAGTGATCACCCATTATCAGGCCGCAAAACTGTAGTCCGGTGCGTAGGAACCGCCTTTTGGAGTAGTCCCACAGTTTGATTTCCGTGTAGTCGTTCTTAAGGTTCGAGGCCACGCAGCCGGCTCCTAAGTTACACCATGAACCTATCACCGCATTGCCTAAGAATCCGTCGTGAGCTTTGTTGGAGTAGGGGTGCATCACCACATTGTTGACCTCGCCGCCTATCTTGCTGTAGGCGCCTATCGTGGTGCCGCCATACACCTTGCTGCCCATGTTTACGGCTGCGTGGTCCATTATCGCTATCGGGCCGCGCAGGCAGCTCCCTTCCATCACTTCCGCGTGTGCCCCTATATATATGGGCCCGTTAGTGGTGTTGAGGAAAGCACCCTCCACTGTTGCACCCTCTTCTATGAATATACTTTCTCTCGGGCCTATTACCGTACAGCTGTCGCTTAACGCCTGTGACTTACGGCCGTCGGTAATAATATCGAAATCTGAGGCTATCTGGGTGTGGTTGAGTGTGAATATGTCATGCAGATGCCTTATCATATTCGGCTCGGCGGTGTAGGGCACAGGCTTGGCTTTGCTTCTGTCGCCGCACCATGCCGCCACTGTCCCGTCGGCAAGCACAAGAGCTTGCCCCTGCTGCAGGGCTGCTGCTGCGCAGGCTATATTGCCGTCCGGTATTATGTGCGATGCTATTGACAGATCGTCATCGCCCGTGACCGTGGCCGGATACTTCTCCTGTAGATAATCCGCAGTGTCATATGAATATAGCCCCGGTAGCAACCGTTGCCACCGTTCGCGCACCGTCATTGCTCCGCACAGAATCTCCGATACCGGTCTTGTAAAAGTCAGGGGCAGAAGCTGGGCACCCACCGTCTTATCATCGCAAAGTATTATATTTCTCATCAGTTCTGTTCTGAAATAATAGATTAATACACGTGCAAAAATACTCAATTATCCTCATATGCCCAATCCCCAACGCGCTTCTACGGTTTTAGAATTACATTGTATATCTATATAGTGTGTCATTTAAGTTTGACGTGTTGTAATTCCTCGGTCGCAGGCACGCTTGCAGACCGGATTTTGCCGTATTCGTTCTCCCGAATGTGTGAGGCAATTTGCACGTTTTGCTGTATGGTAAAATTTGTGAAATATAAATCCCAAAATATTTGGTTATTAGAAAATTAGTTAGTAATTTTGCATCGCTTTTTAAGCATAAAAAGGAGTCAATTCATTGCTAACTCGTTAAGAGCTAATGCTATGATTGGCTGTGAATGTGTGTGGAAAAGCATTTGTGTAAGAATATAGACAATCAGATTTAATAAACGAAAAAAGTAAAACAAGAACTAAGATGCCTACGATTCAGCAATTAGTAAGAAAAGGACGTGTAGCTCTTGAGGATAAGAGTAAGTCGCCTGCTTTGGATTCATGTCCTCAGCGTCGTGGCGTATGTGTACGTGTGTACACCACCACTCCCAAGAAGCCTAACTCGGCAATGCGTAAAGTGGCCCGTGTGCGCCTCACTAACGGTAAGGAAGTTAACTCCTATATTCCCGGTGAAGGTCACAATCTTCAGGAACACTCTATCGTACTCGTGCGCGGCGGTCGTGTGAAAGACCTCCCCGGTGTGCGTTATCACATTGTCCGCGGCACTCTCGACACCAGCGGTGTGAAAGATCGCACTCAGCGTCGCTCCAAGTACGGTGCCAAGCGTCCGAAGGCTGCCAAGAAGTAATAATTACCTCGCGTCAGCTATTTCTTACAGACAAAATCCCCTTTCGGTTCGGGGAATGAACCGGTGATAAATAAAAAACGAGTTATTAAACTTCGCTTTTTGATTTATTGGAAGGCTAATTCGATGGTTGAGTAAATGGAGTGTTGGAGAACACCCGTTGAAGATGAAAGAAGCAGCAACCAAGCAAAACAAAAAACGACAAATTTGTATCAAAACAAATGAGAAAGGCAAAACCTAAAAAACGGATCGTGTTACCTGATCCCGTTTTTAATGATGTAAGAGTGTCGAAATTCGTGAATCACCTCATGTATGACGGCAAGAAAAACACCTCTTATACTATTTTCTACAGCGCGCTTGAAACTGTGAAGTCCAAGCTCCCCAATGAGGAGAAGACAGCGCTCGAAATCTGGAAAAAAGCCCTTGAAAACATCACTCCCCAGGTGGAAGTGAAGTCGCGTCGTGTTGGCGGTGCCACATTCCAGGTTCCTACCGAAATCCGTCCCGACCGCAAGGAATCGATCTCAATGAAAAATCTTATACTCTATGCCCGTAAACGTGGTGGCAAGACAATGGCCGACAAACTCGCTGCCGAAATCGTCGATGCTTACAACGAGCAGGGCGGTGCTTTCAAGCGTAAGGAAGATATGCACAAGATGGCTGAGGCTAACCGCGCATTCGCACACTTCCGTTTCTAATCTCCTATTTTTCATTGACTATAGAATCAAAGATATATGTCTAAATCTGACGAACAACTCAAATTTACCCGTAATATCGGTATTATGGCTCACATCGATGCCGGTAAGACTACCACTTCGGAGCGAATACTCTTTTATACGGGTCTGACTCATAAAATTGGTGAGGTGCACGACGGTGCCGCTACCATGGACTGGATGGAGCAGGAGCAGGAGCGTGGTATAACCATCACTTCCGCGGCTACTACCGCATTCTGGAACTATGACGGCGACAAATATAAAATCAATCTTATTGACACTCCGGGACACGTGGACTTTACCGTTGAGGTGGAACGTTCGCTCCGTGTGCTCGACGGCGCTGTGGCTACATTCTGCGCCGTAGGTGGCGTTGAGCCCCAGTCTGAGACTGTATGGCGCCAGGCTGACAAATACAATGTGCCCCGTATCGGATATGTCAACAAGATGGACCGTTCGGGTGCAAACTTCTTTGAGGTGGTGCGCCAGCTCAAGGACGTGCTCGGTGCAAATCCCTGTCCTATCCAGATACCTATCGGTGCTGAAGAGACTTTCAAGGGTGTGGTTGACCTGATCACCATGAAAGCCCTGTACTGGCCTGATGAGGCTATGGGCGCTGACTACACCGTAGAGGAGATTCCCGCCGGTCTGCAGGCCGAAGCCGAAGAGTGGCGCGACAAGATGCTTGAGAAGATCGCCGAGTTCGACGACGTGCTGATGGAAAAATATTTCGATGATCCCTCTACCATCGCCGAGGACGAAATCCGCCGCGGTCTGCGCAAGGCTACACTCGCTATGGAGGTTGTGCCCATGACCTGCGGAAGCTCATTCAAGAACAAGGGTGTACAGCCCCTTCTTAATAACGTGTGCGCTTATCTGCCCAGCCCTGTTGACGCTAATGCGGTCGAAGGTCACGAGCCCGGAAATCCCGACCAGGTAGAGACTCGCGAACCCTCTTCTGAGGCACCTATGTGCGCACTTGCGTTCAAGATTGCCACCGACCCCTATGTGGGACGTCTGACATTCTTCCGCGTTTACTCCGGCGATGTTGTTGCCGGCAGCTATGTGCTCAACGCACGCTCTGGAAAGAAAGAACGCGTTTCTCGTCTGTTCCAGATGCATTCCAATAAGCAGAATGCCAAAGAAATGATCGGTTGCGGCGATATAGGTGCCGGCGTCGGCTTCAAGGATATCCGCACCGGTGATACTCTTTGCGACGAAAACCACCCGATTGTACTCGAGGCAATGGACTTCCCCGAACCTGTGATCGGTATCGCCGTTGAGCCCAAGACACAGAAAGATCTCGATAAGCTCGGCGTGGGTCTGCAGAAACTTGCTGAAGAGGATCCCACATTCCGCGTTCAGACAAATGAAGAGACCGGCCAGACCGTGATTTCCGGTATGGGCGAGCTTCACCTCGATATCATCATCGACCGTCTGCGTCGTGAGTTCAAAGTGGAATGTAATCAGGGTCGTCCCCAGGTTACTTACAAGGAGACTATCACTGCTCCTGTCGAACTCCGCGAAGTGTTCAAGAAGCAGACCGGTGGTCGCGGTAAATTTGCCGATATCATCGTGCGCGTTGAACCCGTTGACGAAGGTTTCGATGGCGGCCTCCAGTTTGTCGATGAAGTCAAAGGCGGTAACATTCCCAAGGAGTACATACCCTCTATACAGAAAGGTTTCCAGACCGCTATGAAGAACGGTGTGCTCGCAGGATATCCCGTAGAGCAGCTTAAGGTTACCGTGCTTGATGGTTCTTTCCACCCCGTTGACTCGGATCAGCTTTCATTTGAGCTCTGCGCTATCCAGGCATTCAAGAAAGCTTCGGAAAAAGCAGGACCCGTGTTGCTCGAGCCTATCATGAAGATAGAGGTGGTTACTCCCGAAGAGAGCATGGGTGACGTGATCAGCGACCTTAACAAGCGTCGTGGTCAGGTAGAAGGCATGGAGACAAGCCGCAGCGGCGCCCGCGTGGTTAAGGCAAAAGCTCCTTTGGCCGAGATGTTCGGTTATGTGACCGCTCTCCGTACTATAACCTCCGGTCGTGCCACTTCCACCATGTCGTTCTCGCACTACAGCGAAGTTAGCTCATCGATAGCGCGCAATGTGCTTACCGAGTGCCAGGGCCGTGTGGACTTATTGAAGTAAAATAACTTTCATTCAACAGAATATGAGCCAAAAAATCAGAATCAAACTTAAATCTTACGATCACGACTTGGTTGACAAGTCTGCCGAAAAGATTGTGAAGACCGTCAAGAGCACGGGCGCCGTTATCAGCGGTCCTATACCCCTGCCCACTCACAAGCGCATCTTCACCGTTAACCGCTCGACTTTCGTTAACAAGAAGTCTCGCGAGCAGTTCCAGCTGTCGAACTACAAGCGTCTTATCGACATCTACAACTCTACTGCAAAGACCGTAGATGCCCTTATGAAGCTTGAACTCCCCAGCGGTGTTGACGTAGAGATCAAGGTGTGATAAAGTAAGAAAAATTATTAAAAGACAATCAATTAAAAACTTAGAGAAATGCCAGGATTATTAGGAAAGAAAATCGGAATGACATCCGTTTTCAGTGCCGACGGCAAGAACGTGCCGTGCACTGTTATCGAAGTAGGTCCTTGTGTAGTTACTCAGATCAAGACTGTTGACGTGGACGGTTACGATGCACTCCAGCTCGGATTTCAGGAGAAAAAGGAGAAGCACACAACCAAACCCATGTCGGGTCACTTCAAGAAAGCTGGAGTAACTCCCCAAAGATACTTGGCCGAGTTCAAGGGTTTTGAAGGCGAATATAAATTGGGCGACACTATTACGGTCGATTCCCTATTTGCCGAATCAGACTTCGTTGACATTCAGGGTACCTCAAAAGGAAAAGGTTTCCAGGGTGTCGTTAAGCGTCATGGATTCGGCGGTGTGGGACAGTCCACCCACGGTCAGCACAACCGCCAGCGCAAGCCCGGTTCTATCGGCGCTTGTTCTTACCCTGCAAAGGTATTCAAAGGAATGCGCATGGCCGGCCAGATGGGCAACAAGTGCGTTACTGTGCAAAACCTTCAGGTGCTGAAAGTGCTGCCCGAGCACAATCTGTTGTTGATAAAGGGTTCAATCCCCGGAAGTAAAGGTTCAACCGTAATAATTGAGAAATAATGGAACTCGCAATATATAACATTAAAGGAGAAGACACCGGTCGCAAGGCTCAGCTTAGCGATGCAGTGTTTGCAATAGAAGCTAACGAGCACGCCGTATATCTCGATGTGAAGCAGTTTTTGGCCAACCAGCGCCAGGGAACCCACAAGTCAAAGGAACGTAGCGAAGTCTCCGGCTCCACCCGCAAGCTTCACAAGCAGAAAGGCGGCGGCGGCAGCCGTATCGGTGACATCAACTCGCCCGTTCTTGTCGGTGGCGGCCGTGTGTTCGGTCCCCGTCCCCGCGACTATCGCTTCAAGTTGAATAAGAAAGTTAAGCAGCTCGCACGCAAATCGGCTCTGACCTATAAGATGCAGGACAGCCAGATCAAAGTTGTGGAAGACTTCACTTTTGAAGCTCCCAAAACTAAAGATTTTGTAAATTTTGCTAAAAATCTTCAAGCAGAAGGCAAAAAGCTCTTGCTCGTTTTAGCGGGTCAGAATAAAAACGTATATTTGTCGTCCCGTAATGTTCCGAACGCACAAATCATTAATGCGTCGGATATTAACACGTATGCGATTATGCACAGCAATGCTATTCTCCTCACGGAAAGTAGCCTTGATGTTATTAATAATCTTTAACTAAAAAGGAGAATTTAACAATGGATATTACAATTAAGCCCATCGTCACAGAAAAAGCCACAAAGCTTACCGACAAGCTTAACCGCTATACTTTCCGTGTTTCTCCGGACGCCAACAAGTATCAGATCAAGACATTGGTCGAACAGCTTTATGGCGTGAAAGTGGTTAGTGTTAACACTGCGGTGGTTCGCGGTAAGAATAAGTCGCGCTGGACCAAGAGCGGACTTCTCCGCGGTAAGACGGCCGCCTATAAAAAAGCCTATGTGACTGTAGGCGAAGGCGAAACTATAGACTTTTATAGCAATTTATAATAGAAAATGGCAGTAAGAAAATTCAAGCCCACTACACCGGGGCAGAGACACAAGATTATTGGCGTATTCAAAGGTACAATCACTGCTACTACGCCAGAAAAATCTCTTACAGTCGGAAAGCGCTCTACCGGAGGCCGTAACTCCGAAGGTCACCTTGCCACCCGCTACCTTGGCGGTGGCCACAAGCGCAAATACCGTATCATCGACTTTAAGAGAAACAAAGACGGTGTACCCGCAGTAGTAAAGAGTATCGAGTACGATCCTAACCGTTCGGCTCGTATCGCTCTGCTTTACTATGTTGACGGTGCCAAGGCCTACATCATTGCACCCAACGGCTTGCAGGTAGGCGCAACCGTAGTTTCAGGACCCGAGGCCGCTCCCGAGGTTGGCAATGCTCTTCCCTTGAGCAAGATCCCCGTGGGTACTCTGATCCACAACATCGAGTTGCGTCCCGGTCAGGGAGCTTTCATGGCTCGCTCGGCCGGTACTTTTGCCCAGCTGACATCTCGCGAGGGCAACTATGTGATTATTAAATTACCTTCAGGCGAAACCCGCAAGGTACTTGCCTCGTGCAAGGCCACTGTGGGCGTAGTCGGAAACAGCGAGCACTCGCTCGAACGTAGCGGTAAGGCAGGTCGCAGCCGTTGGCTCGGCCGTCGTCCCCACAACCGCGGTGTTGTCATGAACCCTGTGGATCACCCCATGGGTGGTGGCGAAGGCCGTGCTTCAGGTGGACACCCGCGTTCACGTACGGGCTTGTACGCTAAGGGTCTGAAGACTCGTGCTCCGAAGAAACATTCTTCAAAGTACATCATTGAAAGAAGGAAAAAGTAATCTGATTAATTAAGTAAACTTATGAGTCGTTCTTTAAAAAAAGGCCCGTTTATCAGTGTTAAGCTCGAAAAGAAGGTCGAAGCGATGGAAGCAAGCGGCAAAAAGTCTGTGATCAAGACATGGAGCCGCGCCTCGATGATCGCTCCAGAATTCGTTGGCCATACTTTCGCAGTGCACAATGGTAATAAATTCATTCCCGTCTATGTGACTGAAAACATGGTAGGACACAAGCTCGGAGAATTTGCCCCGACACGTAACTTCCGCGGTCACGCAGGCAATAAGAAATAAGGGCCCAGTCAAATAATTTTTTAGAATAAAAAGAATTAATACAATGGGTGTAAGAAAAAGACAATCCGCCGATAAAATTAAGGAAGCGCGTAAGAACGTGGCTTTTGCCAAACTTACCAATGTCCCCTCGTCGCCCCGCAAGATGCGTCTTGTTGCCGACATGATCCGTGGGGTGGAAGTGTTCCGCGCGCTTGGTATATTGAAATTCTCAAACAAGGAAGCCGCCGCAAAGCTCGAGAAGCTGTTGCGTTCGGCTATCGCCAACTGGGAAGCTAAAAATGAACAGAAGGCCGAATCAGGCATGCTTTGCGTAAGCACAATTTATGTGAACTGCGCTCCCATGCTCAAGCGCCTCCGTCCGGCACCTCAGGGTAGAGGTTACCGTATTCGCAAACGTGCTAACCACGTAACCCTTATCGTGGACACTATTGATAACGCTAAATAATCAAGACACCTACAATGGGACAGAAAGTTAATCCAATAAGCAATCGCTTAGGCGTAATTCGCGGTTGGGACTCTAACTGGTTCGGCGGTAAAAAATACGGCGATACCCTTTTGGAAGATTCCAAACTCCGCAAATATCTCAATGTGCGTCTTGCAAAATCAAGTGTGTCGCGCATAGTGATCGAACGTAATTTCAAGTTAATAACCATCACCGTATGCACTTCGCGTCCCGGTCTGATCATAGGCAAGGGCGGTTCCGAGGTTGACAAACTCAAGGAAGAGCTCAAGAAGATCACCGACAAGGACGTTCAGATCAATATCTTCGAAGTAAAGCGTCCGGAACTCGATGCGCAGATCGTGGCAAGCACCATCGCCCGGCAGATCGAAGGAAAGATCGCCTATCGTCGTGCAGTGAAAATGGCTGTCGCATCTACTATGCGCAGCGGTGCCGAAGGTATCAAGGTGCAGGTGAGCGGTCGTCTGAACGGAGCTGAAATGGCGCGTTCGGAAATGTTTAAGGAGGGTCGTACTCCGCTGCACACACTCCGTGCGGACATTGACTATGCTTTGGTCGAAGCTCACACAAAAGTGGGTGTTATCGGCGTGAAGGTATGGATATGCCGCGGTGAAGTATATGGCAAGCGCGATCTGGCTCCCCAGTTCACCAACACCGGCAAGGACAGCCGTATGAGCGGCGGTCACGGATCACGTGGCGGTGCCGGCCGTGGATTGAGCCGCAAGCCTAAAACCAATCGTTAAACCACCTCAAAGACATTAAGATGTTACAACCTAAGAAAACTAAATTCCGCCGCCAGCAAAAAGGCCGTATGAAAGGCAACGCTCAGCGCGGCAACCAGTTGGCCTTTGGTTCGTTTGGCATAAAGACTCTGGAGTCTAAATGGATTACCGGTCGCCAGATTGAGGCGGCTCGTATCGCGGTGACCCGTTACATGCAGCGTCAAGGTCAGATATGGATCAGAATATTCCCCGACAAGCCCATCACCAAGAAACCCGCCGAAGTGCGAATGGGTAAAGGTAAAGGTGCTCCCGAAGGGTTCGTGGCTCCCGTTACTCCCGGCCGCGTAATCATAGAAGTGGAAGGTGTAAGCTTTGACATAGCCAAGGAGGCACTCCGTCTGGCCGCACAGAAGCTTCCCGTAACCACCAAGTTTATCGTACGTCGCGATTATGATCCTTCACAAAACGTGTAAAGAATTATGAAAAAGGAAACATTCAAAGAAGTAAGCACGCAGGATTTGAAAGATCGCCTTGATCAGATGGAAAAGGAATATGCACAGTTGAAGATCAACCACTCCATATCTCCTATAGATAATCCGGCAAAAATTACGGCTGACCGTAAAAACATTGCACGCGTAAAGACAGAGTTGCGTCAGCGCGAGCTTAACAATAAATAATCCCAAGGACTAATGGAAAAGAGAAATTTAAGAAAAGAACGTATTGGGGTTGTGTCGAGCAATAAGGGTGATAAAACCATTACCGTAATGGTAAAATGGAAAGAAAAGCACCCCATCTACGGCAAATTTGTCAACAAGACAAAAAAATATCATGCCCATGATGAAAAGAACGAGTGCAGTGTCGGCGATACTGTGAAGCTGATGGAGACTCGTCCGCTGAGCAAAACCAAAAGATGGAGATTAGTAGAAATAATCGAAAAAGTTAAGTAATAAGATATGATACAGACTGAAAGCCGTTTAACCGTTGCTGACAACAGCGGAGCCAAAGAAGCCCTGTGCATACATGTGCTTGGCGGTACCGGTCGTCGTTACGCTTCTGTCGGTGACATCATCGTGGTGTCGGTAAAGAGCGTGATCCCCTCGTCCGACGTAAAGAAAGGTACTGTGTCGAAAGCAGTCGTAGTGCGCACCAAGAAAGAGATCCGCCGTCCCGACGGTAGCTATATCCGCTTCGACGACAATGCTTGTGTGTTATTGAACAATGCCGGTGAGCTCCGCGGCACCCGTATCTTCGGTCCGGTAGCCCGTGAACTCCGTGCCACAAACATGAAGATTGTGTCGCTCGCACCTGAAGTACTTTAACCTACAAAAACAATCAAGTAAGTAATGACTAAATTACATATTAAAAAAGGCGATACCGTATATGTGCGCAGCGGCGAAGACCGCGGTAAGACCGGTCGTGTGCTTAAGGTCCTCGTGACCAAAGGCACCGCCGTGGTCGAAGGCGTGAACATGGTAACCAAAGCCACCAAGCCCAATGCACAGCACCCTCAGGGTGGCCTTGTGAAGATGGAGGCACCCATTCATATTTCGAATCTCAGCGTTCTCGACCCCAAATCAGGTAAGCCTACCCGCATTGGCCGTCGCTTGAATGCAGAAGGCAAATTAGTAAGATACGCTAAAAAATCAGGAGAGGAGATTAAGTAATGAGCACCACGACACTTAAGAAAGACTATATCGAGCGCATTGTACCCGCTCTTGAGAAAGAATTTAACTACACCACTGTAATGCAGGTGCCCCGCCTCAAGAAGATTGTTATCAATCAGGGTCTCGGCGAAGCTACTCAGGACAAGAAAATCATCGAGACAGCTATCAACGAGCTTACTGCCATCACCGGTCAGAAAGCCGTTGCCACACTGTCAAAGAAGGATATCTCCAACTTCAAGCTTCGTAAGAAAATGCCCGTGGGCGTGATGGTGACACTTCGTCGCGACAAGATGTATGAGTTTTTGGAAAGACTGATCCGCGTGGCTCTTCCCCGTATCCGTGACTTCAAGGGTATCGAAGGTAAGCTTGACGGCCGTGGCAACTATACACTCGGCATCACCGAGCAGATCATCTTCCCTGAAATCAATATCGATTCAATCAGCAAGCTTCTGGGTATGAACATCACTTTCGTTACCTCGGCCAATACCGACGAAGAAGGTTACGCTCTGCTCAAGCTCTTTGGTCTTCCTTTCAAAAACGCTAAATAATTATTGCAATACCTATGGCAAAAGAATCAATGAAAGCCCGTGAGGTGAAGAGAGCCAAACTCGTAGCCAAATATGCCGCCAAGAAAGCTGCCCTCAAGGAAGCCGGCGACTATGAAGCTCTGCAGCTCCTGCCCAAGAACGCTTCGAGTGTACGTCTGCACAACCGTTGCAGCATCACCGGCCGTCCCAAGGGCTATATGCGTCAGTTCGGTCTCTCCCGTATCCAGTTCCGCGAAATGGCTTCAGCCGGTCTGATACCCGGTGTGAAGAAAGCAAGCTGGTAATGCCGGAAACTTCACGCACGAACCGCAATTTATAATAAAAAGTTGTAACTCCCCCACAGGATATTACACGCAGTATTAAATATTGTTCGGAATGCCGAATCAATTTAAACAATTTCAAAAATGACAGATCCCATAGCAGATTATCTGACAAGATTGAGGAACGCTATCAAAGCCAACCACCGAGTGGTGGAGATTCCCGCCTCAAACTTGAAAAAAGAAATCACGAAGATTCTTTTTGAACAAGGCTATATTCTTAATTACAAGTTTATAGAGGGTGAAACCCCCGCAGGCATCATCAAGATCGCCTTGAAGTATGACCCCGTTGACCGCGTAAACGCCATCAAGAGCCTCAAGCGCGTGTCCCGTCCGGGTCTTCGCCAATATACCGGCTATAAAGATATGCCGCGAGTGTTAAATGGACTTGGTATCGCCATTCTGTCCACTTCCCAGGGTGTAATGACCAACAAGGAAGCCAGCGACAAGAAGATCGGCGGCGAAGTACTGTGTTATGTTTATTAATTCATAGGAGGATACAGAAATGTCAAGAATAGGTAAAGCCCCCATTGAAATCCCTGCCGGTGTGACCGTGAAAGTGGATAACAACATAGTGACAGTAAAAGGCCCCAAGGGCGAACTTTCGCAAGCCATTAACCCCGACCTTACAGTGAACATCGAGGACGGTCACCTTACTTTGACCCGTCCGTCGGACGATCGCGAGCACCGCGCCCAGCACGGTCTGTATCGCGCTTTGATTCACAATATGGTTGTAGGTGTTTCTACCGGCTATCGCAAGGAAATGGAATTAGTAGGTGTAGGTTACCGCGCGAACTCCACCGGTCAGGTGCTTGAACTTTCGCTCGGTTACTCTCACGCCATATATATCAAGCTTCCCCCGGAGATCAAAGTCGAGACCAAGAGCGAGCGTAACAAGAATCCCCTTATCATTCTCGAAAGCGATGACAAGCAGCTCCTTGGACAGGTATGTGCCAAGATACGCTCACTCCGCAAGCCTGAACCTTACAAGGGCAAAGGTATCAAATTCGTTGGTGAAATTATTCGCCGCAAATCCGGTAAGTCGGCAAGTGCTAAATAATTTTAACTGAAGTAATCATGATCTCCAAGATACAAAGAAGAAATAAAATCAAAACCCGTATCCGCGGTAAAATATCGGGCACTGCAGCCCGTCCCCGCATGACGGTGTTCCGTAGCAACAAGCAGATCTACGTACAGCTCATCGATGACCTGGCCGGCAAGACATTAGCTGCCGCATCATCAAAAGGCATCGAAAACGGAACCAAAATCGAAATCGCCGCTAAGGTAGGTGAGGCTATTGCCCAGAAAGCGCTGGCTGCCGGTATTAACGAAGTGGTGTTTGACCGTAACGGTTATCTGTTCCACGGTCGAGTAAAATCATTGGCTGATGCCGCACGCAACGGCGGTCTTAAATTTTAAGAAATCATGGCAAAAAGAAATAATAGAGTAAAATCGACCAACGATATCGAGTTGAAGGATCGCCTGGTGGCCATCAACCGTGTGACCAAAGTAACCAAGGGTGGACGTACGTTTACTTTTGCCGCTATCGTAGTGGTAGGTAACGAGGACGGCATCGTGGGCTGGGGTCTCGGCAAGGCCAATGAAGTAACCGCAGCTATCGCCAAGGGTGTTGAAGCTGCCAAGAAGAATCTGATCCGTGTTCCCGTGCACAAGGGTACCATACCTCACGAACAGTTTGCCAAGTTCGGCGGTTCGCGTGTGATTCTCAAGCCTGCTTCCCACGGTACAGGTGTGAAGGCCGGCGGTGCCATGCGTGCCGTGCTTGAGAGCGTGGGTATAACCGACGTGCTCGCCAAATCCAAAGGCTCTTCCAACCCTCACAATCTTGTGAAAGCTACCATTGCCGCTCTTGACGAAATGCGTTCGCCGGCTCAGGTGGCACAGAACCGCGGAGTGTCAGTAGAAAAAGTGTTTAACGGTTAATCTTTCATACCAATATGGCACAGATAAAAATCAAACAAATTAAAAGCCGTATCAACTGTCCGGCAGTGCAGAAGCGCACTCTTGACGCTCTCGGCTTGAAGAAAATGTATCACACCGTGGTTAAAGAAGATACTCCCGATGTGATGGGTATGGTTAACAGAGTTCGTCACTTGGTTGAAGTGACCAACGCTTAATAAATCAATCAGTTCAATTCAGAATTACTATGGAATTAAATAATTTGCGCCCCGCTGTAGGCTCAGTGACTGCTAAAACTCGTGTAGGTCGTGGTTCCGGTTCCGGTAAAGGCGGCACATCTACCCGCGGTCACAAAGGAGCCAAATCGCGTTCCGGTTACAGCCGCAAAATAGGTTTTGAAGGCGGTCAGATGCCCCTCCAGCGCCGTTTGCCCAAGTATGGCTTTAAAAACATCAATCGCGTGGAATACAAGGCCATCAACCTCGTTGACATCGCTGCTCTCGCCGAGGCCAAAGGTCTCCAGAAAGTAGGCATCGAGGAGCTTCGTCAGGCCGGCTTCATCTCGCGTAAGCAATTAGTGAAAGTGCTTGCCAAGGGTACTGTGAATACCGCACTTACCGTAGAGGCCAACGCTTTCTCCAAAGCTGCTGAAAAGGCAATCGTCGATGCAGGTGGCTCAATCTCTAAAATCTAAAAAATAAAATGAGATTCATTCAAACCATAAAAAATATATGGTCTATCGAAGAACTTCGTCAGAGGCTCAAAGTAACCTTCTTGCTGGTACTTGTGTACCGGCTCGGTTGCTATGTGCTTCTGCCGGGTATCGATTCGGGCGCTATAACCGCATTGCAGGATTTCACTGACAAAAGCGGTCTGATGCAGCTTCTCGATATGTTCTCCGGTGGTGCCTTTTCTCACGCTTCGGTTTTCGCCCTCGGTATCATGCCTTACATTACGGCATCGATTGTGATCCAGCTATTGGGCATGGTGCTTCCTTCGTTCCAGAAGATGCAGCGTGAAGGCGAAAGCGGACGTCAGAAACTCAATCAGTACACACGTTATCTGACTGTGTTGATTCTCTGCCTCCAGGCTCCTGCTTATCTGTTCAATATGCAGGCTCAGTACGGGGGGATCGGTAGCATGTCGGGATTTCAGGTGGTTTACCTGACGCTGTTGCTCGCAGCCGGTTCGATGTTCATCATGTGGCTCGGCGAGCGTATCACAGACCGTGGTATCGGCAACGGTATCTCGTTCATAATCCTGATCGGTATTATCGCCCGTCTGCCTGAGTCGATGTTCTATGAATTCGTAAGCCGTATGCCCGGTTCCACCGGTTCGCAGGGCGGTCTTGTGATGTTCCTCGTGGAGATCATATTGCTGTTTGCCGTTACCGTTGGCGCTGTGCTTCTTGTGCAGGGCACACGTAAGGTACCTGTGCAGTATGCCAAGCGTATCGTGGGCAACAAGCAATACGGTGGTGTCCGTCAGTATATACCTCTGAAGGTCAATGCTGCCGGTGTTATGCCTATCATTTTTGCCCAGGCTATCATGTTTGTGCCTATCACTCTTGCCGGTTTCGGTGCGAGTGCCGACGGCTCCGGTTTCTTTGCCGCTTTTGCCGATATCAACGGATTCTGGTACAATCTGGTTTACTTCCTGATGATCGTGGCATTCACGTATTTCTATACAGCCATCACCGTGCGTCCGACCCAGATGGCCGAAGATATGAAGCGTAACAACGGATTCATTCCTGGCGTAAAGCCCGGAAAGAAGACAGCCGAGTATCTTGATTCGATACTTTCGCGCATCACACTTCCCGGATCGCTTTTCCTCGGAGTGGTAGCCGTGCTTCCTGCATTTGCCCGTTTCTTCGGCATAAGCCAGGGTTTTGCCCAGTTCTTCGGCGGTACATCGCTTCTGATTATGGTTGGTGTGGTGCTCGACACTCTCCAGCAGATCGAAAGCCACTTGCTGATGCACCGTTATGACGGCCTGATGAAAGACGGCAAGATCAAAGGCCGCACTACAGGCAGTGCTTATTGATAATCCGGAAGTAAAGCCTATTATTGCATATTGATCAATAAATGATTTATCTTAAGACACCGGAAGAGATAGAGAAAATGCGCAACGCATGCGCCATGGTAAGTAGCACACTTGGCGAAATCGCCAAGTGGGTGGCCCCCGGCGTCACTACCCGCAAGGTCGATGCCATAGCTCGTGAATATATACACGACAACGGCGGAAAGGCAGCATGTCTCGGCTACGGGGGATTCCCCGGCGCCGTGTGCTGTGAGGTCAATGAGGTGGTGGTTCATGGTTTTCCCTCCGGTTATGAACTCCGCGAGGGGGACATAATCGGCACCGATGTGGTGGTGGAACTTGACGGATTCAATGGCGACATGTGTTACACATTTCCTGTTGGTGATATCTCCGAAGAGGTCTATGCCTTGTGCCGCACAACCAAAGAGTCGCTTTACAAAGGCATAGAGGCTTGCCGGGAGGGCAACCGCATCGGTGACATTGCCAATGCGGTGCAGACTTACTGCGAGCAGCGGGGCTATAGTGTGGTTCGCGAGATGTGCGGCCACGGTATAGGCCGTAAGATGCATGAGAGTCCCGAGGTACCCAATTATGGCCGCCGCGGAACAGGGCCGGTGATACGCAACGGTATGTGTATAGCCATTGAGCCTATGATCAATCTCGGCAGTAAGAACATTGTGATAGAGCGTGACGGCTGGACTTGTCGCACCCGCGACCGCAAGCCGTCGGCCCATTATGAGCATACTGTGGCTGTAATAGATGGCAAAGCCGAGATACTTACCTCTTTCGAACCCGTATATGCGGTGCTTCAGGATAGATTTATTTAATAATATTATATGGCAAAACAAGCTGCAATAGAACAAGACGGCGTGATAGTGGAAGCATTGTCGAATGCTATGTTCCGAGTTGAACTCGAGAATGGCCACGAAATCACAGCGCATATTTCGGGAAAAATGCGTATGCATTACATAAAGATACTTCCCGGCGATAAGGTGCGTGTGGAAATGTCGCCCTACGACCTTTCGAAAGGTCGTATTGCATTCCGATACAAATAATTAAATCAAAAAAACAAAATAAAATGAAAGTAAGAGCTTCAGTTAAAAAGCGCACCCCGGACAGCAAGATCGTGCGTCGCAAAGGTCGCCTTTATGTTATCAACAAGAAAAATCCCAAGTATAAACAGCGTCAAGGATAAATTTTTTTATTAATTTTGCAAAAAAATTAGTCAGTAATATATGGCAGTACGTATAGTGGGAGTTGACCTCCCCCAAAATAAAAGAGGTGAGATAGCCTTGACTTATATATTCGGCATAGGCCGGAGCGCCGCAAAATCAATTCTTGAGAAGGCCGGCGTGGATAAAGATATCAAAGTAAAAGACTGGACCGATGATCAGGCCGCCAAAGTGCGTGAAGTCATCAGTGCCGACTATAAGGTGGAAGGTGACCTCCGCAGCGAAATCCAGCTTAACATCAAGCGATTGATGGATATAGGCTGTTACCGCGGTATCCGTCACCGTATCGGTCTGCCCGTGCGTGGCCAGAGCACAAAGAACAATGCCCGTACACGCAAAGGTCGCAAGAAAACAGTTGCTAACAAGAAGAAAGCTACAAAATAATAATTTAATATGGCAAAAAAGACAGTCGCAGCAAAGAAGAGAAACGTTAAGGTTGATGCCGCCGGCCAACTTCACGTGCACTCATCTTTCAATAACATTATCGTGTGCTTAGCCAACTCGGAAGGTCAGGTGATATCCTGGTCGAGCGCTGGCAAGATGGGCTTCCGTGGCTCAAAGAAAAACACTCCTTATGCAGCTCAGATGGCAGCGCAGGATTGCGCCAAAGTGGCCTATGATCTTGGTCTGCGCAAGGTTAAAGCTTATGTTAAGGGTCCCGGCAACGGCCGCGAATCAGCAATCCGTACCGTTCATGGCGCAGGTATCGAAGTTACCGAGATAATCGATGTTACTCCGCTGCCCCACAACGGTTGCCGTCCTCCCAAACGCCGTCGCGTCTAATTCCGACATATCATCATGGCTTTTGCATATCTTGAGCTCTGACCGGAGCCGGGGTTGCAAAAGCGTCATGGTAAAAAATAATTATTTAACTCAAGCTTTCAACGGAATGCAGGGTAATCCCATGTCGGCAATGTGAAATAGACCATATTTCTATCACCTCTCTATGGTCGCGGCTGCACTAAACCGCATGAACCTCACTCCACAGGCTTCATTTTTATAGTCTAATAATCGATTTAAACAACAATGGCAAGATATACAGGCCCTAAGTCAAAAATCGCACGTAAATTCGGCGAGCCCATCTTCGGTGAAGACAAGGTGCTCTCTAAGAAAAACTTCCCCCCGGGCCAGCATGGTCAGAACAAGAGAAGAAAAACTTCCGAATACGGTGTTCAGCTTCGTGAAAAGCAGAAAGCCAAATATACCTACGGCGTGCTTGAAAAGCAATTCCATAACCTCTTCTTGAAGGCTGCCCGCTCAAAGGGTATCACCGGTGAGATTCTGTTGCAGCTTCTCGAAGGCCGTCTGGACAATGTAGTGTATCGTCTCGGCATAGCTCCTACACGTGCGGCTGCACGTCAGTTGGTGCTTCACCGTCACATCACAGTCAACGGTCAGGTGGTTAATGTCGCATCTTATGCCGTACAGCCCGGCGACGTAGTGGGTGTACGTGAAAAAGCCAAGTCGCTCGAGGTGATCTCTGACGCGCTGGCCGGATTCAATCACTCGAAGTATCCTTGGATAGAATGGGACGAAAATGCCAAGGCCGGCAAATTCCTCCACGTGCCTGCACGCGAAGATATCCCCGAAAATATCAAGGAGCAGTTAATCGTCGAGTTGTATTCTAAATAATAATTTTTAAAGACAGATCCACATGGCTATATTAGCATTTCAAAAACCTGACAAGGTATTGATGTTGGAGGCCGATAACCGCTTCGGCAAATTTGAGTTCAAGCCATTGGAGCCCGGCTATGGTATCACGATAGGCAATGCGCTCCGTCGCATTCTCCTGTCATCGCTCGAAGGTTTTGCCATCTCATCTATAAAGATAGATGGTGTAAAGCACGAGTTTGACACAGTACCCGGTGTGAAGGAAGATGTGACAAACATAATCCTTAATCTCAAGAAAGTTGATCTCAAGCAAGTGGTTGAAGACGCCGAATTTGAAAAAGCTGTCATCACCGTGTCAGGTCAGGAAGAGTTCAAAGCCGGAGACCTCGGAAAGGTGCTCAACGGTTTCGAAGTCCTCAACCCCGACCTTGTAATCTGTCATCTGGATTCGAGCGCAAGTTTCACTCTGGAAATTACCGTTAACAAGGGGCGTGGCTGGGTTCCGGCCGAAGAAAACGCCGTGGCAACCGATGATATCAATGTCATTGCCATAGACTCCATCTACACTCCGATCAAGAATGTGAAATATACGGTTGACAATTTCCGCGTCGATCAGAAGACCGACTACGATAAGTTGACGCTTGAGATCACTACCAACGGCTCGATTCTTCCAAAAGACGCTCTCAAGGAGGCTTCAAAGATTCTGATATATCACTTCATGCTTTTCTCTGACGAGAAGATCACTCTCGAGACTTCAGAACGGGAGGATAATGAGGAGTTTGATGAAGAGGTACTCCACATGCGTCAGCTGCTCAAATCCAAGCTCGTTGACATGGATTTGTCGGTTCGCGCACTCAACTGTCTGAAGAGCGCGGAAGTGGAGACTTTGGGCGAGCTTGTGGTGTTCAACCGCAACGATCTGCTTAAGTTCCGCAACTTCGGTAAGAAGTCGCTTACTGAACTCGATGACTTATTGGCCAGCCTTAACCTTTCGTTTGGGATGGATATTTCAAAGTACAAATTAGATAAAGAGTAAATTTAACGATGAGACATAATAAGAAATTCAACCATCTCGGCCGTAAGAAAGCCCATCG
Organism: uncultured Muribaculaceae bacterium; assembly: GCA_910578805.1. Lineage (GTDB taxonomy): Bacteria > Bacteroidota > Bacteroidia > Bacteroidales > Muribaculaceae > Paramuribaculum. Next base: position 3,564 of record CAJTRS010000011.1, on the reverse strand, counting down.
CGACGCTTTACTTGCCAACATGACCATATCGCTGATTATGCACAAGCGCATATTCACCACCTTGGCCAAGGCTAAAGCCCTGCGTGTCTATGCCGAGCCTCTGATCAACCGTGCTAAGGCCGATTCTATGGAAAATCGCCGTTTAGTGTTCAGCTATCTTCAGAACAAGCAGGCTGTGACTGAACTGTTCCGCGAAATTTCCACCAAGATCGCAGAACGCAATGGTGGTTATACCCGTATCCTCAAGACCGGCAACCGTCTTGGTGACAACGCTGAAATGTGCTTCATAGAGCTCGTTGACTATAACGAAAACATGCTCAAGGAGAAGGGCGCCAAGAAAGAAGGCCGCACCCGCCGTTCACGTCGCGGGGGCAACAAGCCCGCTGCCGAAGCGGCTCCCGCTACTGAGGCTCCTGCAGCCGAAGTTCCTGCCGCTGAATAAATATGATAGCGTAATGTGTTGTGGTTATGTCACAACGCAGCGTGAGAATAAAACCGGTCGCACCGCTTCTATGGAAGTGTTGCGACCGGTTTGTTTTTTATGAGTTGGGTAGTGTGCAATTAGTCCGTATGATAACGTGTTTTTAGGTTGATTTTGAGTTTTTGGATTATGGAGTTGTCGATACATCGAGTAGCCGAAGGCAAGAAGTCGTATATGCCTCTGTTGCTTATGGCTGATGAAGAAGAGGACATGATTGACCGTTATATCGGTGTGGGGGATATGTACGTGATGCATGATGGGGAGCGGCCTGTTGCTGTCGCCGTTGTCGTGACGTGCGGAGCTCCCGAGGAGGCGGAAGGAGCTGATGTGGAGATAAAGAATCTTGCTGTGGCTCCGGAATATCGCCGTAAAGGATTAGGTCGCATGATGATAGAGCATGTGTGTGCATTGAGTCCTAAGGGTGTCAGTGTTTTTGTCGGTACGGGTGAAACTCCCGAAACTATGGATTTTTATCAAAAGTGCGGATTTGTGTATTCGCATCGTGTCAAGGATTTTTTTATTGAAAATTATACAAAACCGATAGTTGATCACGGGATACTTTTGCGTGACATGATTTATTTCGTAAGGCGTGTTTTGTAACTGAATAAAATTTAGTAACTTTGCATTGTTAAGCATGACAGAAACAAATATATCATATATAACCAACTTTTTAAGTTTAAGACAATTATGAAAATTGAAAAAATCATTGGTCGTGAGGTTCTCGATTCGCGCGGCAACCCCACAGTTGAAGTTGACGTAGTACTCGAATCTGGCGCACGTGGCCGTGCTTCCGTTCCCTCCGGAGCTTCTACCGGCGTAAATGAGGCACTCGAACTCCGTGACGGTGACAAATCACGTTACATGGGCAAAGGTGTGCAGAAGGCTGTTGCTAATGTCAATGGTCCTATCGCACAGGCTCTCGTAGGAATGAGCGCTCTTGACCAGATCAAGATCGATGAGACAATGATAGCTCTTGACGGTACTGATACCAAGAGCAACCTCGGTGCCAACGCCATTCTCGGCGTTTCGCTCGCTGTTGCCAAGGCTGCTGCCGACTATCTCGATCTTCCCCTCTACAAATACATCGGCGGTTGCAATTCGTATGTACTCCCCGTGCCTATGATGAATATCATCAACGGCGGTGCTCACTCTGATGCTCCTATCTGCTTCCAGGAATTCATGATCCGTCCTATCGGCGCATGCTGTTTCAAGGAAGGTATCCGCATGGGTACAGAGGTATTCCATAACCTCAAGAAGGTGCTCCACGATCGTGGTCTCTCTACTGCTGTAGGTGACGAAGGTGGTTTTGCTCCCACTCTCGACGGTACCGAGGACGCTCTCAATGTGATCATCAAGGCTATCGAACTTGCAGGTTATGTGCCCGGTAAGGACGTTACAATCGGCCTTGACTGCGCTTCTTCCGAATTCTTCAAGAATGGTGTGTATGACTACACATGGAAGCAGGGTGCCGACGCTCCTAAGCTCACTTCGCAGCAGCAGGCCGAATACCTCAAGACTCTCGTTGAAAAATATCCTATCGACTCTATCGAGGACGGTATGGCCGAAAACGACTGGGAAGGCTGGAAGATTCTTACCGACCTTATCGGCAAGCGTTGCCAGCTCGTGGGTGATGACTTGTTTGTTACCAACGTTAAGTATCTCGAACGCGGTATCGAAGAAGGTTGCGCCAACTCGATTCTGGTGAAAGTAAACCAGATCGGTTCGCTCACCGAGACTCTTCGTGCCGTTGAGCTTGCCCAGCGCAATGGTTACACAGCAGTGATCTCACACCGTTCGGGTGAAACCGAAGACGCTACTATTGCCGATATCGCTGTGGCTACCAACGCCGGCCAGATCAAGACCGGTTCTGCAAGCCGTTCTGACCGTATGGCCAAGTACAACCAGTTGCTCCGCATACAGGAAGAGCTCGGTTGCGCAGCACAGTACGGCTATGGCAAGAAGACCAAAATGCCCCAGGCATAATATCAGCCTTTGCAGATATAATAACACAGGCTCCACCCGATCGGGTGGAGCCTGTGTTCGTTATAAGGCCGGGCCTGTGTCGTGTGTAAGGTGGGTTAATCCTTTATTCTTATTACTCGTATGCCGGTGGCTGATTTGTTTTTTCGGAGATATTCTGTCAGGGGCAGGGGGTCGATTATTACTTTACCGGCTTTTGACGATGCGTGTAGCAGATGTGGGGCATTGTCAACGAATGTGATTATGCCTATATGGGTTACGTCAAGGTCTTTCATGCCGCATGTTATTGCCACTATGTCGCCCTCTTTCAATTCGGCATTCTTTATATTCATTGATTTTATGTAGGGAAACCGGTGGGAGCGGTAGCCTATTTCGGCTTCTTTCATAGCGGCGTAGTTGGCCGAATCCTTGAGTGCCGGATATTTTTCACGGTGGTGGGTCATGAAGTCCAAAGTCTTTATGTAATAGTCGGGGCGGCCTATTTTGGCGGTTACCTCCTCTATGTTTCCGCGGTATGTGTTGTCAACTATCCAGTCGCTTATATAGTGCAGTCGTGATGCGTAGCCGTTGAGTTTTCCTCCGCGATATCTGATTTTTTCAAGATTATATGCGAAATCGCGCCATGACGTGCGCCGTTCGTTTATGGTCATGGCCAATGCGAGTGTGGTTTCGGCCAAGGTTGTGCAGTCGAAACACTCCGAACTGATGCGTAAACGTTCCTCGTTACCCTCTAAAGTCCCGCTTTCGTAAGGGCAGTTAATGAATTTTCGGGCTATTTCGGTAACTAATTTACCGTTGTCGGTGATTCCGATGGTTTCTACTTCTATTAATATATTGGTGAATGCTGTGGTGTCTGCCGGTTCATTGCGGAATTCTATGTTTGTGAACCCTGCGGCAGTTGATAATATGTTTGCCGAGCAATATAGGGCGGTTGCTATGAATAATGATGAAAATTTCATGAAAAAAGCGATTTGTTGTCAAGATGCACGAAATTACAAAATCCTGAATTTATATCAAAATTACTTTTTTGAGTGTTGTGTCCGAGTGCAAATGATTGTTAAAAATATGTTTTACAACATATTTTTAAGTTATTGATATATATG
>CAJTRS010000010.1 GCA_910578805.1 uncultured Muribaculaceae bacterium | reverse complement strand
AAGATACAACTCTCTTTCGGAGTTCGTCAATACGCTATCGCGGATGGTTGTACATACAAAACACACAACGTATCTGCATAATAAAAACAGCCATAAATGTCTTGTCTCAGACATTCACGGCTGTCAATAATTTTATTAAACCCGGGGGAATAAATCACTCCATGAGTTTGCGGTAACGGCGGCGCGGAAGCTCCTTTCCTCCGTTTCTGGCTTTTTTGTACTCTTCATAATCGGAATAAGACCCTTCGTAGAACACCACATTGCCGTCACCTTCAAACGACAGTATGTGTGTGCATATACGGTCCAGAAACCAACGGTCGTGGCTTACCACCACGGCACAACCGGCAAAATCGTCGAGACCCTCCTCGAGAGCCCGCAGGGTATTCACATCGATATCGTTGGTGGGCTCGTCGAGCAGCAGGACATTGCCCTCCTCCTTGAGTGCCATGGCCAAGTGCAGGCGATTACGTTCGCCTCCCGACAACACGGCTATCTTCTTTTCCTGATCGGCGCCGGAGAAGTTGAATTTCGACAGATAGGCGCGTGCATTGACATCGCGTCCTCCCATACGAAAACTTTCCACTCCCTGCGATATAACCTCATATACGGTCTTTTCGGGCAACAGGTCATGGTGACGCTGATCCACATAAGCTATCTTGACGGTATCTCCCACCTCGAATGTACCGCCATCGGGTGTCTCCTGTCCCATGATAAGGCGGAACAGGGTGGTCTTGCCGGTACCGTTAGGTCCTATCACACCCACAATGCCATTGGGTGGGAGCATGAAGTTGAGGTCTGAAAACAGTGTCTTGGCTCCGAACGATTTGGCAATTCCCGTAGCTTCGATAACCTTCTGTCCGAGACGCGGACCGTTGGGTATGAATATCTCCAGGCGTTCCTCGCGCTGCTTCTGGTCCTCGTTGAGCAGGCGGTCATAGCTCGACAGACGCGCTTTACCCTTGGCCTGACGCGCCTTAGGCGCCATACGCACCCATTCCAACTCGCGCTCCAGTGTCTTGCGCCGCTTGCTGGCCTGCTTCTCTTCCTGCGCCATACGCTTGGTCTTCTGATCAAGCCATGACGAATAGTTGCCCTTCCAGGGTATCCCCTCTCCACGATCGAGTTCGAGTATCCAGCCGGCCACATGGTCAAGGAAGTAACGGTCATGTGTTATGGCAATCACCGTACCGGGATATTGCTGCAGATGCTGTTCGAGCCAGTCTATCGACTCGGCATCGAGGTGGTTGGTAGGCTCGTCGAGCAGCAACACATCGGGTTGCTGCAACAGCAACCTGCACAGCGCCACTCGTCGGCGCTCCCCGCCTGAGAGCGTCTCCACGTTCTGGTCATCGGGCGGACACTGCAAGGCGTCCATGGCGCGCTCCAGTTTGCTGTCTATGTTCCATGCATCGGCGGCATCGAGGGCGTCCTGAAGCTCAGCCTGACGGGCTATTAGAGCGTCCATCTTGTCAGGATCCTCGAGCACGTCGGGATCGCCGAAAGCCTCATTGACCCTGTCAAACTCTGCCATAAGGTCCATAATAGGCTGCACGCCTTCGCGCACCACCTCTATCACAGTCTTGGCCGGATCGAGACGGGGCTCCTGCTCCAGATATCCCACCGAATAACCCGGGGAGAACACCACCTCACCCTGATAATCCTTGTCTATGCCGGCTATAATCTTGAGCAACGATGACTTACCCGATCCGTTGAGACCTATGATTCCTATCTTCGCTCCGTAGAAAAATGACAGGTATATGTTTTTAAGCACTTGTTTCTGCGGCGGATAAGTCTTTGAAACACCCACCATGGAAAATATTATCTTCTTGTCGTCGGCCATAAATATTATAATGTAATATCGTTAAGTCTTTTGGGGTAACAATCAGCGGCGCGGGGCATATTTGACAGGATAGTCGCAAGCCACCTTTCCGGCAATGATATTGGAAAGTTTGCTGCGGATAAGCTGCTTGCGTATGGGTGATATGTGATCTATGTACAACTTACCCTCGAGATGGTCGCATTCATGCTGGACTATACGTGCCAGAAAACCGGAAATAACCTCGCTGTGCGGATTAAAATCCTCATCTACCCACGTAAGGCGTATATGCTCCACTCGTCTGACATTTTCCGACAGACCGGGCAGACTCAGACACCCCTCGGCACGCGACACGGCATCGCCGTCGAGCACTTCGACATGCGGATTGATCAACGTAAGTTTCCGGCCTGCGCATTCGGGGTGTGATTCAGCCACAGGATCGGCATCGATCACGACTATGCGGTCATTGCGTCCTATCTGCGGAGCCGCGAGCCCCACCCCCTCGCTTTCGTACATGGTGGAATACATATCCTCCACGAGTTTCTTCAGGTCGGGATAATCGGGTGTTATATCCTCGGATACATTTCTGAGCACGGGGTGACCGTAGAGATAAACGGGTAATTTCATTTTATGGATTGTAAGTATTGTTTGCTTTGCAGGTAATCGTTAAGTATGATAGTGGCAGCCATCTCGTCAACTGCGGCTTTGTCGCGACGCTGCATTTTTTTCATTCCCGAATCAATCATGCCGCGGTGGGCGAGAACCGATGTGAAACGCTCGTCGAAAAACACCACCTCCATATCGGGAAACTCCTTGCGGAGACGGTTGATGCCGGGTGTAATGTATCTCATGGATTCCGACAGTTCTCCCGACATTGTGCGTGGCAGACCCACCACTATCATATCCACACTCTCGGCAGCGGTATATTTCTTAAGAAACGTGACCAGATCGGCCGTGGGAACTGTGGCAAGTCCGGTAGCCACTATGCGCAGGGAATCAGTAACGGCTATACCGCACCGGCGGCGTCCGTAGTCGATAGAAAGCAACCGTCCCATCAGCAGGCGGCAAGCTCCGGCACTGTCCGTCGGGCTGGATTAAAGATTGTCATCAAACGACATTTCATCAAAACCCTCGGCATCGAATTCGTCGGCATTAAACTCGTCGCTGCCGTAAAAATCCTCGTCCATGTCCGACACTGCCGCAGCAGCCTTGGTGTCGATCTTGCTTTCAAACTCGGCCAGATCGACAAATTGGGCAGGAGCCTGTCCCATTGACACCGCACACACCGGCTCATGGAGTGATTTACCGGGCACCGACTGCTTCATCTCTATAAAAAACGACCGGTCAGTCATGTAGTCAAACACGAAGATAAGCCTTTGGCCCTCGTCCTCTATAAAGTCGCTGAGCACGGTATCTTCCATCAGATACACATCTTCCGACGAGTCGCTGCCCATGTCCTCGAGCGTGATCTCCTTGCCCTTTTCCCAACCGCCGTCACATAGGAAAAAGGAATTCATCTGGTTCTTATCATAATTGACCGATTCACAGATAGCGTTGCGCAACGACAGGAATGTATCGTCGGCATCGATGTCAATTTCGCGTTTGAAGTTATCCACTTCATCAGAAACGATGCGGAATTTGAATATCATAGGTCTTTGTTTGCTTAAATTAGGGTATTTCGGTTAATTCTGTCGCGAATTTAGCAAATAGAACGTGAATCTAAAAAATTTTGACGGCAAAAAAGTTTAACCCCTGCCGCTATAACGGACCGACGCCACAACCCTTTAATTGGCTGTGGCGTCGTCATTATCATTATCGCCCGATCGATCAGGCGTTTATCACTTTATAATGCCGTGGGCACGGAACACTTTCTGTATCTTTTCAAGCGCAGTAGTCACCTGCTCCTTGCTATGGGTGGCCATGAGGCTGAAGCGGATAAGGGTGTCATGCGGAGCTACAGCGGGCGACACAACGGGATTAACGAAAATCCCCTCTTCGAGAAGATCGCGAGTCACAGCAAATGTCTTGAAGTTGTCACGTATGTACAGCGGTATGATTGGAGTGGAGGTATGGCCTATCTCGCAACCCATATTGCGGAAGCCCTCGAGAGCGTAGTTGGTCACGTCCCACAGAGCCTGCTGGCGTTCGGGTTCCTGCTCCATGATATCGATGGCGGCAAGCGCGGCAGCTGTCGATGCCGGAGTGATGCTGGCGGTAAATATATAGGAGCGTGAGTGATGGCGCAGATAGTTGGTGATCTCCTTATCGGTGGCTATGAACCCGCCGAGCGAGGCAAATGACTTGGAGAATGTGCCCATGATCAGATCAACATCATCGGCCACTCCATAGTGGTGACACACACCGCGGCCGCCGGGGCCGAACACACCGATACCGTGAGCCTCATCGACCATAACGGAAGCATTGTATTTCTTGGCAAGTTCGGTGATACGTTTCACATCGGCCACATCGCCCTCCATCGAGAACACGCTGTCTGTAACTATGAGCTTCACCTTGTCGGGATCACACTTCTGGAGCTGCTTTTCAAGAGACTCCATGTCATTGTGCTTATATTTGAGCGACTGCGAGAACGACAGGCGCCGTCCCTCTATGATCGAGGCATGATCCTGTTCGTCCCAGATTATGTAGTCCTCGCGGCCGGTCAATGTCGAAACCACACCGAGATTCACTTCGAATCCGGTGGAATAGATCATCACGTCCTCCTTGCCTATATATTCGGCTATACGGGCCTCAAGCTTCTTGTGCAGGTCAAGAGTTCCGTTAAGAAACGGCGATCCGGCACAGCCTGTGCCATACTTGCGGGTGGCCTCTATGGCGGCTTCCTTTATGCGCGGATCGTTGACAAGACCCGTGTAACAGTTGGAGCCGAACATCAGCACCTTCTTGCCATTTATTATCACTTCGGGATCCTGCTCACTCGATATTGCTCTGAAATAGGGATATACCCCTGCTGCCTTTGCTTGCTGGGGAACGGTGTACTTAGAAAGTTTTTCTTGTAATAGCTTCATAGTTAAAGTCATAGCCAATATGTCAACTATCTGCATCGGCCACAAAACAGTCCATTGCCGTCAATACAGGCTGCAAATTTAATCATTTTCCGCGATTGACGGTTAGGATTTGTCACATTTTTTTAGCGTATTCTGTCACATTGATGCAGAAACCGACATTACGACAACTCTTCGCCTGTTTTCATTTTTCTGTCAACGATCTCCAGTATCTGCCTCGGATCAGAGACCACATAATCGGCATAATGGTCCTTTAGTTCCGCTTCGGATCGAAAGCCCCATGTGACCCCGACGGAAGTCACCGCCGCACGACGGGCAGTGTCCATATCCACGCCGGAGTCACCCACATAAACCACATCGGACTTGTCAGTAGGACACTTCAGCAGAATACCGAACACCACCGACGGATCGGGCTTAACAGGCACACCCTCTTTCTGTCCCTCCACAGCAGCCCACTCTATGTGGGGGAAAAAGTGCATGATCAGCCGCTCTACCGCAACCTGATATTTATTGGAGGCCACGGCTACCGACACACCGCGCCGGCGCAACTCCGAAAGCAGCTCCCCTATGCCGGGATAAGGGCGGGTAAAATCCGTAAGATGCACACCGTAATACTCCATGAAATATCCCCTGAGCCGCTCCACATTACTTTCAGAGCGCTGATCCTCGGGTAGCACGCGCTCAAGCAACCGGCGCACCCCGTTACCCACAAAATAGGGATAAGCCTCGGGGGAATGTTCGGGATAGCCTGCCCGTCTCAGGGCATAATTGGCCGCTGCCGCCAGATCGGCAATGGAGTTGAGCAATGTTCCGTCAAGATCAAATATAACAAGCATGGCAAAGAAATTTAAAATGGATATCCGACAGCGAAATGAAATGTGGCGTCGCGCTTCCACCGCGGGTGGATTATAGGCCATCTCTCCTGGTTTACGGCAGGATTGTGGGCTTTGAATCCGAGATCGAACCTCAACAGGAAATATGAGAAATCCAGCCTCAGACCCACACCGTAAGCCAACGCGATCTGCTTCCAGAACGTATCGAAACGAAACATGCCACCTCGCTGGTTTTCATAATTGTGAATAGTCCACACATTGCCGGCATCGATGAAAAACGCGCCTTCGAATACCCAGAACAATTTGGCGCGGTATTCGGCCGACAGGTCGAGACGTATGTCTCCGCACTGGTTGATGAAATCCGTCACCGAATTGCGCGAATCGAAAGCTCCGGGGCCGAGAGTACGCACACCCCACCCGCGCACTCCGTTGGCTCCGCCGGCATAGAACCGCTTCTCAAACGGCAACACCCGCGAATTACCGTAGGGTACTCCCAACCCCAATCCCGCATGAAACGCAAAGGAGTGACGGGTGGACAGGTTTCGGGTATATGAATAGTCGAATTCGGTCTTGGCATACTGCGAATACTGTATGCCGAATATAGTATATGTGCCGTTGTTGCGATGCTGGCCTGAGAGAGATGATATGGCATACAGCAGATTGCCGGCGGTCTCCACAGAAAAGCGCATGGTGTAAACCGACGGCTGAATGGAATACTTTCTCAGCTGCGTGCCGGGTATGTGACGGTTAGTACGGTAATATGTGTAACCGATACGCATTATGAAGTGATCTTCGTAGCTATAACGCAACAGAGGATTGGAAGGTGCTATCTGGTTTATGAAATCAATGGTACTCTCGGGAAGATATACATAATTCACATCTAACAGATCAAACGTGCTGCGGCGGCGGTTGTCGCGCGTGGACCACCGGTATTTCCACGCCGCACCGGCTATGATACGTGTATATTCGGGACGCTGCTGATAATTGAACGATGCCGACAGCTCCGTACTTGCCTTGCTGCGCAGCCTGTAGGCCTTGGATATAAACGGAAACATAAACTTCGGAAACGTAATGCCGGCCTCGGCCGCATACTCGGTGTATCGGTCATTGATCAGATTTGACAGATTGCCCGAAAGACTCTCGTAATTGACTCGAAGTTTACCGGTAAGCAGATTGGACCGGTGACCGAGATTACGGTAACGGTATTCCATTCCGAGGCCGAACCCGAAATCACCCTCAGAGTTCGTTCCTTCAAGTTCAAGCGTAACCCCTTGCTTCTTGTTTCTGGTAAGATATATATACGCATCTAAGCGCCTCACGCCGTCAACTGCCGGAAGCGGACGCATCTGTATGTTTATGCTCTTCAGGATACCGAGCTGCGAAAGCGCCTCGTAAGTGCGGTCCACCGCATAAGTGCTGTAATTATGCCCTGGCACAAGATAACACTTCTCCTCGAGAGCCGACGGCCGCAGATAGCGGTCACCATCGCCATAGATCACGGTTATGTCACGATAATCCTCCACACTGCCCTCCGGAAGGTTTCTGAGCGAGTCAGGATCGGTCTTCATGCCAAGCACAAAAACCACCCTGTTTATCACATAACGCGAATGAAGAGCCGGACCGCCCGGAAGCGTATCTGTCGAAAGCGCTTTGTGCGGCGGACGTATCACAAGAGTCAGTCCCACGTCAAGAGAGTTATCGGCCGTGTCGGCAATAAAATTTATATACTCTTTACTGAAAGCATAGTAACCGTTGTCACGCAGGCGATTTGTTATAAGAGTCCGCTCATCGTCAAGAGCATTACGGTCAAGTTTGTCACCGGGGCGCAGCGTGAACATCATGGAATCGCGAAGCACCACCGACGCCACCGACGAATCCGGTATGTCGTAAGACACCGATGATATGCGGTGAGGGCTGCCCGCATGCACTATGTAACGCACTTCCATCTTCTTTTCATGACGCGACACCGTGTCCACCTCCACATCGGCACCCATATACCCCTTGTTGACCATGGCCTGCACGAGCTGACGCCGAGAGGCATCGGTAAGGTCGGGATCGAATATCACAGGAGGCTTTCCCAGCCTGCGCACCCACCTGTTGTACCAACGCGAAGAATCCTTGCCTGACAGGTTGTACATGCCCAACTGCAATTTGGCGAAACCGAGCACCTTGTGATTTGGCACCTGACGAAGATAGTTCTGCAAATCGGATTGCTTCACCCCCACCGTATCATCAACCACTATGCTCACCTTATCGAGCAGATAGCTCCCGTCGGGCACATGGCGGGTGGCACTACACCCGTAAAGCAGGGCGAGCACAAACACCACGGCCGGAAAACAAAGCGTTCGTTTCATATACAATATGCAAAGTTAGCTCGCCCGACGCAATTATAAAAGCCATGCAGGCAAAAAAAACAGCGCCCACGCAAGGTCGTATTCAAAAAAAGCCGTAACTTTGCACCTGCAATCAGCAAAAGCAGCACATTTCATTAAATATCAATACATTACACCACAACACGCATTTCTATGGATTTTTCATGGTTCACCAGTCTTCTCAGTCCCGGTAATGTATCGCTTGCCAGCACCCTCATACTCTATTCTTTTGTGATAGCGGTGGGAGTATATTTAGGCAAGCTTAAAATCGCAGGGATATCATTAGGTGTCACATTTGTGCTCTTCGTGGGCATTTTAATGGGACATTTCGGCTATACAGTCGATGCCGAAGTACTAAAATTCGTCAGAGAGTTCGGCCTGATTCTCTTCATCTTCTCCATCGGCATTCAGGTGGGGCCAGGTTTCTTCTCCTCGTTCAAGAAGGGGGGAATGCGGCTCAACGGTCTCGCCGTGCTCGGCATTGCGCTCAACGTGGCCATAGTCCTCGCCATATTCTATATTGACGGCAACACATCGATGGACGCTCTCGTAGGCGTGATGTCGGGTGCCGTAACCAACACCCCAGGCCTTGCAGCAGCCCAGCAGACCGCCACCGACCCCAACGCCATAAATACCATGTCAATGGGTTATGCAGCAGCCTATCCGTTGGGAGTCTGCGGCATTATCGGCGCCATGTTCCTGATTAAAGCCCTGTTCCGCATCAACACCAAGAATGAGATAAAAGCCATAGAAGAGGAAACAGAAAATTCCCGTCAGAAGCCCAACATCGTATCTGTGGAAGTGACCAACCAGCTTATCAGCGGAAAATCAATCCGCGAGCTCCATGACATCATACAATGCGACTTTGTGATATCCCGTCTTATGGACCAGGATAACAATATAATAATACCGACTTCGGCCACACAGGTACGCACGGGTGACAAACTGCTGGTTGTCATATCGGCAACAGACGTCAACCGGTTTGAGGCTGTGATCGGTCCGGAAATAAATATCGACTGGGAAGATGTGACACCAAGTCAGGTCGTATCGCGCCGTATTCTTATCACCAAAAGCCAATACAACGGCGTGGCTCTCGGATCGCTACGACTCCACTCCGCCTATCAGCTCAATGCCACACGCGTTAACCGCGCCGGAGTAGATCTGCTCGCATCGCCCAACTTGCGTCTGCAGATGGGCGACCGCCTCACAGTAGTGGGCGACCTCAACGACATCGACCGCCTGGCCAACCGCCTGGGCAACTCCATGAAGCGCCTCAACGAACCCAACATGATCACCATATTCGTAGGCATAATGTTCGGTATCATACTTGGCTCCATCAACGTCGGATTCGGAATGAAACTCGGATTGGCCGGCGGCCCGCTCGTGGTGGCCATACTCCTAAGCCGCTTCGGCTACAAATTCAAACTCGTAACCTACACATCATCGTCAGCATCACTGCTTATGCGCGAACTTGGCATATGCCTCTTCCTTGCATCGGTGGGCATATCGTCAGGCGCCGGCTTTGCCGAAACAGTGTTCAACAGCACAGGCATGTGGTGGGTGATATGGGGCTTCATAATCACTTTCGTTCCCTTGGTTATCGTAGGCTGCATAGCCCGTGGGGTATATAAAATCAACTTCCTGTCCATCATGGGTCTATTTTCGGGCGGATACACCGATCCGCCGGCCTTGGCTTACGCCAACGGATCGACCGGCAGCGACGCTCCGGCCGTGGCCTACTCCACCGTATATCCTCTCACCATGTTCTTACGCGTGGTAGCCGCACAAGGCCTCATACTGTGCTTCATGTAAACTGCTCGATGCAGCTTAGCAAATAAACAGGACACACCCGGCAAGCCGGGTGTGTCCTGTTTATTTAAATATCCTGATCCACATGCGGTGCCTCATTTCTGAAACTCACGCAATTTGGCAACTATCTGATCTTTGGTGTGGAGTCCTGAGTCACGCCACACAGCCTCGCCTGCGACAAACACTATGAGCGTAGGCACTGACCTCACATTATATTGGGCAGCCAGACGTTTGTTTTTATCCACATCTATCTTTACTATATTGGCAGATTCGCCAACCTGCGCCTTGACCTCGTCAAGAATAGGACCCTGACGCTGGCACGGACCACACCAGGTGGCAAAAAAATCAACCAAAGTAGGTTTGTTCTGAGCGATGATATTATCAAAATCTTCCATAATATAACAATTTTAAGAGTTAAAGAATTTTTACGAAATCACTACCATATTGAACACTCACAGCAACCCAAAGGTTTAAAAAAGCGACTTACCCACGGACTGCCATCGTAAAAAAATGAAAATTTTTGGTCGAAAAAATGATTATTTCTAATTTTGTAACACAAAGAAAACCACGTATGGCCAATATAAACCTCACCGGAATGGGAGTGGCTCTCATCACCCCCTTCAAATCCGATAAAACCATAGATTTTGACGCTTTCGCACGACTGCTTGACCATCAGATAAAAAGCGGTGTGGATTACCTTGTGGTACTCGGCACCACATCGGAAGCCCCCACACTTGACCCGGACGAACGCGAACAAGTCAAACGCTTCGTCGTAGAACGAGTGGCCGGACGAGTGCCGCTGGTGCTCGGCTGCGGAGGATTCAACACCGCGGCCGTAGTGCGCGAACTAACCGAAAGCGACCTCACTCCGTTCTCAGCCATACTGTCGGTAGTGCCCTACTACAACAAACCATCACAGGAAGGCATTTACTGCCACTATGCCGCCATAGCCAAGGCATCACCCCTGCCGGTAATCCTTTACAACGTCCCCGGACGCACCGGTGTGAACATGACAGCCGAGACCACACTGCGTCTTGCAGCCGACTTCACCAACATAGTGGGTATAAAAGAAGCATCAGGCAACATGGTGCAGGTCGATGAGATAATCAAGCACAAAAACGAAGACTTCATGGTCATATCTGGAGACGACGCTGTGACATTCCCTCTCATCACACTCGGAGCCGTAGGTGTGATATCCGTAATCGGCAACGCATTTCCGCGAGAATTTTCACGAATGGTACGTCTGGCATTAGCGGGCGACTATGCAGCCGCCCGCACCATACACCATCGTTTCAACGATCTTTTCGGACTGCTATTCGTCGATGGCAATCCTGCCGGAGTAAAATGTCTGTTGCACGCCATGGGATTCATAGAAAACGAATTACGACTGCCGTTAGTCCCCACTCGCATCACCACTTACGAAAAAATACGCGCCGTTCTGGACACTCTTCAGTAATGGAGTTTGTGCATATCGGCAAAAAACACTACCTTTGCACCACCAAAACACCACGGTCCGGTAGCTCAGCTGGATAGAGCATCTGCCTTCTAAGCAGACGGTCATGGGTTCGAATCCCGTCCGGATCACAAAAGGGTCACTTTCGAGTGGCCCTTTTTGTGTATCCGCAACCATCGGTATGATGCCCACCCCAACATGAATATAACCGAATTACGACATATCACCTGAATCATCGTGAATAGTGGCTAAATCATCACATATATATTATTTTAAAGCCGATCTTTCAGCTCATCGATATCGTAATCATCTAAATCAACCGATGGACTTCTGTCGTTTATTTTTTTTGATTTTTTGAATAACCCACACGATAAGCCCATACACACCCAACACTATCGCGGAGTTGACAATCAGCGCGGTTATGAACCCCGGGCATGCGCAAATGACAATAAAGATTATCAATATCGCCCACAGAATTATACCAACCATAAAACTATCTTATTTATCAATTACTTGATGTCGGCACCATTATTGAGACCCTGTCCGAGCCAAC
Source organism: uncultured Muribaculaceae bacterium (assembly GCA_910578805.1). Lineage (GTDB taxonomy): Bacteria > Bacteroidota > Bacteroidia > Bacteroidales > Muribaculaceae > Paramuribaculum. The sequence continues at coordinate 54,257 of CAJTRS010000010.1, read as the reverse complement.
ATAAAAAGCATAAAACACCGATGATGAATGACATATCTGAATGAATTTAGAGATTACGCGGAAAACCAATGCAGCTTTCACTCGCAAAATTAGCGGCATCACGGGCAACAAAACAGCTCATTCCAATTAAATAATCCTACAACAACCTTTTCAGTATGATCATTTCTTATGAAGATCAGGAACACAAAAAGGATTGCCTGCAGGCAATCCTTTTTGTATGATTTTATCTCAGCTTTTGTGGAGTGATAATCACACGCCGGTGTAAGTGCCGGGGGTGAGGGCATGGAGCTCGTCCTTGACAGCGTCGCTCACCGCAAGAGTGTCGATAAACTCGGATATGCTCTCGGCCGTCACGGTAGCATTGGTGCGGGTAAGCTGCTTAAGAGTCTCGTAAGGGTTGGGATATCCCTCACGGCGCAAAATGGTCTGAATACCTTCGGCCACCACATTCCACATGCGGTCCAGATCGGCACTTATGGCCTTCTCATTGAGTATCAGTTTGCCAAGACCTTTAAGCGTGCTCGCTATGGCTATCATGATGTGGCCCATAGGCACACCCACATTGCGCAACACCGTGGAGTCGGTAAGGTCTCGTTGCAGGCGCGAGATGGGAAGCTTGGCCGAAAGATGCCCGAGTATGGCGTTGGCCACACCCAGATTACCCTCGGAGTTTTCGAAGTCTATAGGGTTGACTTTATGTGGCATGGCCGACGAACCCACCTCACCGGCCTTGATACGCTGCTTGAAGTAGTCCATGGAGATGTATTGCCATATGTCACGGTCGAGGTCGATGAGTATGGTATTGATGCGCCGAAGGGCATCGAACACTGCCGCCAGATTGTCATAATTGGATATCTGGGTGGTGAATTCCTCACGCTCTATGCCGAGACTCCGACTCAGGAACCGTGCGGCGAAATCCGACCAGTCAATGGAGGGATAGGCCGCATGATGAGCGTTGAAATTACCGGTTGCACCGCCAAACTTACCGCTGACAGGCACTTGTGCAAGCGCATTCATCTGAGTACGCAGACGATAGGTAAACACATTCAATTCCTTTCCCAGACGCGTGGGCGACGCAGGCTGACCGTGAGTTTTGGCAAGCATGGGCACATCGTGCCATTCGGCAGCCAGAGATTCGAGTTTCTCCACCAATTCGGTAAGCGCAGGCATATATACCTCGTGTATAGCTTCGCGCACCGACATCGGCACCGATGTATTGTTGATGTCCTGCGACGTCAGACCGAAATGTATGAATTCCTTATAAGCACCGAGCCCCATGGCGTCAAACCGCTCCTTAAGGAAGTATTCCACAGCCTTCACATCATGGTTGGTGACCGATTCTATCTCTTTAATATGTAAGGCATCGTCCTGAGAAAACCCCTCATATATGGCACGCAGAGCGACAGCTTTATCAGGCTCTACGGAAACGAGCTGCGGAAGCGGCAACTCACACAAGGCAATGAAGTATTCCACCTCCACTTTCACACGATAACGTATGAGGGCGAATTCGGAAAAATAATCTGACAGGCGTTCGCACTTCTGGCGATAACGTCCGTCGATAGGTGACACGGCGGTAAGCGGACTCAGTTGCATAATGATAATGGAAGATGTGGATATTTATTTTTTTGATAATAAAATTTTTCGGCACAAAGATAGCACTTTTTTCAAAAACTTTAGACGCGGTATTTGTTATATAAGTAATTAACACTAAATTTGCACTCGGCTAACAGACACATAGAGTCATCATTCTTTACGCTACTTTTACTTTTTACTATATTTCATGCCGAGAGGCAGTCGTTCATTCATTCCATTTTTCAACAAAAACTTCAATTTCAATCCATTACCGACAAGACATGGACAGCAACGAAAAAAAGAGCAAACGCCCGAGAATAGGCGAAACCCGTACAGCCCCGGAAAGTTCGAATTATCAACCCGCATCGTTGACCGACGCTCCCACACAGACATCGGAACATTCGGGCGAACGCCGCGAATACAACTATTACCAGGGACCGCGACAGTACAACAACCGTGAACGTCAAGGTGGATATTACAACAACCGTTATCAGTCCCGTGACCAGTATGCACCACGCCGCCGCTACGACAACCGCGAAAACTCCGACTCCGAGCAGTCAGAACAGGAAACTTCGGCCGAAAACTATTATCAGCAGGGTTACCGGCAGGGCGGATACCGCCGTAACGACCAAAACGGAGGCGGTTACAATAACAACCGACAGAACGGATACAACAATAACCGGCAGGGTGGTTACAACAACAATCGCCCAAACGGAGGCTACAACAACCGGCAAGGTGGTTACGGAAACCGCCAAAACGGCTACAACCAGAATCGTCAGGGAGGTTATAACAACGACAATCAGGACGGATACTCCAACAACCGGCAGGGGGGGTATAACAACAATCGTCAGGGAGGCGGTTACAGCAATAACCGGCAGGGTGGCTACGGAAACCGCCAGCGCGGAGGATTCAACAACAATAATCGCCGTCCGCAGACACGCCACAATGAATTCGGCATGCCCCACGGAGGCAAGAGCTTCGTGCCGCGCCCCAAACGTGTCGAATACGAGCAGACCATACCCGATCCCAACGAACAGATACGTCTTAACAAGTTCATGGCCAACGCCGGAGTATGCTCCCGCCGCGAAGCCGACGAATACATCGAAAAGGGTCTTGTGAAAGTCAACGGCGAGACCGTGACCGAACTCGGCACCAAGATAAGCCACAACGACACCGTGGAATACAACGGCAATGTTGTGACACTTGAAAGCAAATGCTACATACTCCTCAACAAACCAAAGGACTGCGTGACCACCTCCGACGATCCCAACGGACGCCTCACTGTCATGGACCTGGTAAAGAACGCATGTGAAGAGAGGATATACCCTGTGGGACGTCTGGACCGCAACACCACCGGTGTGCTTCTGCTCACCAACGACGGTGACCTCGCCTCAAAACTCACACACCCCAAGTTCGTGAAGAAAAAGATATATCACGTATGGACCGACAAGGACATAACGGAGGACGACATGCAGCGCATCGCCGACGGCATCGAGCTTGACGACGGCCCCATACACGCCGATGCCATAAGCTATGCCACCGACACTGACCGCAACCAGGCCGGCATAGAGATACACTCCGGACGCAACCGCATCGTGCGCCGCATCTTCGAGAGCCTCGGATATCATGTAACCAAACTCGACCGCGTGTATTTCGCAGGACTGACCAAGAAGAACCTGCCTCGCGGCCGTTGGCGCTACCTCACCCAGGAAGAGGTCAACTACCTAAAAATGGGGGCTTTCGAATAACACCTCCAATCAAACCAAGCTATCACAAAAAATCATCATGAAACGAACTAAAATAATCGACGCATTCGCTCCCGAGCATATAGGCTCGGAAGTGAGCGTCATGGGCTGGGTCAGAACCCGCCGCGGCAACAAACATGTGCAGTTTCTCGCGCTCAACGACGGCTCCACCATCAAAAACCTTCAGGTCGTGCTTGACATGAGCCGGTTTTCCGACGAAGACCTCAAGGGCGTGACCACCGGCTCCAGCGTACATGTCACCGGCCGTCTGGTGGAATCCATGGGCAAGGGTCAGACATGCGAAGTGCAAGCCGAGACCCTCAAGCTCTTCGGCACAGCCGATCCGGAGACATACCCGCTCCAGAAAAAAGGCCACACGCTGGAATTTCTGCGCGAAAAAGCCCACCTGCGTCCACGCACCAATACATTCGGCGCCATACTCCGCATTCGCAGCACTTTGGCTTTTGCAATACACAAATTCTTTAACGAACGAGGTTTCTTCTATCTCAACACGCCGCTCATTACGGCATCGGACTGCGAGGGAGCCGGAGCCATGTTCCAGGTAACCACTCTCGATCTCAACAACCTGCCACGCACCGACGAAGGCACCGTGGACTTCTCGGCCGACTTCTTCGGAAAGCCTACTGCGCTTACCGTCAGCGGACAGCTTGAAGGCGAACTCGGAGCAACGGCCCTCGGAGCCATATACACATTCGGCCCCACATTCCGCGCCGAGAACTCCAACACGCCGCGCCACCTGTCGGAATTCTGGATGATTGAGCCCGAAATGGCTTTCTATGACATAACCGACAACATGGACCTGGCCGAAGATTTCATCAAATACTGTATCAGCTATGCCCTCGAACACTGCCGTGACGATATAGACTTCCTCGCGCAGATGTATGATCAGGAATTGGTGGATCGCCTCAAATTCGTTGTGGAAAACTCATTTGTGCGTCTGAGCTACACCGAAGGGGTCAAGATTCTTGAGGAATCGGGCCGCAAATTCGAATTCCCCGTACACTGGGGCACCGACCTGCAAAGCGAACATGAACGTTACCTCGTGGAAGAGCACTTCAAGAAACCCGTGATCCTCACCGACTACCCCAAGGACATAAAGGCTTTCTATATGAAACTCAACGATGACGGACGCACGGTACGGGCCATGGACGTACTATTCCCCAAAATCGGGGAAATCATCGGAGGCTCCGAGCGTGAAGCCGACTATGACAAGCTGCAGGCCCGCATAGAAGAGATGCACATACCCATGAAAGACATGTGGTGGTATCTCGACACACGCCGCTACGGCACAGTGCCCCACGCCGGATTCGGACTCGGATTCGAGCGACTGGTTCTCTTCGTGACCGGCATGACAAATATCCGCGACGTGATTCCGTTCCCCCGCACTCCCAACAACGCCGAATTCTAACAACCTATATCATCACCGTCAGTCCGGTAGAAACAAACAAAGTTTCCGACCTGACTGACTGATTTTTTACAACCCTCCATGCCGCTCATACTATCCATTCTTGCCTCTCCGCGCCACGACGGCACTGTGGCCACACTCCTTGAAGCCGCCGAAAAGTCGCTTGCACAGGAAGGCGCCACCATAGAGCACATAGACATAACGGGACTTGCGGTAACACCATGCAAAGGGTGTATGTCCTGCCGCAAGACCAATGTTTGCACTCTTCCGGACGATGACGCCCACCGCATAGCTAAGCTCTTGGATCGCGCCGATGCAGTGATTGTGGCCGCACCCACCTACTGGGGAGGCATGCCGGGCCAGCTAAAGATACTCTTTGACCGCATGGTCTATGCGCTGATCGACACATCGTCAGGGCTGAGGCCGCGACCTCTCCATCGCGGAAAACGTGCCATGATAATCACCGCCTGCACCACACCATGGCCATGGAACATACTGGCACGCCAGTCATCGGGCACCATATCCGCCATACGCGCAGTGCTCAAACCCGCCGGATTCAGAATTACGGCACATATCACCGCCCATGGTACCGCCAAAGGCGGAATACCGGCCCGGGCTATGACACACAGTGCCACGGCAGCCAGGAGATTAATTTGCCGCATTGCAAAATAATGAGTAACTTCGCCATCAGATTTTTAACCGATACACAAAATCCCATCATCATGCCTAAAGCATTAACCCACACCGATTTCAACTTCCCCGGACAGACCGATGTCTATCACGGCAAAGTACGCGATGTCTATTCCATAGGCGCCGACACACTCGTAATGATCGCCACTGACCGCATATCGGCATTTGATGTCGTACTGCCCAAAGGCATACCTTACAAAGGACAGGTCCTTAACGAGATCGCATCGTACTTCCTGGACTCTACCACCGATATAGCGCCCAACTGGAAACTTGCCACCCCCGATCCCATGGTCGCCGTGGGTATCCGTTGTGAGGGATTCCGTGTGGAGATGATCATACGCGGCTATCTCACCGGAAGCGCATGGCGCGAATACCAGGCCGGCTGCCGTGAACTTTGCGGAGTGAGACTTCCCGAAGGCATGAAAGAGAACGAACGCTTTCCGGAGCCCATCATCACCCCCACTACCAAAGCCGATGCCGGACATGATGAAAACATATCGCGCGAAGAGATCATATCACAAGGCATAGTCAGCGCCGAGGACTACGAAATAATGGAGCGTTACACTCGCCGGCTTTTCGAGAGGGGCACAAAGATGGCTGCCGAAAAAGGTCTCATACTCGTGGATACCAAATACGAATTCGGCAAACATGACGGCCGGATATATCTCATAGACGAGATACACACCCCCGATTCATCGCGCTACTTCTACGCCGATGGCTACGAAGAGCGCTTTGCCGCCGGACAGCCGCAGCGCCAGCTCTCCAAGGAATTCGTGCGCCAGTGGCTTATCGAACGCGGATTCATGGGCAAGGCCGGACAGCAGGTGCCCGAAATGACCGACGAATTCGTACAGTCTGTATCGGCACGATACATCGAGCTCTACGAGCAGGTTACAGGTCAGCCGTTTGTAAAAGCCGACGAATCGAATCTCACCGACCGCATAGCCGTCAACGTTCTTGACTGCCTACAACAGCTCAACCGATGAATTCAGACTGCGAAAGTATCAATCCATATTCAGGTGACTCCCGTAGGAAATCGGAACAGGTAAGGGATATGTTTGACCACATAGCCCCGGCCTATGATTTCATGAACCGCGCCATGACATTCGGCATTGACCGGATATGGCGCCGCAAAGCCGTGAAGATGCTCTCGCAGAAACCTCACGACACCATACTCGATGTGGCCACAGGCACCGGCGACCTCGCCATGCTCTTGGCCCGAATGACCGATGCCGGACAGATAACCGGGATAGACCTTTCGCAAAACATGATCGGAATAGGCCGGCAGAAGATAGCTCAGGCCGGACTGGAACGACGCATCACCCTAACGGCGGGCGACTGCCTGTCGCTACCGTTTGACGAAGCCTCGTTCCATGCCGTTACCGTAGCCTACGGTGTGCGCAATTTCGAAGACCTCGCCGCTGGATACCGCGAGATGTTTCGTGTGCTACGTACGGGAGGCTCGATAACGGTAATCGAACTGTCAACACCGTCATCGCCTCTCGTAAAACCCTTTTACAAACTCTACACCAGACATCTGATCCCGCTTATCGGACGGCTTGTGTCAAAAGATGTAAGAGCCTATTCTTACCTTCCCGAAAGCATTGCCGCCGTGCCTCAAGGAAACGACATGACCGCCATCATGCAGCAGGCCGGATTTACCGACACCCGATGCCGGCGGCTCACATTCGGCACATGCAGCATATATACAGGAACCAAACCTTGACAACCTTACCGACAACAACGCAGAAACATCATAATTACAATGAAAATCAAAAATTTAGCTATCGCAATGGCTGTAACCGTAACCACTGCAGCCGGCGCAACCGCCCAGGAACATCTAAAGAGCCTCGAGGCCTCACAGATCGACAATTCGATACCTGCCGGCACCGACTTCTACCATCATGTCAATAAAAAATGGCAGGAAGCCAACCCCCTCACTGCCGAACACGCACGCTACGGGAAGTTCAACGTACTGTCCGACTCCTCCGAGGCTCGCGTGAAAGATATTGTGCTTAACCTTGCCGCCACCAATCCACAGCCCGGCACCGTGGCTTTCAAGGTATCCACCATCTACAATCAGGCCATGGACTCCACTCGTCGCAATGCCGAAGGTGCAGCCCCCATACAGGCCGACCTCAAAAAAATCGAAAACACTCCACACGAAGGCATGGAGGACCTGTTTTTGTGGCTGCACGCAAACTACGCAAGCCCCTTCTTCAACGCCGGAATACAGGAAAACCTCGCCAACTCCAAGGAATATGCAATGTATGTGAGCGGCGGTGGCATTGGTCTCGGCGACCGTGACTACTATCTGCTCAACGACAAGCGCAACAAGGAAGTGCGCGAAGCCTACCAGAAACTCATCGTGAAGCAGATGATGAATGCTGGCTTCAAGAAAAAAGAGGCCAACCGCATCATGAAAAACGTGATGAAGATAGAGACAGCCATAGCCGACTCCACCTGGACCCGCGAGGAAAGCCGCAACATTCCGGCCATGTACAATCCCCGCACATTCGCACAGCTGAAGGCGATGTATCCCGCCATAAACTGGGACCGCTTCTTTATTGAAACCATGGAGATACCCTCGCCTGAACAAGTCATTGTGACGGAGATAAAGACCGTAAAAAAAGCCAATGACCTGATGGCCTCGCTAACCGACCGAGAGATTAAGGACTATTATCTGTGGAAATACGTGGCTCAGGCAGCCGGCAAACTCAGCGACAACTTCACCGATGCCGCATTTGAGTTCAACAAAGTGATGAGCGGCGTGCAACAGCAGCGTCCCCGATGGAAACGCGCCCTCGGAGCCACCGAAAGCGCCATGGGCGAAGCCGTGGGTCAGCTGTATGTGGAAAAATACTTCCCCCAGTCATCTAAAGACTATATGATCGGACTGGTGGAAAACCTGCGCACAGCACTCGGCAAGCACATACTCCACCTGGAATGGATGAGCGACGACACAAAACTCAACGCCCTTAAGAAACTCAATGCCTTTACCGTGAAGATCGGCTATCCCGACAAATGGAAAGACTATTCCTCAATGGAAATCGACCCAAAACTCTCCTACTACGAAAACATGCACAACGTAAGCATGTGGCACCAGAAAGAATACCTCAAGAAATGGGGCAAGCCCGTTGACCGCGCCGAATGGCACATGACTCCTCAGACAGTCAATGCCTACTACAACCCCATGGCCAACGAGATAGTGTTTCCGGCAGCCATACTCCAGGCTCCGTTCTTTGACCCGGAATCGTCCGATGCCGAAAACTACGGCGGCATAGGCGTGGTCATAGGCCACGAAATGACACACGGGTTTGATGATCAGGGACGCAACTTCGATGCCGAGGGCAACATGTCCGACTGGTGGACTCCCGAGGACACTGAAGCGTTCGCCAACCTGACCAAAGGTCTCGGCGCTCAGTTTGACGCCGTGGAAGTACTCCCCGGACTTTATGCCAACGGTACCTATACCATGGGTGAGAATATTGCTGACCAAGGCGGTCTGCGTGTGGCCATGACAGCCTTCCTCGACTCCCAGAAAAAGAAAGGCGTTGACATATCCTCCGAAACCATCGAAGGCTTCACCCCCGAGCAGGTATTCTACATGAACTATGCCAACCTCTGGGGACAGAATATCCGCGACGAGGAGATTCGCTCGCTCACCACCGGCGATGTGCATTCACTGGGCATAAACCGCGTGAACGTGACACTGCGCAACCTTGAGCCTTTCCTCCGCGCATTCAACATCACCGAAGGACAGCCCATGTTCCGCCCCGCCGAGGAGCGCGTGATAATCTGGTAATCACAACGGACACCATATCATAAATAACCCCGGAATTACTCCGGGGTTATTTGCTTTATATATACCTAAAAACTATCTTTGTACCACCATCAAGCCACAGTATGACCATATACGGCATAGCTCGAAAATTCAGTTCCCCGGTCACAGCCCGTCCGGGAACATTCATTGCCCTCACACTATCGGGCGCGGCGGCTCCGATAGCCGCCACAGTATGTGGCGGGCATATATATCATTTTCTTGCCTACGCCGGCACACAGAGCGCTGTGGCCGCCTACCTGCTGTGCCTGTTGCTCGCAGCCGTAAAAAGCCGCACAGTAACTTTCATTACACTTGGGCTTATGACCTGTGCGGCAATAGTGGAATGCTGTCACATAATCATGCTTTCACGTCCGGTAGATGCCGATACAATCAGTCTGATACGCGAAACCACTGCCACAGAAGCCACCGGATTTTTCAAACAATATCTATCGGGTGCTGTACTCCTGGAAACCGGACTGTTCATCATAGCCATCGCCACATGCGCACTTATAGGCAACCGGCTGTTCAACCGTATCAGACTTCGATTCCACGACAACCGGGCATTTTCCATAGTTACGGCCGCCGCACTGGCCACACTCATAATCCCCGGCATAATCGGCTCATGCACCTGCCTTAGCATATTACGGGTGCGCACATATGATGATCTCATCATATGGTACACCCTTGATGACGAACACCCCGACCGTGCCCGCAAATACCGCATGGAATACTCCGACGCATTCACCAAATCTGTCTATATAGCCAAGAGCCTGCATCTTGAAAATGACAATATAGACCGTTGGGTAGCCATACAGAAAGACTTCATCGCCTCAGCTCCGGTAAAAGCCGCGACAGATTCCGTGGACATAGTGGTCATCATAGGAGAATCATACATCAAGGCCCACAGCTCCGCCTATGGATACCGACTGAACACCAATCCGGCATTAACACGGGAAATTGAGAGGGGAAACATAACCATGTTCCACGACATGATCACCACGGCCAACTTCACGACACAGTCAATCCGCAACCTGCTAAACCTCAACAGTCTTTGTGACGACCAGCCATGGTACGAAAGCCTCTATCTGCCATTGGTGATGAAGCGTGCCGGTTTCAGTGTGGGACTTTTCAGCAACCAATACTCCGCCAACGACATATCCGTAGGTCTGCCGGCACTATACTATCCGCCGGAGATAACCGACCGCATCTACGATTCGACAGCCGACACATGCTTCCGCTACGACGGTATATTCACTGAACACATAAGCCGCCGGATTACTGCTTCGGCAGCAAGGAGCTTCACAGTATGGCATCTTATGGGACAACATTTTCCGGCCGCCGACCGCTTTCCGGCATCACACCGCCGCTTCAAAGCATCGGATATAACGTCGGCCGATTACTGTCTCACCGACGAGCGGCGCGCACAAGTGGCCGACTACGACAATGCCACTCTGTACAACGACTCCGTAATATGCGCAATAATAGACCTCTACCGTCACCGGACCGCATGCTTGATATATTTTTCCGACCACGGAGAAGAGTTGTGGGACATGGCGCCGTTCGGAGCCCGCAATGCACAGTATCCCGATGATCCCGAGTGGCTTCACCGACAGTTTGACATACCTTTCTTCATATGGCTATCCGACAAGTTCATAGCCGCCCGTCCCGAGACAACAGCCAGGATAAAAGCGGCGGGCAACCGTCCGGGAATGCTTGACAATATCGGCCAGATAGTACTCCATGTGGCCGGCATTGACAACCACGAACTATACCGCCCGCAAAGGGACATTCTATCAGATTCCTACAAATGTCCGCCCCGCATCACAAGCGCCGGCTATGAATATGATCGGATTACCGGACATGACATTTAACCATCTATGACAATGACTACCGACAACACTCCTAAAATGAACTGGGACCGACTGATATGCGACAAGAGGTTCGGTCTCGAACAATACCATGACACACGCCACGAATCGCGCAGTGACTTCCTGCGCGATTATGACAGGCTGGTGTTCTCCTCCCCGTTCCGGCGCCTGCAGAACAAGACACAGGTGTTCCCTCTGCCGGGGAGTATATTTGTACACAACCGCCTTACCCACAGCCTTGAAGTGGCTTGTGTGGGCCGTTCTCTCGCCACCGGGGTAGCCCATGCCCTGAAACGGAAATATGCCTCTGAGACATGGGTGGAAAAACTGTCGGCAATAGGCGAAATCGTATCGGCGGCATGTCTTGCCCACGATCTCGGCAATCCTCCGTTCGGACACTCGGGCGAAAAGGCCATTGCCACTTTTTTCAGCGAGGGCGCAGGAGCAAGACTAAGGAACGAGCTGACAGAAGCCCAATGGCACGACCTCACCCGTTTTGAAGGCAACGCCAACGCATTCCGACTGCTGACCCACAGGTTTAACGGACGGCGCCCGGGAGGGTTTGCCATGACATACTCGACACTTGCTTCTATCGTCAAGTATCCTTATGAATCGTCACTTGCCACCGACAAACCCAAGTTCGGATTCTTCACGTCGGAAAAAGATGACTTCATCAGAATTGCCACCGAGCTTGGCATGCTTTCGTTGTCAGAAGAATCCGGTGGAGTGAGATATGCGCGCCACCCTCTCGTGTATTTAGTGGAAGCGGCCGACGACATCTGCTACGAGGTTATGGACATCGAGGACGCCCACAAACTCCGACTTCTCACCACCGACGAGGTAATGGAAGTATTGCTCGGTTTTTTCACAGACGAACGCAAAGACCACATGCACAACGTGATGAAGCATGTCGATGATCCCAACGAAAAGATAGTATATCTGCGGTCATCGGTTATAGGCTCATTGGTAAGCGAATGTGCCAAAGCATTCATCGACAATGAAGAGCTTATACTCCGCGGCACATTTCACGGCTCTCTGCTCGACCACATACCGCCGCTGCAACGCGAGGGCTACAGCAAATGCAATGCCCTGTCATGGGCCAAGATATACAAGGCCGGTGATGTGGTTGACATAGACCTCGCCGGTACGAGCATCATCACATTCCTGCTTGACAAACTTGTCGATGCGGTGCGCAATCCGCAATACAACTATTCACAGTTGCTGTTGTCGAAAGTGCCACAGCAATACGAAATAGACGCCCCGACACTGTTCGGCAAGATACAGGCCGTAATAGACCACGTGTCAGGCATGACCGATGTCTATGCTCTGGACCTCTACCGACGCCTCAACGGCATGAGCCTGAAGATCAATAACTGATGTCAACAGGTCAACGGATTATTTGAAGGCATGGCGATAGGCGGGCAGCTTGTTCCATGCGCCGCGGGTAAAGTCGGGCACCTCCACGGGTGCCGAACCGTTGGCTATGGAAAGGGCGCTTAGCGGTATCAGCGAGCACCATTCGGCAAGGTCATATACGTCCATGTCAAGAGGCAGGCCGTTGCGCATGCAATAGATCAGACGGTAGTCCATTATGTAATCCATGCCTCCGTGACCGCCAACCTTTTTGGCCACTTCGCCCACCTCCTTTATGATAGGGTGCATGTATCGTTCGGTGAGCGCTTTCTGCTGCTCGGGCGATATGAAGCCGTGGGCTGTGAGATTCTCATGATCAGGCATTTCTTCGGAGGATATCTGCTCCGGCTCGAAAGCATAGCCCTCGGTGGGATATTTGTTGGCGAATCCTTTGGTGCCCGTAAGCTGATACATGCGTGAATAAGGACGCGGAGTGACCACATCGTGCTGAATGTGGATAGTCTTGCCGTTGGCGGTGCGTATCATGGTCATGGTGTGGTCGCCGTTGGCATACGACTCAGGAGCCTTGCCGGTGCTCTTCTCTATATATGCCGGCCCGTTGACGGCCTTGGTATCCATCGACACCAAAGTGGTCATACGGTCACCACGGTGTATGTCGAGAAGCTGGCATGCCGGACCTATGCCATGTGTGGGATACACATCGCCACGATGTTCACGGTTGTAGTCCATTCGCCAGTTGTTCCAGTAGTAAGGCCAAAACTCGTCAAGATTGTGTATATAACTGCCCTCGGTGTGGAGCACTTCGCCAAACAGACCGTGCTGTGCCATGTTGAGGGTGTTCATCTCAAAGAAATCATACACACAGTTCTCAAGCATCATGCAATGCTTGCGGGTGCGTTCCGATGTGTTTACCAAAGCCCATATCTCATCAAGATTCATGGCGGCAGGCACCTCTATGGCCACATGCTTGCCTTGTTCCATGGCATAGAGCGCCATAGGTGCGTGGTGTTTCCAGTCAGTCACTATATAGACCAGATCGATATCGGGACGTTCACACAGCTCCTTCCACGAATCCTCACCGCCTCCATAGACCGCAGCGGCTGGCACTCCGGCATCGGCGAGAGCCTTCTGTGAGCGTTCCACCTTGGGCATGTCGATATCACACAGTGCAACAATCTTTGTTCCGGGAATGTGGATAAACCGCTCCACAGCACCCGCTCCGCGCATGCCCAGACCGATAAAACCCACTCTTACCGTGTCAACAGGAGCAGCGGCATAACCGACCATATCCTCCTGACCCGACGGTCGCTCCGGCACATCAGTGGTTATAACCCGGCCTGACTGTGCCGACGCCCACAATCCACACACCGACACAACGGCCACGGCCAACTGTCGGAATCTCCTCGTAACATTCATAGCTGTAACTTAATTGTTGTAATAATGATTATACAGCAAAGATAAGACAATTAACAAAATAATCAAAATGAGAATGACGCATCGGTTTGCCGGCAAAAACTTACCGGTAAATTTGAAACGCCACCTAATTATTGTTATCTTCGCGGAATCAAACATAATCACTTAAAACATGATACGACATTTTTCAAAACCTGCCTTAGCATTTATAACCGCCATGGCCTTTACAGCATGCGGCGGACCATCGATCGAAGGCGATTGGGTGGAACAAGTGCCCGGAATGGAAAATTATGTTCAAGGAATATCTTTGGAGAAAGACGGTAAAGCATCATCGATAAACATGGCCACACTCTCGTTTGACTCATGGGAAAAGAAAGGTGACATGCTCATATTGTCAGGCAAAAGCATCGGCAATGGAGTGACTGTCGAATTCACCGACACCCTGACAATAGAGAATCTCACTGCCGACAGTCTGTGCCTCAGAAACGGAGGCATGGCCATCAACTATCACCGACAGAAATAATAAACCCATAAAACCAATACCACATGAACCGTAAAAGCCTGATCACATCTGCGGCTGCCTTGATACTGGCCTGCTTGCCGGCGTTATCACAGGACGAATCGTTCGATCTGACATCGCAGCGAGGCGAAGTACAGGAATTCAACGCAGTGCCCGGCCACAAGATTGACCACAAAGGGCTCGTAATCAACCCCACGCCACAAAGCATCACACGGCCATACACCGGTGTGCTCAACACTTCCGGCGGATTTGCCATAAAGGACAAGCACAAAAAATTTGCCGGAGACCTCGGCTTTCTCCGTCAGGCACCCAAAGGCCTGCCGCTAATCATCGATTTCGGAACAAAACAAGCCAAAAAGGCCGGCGTAAAGGCCGTGTCGGGCGCATATCTGCTTGATATAGGCACAAACGATGTCAGAATCACCGGATATGACGAACGCGGAGCTTTCTACGGCATTCAGACACTCCGTCAGATACTCGGCAGTGAAATGGCCAGAAATGAGGGCGGACTTCCCATGATGGTGATTAACGACTATCCGTCGATGAAATACCGCGGCGTGGTCGAAGGATTCTACGGCACCCCATGGAGCCACAAAGTGCGTCTGTCGCTCATAGACTTCTACGGTCAAAACAAAATGAACGACTACCTCTACGGACCCAAGGACGATCCTTATCACAGTTCTCCCTACTGGCGTCAACCCTATCCCGCCGACCAGGCCAAAAACATACGCGAGCTAGTGGAAGCCGCCAAGCGTAACCGCGTCAACTTCATATGGGCCATACACCCCGGAAAGGACATTCGTTGGAACAAAGCCGACTATGACAGCCTGGTCAACAAGTTCAACCTTATGTACGACCTCGGTGTACGCTCGTTCGCCATATTCTTCGATGACATAGAGGGCGAAGGCACAAACCCGCATAAACAGGTGGAACTTCTCAACGACCTGACCGCCGACTTCGTGAAACGCAAAGGCGATGTCACCAATCTGATAGTGTGTCCCACCGACTACTCGCAGCTATGGGCCAAGCCCGGACCCGACGGCCCCTTAGCCGTGTACGGACGCTCGCTCAACCCCGATGTGGAAGTGTTCTGGACAGGCGCCGTGGTGTGCAGCGACCTCACCCACGAGACACTCGATTTCATCAACTCGCGCATCAAGCGCCCCGCTCTCTACTGGTGGAACTATCCGGTGACCGACTACTGCAAGCACATCATACTCCAAGGTCCGGTTTACGGTCTTGCCACCGATCTGACATCGGCTGAAGTGGCAGGCATAGAGAGCAACCCGATGGAGCATGGCGAAGCCTCCAAACTCGCCCTATACGGTGTGGCCGACTACGCATGGAATACACCCGCCTACAATGCCATCGACAACTGGGAGCGCGGCCTCGCCTACTTGGTGCCCGACGCTGCCGATGCCTACCGCACATTCGCCATACACTCTGCCGACACCGAAACCGGTTACCGCCGCGATGAATCATGGGAGACAACAATATTTCCTTACAATAATTACACACCCGCACAGTTTGACGCACTCCGCAATGAGTTCTCCAAAGTCATCGGTGTGGAGGACGCCATGAATCAAGGCTGCTCAAACAAGGCTCTGCTCGGCGAACTGTCGCCATGGCTTGCCCAGTTCACCAAAGTCGGGCATCGCGGCCTGCGCACACTCGATCTGATAAAGATTTTCGAAAACGGCAATGACTCACTGTTCTGGGAAAACTATGTCGCCAACCTCATGACCCCGGAGGATAAACAAGCCTATGAAGCACATAAAATAGGCACCATGAAGCTTCACCCGTTCTACGAAAGCAACATGGACAACATGGCATGCGATTATTTTATGCGCATCACAGGCAAGCGTCCGGCCATGTACAAAGGCGCAGGCACATATCCCAACCTACGCACCACCCTTGCCAACCTTATGCTCGACAACGACACCACCACCTATTATACCTCGGCCAACTCACAGAGCGCAGGCGACTGGATAGGCCTTGATTTCGGCGAAATACGCCCGGTGGAGGAAGTAATAGTGCACCAGGGACGAAACTCCATCGATGATGTGGACTACTTTGACAACGTACGCCTCGAATACTCCACTGACGGACAACAGTGGACACCGCTTACCGACACACTGCCCCGCACCTACATCGTGGAATGGAAAGGCTCTCCCGTACAGGCCCGCTACGTGCGCATCAAACGTATGGATTCAGAAAAGACCAACTGGGCTTCAGTGCGCACATTCCGTGTAAATCCCCCCACTCCGCAGCGCATAGGGCTCAACATCACCGCAATCGATCCGACAGACGCCCTGCTTGCATTTGACAGCAACCCCGTCACATCTTACGCCACCTCGGGCAATCTCGCATTTGACCGCAAAGAGGGTGCCGACCAACTCATAATACTCTCCGGACGCAACCGCACTCCCCTGACACTGCTTCAGCATGACAGTCAGGGACAGGAACTGGCCCGCACCACAATCACATCGCCCTACACCTCGATCAATTTCGTACCGGGTGCCACACGCGCCATACTCCAGGGCAAAGCGACCCTCTACGAGATAATACAGAAATAGCCCTTTACAGCCAATACTCATAAAACCGGACGCCACTGAATGATGATTCAGTGGCGTCCGGTTCACATCATAAGGCATTTAATACATATTCATGTGGAATAAAAAATGTTAACCGAATCATCTTTTATGACATTTATCATAAAAGATGATTCAAGTGTTGAGTAATTTTGCACCGAAATTGCTGTTAATGTATCATTTTCGTGCCGTTTCACCACTAATTTATTGAAACAATTTTAAGGTAATAAAGAATAAGTTAAAACAATCAGTTATGAATTTAAGCATGATTCAATGCGCCACGGCTCTGGCCGTAGGCATCTCCGTGCTCACCACCTCTTGCGGAGGTGAACAGCAGCAGCAACAGGCACCGGCGCCACAGATCGCCACTATGACGGTTAACCTCACCGATGCAGAGAATGAAAGCGCATATCCCGCATTGATAAAGGGTAAAACAGATATCGATATCCGTCCGCAGGTCACCGGGTTCATCACCAAGGTTCTCGTTGACGAAGGCGACCGTGTACGCAAAGGCCAGACCCTGTTCATTCTTGACCAGGTGCAGTATCAGGCTGCCGTTGACAATGCCCAGGCTGCCGTGAACTCCGCCGCCACACGTGTAAAGACAGCCCAGATGACCGCCGATACCAAGCGTCAGCTTCTCGACAAAAACATAATCAGCTCTTATGAATATCAGCTTGCCGACAATGACCTACAGACGGCTCGAGCCGCAATGGCCCAGGCTCAGTCACAGTTGGTCAATGCCCGCAAGAATCTGGCCTATACCGTAGTGACCGCTCCGAGCGATGGTGTGGTAGGAGCCATACCTAACCGCGAGGGATCGCTGGCCTCACCGTCATCGGCACAGCCTCTGACCACCATCTCCGACAACTCCAAAGTGTATGCCTATTTCTCGCTTACCGAAAAGGACCTTCTGGACATGACCGCAGGAGGCACACGCTCGGTCAATGCCGCCATTGACTCCCTGCCGGCAGTCAAACTCAAACTGGCCAACGGCACCATCTATCCCACCGAAGGCAAGGTAGCCACCGTGTCGGGTGTAATCGACTCCTCAACAGGCGCTGCCACCGTACGCGCTCTCTTCGACAACGCCAGCGGCATGCTGCGCAGCGGCAGCACAGGCTCGGTAATAATCCCCGTAAGTCAGAAAAACGCCATAGTGATACCCCAGAAAGCCACATTCGAGCTTCAGGACCGTCGATTCGTATTTGTTGTCAACGATTCCAACAAAGTTTCCTCGACACCTATAACCGTACAGGCTGTCAACGACGGCAAAAACTTCGTGGTTACCTCAGGCCTGAATCCCGGTGACCGTGTGGCTGTGGAAGGCGTAGGCACCATACTCCGCGACGGAGCTATCATCACCCCCGTGGAACCTGCCGTCCCTCAGGCTGCTAACTAATGAATAATACTCTCTTCCGACATTATACTTCCAGTATTATCACCATATTATAAACTATGAAATTAGATAGATTTATCAACCGCCCGGTGCTATCGACGGTTATCTCGATATTTATAGTGCTGCTCGGCTTGATAGGCCTTTTATCGCTGCCTATCACCCAATACCCCGACATAGCGCCGCCGACCATATCGGTGACCACCACATATCAGGGTGCCAATGCCCAGGCCGTACTCAACTCTGTGATTGCCCCTCTTGAAGAATCGATCAACGGCGCCGAAGGCATGACCTACATGGAATCAACCGCCACCAACACCGGTTCGGCCACAATAAACGTGTATTTCGAACAGGGCTTTGACCCCGACATGGCCGCCGTCGATGTACAGAACCGTGTGGCCAAGGCACAGAGCCTGCTCCCCGCCGAGGTAACACAGGTGGGCGTGCTGACACAGAAACGCCAGACCTCAATGCTTATCGCCGCCACACTGTATGACCGCGACGGCAAATACTCCGAGGAGTTCGTGGAAAACTACATGAAAATCAACATCGTGCCGCAGATGCAGCGTATATCGGGAGTAGGCGACGTGATGGTGATGGGCGCCGACTACTCCATGCGTATATGGCTCAAACCCGATGTAATGGCACAATACCGCCTTGAGCCAACCGATGTAGCCGCCGCTTTGGCCGAACAGAACATCGAGGCTGCGCCAGGTGCTTTCGGCGAACAAGGCAACCAGACATTCCAGTATATAATGAAGTACCGCGGACGTCTGGTACAACCCGAAGAATTTGAAAACATAGTGATCCGCGCCACCGACACCGGCGAAGTGCTCCGGCTCAAGGACGTGGCCGATGTGCAACTCGGCCGAGTGACCTACGGCTTCCACGGCGCACTCAACGGCAAAGTCGGCGTGAGCGCCATCGTGTTCCAGACAGCCGGCTCCAACGCCACCGCCATCATCAACGACTGTATCGCATTTATCGACGACATAAAGAAAGATCTTCCCGACGGACTCGACATAGCCATACCGATGAACAACAACGACTTCCTTTATGCCTCTATCCACCATGTGATACAGACACTGATCGAGGCGTTCCTGCTTGTGTTCGTCGTGGTTTACATATTCCTACAGGACCTCCGCTCCACCATTATTCCCTCCATAGCCATACCTGTGGCCCTTATAGGCACATTCTTCCTGATGAAGATTATCGGATTCTCCATCAACCTCATCACACTCTCGGCACTGGTGCTTGCCATAGCCATTGTGGTCGATGACGCCATAGTGGTGGTGGAAGCCGTACATGCCAAACTCGACGTCGGCTATAAGAGCGCCCGCAAGGCATCGATCGACGCCATGAACGAGATTGGCGGAGCTATCGTGTCGATCACATTGGTAATGATGCTCGTGTTTATCCCCGTGTCGTTCATGCCCGGCACTTCGGGTGTGTTCTACCAGCAGTTCGGTCTGACCATGGCCATAGCCATAGGCTTCTCGGCGATCAATGCCTTGACTCTGTCGCCTGCACTCTGCGCCGTGTTCCTCAAACCCCACTCCGAGGAGCATAAACGCCGCAATGTGGTCAAACGCTTCCACTACTGGTTCAACACATTCTATGACGCCCAGCTTCAGAAATACAAAAAAGGTGTCAGCTTCTTCATTCGCCACAAAATCACTTCGTTCGGCATTGTAGCCGCCTCCATAGTGGTGCTCGTATGGCTCATGGGACGCACTCCTACCGCCCTCGTGCCCAACGAGGACACCGGCACCATTTTCTGCATGGTCGATATGCCTCCGGGCACATCACAGGAACGCACCGGCGAAGTTCTGGCCCAGGTTGACTCCATAATGGCCAAAATACCCGCCATCGATACCCGAATGATGATCGACGGCTACAGCTTCATTGCCGGTCAGGGCGCCACCTACGGCACATTCATCGTGAAACTGAAAGACTGGTCGGAACGATCCGATGAGGAAAGCTCCGATGCCATAATCCGCCAGCTTTACGGCCTTACCGGTCAGGTGATCAAGGACGGACGCGTGGTAATATTCGCGCCGCCTATGATTACAGGCTACTCCATAACCAACGGTTTCGAGCTCAAGATGCAGGATAAGACCGGCGGTGACATAAACGAATTCTTCGGTGTGGTACAGCAGTTCCTCGGAGCCCTCAACCAACAGCCCGAAATACAGATGGCCTACACCACATTCAACCCCACCTTCCCGCAGTACATGGTGGACATCGATGCCGCCAAGTGCAAGCAGGCCGGTCTGTCACCCAAATCTATCCTGACCACTCTCCAGGGGTATTACGGCGGTATGTACGTGTCAAACTTCAACCGATTCGGCAAACTCTACCGCGTGATGATGCAGGCCGCTCCCGATGCCCGCGTATCGCCCGAAACGCTCAACTCCATCAAGGTGCGCAACGGCGCCGAGATGGCTTCTATAGCCAACTTTGTGACCCTTACAAGAGTATATGGACCTGACCTTCTCAACCGTTTCAACATGTTCCAGTCCATATCCGTCAACGGACAACCCGCCGAAGGCTACTCCTCGGGCGACGCACTTGCGGCAGTGGAACGCGTGGCCTCGGAAGTACTCCCGCAGGGCTACGGATTCGAATACTCCGGTATGACACGTGAAGAAGGCAACACCTCGGGCAACACCACAGCTATAATATTCGGCCTGTGTCTGCTCTTTGTGTATCTCCTCCTGTCGGCCCAGTATGAAAGCTACCTGCTTCCGTTCTCCGTCATACTATCCGTGCCGTTCGGTCTCATGGGCACATTCATTTTCGCCGACTTGCGCGACATATCCAACAATATCTACCTTCAGATCGCTCTTATCATGCTTATCGGTCTGCTTGCCAAGAATGCGATCCTTATAGTGGAATTCGCACTCGAACGCCGCCGTACAGGCATGTCGATCGTCAACGCAGCTATCCAGGGTGCCGCAGCGCGTCTGCGTCCTATCCTTATGACATCACTCGCCCTGATCATCGGTCTGCTACCCATGATGTACGCCTCGGGCGTAGGCGCCAACGGCAACAAAGCCCTCGGCACCGGCTCGGTAGGCGGTATGTTGATCGGTATGATATTCCAGATATTTATCGTGCCCGCACTGTTTGTGGCATTCCAGATAATCCAGGAAAAGATCACCCCGATAAAATGGGAAGACACCGACAACGAAGGCATAGAAAGCGAAATCGAGCAATATTCCAAGTAATCACACAAGTGAAGATTATGAAAATCAGAAATATCACTATAGCAGCAGCCTCCGCAATGGTACTATCGGTATCGCTCGGCAGCTGCAACATATACAAAAAATACCAGACCCCGTCCGATACTCCTGTCATGCAGGAGTATAAGGACGCGGCTCAGGCACCCGTTGACAGCTCGGCATTCGGCAATCTACGCTGGCAACAGGTATTCACCGATCCGGCCTTGGCCGACCTTATCGAGATGGCTCTTAACAACAACACCAATCTGGCCAATGCCAAACTCAACATCGACATAGCCCACGCTCAACTCAAAGGAGCCAAACTCAGCTACCTTCCATCGGTGGCTCTGGCACCCAACGGGTCAGGATCGAAATTCTTTGTCAATCCGTCGCAGTCCCTGTCGTGGACTTACCAGATACCTCTGTCGGTAAGCTGGGAAATCGATGTGTTCGGCAAGCTCCTCAACTCCAAAAGAGGTGCACAGGCCTCCTACGAGCAGACCAAGGCTTACGCGCAGGCCGTGCGCTCGCAGATCATAGCCGGTGTGGCCAACTGCTACTACGCCATTGCATCTGTGGAACAACAGCTCCGGGTTAGCCGTTCCACAGCCGAACTGTGGCAGGAAAGCGTACGCACAATGAAAGACCTGAAAGAGGCCGGCAAGGTCAATGAAGTGGCCGTGGTTCAGAGCGAAGCCCAATACTACGGCATACTCGGTTCGATAACAGACCTCGAAGTGGCGCTTGACGAGCTTAACAATACCATGTCGCTCCTTGTCAACGTATTTCCCCAGAAATGGACCGTTTCGCCCGATGCCTTGCTTACAGTGCCGTCGATCGTGCGCACCTCGGTGCCCATGGCCGAGCTTGCCGCCCGCCCCGATGTGGCCGCCGCGGAGAAAAGCCTCGCTGTGGCCTACTATGCCACCAACAGTGCCCGCGCCGCGTTCTATCCCGGACTTTCCATTACAGCCAACGGAGGTTTCACCAATCTGCTCGGCTCATTTGTGACCAATCCCGGAAAATTCTTCATCAACCTCGCAGGATCACTCACCGCACCGCTGTTCTCACGCGGAGCCAACATATCACGCCTCGAGGCCACCAAAGCACAGCAGAAGCAGGCCATGAACACATTCCAATATACTCTGATGAGTGCGAGTGCCGAAGTCAGCGACGCCATGACTCTTTATGAAAAGAGCCTTGAGAAACAGACCTATCTCAACCAACAGGCCGAGAAACTCGCCAAAGCGGTGGACTACACCCAGGAACTACTCAAGCTCGGTTCATACAACACCACTTATCTTGATGTGATCAACGCCCAACAAGGTCTCCTCGGAGCCCAGATATCGGCCATTACGGCACGCAATGACCAGAACCGTGCATTGATCAACCTGTATCAGTCGCTCGGCGGCGGACGTTGAAACACGATACACCATCATGCTTATTAACCAACTTACATCATTACAGCCATGATCAGTCCATTAGCCCATGTTGATCCGTCGGCAAAGCTCGGCGCCAACGTCAAAATCCACCCGTTTGCCTACATTGATGCCGATGTGGAAATAGGTGACGGTTGCGAGATTATGTCATATACCAGCATAATCCGCGGCACACGAATGGGTAAAAACAACAAAGTATATCAGAACTCAATTATAGGCGCCGATCCTCAGGACTTCCGATGGAAAGGCGAACCGACCTACTGCTACATAGGCGACAACAATGTGATACGCGAACACGTGATCATAAACCGCGGTATCCACACCGAAGGCGGGACACACGTGGGCGATGACACATTCATCATGGCCGAAAGCCACATAGGCCACGACTCCGTGATACAGGGACGCTCCGTGATTGGCAACGGCGTGACCATTGCCGGTGATGCAGTAGTGGGACAGTGCTCCATACTCTCATCAGGAGTCATACTCCACGAGCGCTCAAGAGTGGGCGACTGGGTGCTTATCAAAGGCGGTTGCCGCATAAGCGGCAATGTGCCTCCCTATGTGATCATGGCCCATAACCCCGCGGCATATTTCGGCATCAATGCCGTTATCATGCGCAAGCACGGGTTTACCGACCAGCAGATCGATGAGGCGGCAAAGGCCTATCGCCATGTGTATCAGACCGGCACTTCGGTGTTCAATGCTCTCAAGCGCATTGAGGCTGACGTGGACAAAGGCGATGTGCGCGACACAATAGTCGATTTCATTCGCAACTGCAATCTGAAACTTGTGGCTATACCCCGCGACCTCGAATAATAAAACCCGAGCTTCGATAAACAACACTGACGGCGATGTTTTCCCTGAAATGGGAAACATCGCCGTCAGTATTTTCCGACCGGATATCAGAACCGGCGCGGTCCGCGGTGTCCTCCGGGTCCGCGGAAATCATTGCGCGAAGCCGGTTGGTTGCCTTTGCCGAATGTGTTGAACTTGTACGATACTGTGACCATGAAATATCTGGTAAGACCATTATAGCTGAGATCATCGATATAGTTGGCCGTAACGGAGCGCGATATATTTGACCGCTGCTGGAGCAGGTCATAAGCCTTGAGGGAGAACGTCAGCGACTTGTCGCGCAATGTGGAGTAGGATACCGAGGCGTTCCACAGCCATTCGTTTTTGTCATATCCCGCCGAATATCCGCTCGTGGCCGTATAAGTAAGGTCCGTGTTGAGCGTAATGCCTATAGGCGTATAATAATAAGCCGAGAAAGTGCCGCCATAGTTATGGACAGTCATATTTGAGGTGGCGCTCAGACTGTTTATCGTATGCTGCACAGAATAGCGCGGACGCAACTCAAACTCTAAATTGTCGGGACGGAAAGCAATCGATGGCATCAGATTCCACAACAGCGTACCACTCCGGTTGCGCAGACCGTTGTTGAATCCGACCCGCTGATTGTACATGGCAAAGGTATGTGCGGAAAACTGCCATGCCTTGTTGCGCAACGGAAATGACACCATGCCCATGAGCCGTCCGCTCCACACGCCGTTGACATTTTCATAGGTTGTGATCTGCGAACCCGTCTCCCGGTTGTAGGTGGTCTTGGACACTATGGAGTTCTGTGTCATGTCAAAATCACTCATTACCATTATGGAGCGCTGGTGCTCGGCATTGAAGTCCTGGAACCTCACACGCAGATAGTGGGTGAACGAAGGATCAAGAGCCGGATTACCTACAACCACACGCATAGGGTCGGACATATCGGCCACAGGCTGGAGCTGCGATATGGAAGGCTGTGAGGAACGACCGCGGTAATTAAGATTGAGTGTGCGGGTGGACCCCATCTTGTAACGGTAACGCAGAAACGGAGCAAAATTCCACACCCGGCGCTCCGGTATGCTCTTGGCGGAATTGAGCAGGTTTTCACTGCGCGACATCGACGGCACCAACGACAGCCCCACCTCCATGTTGTGGGCACGTGACACATGCTTGTAGCCCACCCTTATGTCCTGAGTAAGGAAGTCGTTGCGGAAAATGTTGCTGAGCGTGTCGTTGAACACCGAGCGTGTATAGTCCACCTCGGGAATCACACTGCCTTCGGGCAGAAACACCGGGTGGTCATACACTAATTTGTCAGCGTTGTTCCACCGGTACTGCACCCGATATGCCAAAGTCAGGAAATTGCCTTTACGGACATCGCCGAGCGGCTCTGTCCATGTCATACGTGCCTGTGCCATATCGCTCCAGGTATGGTTGTCGGTAAACTGGTCATAGACATCGGTGGAGTCATTGAAATTAAAAAAACGGTTGAGCGAATATGAGGTTTCGTCCTCGCGCACATTTGAGTGCTGGTAACGCAACTGCACGGAGAAAGCCCTGCCGGGACGGTTGCGGAAATTATGACTGAACACTAACGAACCTCCGAACTCCAACGAGTGACCCGATGAATGCACATCGTTGAAACTGCTGTTGACACGAGTGCGCAAGGCATCACCTGCAAATGTCGATGTCGAATCGACAGAAAACGAATTATTGTAATTATACGACAGATTGGGGCGGAACTCCAGAGTGTTGAACGAATCGGGTTTCCATAGCACACGGAAATCGGCGCGGAAATTATGCGAACGGTCACGGGCATACTTGCCGGTGTTGGCAAACGAAGTACTGTCGGCAAACAGATACTGACGTTCGCGGCGTTCACGGGTGTTTCGGTCAGTGTTGGAGTACATCACATCACCCCCCACACGTATTATATCCTCTTTACCCACATTGAAATTCAAGCCTATGGCTTTTGATGTGTTGATGCCGTTGTTCCCGCCGAAACGGCGGAAACGCGACCCGTTGGAATCCGTGAATCCAAGTTCGTTTATGTTGTTTATATTGCCGAGCAGAGTCACCTGATTACCGTTCCAGAACTTATTGAGGTTAAACGAGCCCATGTATCGGGAATCGGTACCGTAACCGGCCTCGGCCACACCGAAATAACCGTTTTTCATACCGGGCTTGGTAGTGAGATTGATCACAGTTTCGTCCTCGCCGTCATCAACTCCGGTAAGACGCGCCAGATCACTCTTGCGCTCCACTACCTGAAGCTTATCCACCATGTTAACAGGCAAATTCTTCGATGCCACTTTAGGATCATCGGAAAAGAACTCCTTGCCGTCGATCAGTATCTTTTTCACTTCGCTGCCGTTGGCCGTAATCTTACCGTCGGAATCCACCTCCACGCCCGGTAATCGCTTGAGCAGGTCCTCCACCACGGCATTCGGCTGGGTCTTGTAGGAATCGGCGTTGAACTCCACCGTATCCTCCTTGACCTTTATGGCCGTCTTGACACCCACAACACTCACCTCATTGAGCATTATGGACGATTCGCCCAACACTATAGGCTTGACATTGACATCTGCATTGCTCACGGAGACATCAGTGGTAGCCGTCTGATAACCCAAATACTTTGCCTCGAGAATGTAAGACCCGGACTTCACGCCTGAAAACGTGTAAACGCCTGAATTATTGGTCTTCACTCCGTTGACATAAGTGGAATCTTTGGCCTTGAGCAACCTTACGGTAGCTTGCGGCATAGGATCGCCGGCCGTGTCATTGACCGCTCCCCGCACCACCGCTCCCCAAGCAGGAAACACCGCACACAAACAACATACAAACGCAACAAGGCGTGATATAATACGTACCATATCGGATTTAATAGAATCTATATCAGGAGCGGCTGCTCCAAAAAATCTTTTTCACAAAAAAATTGACAATCGAAACTAACAAAGGTTTAATCACGCACCATAAAAAATGCGGATTTATTTTACCACAGCCCGGCAAGTATGCCATTATCAAAGGATCACAAACTTTTGTACCGCCTTGATTGTAATATTATTATATACAGCAGAAAAACACACAACGGACATGAAACGCAGACATATACTCAAATCATCGGCTCTTTTAACCCTGGCGGCATCAATAACAGGGTGCGGAGCAGCTTACTGGGAATCCTCGTCCGACTATACATCAGGCGGTTATCCCATCTACTCGGGTTATTACGGCAACGACTGGTATCCGTCCCTTCCGGCATCGCCCGGACTGCTGCCTGTCTATTGGGGCGGCTCCACATATCCTGCCCCGGTTCCGGTTTACCGTCCCGCATATCGACCGGTGCCTCCGGTTGTCAACAGGCCTTCCGGCAACAACCGCCCTTCACTCGGCGGAGAGCCGGTGCCCCGGCCAGACAACCGACCCGTAATCGAACGTCCTGTAGTCCCTCCGTCGGGAGGCATACCCCCCGAACAGATCACCGGCGGCGAACCCGGCATAGTCATGCCACCACCCGGCACCGGCTTCCGCCCCGGCCGCCGCTGACCCCTAATTAACCGTATCTTATAATATACCTTCCCCCCCGACGACTCAATCGGATAAGTGATACCTACTCGCCCCAATCCTGCTTAATACCCGTGAAATCGACCTTATAATCCCATCAGACAATGATATCAGAAAAACATTCTTAAAAGCAGTCAAAACAAATGAAAGCGCCCAAATAGACAAGAATGAAACAGTAAACATCATAATTGTGCCAAAGCCCAACCCATGCGTACCGACATAATCGGATTGCCACATATAAAAATACATGGAGCCATAATATCCGTCCTGCAACAAATAACAACCCAATGCCGCACCGGATATAGCATTCACAATACTGCTGTGAAAATCAAAACGTTCAAAACACAACAACAACGACACAGCCCCGACAATCATAAATACATTATTGTATCGACCGAAATAAACATCGGAGGTCATATATCCCCCCAATCCCGACAATAGACAACAAATAATAAATATCAACAGAAACATACCTGCAGACACTCTTGAAAACGGCCTGTAGGTATATAAATAATATCCCAATACGTATAAATACAATCCTTGCAAATAACTATAACTCGCCAATGAGGATATAGCACAAGAATATAGTATTCCGGCCGAAAACAAAATTAAAAGATTGCGAAGTTGTTCCTTCGTAAAGGATTTTATTCCGGCATTTATCAATGGCGCCGTAAGCATCAGCATGAAATAAACCTGAATAAACCAATATTGTCCTCCCGATATCGGATAAAACAGTGTTTTTAAATATATACTTTTGCCAACCGGAATTCCGGTTATAAGTGAAAGTATTATATTTATGACACAAAAGTAAAATATAGTTACAGCAAATTTTACAATCGAACGAAACGATAGTTTTATTAAAAAACAACCGGATATTAAAAAAAACACATTAACACCGGCATAAACAAAACTATCCAATACTGCAAACAGATTGTTTGGAATCGCGGCAGGAGTAATCGCATTTAGCAAGAAGTGATGTATCACAATCATTGACATGGAAACTATACGCAAAAGCTCTATATTCGAACTTCTACCCCCCCCCATTTGTTAAAGTTTGCTAATTGAAACATATTAAATCAATTTACGAAAATACACATATTTTAAATATCTCACACCTTTAATAGCATTTTACTCATTACAGTGCAGCGACAAATTTAAAAAAAGAGAACAAGACTTCAAATAATTTATTGGATTTTATTATCTTTGCATTATTAACACTCAAACGTTTACCAGGACATAATTAAACACATAAACCAATGAAAACAAACACATTACACAGCAATAGGGGGGGGTAATATACCCTATTATTTCGGCTATAATGATCATCTTCTTTATATCCGAATTCTACAACCTTTATCTTAGCCTTGAAAATATTGATTTCAGTAGTTATAGTCTATCTGAATTTTTAATTAATCTTGAAGGTGGCTTTGTACGCAGAGGCGTTTTTGGACAAGGCTTATACGAATTTTGCCGAAACACCGGATTAAATCCCTATATACCAATTTCAGTAATATCCGCATGCTTTTATTTAGCATGCATCATCTGGTTTTTCAAACAATTCCACAAAAAGGGATTAAATTGGTGGATTTTGGTGACCACTATCATGTTCGGATTTACTTTAGACATTGTCCGGAAGGATTTTTTACAATTATTCATATTCATATGTGTCATAACGATTCTGAACAAACCTAAACCCGACAACCACTCTAAAATTTTTGCAACTTTACTTACAATCTTAAGCCTATTCATTCACGAAGCTTATATATTCTGGGGATTCCCATTTTATGCACTCCTTATAATTAACGGAATAAACCGAACGAATATTCGCAAGTCACTGCCATTCATTATTCCGGTCATTATATCATTCTTTATTTTATGTCATTACAAAGGTAATCCGGCAACGGCAATAGCAATCCAGCAGTCATGGCATAATTTGTTTCCTGACATAATTCCGGCTGAACCCACGGCCTCAGTATGGTCTCTGACATGGGACACACTTTCCACTATTGAAACACACCTGACACGCAATCTTGGAGCATTTCCAAAGATTTCTCTAACATACAAGGCTATGTATCTTGTTATTGCATATCAGCTATTTTTCTGTTTTGCAACATATTATCTTTTGTTAAATATATTTTCATTATTCCCCTCCAATAAGAATTTTGTTTCATCAAATTTACGGACAGCGGTTTCCTGCCTATATATCATATCCATCATATGCCTTTTGCCGATGTTCCTGGGGCTAAGTTGTGACATGGGACGCATATACTTATACTCATTATCTTCAACTTTAGCTATCCTATGCTTTATTCCGGAAAGCACCATAACCAGAATATTACCCCGCCCATTGATACAAATAATAGAATCGTTTAACCGCAGACTTGATCATATATTTAAACCACGACGAATCATAACAATCTTTTTGCTCCTATTTTTAGGAATGTCTCCATATACATTCAATTTCAAAGAAGCTTTTGAATCATCGGTTATAGGCCAATTCATAAATTTAATATCAACCGCCATTTAATCTATATCCTATAAACTAACGAACTATACCATAAAAATATGCGAATTACTTCTTACGTGCGACTTTTGCGGCCGGAGCAGTGGCTGAAGAATGTGTTTGTGCTGCTGCCGGTGTTTTTCGGCGGGAAACTGCTCGATATCGATTGCTGGAGCCGTGTGTTGCCCTCTTTCATCGCGTTTTCGCTGATGGCCAGCGCAGTCTATTGCTTCAACGACGTGCGCGATGTGGAGGCCGACAGGCGCCACCCCAAGAAGTGCCGGCGACCGGTGGCTTCGGGCGAAGTCAGTGTTCCGGCAGCCATAACCATTATGGTGCTCCTTTCGGTTGCCGCCGCCGTTATTCCGGTACTTAGCTTAGGCGACAGCGGGTGGTTGATCTCAGCCATCATTGTGGGGTATTTTGCGCTCAACATAGTATATTGCCTGAAACTCAAATATTATGCCATAATCGATGTATTCGTCATCTCCACCGGATTTGTGCTCCGGTTGCTGTGCGGCGGTTTATCGACCGGCATCTATCTGTCGCCATGGATCGTGCTCATGACATTTCTTCTGGCTCTGTTTCTGGCTTTTGCCAAACGGCGCGATGACGTGGTGATGTATGAGCGGCAGGGGCTGGTCACGCGTAAGAATATCGTGAGCTACAACATTCCCTTCATGAACCAGACCCTAGGGCTGATAGGCACCATAGCCATAGTGTGTTATATCATCTACACCGTACAGCCCGATGTGGTGGAGCGTCTCGGCAGCCAGTACGTGTATCTGACATCGCTGTTTGTGGTGGCGGCGATACTGCGCTACCTCCAGGTGGCCATTGTGAGAGCCGACAGCGGAAGCCCGACCAAGATACTGATCCGCGACAGGTTCATTCAGGCATGCCTGCTGGGCTGGGGAGTATCGTTCATGATTATACTGTACCTGTGATGATATACCTCTTAGCGCTCATAAGCATAATCTTAGGCTCGGTGGCACAACTGCTGCTGAAGGTAGGCTCTTCGTCTCTGACCGACGCCGGCGGTGTCAGACAGACAGTGGAGAACCTCATCACAAACCCCAGTTTTCTTGGCGGGGTGGCCTGCTACGGACTCAGCTTGGTGCTGTGGCTATATGTGCTGGCCAACATGGAGCTCGGCAAGGCCTACCCGCTTGTAAGCCTTGGATATGTGTTTGCCGTACTCCTCGGCTACCTGTTCCTGCACGAAAGCATCAGCCCGTATCGCATAACGGGGCTCATACTAATTATAGCGGGTGTCATATTTATTGCCAAAAGTTGACATGAAACAAAAGGAAACCTACGCATTCTTCGATTTTGACGGCACCATCACCGATGCCGACACATTCAAACTATTCGGCATATTCGTATCGGGACAGACAAGATTCCTGTCATGTGTGCTTAAAACGATGCCGTGGATAATGGCTTGGAAAGCCGGAATCATAAGCAACTCAAAGGCAAAGGAAAAGCTATTTTCCGCCCTCTACCGAGGACTGTCATATAACGAATTCCGCGACGCCGGAGAGCGGTTTGCCGACATCATCGACTGTCACCTCATACCCGCCACCATGCAACGCCTCAGGCGGCACATAGCCGACGGCCACCGGGTGGCTATAGTATCGGCAAGCATGGAGGAGTGGATAAAGCCCTGGGCCTCACGTAACGGCATAGACACCGTACTTGCCACAGCCCCCCAGGCCGATGACGCCGGCCGGATTACAGGCAGGTTCCTGTCGCCCAACTGCCACGGAAAAGAGAAAGTCAACCGCATCACACGACACTTCGGACCGCTGTCCGACGCCGACATCTATGCCTATGGAGACAGCAGCGGTGACACACCGATGTGGGGCATAGCCAACCACCCATTCAAAGTCATAAACAACGAAATCAGAAACCTCTGACAAGATGCAACACCGAGACTCTCAACTTGATGCCTACAGGGCATTGGTAATGATCTACATACTATGCGTAATCCATGTAAGCTATTGGTTAGGCATGGGAAAACAACCGCTAAAATCTCTGATACTGATAGAGATGCCGGTAATATTCTTCATATCTGGAGCTGCCATGACATTTGCCTCACGAAAAGGGCTATACGAGACGACAATAAACCGCGCAAAAAGAGTATTGTTTCCATATTACATATACTTTGCCGTATCCGCAATAGTATGTATTGTCATAGCAATCGTCAATCCTGGCACTATATCCATCGGGTGGCTAAAATACGGCATATGCACATTCTTTTTACCTAAAGACAATGCTCTACCGTTGCCGTATATGTCTCATCTTTGGTTCATTGTGCCATACCTGCTTATCACTTGTTCGTTTTGCTTCCAGCAGAAGATTGCCGACAGGATCAACCGTTGGCTGTATATGGTAATACTTGTCATGGGCTGCATCATAGCACAATTCGCAGGAATAAGATTGCTTAGCGAGTTTATGATTTACAACGTTTTTTTTATAAGTGGTTATTTTTCTGTAAAAAAAATAACCACAAGATATCTTGTGACCATATTATCGGCAACTATAATATTTCTTATCGTCAGTACAAATGCATTTTCCATATCCATATTTCCAATGCAATACCATAAATTCCCGCCAGACCTTATATTCCTTACATTTGGAATTATCGCTATATCGGCCTTAGGACTTATCTTCGACAAAATCAAGATTCCGAACAATCGCATTTTAAGACACTGGAACAAAAACGGATTCACTATATACCTGTACCAGAATCTCGTATTCGCAATCTATGTCATCATTATACCTGAACCATTGTTTGGCAACACCTTGATTGATGCAACGCTTGCCGCAATATCCATATTCTTGTTATCAACCATGCTTAGCTTCATTACCGTACCAATCGAGAAATTCTCAACAGCGTTACTGCAATATTTGGTAAACTATTTAAAACCGAACCATCTCTTGACCGGCAAATAAAAAAATTCGTGTCACTACATATACCAAAAACAAGATTTAAAATAATCTTGGGGGAAGCATTTACAGATATGGCATTTTTTTGTAATTTTGCGAATGATTGAGGTGGTACGTGCTATCCGTAACAGTCACATGCCGCCTGATGAGTCAGAATTACAATAAGAGTGAAACATTACAACACTGTAAATAAATTTTAGCGTGGAAACCAAGTATATTTTCGTGACGGGAGGCGTAGTCTCGTCGTTGGGTAAAGGTATTATCTCGGCATCATTGGCCTGCCTGCTCAAAGCGCGTGGCTACAGAGTCACTATCCAGAAGTTTGACCCATACATCAACATTGATCCCGGGACACTTAATCCGTACGAACACGGCGAATGCTATGTGACCAATGACGGCCACGAAGCCGACCTCGACCTCGGTCACTACGAGCGTTTCACCAATGTGCCCACTTCACGCGCCAACAATGTGACCACAGGACGCATCTACCAGAGCGTGATCGACAAGGAACGCCGCGGCGACTACCTCGGCAAAACCGTGCAGATCATTCCTCATATCACCGACGAGATCAAGCGCAATGTAAAGTTACTCGGCAAAACAGGTGACTACGACTTCGTTATCACTGAGATAGGCGGCACTGTGGGCGACATAGAGTCTCTGCCGTTCCTTGAGAGCGTGCGTCAACTGCGGTGGGAACTCGGATTTGACAGCCTTTGTATCCACCTCACTTACGTGCCATATCTTAAAGCAGCCAAAGAGCTGAAGACCAAGCCCACCCAGCACTCCGTGAAACAGCTGCAGCAACTCGGAATCCAGCCTGATGTGCTCGTGTTGCGCACCGAACGCGACATACCGGCCACCATGCGCCGCAAGATAGCCCAGTTCTGCAACGTGGCTCCCGATGCCGTGGTGCAGTCCATTGACTGTCCGTCAATCTATGAGGTGCCCATAATGATGCACAACCAGCATCTTGACGAGATTGTCCTGAAAAAGATGGCCGTAACGCCCGAAGGCGAACCCGACATGACCCGCTGGCTGCACTTCCTCGACAAGCTTAACAGCGCCGAAAAAGAAGTGACCATAGGCCTCGTGGGCAAATATGTGGAGCTTCAGGACGCATACAAATCCATCAACGAAGCCCTTTTCCAGGCAGCTACATACTGCGACCGCCGGCTGAACCTGAAATATATCCACTCCGAAAAGCTCAACGACACCAATGTCGATGACCTCATGAAAAATCTCGACGGCGTGATCATAGCTCCGGGATTCGGACAGCGCGGCATTGAGGGCAAGTTCACGGCATTGAAATGGTGCCGCGAGCACGATGTACCCACATTCGGCATATGCCTCGGCATGCAGTGCATGGTAATAGAGTTCGCACGCAATGTATTAGGATATGCCGACGCCAACAGCACCGAGATGGACCCAACCACAGCCCACAACGTGATAGACCTGATGGAGGAGCAGAAAAGCGTGTCGAACATGGGTGGCACAATGCGCCTCGGAGCCTACGACTGTACCCTCCTGCCCGACAGCCAAGCCGCCGAAGCCTACGGCAAGACACACATAAAGGAACGCCACCGCCACCGCTTCGAATTCAACAACGACTACCGCGATGAATTCGAAAAAGCCGGAATGCGATGTGTGGGACAGAACGATGCCACCCATTTGGTAGAAGTGGTCGAACTGCCCGACAAACGTTGGTGGGTGGGCACACAGTATCACCCGGAATACAACAGCACAGTGCTCACGCCCAATCCGCTGTTCATGTCATTTATCAAGGCTGCCATAGCCTATGGCGAAGAGAAATAAACAAAGCTACCATCTAACGAAACGAACACCCAACAACATTACAGATGAATAAAAACACCATTTGGGGTATGCTGCTCATGGGAGCAGTGATAATACTTTTCATGTACATCAACCAACCCTCGGCCGAGGAGCGTGCCGCCATGCAGCAGAAGCTCATCGAGCAGCAGGAAGCCGAAGCCATGAAAGCCGATGAACCGCAGGTGCTCACTATGGACTCGGTGTCACCTATGGAAAAACGTGCCATAGTGGAATCGGTACGACGTTACGGCATAGCCGAAGGCAGTACCTACACATATCCGGCCGGCAATGTCAATATAACCGTATCGGCCGATTCAGCTATCGCCGGCAGCATAAAACTTCCCGGCAATGTAACAGTGGCCGTAAGCGACGTAATCAATGCCACATATCCCTCTTCTCTAACTGACATGCAGCGCCGCGACGCCGTGTCAGCCCTCAAATCGGTAATCTCCAATATGGAGCGCGAGCAGGCATTTGCACGGCACCGTTACGGCACCGAACAGACAGTGACACTAAAGAACGACACTCTGCAATTAGAAATATCCAGCAAAGGAGCATTAGTAAGCCGGGCAAAACTCCTCCGGTATCAAAAATATGACTCCACAGCAGTGTGTCCCATAGCTCCCGGCGACAACACCTACGGATTCGTGCTCACATCGGCCACACAGAGTTTTGACACCCGCGACTATTATTTCGAGCCCATAATAGAAGGAGATAGCGCGGTTCTGATGAAACTTGATCTCGGAAACGGTTCCTACTGGGGTATCCGATACACACTGCACCCCGACAGCTACCTATTCACCATGGACGTGGTGCAACAGGGCATGACAGCTCTCCTGCCGTCGTCAACTTCGGAGATCGAATTCTTCTGGAACCAGAAGATGGCACGCAACGAAGAGGGACGCATGTTTGAAGAACGAAACAGCTCCATATTCTACATGGACACAGCAGGCGATGTTGACAATCTGTCGGAAATGAACAACGACGCCGAGGAATTCACCCAGCATTTGCGTTGGATCAGCTATAAAAACCAATTCTTCTCCACACTGATCGTACCCCGAACTTACTTTGCCGGAGCCACTCTCAAATCAGAAGTGCTTAAAGACGACCCTCTCTACCTTAAGGAGATGAGTACGGAAGCCACATTCGAGTACAGTCCCTCACAGGCCAATCCCGTGTCGTTCACATGGTTTGTGGGACCCAACTATTACCCCATGCTCTCCGACCTGCAGGACACCATAGCCCCAGGTGAAGACCTGCACCTTACCCGGCTCATACCGCTCGGCTGGTCACTATTCCGTTGGATCAACACATGGATAGTGATACCGGTGTTCACCCTGCTCAGCGGATTCATTTCCAACTACGGAATCATAATCCTTCTTCTGACCATCTTCATTAAGATAATCCTCTTCCCGTTCACCTACAAGAGCTATATGTCGCAGGCCAAGATGCGTGTGCTGGCTCCGGAAATAAAGGAGATCAATGACCGTTTCCCCGGAAAGGAAAACGCACTGAAGCGCCAGCAGGAGACCATGGCATTGTATCGCAAGGCAGGAGCCAACCCCATGTCCGGCTGTCTCCCCATATTGCTCCAGATGCCGATACTCATAGCCATGTTCAATTTCTTCCCGTCGGCCATCGAACTACGCGGCGAATCGTTCCTGTGGGCACATGACCTTTCAGCACCCGATGCCATACTTCACTGGGACGCCGACATACCAATCATTTCATGGGTGTTCGGCAACCACCTCAGCCTCTTCTGCCTGCTGATGACGGTAGTCAACATCTTATACACCCGCATCAACATGCAGAACCAGCCTAATTCCATGCCCGGAATGCAGTTCATGATGTATCTGATGCCTCTGATGTTCCTGTTCTTCTTCAACAACTATGCAGCCGGTCTGAGCTACTACTACTTCCTGTCGCTGTTGATAACCATAGTGCAGACCTACATCTTCCGCCACGTGGTAAACGAGGAGAAGGTACGGGCCACTATGAAAGCCAATGCCGCCAAACCCAAGAAAAAAAGCGGTTTCATGGCACGCCTTGAAGAAGCACAGCGCAAGCAGCAGGCAGCCTTGCGCGAGCAGGAGCGTCAACGTTCTAAAAAATCAGGCCGCCGATAAAAACCTTTTGTACCGACAAAAACGTTAATCAAACGAACGAAAACGGAATTACATTTTTCTAAATCATTAAAGATATGATTAGCAACAAAATCCAAGACGCCATCAACGCGCAGATCAATGCCGAATTCTGGTCGGCATATCTCTATCTCTCCATGTCCATGCACTTCGAGTCAGAAGGCCGCACCGGCATAGCCAACTGGTTCAAAATACAGTTTCAGGAAGAACAGGCCCACGCCCAGATCTTCATCAACTACCTCAACCAGCGTGGCGGCCGTGTAACACTCATGCCCATCGACGCAGTGCCCACCTCATGGCAGTCACCCCTCGATGCCTTCAAGGCCACATTGGAACATGAACAGAAAGTAACCGCTATGATAAATGCCCTTTTCTCATTGGCAGAGTCAGAAAACGACTATGCCACCCGCGACCGTCTCAGCTGGTTCGTCAGCGAGCAGGTAGAGGAAGAGGACAATGCACGCCAGCTAATCGATAAGTTCTCGCTCATCGGCGATAACGGCATGGGGCTTTACATGCTTGACCAGGAACTCGGCTCACGCGTTTACAACGCGCCTGCCGCCCTCAACGAATAAGAATAAGGAGCACACTCCCTATTTCTCTGAATGAAGCGCTGTGACGGATTTTATCCGTCACAGCGCTTGTTTTTAGAAACCTGCCGGAAGGTCAACGCCACATCGAAAAGCAGAACTATACAGTAACACTCCCTCATTCATAGCGACTGCAACCTCCGGAAATCTCGTCTCGAGACGCTCCGGACGCTCGATACATTGGCTCCGATCAATAGCTTCAACGCTGACCAGGCCGTGATAACCGCTTATCGTATGGACTTCGATTGCTGGGTGCAGCAGTCATGATTATAGTTTTTAGACTTGCATTATTATTAAATAAAAAAAGTGCCGCAGGCCGTTGAGGCTGCAGCACTTTATTCAGTCAATTTTCCTTGCGTGGGGAAATAATTATTTTTGTGCCTGCTGCGCGAGAGCTTCGGCGCGCTCTATGTATTTGTCGATATCGCGCACTGTAGGATTAGCTCCGACATTATAGAAACGTGAAGTCTGGAGATAGACATTAGTATAGTTGTCCTTGATCTGACGATACAGATCGGCTTCAGCCTTGTAGTCCTTAAGTTCATGCTGCACATTGGCCATCTTTCCAAGGAACATCGGCACGAGATAAGGATTTTCGTCGGCCTCGTCTATGGCGTCCTCATAACAGGAAAGAGCCTTGTCGTAGTCTTTCAGGTTGACATAGCAGTCACCTTCAAGCGATTTGCTTGTGGCGGCGATTATGCTCTCGGAAGCGCTGTAATTTTTCAGATAGTCAAGCGCCTGCTGATATTCTCCTTTCTGATACAGAATGGTGGCTGCATAGAGGTTGGCCAGATTGGCTGCATCGTAGCTGCCGTTGTCGGCAAGGTCCTGATACATCACCAACGCGGTGGAATCACTTACAAACATCTGTTCGTTAAACGCCTGGCCAAACTGCTCGTTGGCCTTATTGATACCGGGCTTACGCACTGCATATATATAAACCAGAATTGCAGCTACTACCACGGCTACGATAACGCAAGCCCACATTATGGCTTTTTTGTTCTTTTCCACTTTCTGCTCCAGATCGGTCAGGGTGTCATTGACATCATCAATGGCAGTACGGGTGTCAGTAGGTTGATTTTTCTTTGACATGATATTATTAACGTGTTATTTTTTTCTTTTTCCGAATTGCAAAATTAATAGTATTTCCGTGATAATAAAAATTTTTGCCTCAAATATTGCCATAGCCGGGGGTTATATTTATTTTTGCGGAAACAAAAATTTCATCAGTAATGACCGACCGACATAACATAGTCATCACAGTAGGACGCCAGTTCGGCAGCGGCGGCCGCGAATTGGGACGCAAACTCGCCGAGCGCCTCGGCATAAAATATTACGACAAGGAACTTCTGAGCGAGGCAGCCCGCAGAGCCGGCGTGAGTCCGGAATTTTTCGAGAAGAAAGACGAGCGGTTCCCCACGTTTGTCAACGGAATATTCTCATTTGCTTTCGGCTACAATGCCATGTCGTCCTATGCCGCAGGCAACAGCATAAGTGACGACAATCTCTACCGTGCGCAAAGCGACTTCATACGCCAACTGGCACATGAAAACTCATGCGTGATCGTGGGTCGCACGGCCGACTATGTGCTGCGGGATTTCCCCGGGTTGGTCAATATATTCGTGCACGCTCCTGCCGAAAGCTGCGCCCACCGCATACTTCACCGCGATGACGACTGCAAGTCGATCGACAAAGCCCGACAAAAAGCAGCCCGCATGAACAAGCTGCGTGCCAGCTATTACAATTTCTACACAGACAAAACATGGGGCGACGCATCATCATACCACCTGTCCATAGACACCTCGCTGATGCCTATGGACGATATTGTGGAACTGATATGTGAATATATCAACCGACGTTTTCCTCAATCTGCCGGTTGACCGGGACGGTGCCGTCGGGAACAGCCGAAGACTGCTGACGCGCAAGCCGGCGGCGCATTGTCACGCGCTGCATGGCCCAGTTTATGGCTGCAAATGTAAGGAGCAAACCTGTAAGCAACGTGACTATGGTGTTCATGGCTCTGACCGGAGTGACAAATATCACTATACCTGTAAGGACAGTAATTGCCGGCACTATGTAGTAGTACCACGGCATTACTACCGGACGGCAGAAATAGGCCAGTGTGACTATCTGATACACTCCATATACCACCAGCACCGAGGCTAACAGATAAGCGATGAGACCAACAAAAAATGTCGGCACCGCCAGCATGAACACACCGAGGATTATAGTGACAACCGACACCACAAGCATGGCTGTGGAAGCCGAACGCTCTTTAAAAGTCATCACACGTCGGCCGCCGTCTGTCACCGACCCCGATATTTTAGCATTGCGGGCCGCTCCGAAAGAATTCATAAGAATATATCCTCCCGGCACTATCAACACAAGCCCCAGCGCACGCACAAGCCAGTTGAACAGATTGACCTCATTGTGCCAGACAATAAACACGATGCCCACCACAGCAGTGATGATAATGGTGAGCCAATTTGCTGTACGTATATTCATGACGTTTATGATTTTTGCATTAACAACAATATCTAAATTATAGTAATATAAAAGGCCGGAAGGGGAAAATGTTCATTGACACGCCGCTATTATCATAAAAGCCAGACTGTAAGCCAACATGAGCGTAGCGGTCATGCCAAGCAGCGGTGTCAGGGCCCAGCCCCGCGTCCTGAACAGCTTTATCGATGCCAAGATGTGCATAGTCAGATATAATTCGGGCACTATTTGGGCATAAGCCGGAAGCTCATGCCATACCTTCCACATCAGCATCACGGCCATCACACCATTGGCCACATAAAGCCACGCCACACTGCGCCGGCCAAGGATCACCGCCAGAGTGCGCTTACCCACGGCAGCATCGGCATCGGCATCACGATAATTATTGACTATAAGCACATTTGCGCCCATCAGGCCGGCGCTCAACGATCCGTAGAAAACCTGTATATCCCATTGCCCACATTGAAGATAATACGTGAAGTTAACCGGTATGACTCCAAAAAAAAGTATCACGGCCACCTCCCCGAGTCCGTGTCGCGATAGCGGATAAGGCCCGGCACTATAAGCCGTTACACCAAGGGCTATGAATATTCCTACCGGCACTAACCACCAACCCGAATAGAATATCAGCGAACAGCCCACAGCACATGCCACACCGAGAGTGACATATGTGGCAGTGAGCATGGCGCGGGGAGTAATATCGCCCTCGGTCACCCCGCGGCGAGGCCCTTCGCGTCCCGGCCGGTCAAGACCGTCGCGATAATCATAATATTCATTGGCAAAATTAGAGGCAACCTGCGCCAATATGGCAAACACCATGCACAGTGCCGCCGGCAAAGCATTGAAAAACCCGTAAACGCACGCATATCCCACTGCCATTATCACACCGGCCACCGACACCGGAAGCGTGCGCAGCCTCATGGCCTCGATCCACGATTTCATCTTACCCGGCTTGCTCATCATCATCGGATATCAGATTGAAACATGAGCGTATAGCCTTGCGCAGACGTGCAGCCTCGGCTCCATCGCGGCGCAGCAGCGTGATTATGGCATTTATATATTCGTCTTTCGACGAATAACCGCACAAAGCCGCCACATTGCTGGCCGGGATCATGGATTTCTGGTTATATACACGCAATATGCCTGAATAGTCGCCGTGCTCCACATATCCCGAGAACTCTCGGCAGAAACTCTCGTAAAGTCGTCGTGGATTTATCTCCGCCACCAACTCCTCTATATGCTGCTCAAGCGCATTTATGCTCTGGAATTTGCCATCGATACGATATTCCATAGTGCGCTTTACGCGGTGACGCGTATGAAGCAGCGCCTGTTGGCGCAGATCGTGGCGGAACTGGGATATGACAGCGTTGCGCACCTTGCCAAACACGCGGTCCTCGTCCTTGTGGCG
The DNA here is from genome assembly GCA_910578805.1 of uncultured Muribaculaceae bacterium. GTDB lineage: Bacteria > Bacteroidota > Bacteroidia > Bacteroidales > Muribaculaceae > Paramuribaculum. The sequence continues at coordinate 12,867 of CAJTRS010000010.1, read as the reverse complement.
CGATGCGGCCACTGTGCGTATGACCTCTTCGAGCATGAGTATGTTTTCCACCTCGGCCACTTCAGGCACCATAATCTTCTTTCCGCGCAGATACTCCACCTCCTTGCGGTCACGTCTGTCACGGTCAACAATGCCGCATGAAGCCATATGATGAAAGGCGTTAAGGTCATTGAATGTGCGTGTGGCTTCTATGACCTTGTTGCAACTTCCCAGAGACTGCACCGTGAAATCACGGAATATCAGCGGATAGAGTCGGGAATCGATTGACCGCTTGCCGTCACCTTCAATGAACAGCACAGGCTTGCGCGCGCCTATTATCGACATGTATATCTCATCGCTTACAGCCTTGTCAGGAGGCAGTATCTCATAATCCCATGTGTGCGACTCCATGTCGAAGTCACGCACCCAGATCACCGATGCCGCCGTGCGCGACGCCGCGAAATCAAGGTCGTGGGTGGTGTATATGAACCGGCAATCTGGTCGCAGAAGTTCTATACGGTTCCACAGCGCCTGCATTACAGTAGGGTGCAGAAACATCTCCGGACTCTCCACAAACACATCGGCGTGCCCGGGAGCATAGGTTATGGCTCCGAGATAGTACATGGCTGCCTTTTCGCCCGGCGACAGTTTGCTGGCCGAATAGTCCGAACGGCTATCGCCACGGCTGAACAACAGACGTCCCTGCCGCAAAAAAGCCTTGTTGTTGGGAAATATCTCCTGCCACAGACGTATCACAGAGTCAAGCCTGGTAGGCTTGAGCGATATCCGTGAATCGGCCGTGTGCTCAAGTTTGTAATTAAGCAGGTTGACAAGTTCGTCGCGCATAAGCAAGGCTATAAGCCGTGACAGTTGCGACTGCCCCGGCATAGGAAGTGCCTCGATATCCACCGCTTCCCGATAAAGCGAATCAATAGAATAAGGTGTTGTATCCGTAGCCGTGGAATCGAATATGGCATTGAGCGCCGACATTCTGAATACCCTCCCGGGCTGCCCCTGCGCCATTTCATTAGTAAACCGGCTCTTCCCCGCACCGTTGGACCCCACTATTATCAACTGCCTCACCGATGCATCTATACCGGTCTGTGACCCGTCGGAACGCGGCGGAAGTTGCAATTCGTTGTTAAATTTTTTCATAATGTCATATAATTTGAAGGAGAGTTTCTTTTCAAATATCCGTCGGCCTAAAACTCAGCCATTCCCTGACGCAATATAACCGGATCGGAACTGTCGGTAAGATCGACTATAGTCGAGGGCACCGTTCCGCCGACACCTCCGTCGGCCATCATATCCACCTGAGAATTTTCATAACGCAAGGCGATATCCTCCGGCATGGTTATCTCTTCGTCGGAAAGACCGTCGGACGGAATAGATGTTGTAAGCACCGGGCGTCCCATGCGGGTGGCTATGGCACGTGCTATCGGATTGTCAGGAATACGCACACCCACCGTATGACGCCCTTTGAAAGCCTTGGGAAGCACCGTGGCTGCCGGTAGCACAAAGGTATAGGCTCCGGGGGTATGGTCACGTAACTGCCGGAAAGCATTGTTGTCTATACGCGCATACTCGCTGGCCTGCGATATGCCGTCGCATATCACCGACAATGATTGTTTGGAAGGATTTATACCTTTCATAGCACACAGACGCTCTATGGCTCCCTGGTTGAGGGCATCGCATGTGAGAGCATAAAGTGTATCCGTAGGACACAACACTATACCGCCCCGCTGAAGGGTGGCGACCACCTCATCAAGATAGCGGTCATTGATCGATGTGGAGTAGAATTTCAGTGTTTTCATACATGCCTTACTGTTTGTGGGTTCAACAACCTGATTCAGTCACAAACTTACAAAAAATATAAAACAAAAAGAGATGTTTCACAACATCTCTTTCCCTTTAAACCTTTATCTTAATCTAATACTATGAAAAACACACGTACAAAAGTATATCTTTATTTTTAATCCCACAATATTAACATATTTATTTTAACAATAATTTATCAAAAAACTATGAAAATACCGACTGACAAAAAATGAAATCTCGGGCAGCGCCTATCTCATAAATAATGTATTACAATCAGTGTAAATCGATTATAGCTTTATTGAAATCAGGCATTATTCAAAAGCACCATAGCCCGTTATCGGACAACGCTTTAAGTCAGAATCTGAATTTTGGATTTTTGGGTTCCGTATGAGATTGTTCCATTAATTCGGTTAGTTTTGCCACTATATCCGGATTTTGTTGTGCAACATCATTCTCTTCTTTAAGGTCTGTTTCCAGATCATAAAGTTTCATTTTGTCATTTCCTTTCCGGATATTATCAATGATTCCTTTCCATCTTCCCATGCGAATAGCTTTTGAACCGACTATCGGATCAGGATACTCCCAATAGAGATATTCATGTTGCTTTTGCTCATGATGCTTTCCCAAAAGGGTGGGTAAGAAACTTATTCCATCGGTCGGTGGGCATGGTGCCTTTGTTATATCGGCCAATGTCGGCATAACATCTTGGAATGCCGATATGTGATCCGTGACAGTTCCGGGTTTGATTTTCCCCGGCCAACAAGCTATTGCGGGTACACGTATTCCGCCTTCGCGTACAAACATTTACCCCACCCATATTCAGACTTGAACGGACCGCCACTGTTGAACCACGGTGAATCCGATCCGCCGTTAAACGTAGGACCGTTATCGGAAGTAAACATGATAAAGGTGTTGTCATATATTCCATCTGCTTTCAATTTTTCGATTAGCTTTCCTATTTGTTCATCGAAATAGCTAATCATCGCCGCATAGGTTGCATGCGGATATCTGCACGGCAAGTAACCGGCTGTACCGGTATATGGTTTTTCATCGCCAAACTTCTTTACATAATATTCCACCCAGTGTTCCGGAGCTTGCAGAGAGACATGTGGCAGAGGAGTGGTCCACATCAGGAAAAACGGTGTTATGATGTATAATACATAACTAATTGATATATAGATATTAATATAAAATCATGTGTACTGAAAGTGTACTAATTGAGAAGTTTAGTACAAGAGAATAGCAAGGATTTAAGTTTAATTTGCAGGAGTTAGTTATTTTTAGTTCTATTCTTTTGCCTCGTTTTATTTCTTTCGGTGGTCGGTTTAGAGGTGAATATATTGGCTGGTGAAAAGAAAAACTGATAGTGTCATTTCTCTTTTGCCCAGTATATATTTATTGGTTTGGTTCAGAATAGATGTATATATATATGACTAAACCAAACTTATTTTTTGCACAAGCTATTGACGCGAGCCAAAAAAAGTTGTAACTTTGTGACCGATTGGAAGTAGTCCCGTCACGACATTTTGAAAAAATAAGAAGCGTTATGCTCTTCTTGTAGTCGAGAACCTGAGAAATTTAAGACTGTATGCAAGGATTGGCATAATAGCTCTCACGCATAGCGTGGGCGGCTGTTGTCATATCTGCATACATAGGTTTTCTCAGGACCTTCGACTAAGGCGTGGCATAGTTGGCTCACGTTTTCTTTTATTACGAATCTCTCCACCGAGTCAGTGGCGAAAATTAATTTAAGAATGAAAATAATTCAAATCATCACAATTTCGGCTGCTGTTGCCAGTGCTTTGAATGTTTCAGCTCAAACATTTGTTAAGGAGATGAACGGTGCTGACACACGGTTCATCCCCGGGCAGTATATGAAGAACGGCGAAGCCGCTATCTATTTCTCCGAAGATGAATACGGATATAAAGAAGGCAGCACGAAATACACGGCTGAAATCTTCGATTTTGAGCTTCAACCTCTCAAATCGTTTAACTTTCCCATCTTGCGTCCATATTGCAGGTTTGAGGAAAGAGCTTCGACTGGAACTCAGGAAAAATCTCGTGTGATTAAGGAGGACAGATTTACAATAAATGAAGCTGATGGCATCCCCTCCACATCGGATATGGAAGCTCGCAAGAATGCCTTCATTAACTACATCTTCGAGACTTTGCGATATTCAGACCCGACCCTGACTCTTGCCATATTGCAAAATGGCACCAGGGTCGAGGATAATGCCATATATATCAGTATTCCCTTTAAGAAGGGCAATGAGCTGTATCAGTTCGAGGAATATCTCAAGACCATAGATGCATACCTTCAGCCTTCAGGTGTGTGGGGATTCTCATATTACTACGCCACTCAAACCCCAAAGTACAATGGAGAATGGAGCGTTCGCTCATGGGAAGAAACTCCCATCAGCAATTTTTGCACACCTCGTTGCAATGATGTCGCAAAATTGAATGATTGGAACGGTGGCGTTTACCTGCCGTTCTCCCAAACATTCTTCAACGACGACGAAGCATTCGAATACGTTCGTTTCAAAGCGGAAGTAGCTGAAGGCGGTGAGAGCAGTTTTAACCCTGTGACGGACGACCCACAGTCTCCTGAAGCATATCTTTTCGGCATTACCAATACAGACCGTGACGGAGACGGTGAAACGGACTATAAACGTACATTGTACGGAGTCCATTACACCGGTCTGGAGGTTGTCAACGAGAATGATCAGGTGCTTTACACATTCCCGATGCCCGACAACGCCGAGGGGAAACCAACTGTTGAGTTCTTTAAATCAGACAACAGTATTCTCGCACAAGTAAATTATAACTGGCATGATGAACAAGGTCGCTATGTGCAAACCGTGAGATTTTATCGCATAGATAAGTCTACCGGGAGTGTCGCAAAGGTCATCAAGGAAGAAAATCATATTACCGCTCGGCCTAATCCGGCGTTAAAGGGAACTCCTGTAGTTGTGGATCTACCGACATCTACAAGCGAACGCACCATTAGAGTCAATGCTCTTAACGGCTCGACCGTCATGAGCCTTAATGTAGAAGCAGATGCCACTCAGATTTCTGTGCCCACAGATAATCTTTCATCTGGAATTTATCTAATCACCGTCACTTATAACGGCCACACATCAGAGACCTGCAAGATTATTGTTCGATAAGACTTGCTCGCACATCTTTAAGAATTCAGATAGAGCTTATAATATCGCAAAAATTCAACAACTTTATAGACTCTTCCTGTTATATCTTTCACGTTTGTCGTTCTTCCAATACTACCTATTTGGATTGTGATCATGCTGAGCAACCAGAGTATATGAATACTCATTATGTCGATTTCGGGGTTACCAAAGGTGGCTCCTTTGGCTCATTCGGGATATTTTCAGCGTTGACTTTTCAATGCGGCTCGGAAAATTCCCTAATGAGCTAAGGAATTTCCTGACGGTGTAATTTCCTTGTCGCCTCGGAACGGATGATTTTGTTGCACTCGGTATAGTGGATTACCATTGTACCGGGTGTAATGATTATGGGGAGGTTGGGGAGGCCGTTTATGGATTACCTGTAATACATGGACATAAACTTGCTTTCCTCCCTAAACTCCATCTTTGGGCAGTGAGAAAAACAGAGAGCGGTCACGGCAGTGGCTGCGGTTTCAGCGGTGACTTTTGGAATAAAAGACCTCCCGAAACATACCCTTGCAATCCATTTTTTCTCGTTGTCTTTTTTCATTGCAATGACCTTAGTCACTATAAAGACATTAACTGACCATCGGGAGAAAATAAAGCCTTTTGAGAATCTCAAAAGGTATCTTGCCCTAACTACGAAAATCCTATCTTTTTCTCGTTGCCGTATATTATTTTTTCTCGTTGTTCCTTTGCATTTCTTGCACTTTTGCATAGTCGTTAAAGATACTTCATCAAGAAAAAGGTGTTGAAGTATCATTATTGTTTCCAAGATTACCCTATGGCATTCTTGGCACTTTGGCATTTTCAAGGTGTGCAATAGTGTGAAGAATGAACTGGGTCATAATCGCTGAAATTTCTCAAACACCTTTGCATTTTCTGCACTTTCGCACTTTCTGGGCTGCTGAAAATGCAAAAATGCAGAAAGTGCAAGTGATTTTTCAAGATTGTTGTTTTTTTGTTGCTGCCATTATTCGGGATTGGTTCAGTCTCATATATACACCATCTGCTGAACCAAACCAAAATCCGAAGATGATAACCGATGAAAAAAGAAGAACCCTCCGATGCCGGCCGGAGAGTCCATCAAAGTGTGCCAAAGTGCCAAGTGTGCCAAGGGGTAAATGTTACGGCATCGCATATCCGATAGAGCCGAGGCTGTTGACGGCATCCATCTTCTGTCGGTCAAAAACATGAAGGTATTTCTCGGTGGTGGATATTCCGCAATGCCCCATAAGTTCCGATACAGTCTTTATGTTGACACCGTTGTCGAGCATATTGACTGCGAATGAATGGCGACCGCAGTGCCAAGAAATCCACTTGTTTATCCCAGCCTCCTTAATCCACCGTTTAAGGTGCTTGTTGCAGGTTGAATAGTTGGGCAGTTTGAATATCGGCTCGTCGGGGTCGTATGGCTCTGACGGTTTGCCTATCAGGGAGAGCAAATCATCGTTAAGGGGGAACGACACGGCACTGTGTGCGCTCCTCGACTCGACTTTCTTCTGGTTGAAACGCAGTGTGCGTGTGGTAGCGTCAACATTTCCGTAGGTCAGCAGTTTCACATCACACCACCGTATGCTGGTGAAAAGAGTGAAGATAAATGCCCTCTGCACCTCCTTGTGTTCACCATCGTAGTGGGTGTTGACAAGCGTCCTTACCTCGTCAAGAGTAAGAACCTCCTTTTTCACTTGGTTGCGGTCGTGCTTGACTGATATGCCCTTGCAGGGATTAGACCTCATCAAGCCGTCCTCGATAGCGTCAAGGACAATCCTTTTGAAATAGTGATACATCTTGTTGGGACCCTCGCCCTTACCGTTGGCTCGTAGAAAGTCTGCGAACTTCATCACAAGCTCGGGTGTCACCGTCTCCATGTGCATGAACTTGTCGTATTTGCTGTATCTCGGAGTTTCTTTGAGAAATCGGATAAATCGGTTGTAAGTCTGGACAACAGACTTGCGGACATAGTAGGTAAACCTCTCCGACTCGCATTTCTCTTTGAAATATTCGAGAAAGTTGTTCTGGCGTTCCTTTTTCAGCCGATAGCCTGCCCTGTCCTCCAAAAACGCCTGCTCACGCTCAAAGCGGATTTTCTCCGCAAGCGCAAGGGTGTTCTTGTTCTGCGTCCGCTCTGCCATATTTCTCGGATGAAGCCATATGTAGAGATTGAGATTTTCTTTTCGGCGGTCGTGTTTTATCTTGTACTTGGGTTTTCCTGCCATCGCCCCCGATGTATAGAGAACATGGTTGCCGTCCTCGTCAAGCACCGGGGTTTCCGTGCGTCCGAGATAGTATTCAAGATAGAGGCTCGCCCGACCGTCTTTCAGTTCGGATTGTTGCAGTTTCGGATTTTGTTTGTTCCGTGTTTGGATTTTCGCCATTAATAGAGTAATTTTGTGGTTGTAAAGCAAAGTTAGCCACACGTTGCGAAACGTGAAAACATCCCTCAACTTCTATTAACAAACGAAATGTACTAATTGTGTACTAAATGCGAAAATAAGTAGAAAATATTATAAATCGCTCAAAATCACAAATTGGCTAAGTTGCTGATAATCATTGCAACTATCTATATTCAGTTATATTCTTTTTCCCCACGTTGAGTTATTCGATGTTTTCTTGTTTTCTCCGACAAAATCGATCAATTCGTCGAAAATCAAGTCATTGGCATATTCTTTTTGTGTGAACCGCGAGTAGCTGTTTTCATCTCGAGGGTCTGATTCACAAGGCAGTCCACCGGAATGTGGATCCACCACCTTATTATTCAGATATACACGGTTTTCATTCTTATATAAAAAGGCCGGATAATAATTGTGGGCCTGACGCTGGCAGTTATAGCCATAGAAGCTGTCGAATCCTTGCTTGTTGGGTGTTCCGTCCGATCCCGGATACCCCAACCCCCATTTGCCGAAACACCCGGTCTTATAACCGGCTTGCTGCAACATACGTCCTACGGTCATCGTATTGTATTCCAAAGGATACTGTCCTTCCAGATAAGGATATTCATATATGGAATCACAGTTATTGACAGCGCCTCTGAATGTCATTTCGTCGTTAGCCCTGATCTGTGCATGCCCCGAATGCATACCTGTCATCAAGACACAGCGTGCGGGGGCTGAGACCGGTGAACCACTGTAATGTTGGGTAAAATGCATTCCATTATCATATAGCCGGTCAATGTTTGGTGTTTCGATTTTTTCTTGTCCATAGCAGCCTATGTCACCATAGCCCAGGTCGTCCATGATGATGTATATGATGTTGGGCGGATTGTTTTTTTTCGTTTGCGCATGGGCAGTCAACGTTAATGCCGATAGTCCGATTAAAAGATTTGTTTTTTTCATTGCCGGTATGAGTTTTAACAACTAAGATTATTATTACCGTCCAATAACGGTACAAACAGTTTAAAAATCGATCAAATTGTGGAATACAAATATACTAAAAATCTGACATTTCCCATATTTCAGCCGGCATCAAATCAATGACAATTTCTTGATGTATCTATATTCGGTATTTTTAACCCGACAACCATAACTGCCACACCAGAGATTGACCATTTATATTAATACGTATATAATGGATATGTGCTACGGATTTTTGTTAAATTTGCAGTTTGAAAACTCACCAAACTTATCATCAGATGATAGTTCTCGATATAATAATAGTGCTGGTGGCTGTGGTATGCCTCTTTTTCGGATACCGCAAGGGCATAATAAGTCAGTTGTGCTCGCTCATTGCCATAGTAATAGGAGTGCTTGCCTGTCAGGCCTTCGGCGATGAAGCCACAAAAATAGTAGGAGCATGCACCGGAGTGGATATCGCCAACCACTCCACCCAGGGTTATTTTGCAGTGGCCGTGGTGGCTCATGTGGGTCTGTTTCTGGTAGTGTGGCTCGGTGTATGGCTCGTGTCACACCTCATCAATGCCACAATCAGAGTGGCTCATCTGTCGGAAATCAATTCATTTCTCGGCGCCCCGTTCATGAGTTTCAAATGGTTGCTGGTTATAAGCATACTGCTTAACGTATGGAAAGCCATAGTGCCGCAAAGCACCGTTTTTGATCAGAGCGGCGTGGTGGTAAACCGGCTTGTGGAACTCGCTCCATGGCTGCTTGGAGTGTGGCAGAATAACTTTCCGGGCATATAATTTGTTGTAACCTTACATATACCGACATTAGTATTTCGGGATTATTATATAAATTGACCAATGAGTGATAACAAAGATAAAACCGATGACATCATACACGATGTGACCAAAGGTGACTATAAATACGGGTTCACCACCGACATTGACACCGAGATACTCCCTCCGGGGCTTAACGAAGATGTGATAAGATTTATCTCGGCACGGAAAATGGAGCCGGAATGGTTGCTTGAGTTCCGCCTTAAAGCATTCCGCCACTGGCTCACCATGTCACCCCCCGAATGGGCACACCTGGATATACCTGACATCGACTTCCAGGCCATAAGCTATTATGCCGCGCCAAAGCCAAAAGAAGGTCCCAAGAGCCTTGACGAAGTCGATCCTCAGCTACTTGACACATTCAACAAACTCGGCATTCCGCTCGAGGAGCAGAAACAACTCTCGGGCATGGCGGTTGACGCCGTCATGGACTCGGTAAGCGTAAAGACCACCCACCGCGAAAAACTCGCCGAATTGGGCGTGATATTCTGCTCCATATCCGAAGCCGTAAAGGACTACCCAGATTTAGTAAAGAAATATCTTGGCAAAGTGGTGTCGTACCGCGACAATTTCTATGCCGCGCTGAACTCGGCCGTATTTTCCGACGGATCATTCGTATATATACCCAAGGGCGTACGCTGCCCCATGGAACTGTCCACCTATTTCCGCATCAACGCCTCCGGCACCGGCCAGTTTGAACGCACACTCATAGTGGCCGACGACGATGCCTACGTGAGCTATCTCGAAGGGTGCACGGCACCACAGCGTGATGAGAACCAACTCCATGCCGCTATAGTGGAAATAATCGTAGAGGACCGGGCGGAAGTGAAATACTCCACTGTTCAGAACTGGTATGCCGGCGACAGCGAAGGGCGCGGAGGGGTCTATAACTTCGTGACCAAGCGCGGACTGTGCCGCGGCGATTACTCCAAACTGTCATGGACGCAGGTGGAGACCGGCTCCGCCATTACATGGAAATACCCCAGTTGTGTGCTTGCCGGAGAAGGATCGGTGGGAGAATTTTACTCGGTGGCCGTGACACGCAACCGCCAGCAAGCCGACACCGGTACAAAGATGATACATATCGGACGCAACAGCCGCAGCACCATAGTGTCAAAAGGCATATCGGCCGGACACAGCCAGAACTCCTACCGCGGACTGGTGAAAGTGGCGCCCGGCGCCGACGGCTGCCGCAACTACACTCAGTGTGACAGCCTGCTCCTGAGTGCCGACTGCGGAGCCCACACATTCCCCTATATCGATATCCTCAACGACACCGCAGTGGTGGAACACGAAGCCACCACGTCAAAAATATCGGAAGACCAGATATTTTACTGCAATCAGCGCGGCATTCCAACCGAAGAGGCCGTAGGGCTTATTGTAAACGGATATGCCAAGGAGGTGATGAACAAACTGCCCATGGAATTTGCCGTGGAGGCACAGAAACTGCTTGCCATCACCCTTGAAGGCTCGGTAGGATAACAGCAATGCCGATATTGAACAACAAAACGTAAAACATCAGAAACCATGAACAATATATTACTGGAAGTAAAAAATCTCCACGCATCGGTGGAGGGAAAAGAAATCCTGAAGGGAATAAACCTCACCGTACGCCCCGGAGAGGTACATGCCATAATGGGACCCAACGGGTCGGGCAAGAGCACTCTCAGCGAAGTTCTTGCCGGCAATCCGGCATTTACCGTTACCGAAGGGTCTGTGGATTTCCACGGCAAAGACCTACTGGAGCTATCGCCCGAGGACCGCTCTCACGAAGGTCTGTTCCTGTCATTCCAATATCCGGTAGAGATACCGGGCGTGTCTATGGTCAACTTCATGCGCGCCGCCCTCAACGCCAAGCGCAAATACCTCGACCAGCCACCGATGTCGGCCACCGATTTTCTCAAACTGATGCGCCAGAAGAGAGCCATCGTCGAGCTCGACAACAAACTCGCCTCGCGCTCAGTCAATGAAGGATTCTCCGGAGGAGAGAAGAAACGCAACGAAATATTCCAGATGGCCGTGCTCGAGCCTTCGCTGTCAATACTCGACGAGACCGACAGCGGCCTTGACATAGACGCACTGCGTGTGGTGGCCGGAGGTGTCAACAAACTCAAGACAGAACACAACGCCACAATGGTGATCACTCACTACCAGCGTCTGCTCGACTACATAAAGCCTGACTACGTGCACGTACTGTATAAAGGACGTATCGTACGCACAGGAGGCCCGGAACTGGCTCTCGAACTTGAAGAACGCGGCTACGACTGGATAAAAGAAGAAGTGGACCGTTAAAAACAGCCGAAAGTCATGAACTCACTGAATCAATATCTTGAACTCTACCGGCTCAACCGCCAGGCCATCGATGCAGGCTCGGCCGATCCGCTCAACGACAAACGCGATGAAGCGTTTGAACTGCTGTCTGTGACCCGCCTGCCGCGACGCGGCGACGAAGGATACGAACGCACATCGGTGGAGGATATGTTTGCGGACGATTACGGCGTAAACATCAACCGCATGGATTTTCCAGCCGATATAGCTGCATCATTCCGCTGCGAGGTTCCAAACATGAGCACACTGCTCGGAGTGGTGGTAAACGACACATTCCACCCCACCGGCACTCTTATAGACAGGCTTCCTCAAGGAGTCACATTCACATCGCTCCGCCGTGAAGCCATAGACAATCCTGAGCTGATACGCCGTCACTACGGCTCGGTAGCCGATGGCAGCGACCCGGCTACTGCCCTCAACACCATGTTGGTGCAGGACGGTGTGGTGATAAGGGTTGGCCGAGGAGTGCGTCTGGAGAAACCGCTGCAATTAGTCAACATATTCCGATCGCCAACATCGATGATGGCACTGCGCCGGCTGCTTGTGATCATGGAGGAGGACTCGGAAGCACAGCTGCTTGTATGTGACCACACTCAGGACAAAAACGAAAAATACCTATCGAGCGAAGTGGTGGAAATATCGCTCGGCAAAGGTGCAAGCTTCGATTACTGCCACATAGAGGAATCATCGGAAAACACCGTGCGCCACTCGCAGCTCTACGTCCGGCAGCATGAGTCATCGCGGCTCTCGGTCGCAGGCATAACACTGACCTGCGGCAACACGCGTAACAGCTACAGCATAGACCTCAGCGAGCCGGACTGCGAGACCCTGCTCTGCGGCATGGCTATCGGATCGGACTCGCAGAGCATCGACAACAATGTGTCGGTGCGCCACCTTAGCCATCACTGCCGCAGCAATCAGCTGTTCAAATACGTGCTTGACGACAAATCAACCGGCGCGTTCTGCGGCAAGATACTCGTGGCACCCGGTGCCGCCTACACCGATGCCTTCCAGACCAACCGCAACCTGCTTGCCTCCACAGGTGCACGCATGCATACCAAGCCCCAACTCGAGATATATAACGACGATGTGAAATGCAGCCACGGCGCAACCACCGGACAACTCGATGCCGATGCCCTGTTCTATATGCGCACACGAGGCATACCGGAGGCCGAAGCCCGCAACATGCTCATGCAGGCATTCATGTCGGACGTGATCGACGTGGTGCGCATGGAGGGACTGCGTGACCGTCTGCGCCATCTGGTGCAGCGCCGCTTCGAGGGTTATGGCTCCGCAACATGCGCCGACTGCCGGTCGGCATGTAAAAACGACAATAACCAACCATAGATCATTGCCCATGGGATACGATGTGGACAAATATCGCTC
>CAJTRS010000009.1:63669-70539 GCA_910578805.1 uncultured Muribaculaceae bacterium | reverse complement strand
GAACGGCCGCGCCTCTTCAAGAGATATCTGAGTGGCGGTTAGGCCTTGTAGGATTCGATCTGGGCAGGTGTGAAGTTGTTTATGAAGTCTGAGTGCTTTGTCACTTCGGCCTGAGCCAGTTTGTTGTAAACTTCTGCCGATTTTGTGAATGCTTCATTGCGGTTGGCGTCAAGTATGAGCAGATAGCCCATAATGATGTTGCCTGCCATTTCCACCATGCGGCGTGCCATGAAATCGGTATAGGCCGGATCCTTGGCTTCCATAACCTTGGCCACAGCAGTTTCATATAGCGCGGTCATGGCTACGAGATTTTCACGCAGCGGTTTCAGCGAGTCCTTGATTTCCTGCGATGCGTAGTCGTTGATCATGGACAGATAAGTACCGGTGGTGACGTGGCGTATGGCTGCTACTACCTGGAGCTGGGTGGTGCCTTCGTATATTGAGGTAATGCGGGCATCGCGATACACTCGTTCGCAGGCATAATCTTTCATGAATCCCGAGCCTCCGTGAATCTGGATACAGTCGTAGGCATTCTGGTTACAGTATTCGCTGCCCATACCCTTTACGAGGGGAGTGCAGGCATCTGCCAATTTGGTATATGCCTTCATCTCTTTACGTTCATCGGGGGTGAGAGAACGTTCTTTGGCTATGTCTTCATATATCTTATAGACATCGACGAAGCGGGAGGTCTCATAGAGAAGGGCGCGTGAGGCATCAAGTTTGGCTTTCATCACAGCGAGCATCTCATAGACGGCCGGAAATTCGATGATGGCTTTGCCGAACTGCTTGCGGTCCTTGGCATATGCGAGAGCTTCGCGGTAAGCGCGTTCGCTCACACCCACCGACTGTGCGGCTATGCCTAAGCGGGCACCGTTCATAAGGGCCATCACATATTTGATCAAGCCCATACGGCGGGAGCCGCAAAGTTCTGCCTTGGCATTTTTGTACACGAGCTCGCATGTGGGAGAGCCTTTTATGCCCATCTTGTTTTCGATGCGGCGCACATTGACTCCGCCGTCGCGCTTGTCGTAGATGAACATTGACAGGCCGCGTCCGTCCTTGGTGCCGTCTTCCGAGCGGGCAAGCACTAAGTGAATGTCGCTGTCTCCATTGGTGATGAAGCGTTTCACGCCATTAAGACGCCATGTTCCGTCGGGCTGTTCTGTAGCCTTGAGCATTACCGACTGGAGGTCGGAACCGGCATCGGGTTCGGTAAGGTCCATGGACATGGTCTCACCGTTGCACACTCGTGGTATGAAACGCTGTTTCTGGTCTTCATCAGCAAATTCATAGATAGTCTCGGCGCAATCCTGCAATCCCCACAGATTTTCAAAACCGGTATCGGCGCGGCTTACAATGTCGGCAGCCATTATATAGGGGGTGATGGGGAAGTTAAGACCGCCCAGACGGCGAGGCATTGACATACCCATCAGACCGGCTTTGCGGCACAGGTCGAGATTTTCCTTTGTGCCGTCGGCATAGATTACACGGCCGTTTTCCACGCGCGGTCCCTGATGGTCCACGCCCTCGGCATTGTCGGCTATGGTTCCGCCGCAGATTTCACCAACTATTTCAAGAACCTTGTCGTAAGAGTCCATGGCATCTTCAAAATTGAGAGGCGCATAGTCAAATTTCTCTGCGTCGGCAAAGTTACGCTCTTTAAGTTCAACGATTTTTTGCATCAAAGGGTGACCCAGATGATGCTTCAAATCGGGATTGTCGTTATAAAAATTAGCCATGGCTTTATTTACTTGGAATTTTTCTTGTAGTATTTAATGAGTTTGGGAATCACATCTTCGGCGTTGCCGTTGATCACGAAGTCGGCTATGGTGTTGATGGGAGCTTCAGGATCATTGTTTATGGATATAATGATCGAGCTTTCCTGCATGCCGGCAATGTGCTGGATCTGTCCGGAAATACCGCATGCTATGTAGAGTTTCGGACGCACGGTCACACCGGTCTGTCCGATCTGGCGGTCATGATCGCAGAATCCGGCATCAACAGCGGCGCGTGAGGCGCCCACCTCTCCACCGAGAGTCTCAGCTAAAGAGTATAGCAGGTCGAAGTTTTCCCGCGAACCCATACCGTAGCCACCGGCCACGATTATGGGGGAGTTCTTGATGTTGACTTTCGATTTCTCGATGTGACGGTCTATGATTTCCACAACATAATCCTCGGGAGCCACATATTTGTCGGCGTCGAGATTTATCACTTCGCCTTTGTGTGCGGCATCGAAGATTTCTTTCTTCATCACTCCTTCACGCACGGTGGCCATCTGCGGACGGCAGTCGGGGTTCACGATGGTGGCCACGATATTGCCGCCGAATGCGGGACGTATCTGATAAAGGAGGTTTTCGTATTCCTTACCTGTCTTGGGGTCTTTGTGATCACCGATTTCCAAAGAGGTGCAGTCGGCTGTCAGACCGCTGTGGAGACATGATGACACACGGGGTCCGAGGTCACGGCCTATACAGGTGGCACCCATGAGGCATACCTGTGGCTCTATTTCCTTGAAAAGGTTGATCAGCACAGCTGCATGAGGATTGGAGGTGTAGGGGTAGAGACGCTTGTCGGCCACCTTGTAAACAACATCGGCACCGTAAGGAAATATCTGGTCTTCCACGCCGTCAAGGTTGTCACCTATCACTACGGCTTCTAATTTCACGCCGAGTTTTGATGCGAGTTCCCTGCCTTTGGTGAGCAGTTCGAGGCTGACATCTGCAACTTTGCCTTCATCGAACTCACAATAAACGATTAAGTTATTCTTGTCTGTCATGATAATTCTTCTTAGGGGATAACGGATTGTCAGCCTATGGTGTGGTTGGCTATAAGTTCTTTTACGAGGTCTTCTATCTGGGCGTCGTCATTGTCCAGACAGCGGCTCTCTTTTGCTGTGAACACCACATTTTCTATGGCTTTTACCTTGGTGGGTGAGCCGGCCAGACCGATCTGTTCAGGATCGGCTTCCACGTAGGCGGCGCTCCATTCGGCTATGTTGAGATAGGGACGCTTTTCGAGCAGAGCCTTGAGGTCATCGCTGAGTTTCTCTTTTTCTGATGTGGAAGCGGCGTATTTATATTTCTGTATGCGCATGGCGTTGCGCGGACGGCAGTCGGCGGCTGAACCATTGACTGTAACCACACATGGCATGGGAGCCTTTACAGTTTCCACCCCATTTTCCAGACGGCGCTTGACTGTTACATGATCTTTGTTTATGTCAAGGATTTCTTCGGCATATGTCACCTGGGGAATGCCGAGTTTTTCGGCGATCTGGGGGCCTACCTGGGCTGTGTCACCGTCAATGGCCTGACGGCCGCCGAGTATGATGTCGTAGTTGCCGAATTTCTTTACAGCCTGAGCCAATGAATAAGATGTGGCCAATGTGTCGGCGCCGCCAAGAGTACGGTCGGTAAGAACTACACCGCCATCGGCTCCGCGATACATGGCCTCACGGATAATTTCTGCTGCTCGGGGAAGACCCATGGTCAATAATGTCACTGTGGAACCGGGGTTGGCGTCCTTGATGCGCAAAGCCTGTTCAAGGGCGTTGAGGTCCTCGGGGTTGAAGATGGCCGGAAGAGCGGCGCGGTTGATAGTGCCGTCCTCTTTCATAGCATCTTTGCCCACATTACGGGTGTCAGGCACCTGTTTTGCGAGCACAATGATGTTTAGACTCATATTTATATAAATTTGGTAATTGATAGTTATAAATATCGGTTTATTTTGACTTACAAAGATATGAAAAAAGATTGGATATAAAAATATTAAATTCCAATTAGTTGCGAATTAATACTTTATTGGTTTTACCAGATGAGTTGATTATATAGATTTCTCCTTCACGGATATCTTTTTTGTTGATGCGCCGGCCATTGATGTCGTAATACTCCGCCGGTTTGCTTTCGGAATCCCGGATTATGGATTCCACGGACGCATTCGCGGTCACATCGATATTGACAGTAGCCGGCTCCACGCCCGGTTGGGCCGATAATATTTTAAACGAAGCGGTGCCTTCGTGTAGTGCCCTGACTTCCAGTTCGAGTTGTCCGTGACTGTCTGTTCCTATGACGGTCATCTCGGCTGCGGGGTTGTAGCCGTTTTCTGCGGGAATCACGGTGAAACCGGGATTTACGGCCGGGTGAGCGGGTTCGATGGCCAAAGTAATATTGGTGGTTTTGAGGGCCTCCGTTTTCAAAGACTTTGATTCAACGGAGTTGATGGTGGCATATGTTGGCACATATCCGTCGATTACTGTGTCGTAATCGGAATAGGAACCGGCAGGTACATAAATTTCAGCCTCGGGATTCAGTCCTATGGCTACATGGTTGCGAAACGTAAACGGCACTTTTTCGCTTCGGATAAACATGTACTCTATGTCATGGCAATAGCTCATGGCATTAAAACCAATCTTGTTTACCGTCGTGGGGATATCGAGCGACAGAAGTCCGTCGGCGCAATAGAAAGCTTCTGAGTTTATGACTGACACATTGTAGTCGGTGCCACTGATGCTGACTGTTGCAGGTATGGTGACATGTCCGGTATATTGTCCGGTTGGCGGAGTGATTAACCTGACATCTTGTGATGAAGCCGAAACCGGAGCGTAATACAGTCCGTCTATCTCTTCACCCACCATGACAACGGAGCGTGGCGATATATCATCGCGTTTGTTTGTATATGCCACATCATATGCTCCGTAGGGGAGGTCAACGATGAATGCTTCTTCTATGGGTAACATACCGGAGCTATAGGCCAATATGCCATTATATATGGGATATGATTTAGCTACGGAATTGGTGCCATGACGGTAAAATGTTACTTCTATGCGCACATTTTGTTCCCGATCGACAGTTGCCATCGGAATGTGGCTCCATATATGTCCGCTTGCTATTATGGACGGTATGTCGTCGGTATTATAAACATTTATACTATTGGGGTAATATCCGGAATTGGGATTGCCGTCTGTTATCTCTACAGTTATGTTTTCAGGAGTTATTACCTCGCCGTCTGTATCGGTAAGTATAAGTCGGTATGTGCCGCTTGACAATGGTTTGCCGTTGTTGTTCAAAGCAGTGAAACGTGTATTTATAGTCTTATTCATACCGGAGGGTATGATAACATTGTTGAGTGACGATGTGTGTACATAGCTGTTACCATCATCGTTTGAAAGGTTTAGATAGATATTTTCACTGAAATCATCGGAACCGTTATTTATTAATGATATTGACATTTTTGAAGAATATCCTGAATAAAGTGTGGCGCATTCGAGATCGGAAATGTGTATTTCGGCTCCCGATGGTGCGAGGTTCTCGTAAATGTATTGTCCTTCGGGGGTTACAGTCAGATCCACATAATGTTGCCGTTTGTTGAACTTCTGGGTTATGATATAGTCATCTTCATTTTGTTTGGCTAAAGCCGGGTATATCCGGTAATGGCCAGGAGCTATGTCAAATCTGGAAAAATCGTAACTGTAGCTGTTGTGATACACTGTGCCGGTGGAGGTAATTGTCATGTTGTTCCAAAACGGAGCAGTCGCCACACAGTTGCCGTCGCTGTCGGTGATTACGGCTCCGAGGGTTACATCTACATTAACAACTCCCAGACTTTGAAAATATACGGCATAAGTGTCAGTCCCTGTCATGCTGATGCTTCCTGACATTTCCGGTACGGAATAGCCGGGTGTGTCGCCCGGTTCCATGGCGCGTACGATGCCCTGTGCGTAGTTATATCCGCCTATGATTCCACCGGTGCCTGTGGCCATCGGATTCAGTGCCGTTAAAGAGTAATATCCGTCCGACATTCCGCCCCAACCCCAGTTGACATGGTATAGCCCCGGACGTTTATATCCGTCAACGACAAATGCGTGTCCTGAATTTGTTGTATGTCCGTCATACAGCACCGGACGGCCAAGCGCCAGTTCGGTATAGACCATTTGTTCCCATTGTCTGGTACTGAAACGGTCACGGTCATAATTCTTTGTGAAATCGGGATCGTAGCCGAAATATTTTATCAGTGCATGAGGTACATCTCTGGTATAAGCTCCGCTTTCATCGGTATCATAATTCATGCCCACACTTATACCGCAGGCAAATATAAGTTTAGCCACGGCATCAGATTTTTCATCGGTAGCGTTTTCCGAGCATATGTCGGGCATTGTGTCGAAATCGAATGATGCTGAGTCGAAATCGAATGATACCGGATAGCCTACGGCCGTCGGCACAAATGACTTATACCCCGAGCATTTGGCATAACCGTTGGCTTTGATGACTTGTGCCATGGCTGTCGCTACACAGCCCGTGACACACCGTGTATAGCCTTTGGTCGGACAATATTTGTTGTAAGGTGTCAGCTGATTCCATTTTGTGGTCATTATCGGATCAATCTCCTCCCAACTGGCATACATATCTGACGGACTATCGGAGGCAGAGACTCCGCGTTCAAGATAATATTCTATTTCACGCTGGTATTGGTCAATCCACCATCGGGCTGCGGGGCGAGGCTGTCAGGGTTGAATGTGCCGTGGGACACATCGGCAAGAACGGCACGAAACCGGTCATCACCCGAGGCTATCATATAACCGTCATCAGATCGGCTGAACACATAGAACGCTTGTCGGGGTGATGTATATACCAACTTGTGCATATCTTTGTTGTGTTTTGCTGACTGAGCCTTTTTGTCGTAATTACTGTAATTCATGGCTCTGTCAAGCGCTTCTGTAGGAGTGAGTGTCCGTGCCTGAAGGTTTCCACAAGCTAACAACGACAGCAGCACGCATGTTATAAACGGTTTCATTTTCATATGTTACGGTGCGTGAAAGGTGATTTACTTATTGTGTGATGTTATTGTCTATTCGTGGCTTGAGCCATCGAAACAATG
>CAJTRS010000009.1:0-63619 GCA_910578805.1 uncultured Muribaculaceae bacterium | reverse complement strand
GGTGAGATTTAACTCGCGGCGAATCTCATCGACCATAGCCTCGTAGCGGGGGCTGTTTGTGCAGGCGTATTCATCAAGATTGCAGTCATGCTTGCCCTCGAATTTCTGGATCACCCGGCGTGTTATAAGTTCCAGTTCGCTTTTTGATGCGGTGAAGTTGAGGAATTTACAAGGGTAAATAAGCGGCGGACAACTTATGCGCATGTGCACTTCCTTTACTCCGGCTTCGTAAAGGTCATTGACATTGTCGCGCAACTGAGTGCCGCGCACTATTGAGTCGTCACAGAATATCACACGCTTGTCGCGAAGCATGGCTTTATTGGGTATCAGTTTCATTTTAGCCACAAGTTCACGGCGTTGTTGTGAGCTGGGGGTAAAACTGCGTGGCCATGTCGGGGTGTATTTTACTATGCCTCGTTTGTAGGGCAGACCTTTGCCTTGAGAATACCCCAATGCCATACCTATGCCCGAATCGGGTATCGGACAGATGAAATCAGCTTCGGTGTTGTCCTCACGTCCCATTTTTTCACCGGCCTCATATCTCATTTCATCTACATTTCGTCCTTCATACTGACACACCGGATATCCGTAGTAGGTCCATAGAAAAGCGCATATCTGCATCTCTTCTCCGGCTTTCTGCAATGTGGTTATACTGTCAGGCGTTATCTCCACGATTTCTCCGGGACCGACGTTGTAACATACCTCGTAGCCGAGATTTGAAAATGAGCATGTTTCCGATGCCGCAGCCATGGCCCCATCTTTTTTACCTATGAGTATGGGTGTTCGGCCGAGTTTGTCGCGGGCGGCGAGAATGCGTCCGTCCATAAGCAGGAGCATGGAGCAGGAGCCTTTAAGCTGTCGGAACACATTGTTGATTCCTTCCACAATATCCTTGCCGTCGCTTATCAGGGCGGCTATCATTTCTGTCGGATTGATTATGTCGTAACTGTGTTCGCAGAAGTGATGTCCCTTTGCGAGCATATCCTTTTCGAGTTCGGCTATGTTGTTGATGCGTGCCACAGTCACTATAGCGAATTTGCCGAGATGGCAGTTTACTATTATAGGCTGAGCATCGGTATCCGAAATTATGCCTATGCCGCAGTTGCCAGAAAATTCATGCAGGTCCCCTTCAAATTTTGTGCGGAAATAAGTGTTTTCGATATTGTGGATCGACCGGGCGAATACGCCGTTGTTTATTGTGGCCATGCCTGCACGTTTAGTGCCCATGTGGCTGTTGTAATCGACTCCGTAAAAAAGATCGTTCACGCACTCCTTTTTGGAAGCGACGCCAAAAAAACCTCCCATAATTAACTGTTACTGAATATGTTCTTGTTGTTGTTGAATCGTGATAAATGATTGCGGGAACAGAATGCGCTTTTTATGTAGTGGATAATCTTGCTTCTGTTCCCGCATGGTTTGTGGTTATTTGTTTGTCGATGTTTTTTGTTCAATCCATTGACGTGCGTTGACAAACGCATCGATCCAGGGAGTTACATCGTTGTTGCGCCGTGATCGCGGATAGTATGCGCATTGCCACGGGAATATGGCTCTTTCAAGATGGGGCATCATGGCCAGATGACGTCCGTCGGCTGAACAAAGACCGGCCACGGCACCACGTGATCCGTTAGGATTGGCGGGATAGGCTGCGTAGCTGTATTTCAGTGCCACGTTATAGTCTTTCAGAGGCATGGGCAGATTGAAGCGACCTTCGCCGTGGGCTATCCATATACCTGTCTTCATGCCTGCAAGTGAGGAGAACATCACGGAATTGTTTTCCGGTATGGTAACTCCTACAAACTGCGATTCGAATTTATGGCTTATGTTGTGTTCCATCGTGGCTTTCTTCGGGTGCTCGGGGCATATCAGGTTAAGTTCCATCATAAGCTGACAGCCGTTGCACACACCGAGCGACAGTGTGTCATCACGCTTGAAGAAGTTGTCGAGAGCCTGTTTGGCTTTCTTATTCCACAAGAAGCCTCCGGCCCAGCCTTTGGCTGACCCCAGTACGTCAGAGTTAGAGAATCCTCCGCAGAACACTATCATGTTGACGTCCTCCAGGGTTTCGCGTCCGCTCATAAGGTCGGTCATATGCACGTCTTTGACTTCAAATCCGGCCAAATAGAGCGAATAGGCCATCTCGCGGTCGCCATTCACACCCTTTTCACGTATGATTGCCGCGCGGGGACCTTTGTTGCTGTGGCGTCCGTGTGCCAATCCACGGCTGCTTAAAGAACCGTCGAATCCTTTGGGCAGGCGGTCTCGGATAGGCTGTTTCTTGTAATTGTCAAACCGCAGTTTAGCGCATTTTTCGCCGCTCTGCACACAATCGAGCAGGTAAGAAGAGCGGAACCACACATCGCGTGCATGGTCTATGCCTATGAGTCGTTCGGTTCCCTCGTGGTTTATCATAAGGGTGCGCTCGTCGATCGGGTTGCCTATGGCGAAGTATCTTACACCGGCGGCATCAAGGGTACGTTGCATAGCCTCGCATTTGCCCGACGCAACTTGTATGACAAGTGCCGGATTTTCGGCAAAAAGTATTTTTACAAGGTCTTTTTCTCCTTGTGCAGTGAATCCGGCCGTGTCAAACTCAATACCTCCGGAGGTGTTGGCAAAACTCATTTCCAGCAGGGTTGTTACCAGACCTCCGGCCGAAACATCATGTGCCGCCAGAATCGAACCTCGCTTAACCAATGTCTGAATGGCATTGAATGTGGCCACAAAGCGTGCGGCATCGGCCACGGTAGGAGCTTCGGAGCCGAGTCTGTTGAGTGATTGCGCCAGAGCCGAACCTCCAAGCGACAGTGGCGACGAAGAGAAATCAATGTAGTAGAGAGTGGAGGCTGTGTTCTGTATCACAGGCGACACCACTTTTTTTACGTCGGACACATGGCCGGCTGCCGATATTATCACGGTGCCCGGTGCATATACCTTGTCATCGCCGTATTTTTGGGTCATTGACAGACTGTCCTTGCCTGTGGGTATGTTAATGCCTAATGCGCAAGCGAAATCGCTGCATGCTTCCACGGCACGGTAAAGCGCTGCATCTTCTCCGGGATTCTTGCAAGGCCACATCCAGTTGGCACTGAGGGATATGCTCGATAATCCGTCCTTGAGCGGAGCGCCTACAATGTTTGTCAGAGATTCGGCCACAGCCATTACAGAGCCTTTTGCCGAATCTATAAGGGCCACTTGCGGGGCGTGTCCGATAGAGGTTGCTATGCCGTGCTTGCCGCGGTAATCGAGGGCTACCACACCGCAGTCGCTCAGAGGTAGTTGTATCTCGCCTTGACACTGCTGTCGTGCGATTTTTCCGGTTACCGAACGATCGACCTTATTGGTGAGCCAGTCTTTGCATGCTACGGCTTCGAGGCTGAGGACATCGCGCAGATAAGCCTCGATGTCGTGCTCGTTGTATGCCGTATCGGAATATGTGTTTGTGACAGTGGTGTCCGTGAGTACGGTCTTGGGTGAACTGCCGAACATGTCGGTCATGGCCAGATCGATAGGTTTTACTCCGTCGCAACGGCGGAACACAAAGCGGTCGTCACCGGTGGTCTCGCCAACCACATACATGGGTGCGCGTTCTCGCTGTGCCACGCGGTTCACATAATCTATGTGTGCTTCGTCAAGCACCATACCCATGCGTTCCTGACTTTCATTACCTACGATTTCTTTTGCCGACAATGTCTTGTCGCCGATTGGCAGCGCATCGAGGTCTATGTGTCCGCCGGTGGCTTCCACTAATTCCGACAATGCGTTGAGGTGTCCGCCAGCGCCGTGGTCATGAATGGATATTATGGGGTTGTCATCGCTCTCGGCAAGGGCGCGGATCACGTTGGATACACGTTTTTGCATTTCGGGATTGGCGCGCTGCACGGCGTTAAGTTCGATGGAATTGTCATATTGTCCGGTCTCCACTGAAGAGACGGCGCCGCCTCCCATGCCTATGCGGTAGTTGTCTCCGCCCATCACCACTACCTTTTCGCCAGGTTGCGGTGTGCCTTTCAGGGCATCTTTTCTGGCCGCGAAGCCTACGCCGCCGGCAAGCATGATTACCTTGTCGTAGGCATACAACTTGCCATTTTCATCGTGCTCGAAAGTAAGGAGCGAACCGCATATCAGGGGTTGGCCGAATTTGTTGCCGAAGTCGGAGGCTCCGTTGGAGGCTTTTATGAGAATATCGCAGGGACTCTGATAGAGCCACACGCGTGGATTGCTCATCAGTTCCCAACGGTGGTCGGGGCTCATGCGTGGATATGAGGTCATATACACGGCTGTGCCGGCGATGGGGAGTGATGCACGGCCGCCGCCAAGACGGTCGCGTATCTCGCCGCCAGTACCAGTGGCCGCCCCGTTAAAAGGCTCCACTGTGGTCGGGAAGTTATGGGTCTCGGCTTTCAGGGATATCACGGTCTCGATCTCCTTTACGTCAAACATGTCAGGACGGTCAGGATTTGTGGGGTAGAACTGTTCCACCTTGGGGCCTTTGACAAAGGCTACATTATCTTTGTAGGCCGATACCAGTGTGTTGGGATTGGTCTGCGAGGTTTTTTTGATTAATTTGAACAGCGATAGCGGTTTTTCCTCGCCGTCGATTATGAACGAGCCGTTGAATATTTTGTGGCGGCAGTGTTCGGAATTGACCTGCGAAAAACCGAAAACTTCGCTGTCGGTCAGCGGGCGTCCGAGACGGTCCGACAGTTCACGCAGATACTGCTCTTCCTCAGGGCTTAATGCCAGCCCTTCCGAACGGTTGTATTCAGTGATGTCGTCGATATATACTATAGGTTCGGGACTGCGGTTTACGTTGAATACCGTGCTTCCTAATCCGTTATATACACGCTCAAGCATCTTGTCGAATTTAGGGGTCTCGTCGCGGGTGAGTGTAAACTGCTCTATGCGGTTTATGCCGCTGATGCCCATATTCTGGGTTATCTCTACGGCATTTGTGCTCCATGGAGTTACCATTTCCTTGCGCGGACCTATGAAAGTGCCTTTGACAGATGTGGATACGAGAGGCTTGGCGCCGCCGAAAAGCCAAGAGAGTTTCTCATTTTCCTCATGGGAAAATTTGTGATCTGTCTCTACGGCTATTACGTTCGCAGCACCTTTTTTAAAGAATACAACCATTGTAATAGGGGTGATGTAAGAGTGTGATAATGATGGTGGCGATGTTTCGGCATCGCATTATGTCCGCAAAGTTAGTGATTTTTATTGAATCCGGTAGATGTACCGAGAGGAATTAACACCGGCAGTACTGATTTTATTGAATGAACGGCAGTGCCAAGGCGTGGGGATCGGCAGTGGAGGGGAATGACCTTATGGGAATAATGAGCGGGTGATGGCGGTTCCTGATGGCGATAACCATTTGTTTTCCGTGGATACGGATCGTACGGATATCGTTCCAGGCATTTATGTCCGGTTGTGGCGGTGTGTTTTCTTCCGATATGCTGTGGTATGTTACGGTGATCTCTTTTCCGGGTATTATGGTGACACACTGTGGTGCCAGTGATTTCTGTGCATCGGTGGTGAGCAACCGTGTGAAATAGATGTGAAACAGAGCGAATGGTACTGTAAGGAACAGCATTATCAGCGCCACCAGCAGCCACCGTACATCGAATAATGCGGCAACGGCGCACACGGCGAGCGGAAGCGAGTACCACAGGCACATACGTAAAAACAGACCTGCGGCACAAACCCGGAGGTATGCCGCAGGCGTTAACCGGTATATGTCAGTGATGATCGGTGGCCGGTCCACAGTTTGTTCAGTCATCAAGAGAGTGTATCACAAGTCCGGACCGTAGCTTGGGTTCAAACCAAGTGGTCTTCGGCGGCATTATATTGCCAGAGTCGGCTATATTCATAAGCTGATTCATCGACACGGGATACAAAGCGAGTGCCAAGGCCATTTCTCCGGAATCGACACGGCGCTTCAGTTCTCCAAGACCTCTTATGCCTCCCACGAAATCTATGCGCTTGTCGGAGCGCAGGTCTGTAATACCAAGTATGTCGCGGAGTATCAAGTCGCTGGATATGGTTACATCAAGAACTCCTATAGGGTCGCTGTCATCATATCGTCCCGGCAGAGCAATGAGTGAATACCAACGTCCCTGCATATAAAGAGAGAAGTTATGTAGGCTTTCGGGAGTGTATATCTCTGTGCCTTTGTCCTCCACCTTGAAGTTTGTTTCAAGTGACTTGAGAAACTGTTCAGGAGTTAGGCCGTTGAGGTCGCGCACCACACGGTTGTAGTCTATGATTTTTAGTTGAGATGCCGGAAACGCCACCGCAAGGAAGTAATTGTATTCTTCCGTCCCTTTATGATCCGGATTCTGTGCGGCTTTTTCGTTGCCCACCAATGCTGCGGCTGCCGTGCGGTGATGTCCGTCGGCGATGTACAGATATGGAATTCTGGAAAATTCCTCAGTCACCTGTTGTATCATGTCGGTGTCATCGATTACCCAGAAGTGGTGGCCGAATCCGTCAGGCGCCGTGAAGTCATATTCGGGTTCTCCGGCGGTAACAGTGCGTATTATGGCATCGAGTTTGTCATTGTCGGGAAATGCAAAGAACACTGGCTCAATGTTGGCATTGTTGATTCTCACATGTTTCATGCGGTCCTCTTCCTTGTCACGGCGGGTTAGCTCATGCTTTTTAATGCGACCGGACATGTAGTCATCAACATTGGCGGCCACAACAATGCCGTACTGCGTGCGTCCGTTCATGGTCTGTGCATAGATATAATAGTGTTCGGCATCGTCCTGCACGAGCCATCGGCGGTCGCGGAAAGCGCGGAAGTTCTCCACCGCTTTGTCATATACGCGGGGATCATGTTCATCGACTTCCGGTCCGAAATCAATCTCCGGCTTGATTATATGATAAAGCGACTTGGGGTTTCCTTCGGCCTCGGCACGTGCTTCGTCTGAGTTAAGGACGTCGTAGGGGCGGGAGGCCACCTCCGTCACGAGTTCGCGCGGCGGGCGAATGCCTCTGAATGGTTTTACTTTAGCCATGGCGATTTAAGGTTTTTGGTTATGCTTTCATTTTTATGGTCTGTTCGCGGTCGGGGCCTGTGGAGACTATTGTGACAGGTACCTGAAGCTCATTTTCGAGGAACCGCAGATAGTTGGTGAACTGTGCCGGAAATTCTTCAGGTGATTTCATCGAGGTCATATCTGTCTTCCACCCCGGCATGGTCACATACACCGGCTCGATATCCTCCTCTATCGAGTACGGGAAGTCACGGGTTTCTTCGCCGTTGATACGGTAGGCCACACATGCCTTTATCTCATCGAAAGTGTCAAGAACATCACTTTTCATCATTATGAGCTGTGTCACACCGTTGATCATGATAGAATATCGCAGGGCCACCAGGTCAATCCAGCCGCAACGGCGTTCACGTCCGGTGACAGCACCGTATTCATGGCCTATGTCACGGATTTTTTTACCGGTCTCGTCAAACAGTTCGGTGGGGAACGGGCCGCTGCCCACACGTGTGCAATAGGCTTTGAATATGCCGAACACTTCGCCTATCCTGTTGGGTGCCACTCCAAGTCCGGAGCAGGCGCCTGCGGTTATTGTGTTGGACGATGTTACAAACGGGTATGATCCGAAATCCACATCGAGCAGCGTGCCCTGTGCTCCTTCACAGAGCACCGATTTGCCCTCTTTGAGGCATCGGTTTATATAATGTTCGGAATCGATTATGTCGTAGGTCTTGATGTAATCTATGGCTTCTAACCATTTAGGCTCAAGTTCACTCAGATCGGGAGTCTCACCCATTGACCGGAGCATGTCGAGATGACGGTCGCGTGCGGCCGCATATTTTGTATCGAAGTTGTGGAGGGAGTCGCCGAGCCGCAGTCCGTTACGGCTCACCTTGTCGGTGTAGGTCGGGCCTATGCCTTTGCCTGTGGTGCCTATCTTGGCTCCTCCTTTGGCGCGTTCGTTGGCAGCATCGAGCAGTCGGTGGGTAGGCAGAATGAGGTGGACTTTTTTTGATATCTTGAGTATTTTGCGCAAGTCTATGCCTGACCGTTCAAGCGCTTCGGCTTCCTCTCTGAACAGCACGGGGTCAAGAACCACTCCGTTGCCTATGATATTGGTCTGTCCATGCTGGAATATGCCGGAAGGTATGGAACGGAGCACATATTTCTTGCCTTCAAATTCTAAAGTATGACCGGCGTTGGGACCGCCCTGAAAACGTGCCACCACATCGTAATGCGGAGTGAGTACATCGACTACTTTTCCTTTTCCCTCGTCGCCCCACTGGAGGCCGAGTAACACGTCAATCTTCATTCTTCGAAATGTTATTTGTTATATTATTTTTTAATGATTTGTTTTTTCTCATGCACTGCGAGCAAAGTCCGTGAATGTACAGATCGGCGTAAAGGGGGTGGAATTTGCTATATCGGCGAGTGTTGAGCAGCACATCTATTTCCGGGTCTTTTACCTCTTTGATTTTTCCGCATTTTGTGCACACCAGATGGTAGTGCTTGGTCAGACCGCTTATGCGCTCATAGCGCGGAGTGCCGTTGTTGAAAGCGTTTCGCCTCACTAATCCTGCATCGATGAGCAGGAGTATGGTGTTGTATATGGTGGCGCGGCTCACATGGTAGCCTTTGTCGTCAAGCGAGGCGTGGAGGGCTTCTATGGAAAAATGGGTGTTGGTATCCATCACTGTTTCCAGTATGGCAAAGCGCTCGGGGGTGCGCCGCAGTTTGTGCTGCGACAGATATTGAGTGAATATCGCTTTGGCCGAAGACTTCATATTGGCTATGCTCATTATGCCACAAAGGTAATGTTTTAAATCGAAAGCACCTATACCCAAAGTATGTTTTTTGGCTGAAACATAAGGCGGGTTATGTGTGACGGCAATATGTTACCTGAGATTACGTCGCACGGAGTGGAGATAGTCCTGCATGGCATCGGAGTCGTGTCGCTCCACAATCTCCTGAAGTGTCGAGAGCTGATGCTGTATCTGTCGGAGTTGATCGGGTGTATTGGGATTGAATAGTATTTCACTGAGCAGATAGTCGTCTTCGCTCATCAGACCGCGCGCTATGGCCATGTGGCGCTTGAATGTTGTGCCGGGGGCGTCCTGATGCTTCATTACGGAGGCAAACACCAGAGTGGAGGCAAACGGTATGGAGAGTGAATAGGCTATGGTTTCGTCATGCTCACGGAATGTGTATTCCACCACATTGAGTCTCAGTCCGGCATAAAGGTCTCGAAAAAATATGCGTGCCAGGTGATCGCCTTCTGTGATTATTATGGCGTTTTCATCGGCAAGATTGCCCAATGAGGCGAATGTGGGGCCGAACATTGGGTGGCTCGATGCATACGGGTGACCGCATGACGCATAGAATTCCGGCAGACCGGTTTTCACTGAGGCTATGTCGGAAAGAATGCAGCTGTCAGGTATGTGTGTCAGTATCTGTTTGAAAGCCGTAAGGGTGTATTTGACCGTGGCTGCGTTGATCACCATGTCGGGGGCGAACGCATCAATCTCTTCGAGGTCGTTGAACCGCAAGACTCCGTAAGTGAACCGTAGTCTTTCCGGGTCGGGATCATATACTGCCACTTCATGGTGACGTGAAAGCAGGTCACAGAAAAATGTGCCCATTTTCCCGGCTCCGAG
Organism: uncultured Muribaculaceae bacterium; assembly: GCA_910578805.1. Taxonomy (GTDB): domain Bacteria; phylum Bacteroidota; class Bacteroidia; order Bacteroidales; family Muribaculaceae; genus Paramuribaculum. The sequence continues at coordinate 53,976 of CAJTRS010000009.1, read as the reverse complement.
AATGAGAATCTTCATAAGATGTCGTGTTTTGCTGTTATTGTGCGCGGTCGTTTATGATCTCTATCTGCTGGCGCACCGATTCATCGTGAATGGCCAGGAGTATGGTTTTCATGAATTCCTGTCCCATGCCCATCTCTTCGCCGAGCTTCACGCGTGAACGGATTATGTCGTTGTAGCGTCCGGCCTGTACCACAGGCATGCGGTGCTCTTTTTTGTAACGGCCTATGTCGCGTGACACACCCATACGGCGGCTCAGTATCTCGAGCAGTTCATTGTCTATGCGGTCAATCTGCTGGCGCAGCAGTGTCAGACTTTCGGTGGTCTGTCTGGAATCGCGTATCACAAGGGTGTTCAATATGAAATTAAGTATTTCGGGCGTCACCTGCTGGGAGGCATCGCTGAGGGCACAGTCGGGGTCGCAGTGCGATTCCACTATGAGCCCGTTGAATCCCATGTCGAAGGCCTGTTGCGAGAGCGGGGCTATGAGTTCGCGCTTGCCGCCGATGTGCGACGGGTCGCAGATGATGGGCAGGTTAGGGTAGCGTAGTCTCAGTTCTATGGGTATGTGCCATTGGGGCACATTGCGGTAAAGGTGTTTGCCGTATGTGCTGAAACCGCGGTGAATGGCCCCTATTCGTCGCACTCCCGCATTGTATATGCGTTGAAGTGCGCCTACCCATAGTTCTATGTCGGGGTTCACGGGATTCTTGACAAGCACAGTGAGGTTTTCGGGATTCACCTGTTGCAACGTGTCGGCGATTTCCTGCATTGCAAACGGATTGGCCGATGTGCGTGCGCCGATCCATAGTATATCCACTCCGGCCTCTATGGCCTGCTGGGTGTGAAGTCTGTTGGCCACTTCGGTAGCTGTGAACATGCCTGTGTGTTCGCGCACCTTGCGCAGCCATTCCAGGCCGTCCTGCCCCACGCCTTCGAATCCTCCGGGCTTGGTGCGCGGTTTCCATATCCCCGCGCGGAATATCTTAATGCCCGCCGCGGCGAGCTGGGTGGCGGTGTCCATGATCTGGCGCTCGCTTTCGGCGCTGCATGGCCCGGCTATTATCAACGGTTTACGTGGGTCGATGCCTGAAAATGACAGTGGTGTTATTGAATCCATAGTGTTAATTCTGTTTTTGGGTGTTATTGTAATTCTTGATCCGGTTGAGAGCCTCACGGAGTCTGTCCTCAGTGGCACAAAGCGATATCCTGATATACCGCTCACCTTCATTACCGAATATGAATCCCGGTGTGATGAATACTCGGGCCTGGTAAAGAATCCTGTCGGCCAATGCTTCTGCGCTGTGTTCAGAGTCGGGGATACGTCCCCACAGAAACATGCCGCGCTGTCCCGGATCGAAACTGCAGCCGAGCTCTTTCATGATATCCTCGGCTATAAGACGCCGGCTGCCATAGACTTCGTTAAGCCCGTCATACCACTCCTGCGGAAGGCGCAGAGCCTCCACGGCTGCTTTCATTACCGGACGGAACTGTCCGGAATCCACATTGGACTTTACTTTTACGAACCATTCGATGAATCGGCTGTTGGAGGCTACCATGGCCACACGCCAACCGGCCATGTTGTGGCTTTTGCTCAGGGAATTCATCTCGATGGCTATATCCTTTGCCCCGGGAGTCTGGAGTATGCTCAGAGGGGTGTTGTTGAGTATGAAACTGTAGGGATTGTCGTGGGCTATTACTATGTTGTGCCTGAGCCCGAAATCCACTATTTTTTTGAACAGCTCAGGTGTGGCGGGAGGTCCGGTGGGCATGTGCGGATAGTTTATCCACATTAGTTTTATGCGGTCGAGCGGCATACGCTCCAGTTCTTCAAAGTCCGGTTCCCAGCCGTTGCATGCCGACAGGCGGTAAGGGTGTATTGATGCACCGGCAAGCCGGCTTGCCGATGTGTAGGTGGGATATCCCGGATCGGGGACAAGGACTCCGTCGCCGGGGTTGAGGAATGTGAGCGATATGTGCAGTATTCCCTCTTTGGAGCCTATGAGAGGTTGTATCTTGGTGTCAGGGTCGAGTTGCACTCCATAACGGTCGGAATACCAGTCGCTGAACGCCTGTCTGAGTTCGGGAAGTCCACGAAACAGCTGGTAGCTGTGGGCATCGGTCTTGGAAGCCTCTTTGCAAAGAGTGTCAATGACAAGTGGGTGGGGTGGGCGGTCAGGTCCTCCTATGCCGAGCGATATAATATCGCGGCCTTCGGCGTTGAGCCGGGCCACCTCGCGTAATTTTAGTGAAAAGTAGTATTCCTTTATCTCGTTTACGCGGTCGGCGGGTTCTATGTGTGGTGTGTCATATTTCATTGTCGCATTCATTGTATTGTCCTAATGATTTGAAATCGGTGAGCAGGGGGCGCACGGCGTCGATAGCTTTAAGATAACGTGCGTAGCTGTCAAAAGTCAGATCGACATAGAATCGGTATTCCCATTCGCGTCCTATTATGGGCATAGACTGGATTTTTGACAGGTTCATGTCGTAAAACGACAGTATGGTAAGCACTTTCGACAAAGCTCCCTGAGAGTGTGGCAGGGTGAACACCACAGAGGCTTTGCGCAGAGTGTCCTCGGCCGGAAGCAGTGAAGAGGCCGACAGAGGGTCGGCGAGTATCAGAAACCGTGTGAAATTGCGTTTGTTGGTTTCGATGCTTTCTGCCAATATGCCGAGGCCGTAAAGTTCGGCCGCGTATTTTCCGCATATGGCAGCATGTCCCTGTCTGCCGTTGCCCGATATTTCGCGTGCGGCGCCTGCCGTATCGAAAGCTTCGGTCATTTTTATCCACGGGTGGCGGTGCAGGAACTGTTCGCACTGCATTAGTGCCATCGGGTGGGAACTTACCTCGGAGATATCTTCGATGTTCTGTCCCGGTATTGCTGCAAGCACGTGTGATATGCGCATCTTATGCTCTCCCACTATGGTGAGATTGCTGCGTCGGAGGAGTTCGTGGTTCTGAAGCAGTGCTCCGGCTATGGTGTTTTCGATGGCCACTATGCCAAGTAAAGAAGGATCGGTGTCGAGTCGGTCAAACATGTCGGCAAACGTGTCGCACGGCACAGTCTCCACTTCGTCGTCCGGAAACCGCTTGGCGAAATAGTCGCGTGCGGCCGCATCGTGATAGCAGCCGGCCACTCCTTGTATGGTTACAAATCTTTTCATCGCGGTATGGTATTAAAAAGAATCCCGAGCCTCTTTCAAGGTCGGGATTCAATATGGTTTCAGTCTGATAATGTAATCTGTATAATTTCAAGCAACATATATGATCCCGATCTTATTCCTTAAAGAAATAAAATGCCGAATAATAATATGCGTAAAATCGTGTCATCACGTTGCAAAGTTAATGTTTTCTATTGAAAAACTTAAATATCAACCGAAAAAATACGTCATAATGTTTCGATTTGTCAGCAAACTGTGATTATCGCCACAGCCTCATCGACGGTAAGCATCTGCTGTTCACCGGTGTGCATGTTCTTGAGGGTAAGCATGTCTTTAGCCATCTCTTCCTCACCCACGATGGCCACATATGGTATGTCCATCGCATCGGCGCGTCCCATCTGCTTTTTCATTTTTGCGGCATCGGGATATATTTCGGCGCTTATGCCTGCGCGGCGCATTTGCCGGAGCGTCTTCATGGCCGCTGCGGCTTCAGCCGGTCCGAAGTTTGTAAACATCACTTTTGTGGATTGCAGTGTATCGGCCGGATACAGATCGAGAGTGTTGAGCACATCATATATGCGGTCGGCTCCGAACGAGATGCCCACGCCCGACAGTCCCGGCATGCCGAACACTCCGGTGAGATTATCGTAGCGTCCGCCGCCTGTGATGCTTCCTATCTCAACATCGCGCGCTTTCACCTCTATGATTGTGCCGGTATAGTAGTTGAGTCCGCGGGCAAGCGATACATCAAGTTCCAACGCGGCATTGAGTCCGAGTGCTTCCGCGCCCGATATCACTTCGCGCAGTTCGGCCACACCGAGAGCGCCCTCGGGGCAGTCGGCGAGAATTGAGTCGAGCAGGTCGAGACGCTCGCCTGTGGTGCCGCTTATCTCGAGTATCGGACGCAGCGCGTCTATGGCCTGATCGGTGATGCCGCGCTGGCGCAACTCTTCCACCACGTTGTCTATGCCTATCTTGTCGATTTTGTCAATGGCAACGGTGATGTCGGTGATCTTTTCAGGTGCCCCTATGAGGTGTGCAATGCCGGCAAGCACCTTACGGTTGTTGATTTTGATGGTTATGTTTATGCCGAGGCGCGAAAACACATCATCGATCAACTGTAGCAGTTCGATCTCGTTGACCAACGAATCTGATCCGACAACATCGGCATCGCACTGGTAAAATTCCCGGTAGCGGCCTTTCTGCGGTCGGTCGGCTCGCCACACGGGCTGTATCTGGAAGCGCTTGAACGGCATCTGGAGTTCATTGCGGTGTTGCACCACAAACCGGGCGAACGGCACTGTCAGGTCGTAACGGAGCCCTTTTTCAGATATTTTGGGTGTCAGGTGCACATAGTCGCCTGATGTCAGCATCTCCTGATCGATTCCGCGGAGATAGTCGCCCGAATTGAGTATCTTGAACAGTAGTTTGTCGCCCTCTTCTCCATATTTGCCCATAAGGGTCGAGAGGTTCTCCATGGCAGGTGTCTCTATCTGGCTGAATCCGTAGAGCCGGAACACACTGCGTATGGTGTCGAATATATAGTTGCGGCGGGTCATTTCCACCGGTCCGAAGTCGCGCGTACCTTTAGGTATTGATGGTTTCTGTGCCATGTGTCTGTTGTGATATTGTTTGCGGTGCAAATTTAATGAAAAAATCGTCGCCGGTCAATGCCGTGCCGTTTTCAGGTCATTTCAGTCAAATTTTATATGGCAGTCCTATTTATAATGAGGGGTAACTGTGTGTCTTAAAGTGGATACACTTGTGTGTTGGCTTTTATTGAAAATCTTTAGCTATTTTTTTGCATTATTGAAATTAAATTCATATCTTTATGACAAACCAATTAAAACTATGTGATTATGAAGAAGTTGTTTTTTATATTAGGGTTGGCGTTGGTGGCGGTTGCTTGTTCGGACGATGCCGATGAGCCCGCGCAGCCTCAGTTTTATTTTGACAGTGAGGGCGGTTGCCACATGTATGGCGAGTAATCATATAGTTTTGACGAGGTGCTGTCGGTATATAAAGGCAAGATGATCGATCCTGATGGTCCGTCCTCAATGAAAATAAACAATGACGGCACATTGTCACGGTTCGATTATTCCGGTTGCTGTGGAGGCCCGTTTTTTCCGAACGATGGCGAAAATTTTGATACCTTTTATTGGGGTGATGACGGTGTCTATTATATATATCATAGTGGTTTCAAAGAAATGTTTTATCACGACAAATTACTTAATTACCCTACTGATGATCGGGAACTGAAGGAATTTCGTCGTCGGCATCGGTTTGACGAGGCGACAATAGTGCGCATGAGTGATGACCGGGTCGAATTCGTCAGGTGGGATGATTTATTTGAATGTTATTCCTATTTAACTTATACATTCCTGTCTCCCGAAAGAACCGCTGAACTGCTTGAGGTGTGTAAGATGACATTTAAAGAGTGTTTTCCCGAGGCTCCATATGAGCATATAGGTGGCCAGGATCCAACACTGTAATGCCGTTTGACCGGCAAGTGTTTTACAGGCGGGAAGAGGACAACACAACCTCTTCCCGCTGTTGTGTTTTTGTCCCGGTTAGGTTAGAGATGTGAAAAAAAGATTAATATTTTGTCATTTTATTGATTTTGGAAAAATATACGAGAAAAATTAACTATCTTTGCGCTGTATTTATCGCGAATATTTATTTAGTTTTTCGTTTTTGAGAAAATGAGTGAAGAAAAAATTTGTGTTGAGTTTGCGGAGGCGGAGCACGCAAAATATTCCGAACGGATATGTAATCTGATATATGAGTCTGCGCTACAAAGGGGCACAGGCATAGCCCGCCGATCCACTGATTATATATCACGTAAAATCACCGGCGGCAAGGCCGTAGTAGCTCTTGATGGTGACAATCTCGTGGGATTCAGTTATATAGAATGTTGGGGGCATGGCGATTTTGTGGCCACATCGGGTCTGATAGTTGATCCGCAGTACCGACATGCCGGTTTGGCCGCAAGAATCAAAGAGAAGACTTTCGAGCTTGCGAGAATGAAGTTTCCGTATGCCAAGATATTCAGTATTACCACATCGTTGCCTGTAATGAAACTCAACTCGCGCATAGGTTACAAGCCGGTCACTTTCTCTGAACTTACCGACGACGAGGAGTTCTGGCAGGGGTGTCAGGGGTGTGTGAATTACGATATACTCCAGCGTAATAACCGGAGAATGTGTCTGTGTACAGGTATGCTCTATGACCCTGCCGAACATCAGGCTCCCCAGTCTAAAGAGCAGCTTTCGAGGGGAGTGCTCGGCAAATTGCTTAAAATAAGGAAATAAAACTATTACAAATAAGGATATATACATATATTTTCATCATGAATACAGATAAGAAGAAAGTGGTACTCGCATTTAGCGGAGGTCTTGATACATCATTCTGTGCCAAATATCTTTCGGCCGATCTCGGCTATGAGGTGCACACGGCCATAGCCAATACAGGCGGATTTTCCGAAGAGGAACTCAAGTCCATAGAACAGCGGGCCATGAAGCTCGGGGCTGCCTCACATGCCACTCTTGATGTGACCAAGGATTATTATGACAAGAGCATCAAGTACATGATAGCCGGTAATGTGCTCCGTAACGGTACCTACCCCATAAGTGTATCGTCGGAACGCATATTCCAGGCCATAGCCATCATAGAGTATGCCAAAAAAATCGGTGCCGATGCCGTAGCTCACGGGTCAACCGGTGCCGGCAACGATCAGGTGCGTTTCGATCTGACATTCCAGATACTTGCTCCTGAAATAGAGATTATAACTCCCACACGTGACATGGTGCTTACCCGCCAGTATGAGATAGATTATCTGAAGTCGCACGGTTACGAAGCTGACTTCACCAAGATGGAGTATTCGATCAACAAGGGTCTGTGGGGTACAAGCATAGGCGGAAAAGAAACCCTTGATTCAGCTACCACACTTCCTGAAGAGGCTTATCCGAGTCAGGTAACGGCCTCGGGAAAAGAGACTCTGACCATAACCTTTGACAAGGGAGAGCCTGTGGCTGTCAATGGTGAGGCTATTGACAATCCGATCGATGTGATCCGCACAATAGAAGCTATAGGCTCTAAATACGGCATAGGGCGCGACATGCACATAGGCGATACCATAATAGGCATAAAGGGACGCGTGGGATTCGAGGCTGCCGCCCCGATGCTCATAATCGCCGCCCACAAAATGCTCGAAAAGCATACTCTCACCAAATGGCAGCTTTACTGGAAGGATCAGATCGGTACATGGTACGGAATGTTCCTGCACGAGGCTCAGTACCTCGACCCTGTGATGCGCGACATGGAAGCTTTCATCGAAAGCACACAGAATCATGTCAGCGGCACTGTGGAGATCGAACTGCGCCCTTACAGTTACACACTCGTAGGCGTGGATTCGCCTTACGATCTGATGAAGACCGATTTCGGCGAATACGGTGAGGTCAACAAGGCCTGGAGTGCCGATGATGTGAAAGGGTTCACGTCGATTATGGGTAATCCCATGAAGATATATTATAATGTTACAAAGCGTGCCGAAGGACAGAAATGATTAAAGCCGGAATTATAGGGGGCGCCGGATACACTGCCGGCGAACTGATACGCATATTGCTGAATCACCCAGAGGTGAAGCTTATGTTCGTGCACTCGCAGAGCAACGCCGGAAATAAGTTGTCGGATATCCATGAAGGGCTTATCGGCGAGACGGATATGGCGTTTTCCGATGAGTATGATCTTGAGGCCATAGATTGTTTGTTTCTATGTTCGGGTCATGGGGCGAGTTCGCGGTTCTGGAGCGAGAATCCGCGCCCCGCGAAATTGAAGGTCATAGACCTGGCGCAGGATTTTCGTGATGAAAGTAACGGATATGTGTATGGATTGCCCGAACTTAACCGGCCGCGTATCAATGAAGCCGTTTCGGTGGCCAATCCAGGGTGTTTTGCCACAGCCATACAGCTATCGCTGCTTCCGCTTGCGGCAAACGGATTGCTTAAGAGCGATGTTAACATTACCGGAATAACAGGATCGACCGGAGCCGGTGTAAAACCCTCGGCGACCACTCATTTCAGCTGGCGCACAGATAATATATCGGTGTATAAGGCTTTCAGCCATCAGCATCTGGCGGAAATAAACCGTTCGATAACGGGTCTCATGCCGCAGTTTTCCTCCGAACTGTGTTTCATACCGGTGAGGGGCGATTTTGCCCGTGGCATATTTGTCATGGCTCATACCAGTTGCGATACCGACATCGATGTGCTGCGTGACCTGTACAAGGATTATTACCGCGATGCCGCATTCACGTTCATATCGGACAGGAGTGTCGATCTCAAGCAGGCGGTAAATACCAACAAGGCTGTGATCAGTCTGGAAAAGTCCGGCTCCAGACTGTTGGTGTTGTGCGCCATCGACAATTTGCTTAAAGGAGCGTCGGGTCAGGCCGTGCAGAATATGAACCTGATGTTCGGTATCGATGAACGCTCCGGATTGAAACTGAAACCTTCGGGTTTCTAATATGATTTTGAGTCTATGAATTTATTTGATGTATATTCTCTTTATGACATAGAGCCGGTGCGCGGTGCCGGCAATTTCGTATATACGGCTGATGGCAGCGAATACCTTGATCTCTATGGCGGTCACGCCGTGATATCCATAGGTCATTGTCACCCGCGGTATGTGAAAGCTGTAGGTGACCAGTTGCAGCAACTCGGGTTTTATTCAAATTCTGTGCGCAATTCGCTGCAGGATCGGCTGGCTTGTCTGCTTGGTCTGCAGAGCGGTTATGGCGATTACTCACTGTTTTTGTGCAACAGCGGTGCCGAAGCAAATGAAAACGCCATAAAGCTCGCCTCGTTTCATACAGGCAGAAGTAGGGTACTCGCATTCGGCAAGGCATTTCACGGGCGTACCTCCGGAGCTGTGGCCATGACCGACAATCCGGCGATCAGGGCTCCGTTTAATGAAACGGGGCATGTGGAATTCTGCGACCTTGGCGACATAGAGGCTGTGGAGCGTAAACTGTCGGAAGGTGGGTTCTGTGCGGTAATCGTGGAGGGAATCCAGGGTGTAGCCGGAATCCGGGTGCCCGGTGATGACTTTATGAAAGCGTTGCGCGAGCTGACCACCCGGCACGGTGTGGTGCTCATTGCCGATGAAATTCAGTCGGGTTACGGCCGCACCGGGCGTTTTTTCGCCCATCAGTATGCCGGCATAACTCCCGACATCATTACATGTGCCAAAGGAATAGCCAATGGCTTTCCTATGGGAGCCGTGTTGATCAGCCCTGAGTTTGAGGCTCGTAAGGGCATGCTCGGCACCACATTCGGCGGCAACCATCTGGCGTGTGCCGCGGCTATATCGGTGCTTGAGGTCATACGTGACGAAAATCTGATAGAGAATGCCCGCAAAGTGGGTGAGCGCCTGATGGCCGGTCTCCGTGGTCTCGACTTTGTAAAGGAGGTGAGAGGACGCGGTCTGATGATTGGCATAGAGATCGACGGATCGGCTTCCGAGTTGCGCAAGCGGTTGCTGTTTGAAAAGAGAGTGTTTACCGGCGGTGCAGGCAACACTACCGTCAGATTGCTTCCGGCTCTGACGCTGACACCAGAACTTGCCGATGAATTTGTGGACAGATTTAAGGAATTACATGCTCAATAATCGGATATTATGAAAAAATTTACATGCGCCGGTGACATAGGACCCTGGCGCGAAGCCGTGAAAGAGGCTTTGGAAATAAAACGTGACAGATTCGCCCACACACATCTGGGGCGTAACCGTACGTTGCTTATGTTGTTTTTTAACTCCAGCCTCAGAACACGTCTGAGCACCCAGAAGGCTGCCATGAATTTAGGCATGAATGTGATGGTGCTCGATGTCAACCAGGGAGCTTGGAAACTTGAAACCGAGCGCGGTGTGGTGATGGACGGAGACAAGGCGGAGCATCTGCTGGAAGCTATTCCCGTGATGGGTTGCTATTGTGATATCATAGGTGTGAGGTCTTTTGCCGGGCTTAAGGATAGGGAGAGCGATTATCAGGAGAAGGTGATAGAGCAGTTCATTCGCTACAGCGGCCGTCCGGTGTTCAGTATGGAGGCGGCCACACGTCACCCGTTGCAGAGTTTCGCCGACCTGATCACCATAGAAGAGCACAAGACCAAGGAACGTCCGAAGGTGGTGTTGACATGGGCTCCGCATCCGAAAGCGTTGCCACAGGCTGTGGCCAATTCGTTCTGCGAATGGATAGGCCTTACCGATTATGATTTCGTGATCACTCACCCCCACGGTTATGAGCTCTCGCCACAGTTTACGGGCAATGCACGCGTGGTCTATGACCAGGACGCGGCTCTTGACGGTGCCGATTTCGTATATGCCAAAAACTGGTCGGCTTATGCCGGCGATAATTACGGCAAGGTGCTCAGCACAGACCGTTCATGGACCATAGACAGTCGCAAGATGGCTCTTACCGACAATGCCATGTTCATGCATTGCCTGCCTGTAAGGCGCAACATGATAGTTACTGACGAAGTGATCGAATCGCCGCAGAGTATAGTCATAGCCGAGGCGGCCAACAGGGAGATATCGGCTCAGACCGTGTTGAAACGAATGCTTGAGTCGTTATGAGCATAGATAAAATAACAGTGGTAAAAATCGGGGGCAATGTGGTGGACGATCCGCAGGCTCTCGATGAGTTTATAGGCAATTTTTCACGTATGAAGGGTGCCGTGATATTGGTTCACGGCGGCGGAAAGGAGGCAACTCGCCTGAGCAAGGCGCTCGGCATAGAGACAACTATGATCAATGGCCGTCGCGTGACCGATTCCGACACACTCAATGTGGTTACTATGGTCTATGCCGGACTGATCAACAAGCGCATAGTGTCAAAACTTCAGGCCTGCGGCGTAAACGCCATGGGGCTGAGCGGAGCCGATGCCGGAGTGGTCAGAGCTGTAAAGAGAAACATTTCGGACATTGACTTCGGATTTGTGGGCGATATGCTGCCGGACAGTGTCGATGCCGGCGTTTTGACAATGTTGCTCGAACATGGCATAACCCCGGTGTTCTGCGCCATAATGCACGACGGACACGGCCAGTTGCTCAACTGCAATGCCGACACGGTGGCTTCCACGGTGGCCATAGCATCGTCACGGATAGCTCCCACATGTCTGACTTTCTGCTTTGAAAAGGCCGGTGTTCTCGCTGATCCTGACGATGAAACAACCATGATACCCGAGATTACCCGGGAATCATACCTCAGCCTTCGTGACAGGAATATTGTGTCGGGCGGTATGCTGCCTAAGATCGATAACGCCTTTGCCGCTATTGATGCCGGTGTCGGTCAGGTGCACATAAAGCATGCCTCCAATCTGCTCAACGATAAAGCCACAGTGATACGCCCATGAGTTACGATCCCGTAAGTCTGCTTACACGTCTGATAGCCACGCCGTCGTCATCGCGTGACGAAGCGGCCACGGCGGGGATTGTGGCCGAGGCACTCGAATGTGAGGGAGTGACAGTCAATACTTTCTACAATAATGTGTGGGCTGTACAGCCTCATTTCGATCCTGCCCGGCCTACGCTTATGCTCAATTCTCACCACGATACGGTGAAGCCTTCGCCGGCTTACAGCCGTGATCCGTACGAACCGTTACGCTGTGACGGGCGTATCTACGGACTTGGAAGCAACGATGCCGGAGCTTCCGTGGTGACGCTGATCGATGTGTTTTTGCGTAATTATCGCCATACGCTTCCGTTCAACCTGCTGTTGGCAATAACTGCCGAGGAGGAGGTTATGGGCGAGCGTGGCATGAGGGCGTTTCTTCCTCATCTTAAAGAGATGGGTATAGAGCCGGCGATGGCGTTGGTTGGAGAACCCACAGGCATGCAGCCGGCGGTGGGCGAACGCGGTCTTGTGGTGCTCGACTGCACCGCCCGTGGCGTTGCCGGCCATGCCGCCCGCCGCGAAGGCGTGAACGCGCTTTACAAGGCCATTGACGATATAGGCCGGCTACGTAATATGACTTTTCCACACCGGAGCGCTCTGCTGGGGCCTATAGGTGTGGAGGTAACCATGATCAATGCCGGACGACAGCATAATGTGATCCCTGACGAATGTCACTTTGTGGTAGATGTACGTACTACAGACGTATATACCAACGAACAGACTGTGGAAATAATCCGTCAGACTATCGAATCGGAAGCCGTTCCGCGCTCCACACGGGTGAGGGCTTCGGTTTTGTCCGAAGACAATCCTATGGTGAGGGCGGCCGTGGAGCTTGGCGGCACTCCGTTTGTGTCGCCCACCACTTCCGATATGGCGCTGATGTATGACATTCCGTCGCTCAAGATGGGGCCGGGCGAATCCTCACGCAGCCACACTGCCGATGAATATGTGCTTGAATCGGAGATCGCCGATGCTGTGAAGAAATATGATATGTTTATCAACCGAATAATATTATAATCCGATATGCAACTATGGAACAAGGGCTTCGAGCCTGACAGAATGATAGAGGAGTTTACTGTGGGCAATGACCGCGAACTTGATATGCTTCTTGCACGGTACGATGTGCAGGGCTCATTGGCTCATATAAAGATGCTCGAGAGTATAGGACTGCTTACGGCAGATGAGCTCGAAGTGCTTACCGGCGGACTCAATGAGATAGCTGCCAAGATCGAGTGTGGAGAGTTTGCCATAGCACCGGGCGTGGAGGACGTACATTCGCAGGTGGAATTCATGCTTACAGAACGTCTGGGTGATGTTGGAAAGAAGATACATTCCGGCCGGTCGCGTAATGATCAAGTACTGGTGGACCTTAAGCTGATGATGCGTGAGAGCCTGCGTGACATAGCCAAGGCCACCGCACAAGTATTTGAATCACTGCAGTCACTTAGCGAGGAGCATAAAGATGTGCTTATGCCCGGATATACACACATGCAGATTGCCATGCCCTCATCATTCGGGCTGTGGTTCGGTGCTTATGCCGAATCTCTTGTCGATGACATGCAGATGCTTGTGGCAGCATATAATGTGGCCGATCAGAATCCGCTCGGGTCGGCGGCCGGATACGGGTCGTCGTTTCCGCTCGACAGAGCTATGACCACACGTGAGCTTGGATTCTCTTCGATGCATTATAATGTGGTGGCCGCGCAGATGAGCCGCGGCAAGACCGAACGGGCGGCTTCAATGGCCATAGCCTCCATAGCCTCAACTATAGGACATTTCGCTATGGACGTGTGCATGTACATGTGCCAGAATTTCGGCTTTGTGTCTTTTCCCGATGAGTTTACCACCGGTTCGAGCATAATGCCTCATAAGAAAAATCCCGATGTGTTTGAGATAATGCGCGGAAAGTGTAACCGGTTGCAGGCTTTGCCCAATGAGATAGCACTTCTTACAACTAACCTGCCTTTAGGCTACAACCGCGATCTTCAACTCCTCAAGGATATAATATTCCCTGCAGTGTCAGAGATAATAAAATGCCTGGATATGTGTGCTTTCATGCTCGGCCACATACGGATAAACAGGGATATACTGTCTGACAGCAAATATGATTATCTGTTCACTGTGGAAGATGTGAACAGAATGACTCTTTCCGGGGTGCCTTTCCGTGAGGCTTACAGAACCATTGGCATGCAGGTGCAAAACGGGGAGTATAAGCCCACTCGTCAGGTCTCCCACACTCATGCGGGCAGCATAGGCAATCTATGCACTGACGCGATACATGAAAAGATGAAAATATTGCTCGATAAGATCGGTGTGAATATATTGTGAAAAATTTATTAACTTTGGCGTAGCGAATTTTTACGTTTCAACATTTTTAATAAATCTATTCACACATGGAAAATTGGTTGTTTTGGCTTGTTCCGGCCGCGTCGCTTCTGGCGCTGGGATTTGCCTGGTACTTCTATCGCGGAATGATGAAAGAGAGCGAGGGTACCGATCTGATGAAAAAGATAGCATCGCACGTGCGCAAGGGTGCTATGTCGTATCTTAAGCAGCAATACAAGATTGTCGGTATCGTGTTTTTGGCTTTGGTGGCTCTATTCTCGGTGATGGCCTATGGCTTTGATCTGCAGAATCCATGGGTGCCTGTGGCATTCCTGACCGGAGGCTTTTTCTCCGGTCTTGCCGGATATCTCGGCATGAAGACGGCCACACACGCCTCGGCACGTACGGCCAACGCCGCACGCAATTCACTAAACCGCGGTCTGCGAGTGGCATTCCGTAGCGGTGCCGTGATGGGATTGGTGGTGGTCGGCCTGGGCCTGCTGGATATATCTTTCTGGTACCTGCTGCTTGATGCCCTGGTCGATATCGAGGGTGCCCCCACCGCGAAACTATGCATGATCACTACCACCATGCTCACGTTCGGCATGGGTGCCAGCACGCAGGCTCTTTTTGCCCGTGTGGGCGGAGGTATCTATACCAAGGCAGCCGATGTTGGTGCCGACCTTGTGGGTAAGGTGGAAGCCGGCATACCCGAAGACGATCCGCGCAATCCCGCCACTATTGCCGATAATGTCGGTGACAATGTTGGTGATGTGGCCGGTATGGGCGCTGACCTTTATGAATCGTATTGCGGTTCGATACTCGCCACTTCGGCTCTCGGCGCCGCCGCATTCATATCATCGGGCGATGTTGCCATGCAGACAAAAGCCGTGATGGCTCCGATGTTAATCGCCGCCGTAGGTATAATACTCTCCATCATAGGCATATTCAGTGTGCGCACCAAAGAGAATGCCAACATGAAGCAACTTCTCGGAGCGTTGTCGTTCGGAACCAACCTCAGTTCTGTACTTATTGTCGGAGCCACTTATCTGCTTATGTGGGCACTCCAGATCGAGAATTGGGCTCTTATAAGCACAGCTGTGGTTATCGGCCTGTTGGTCGGCATAGTCATAGGGCGCTCAACCGAATATTATACGTCACAGTCATATCTGCCGACAAAGCGGCTCGCCGAAAGCGGCACTACCGGTCCGGCCACTGTGATCATATCGGGTGTCGGTCTCGGTATGGTGTCCACCGCAATTCCGGTAATCGCCGTTGTGGGTGGTATAATCCTATCCTATTGGCTTGCTTCAGGATTTGACTTCGCCAATGTGGGCATGGGTCTTTACGGTATAGGCATAGCCGCCGTAGGCATGCTTTCCACTCTCGGCATAACACTTGCCACCGATGCTTACGGTCCGATAGCCGACAATGCCGGCGGTAATGCCGAAATGAGCGGTCTTGGCGCCGAAGTGCGTCGTCGTACCGATGCGCTCGATTCGCTCGGCAACACCACAGCCGCTACCGGCAAGGGATTTGCCATAGGCTCCGCGGCACTTACCGGCCTGGCTCTGCTTGCTTCGTATATTGAGGAGATACGCATAGGCCTTGAACGTCTGGGAGAGACCATGATACAGATAGGTGACAGGTATGTGGCCGTTCATGACGCATCGTTTACCGACTTCATGGCTTACTTCGAGGTGAATCTGATGAGTCCGAAAGTGCTGTCGGGTATGTTTATCGGATCAATGATGGCATTCCTTTTCTGTGGTCTGACAATGAATGCAGTAGGGCGTGCCGCGCAGCACATGGTGGAAGAGGTGCGCCGTCAGTTCCGCGAGATAAAGGGTATTCTGACCGGTCATGCCGAACCTGACTATGCCCGTTGTGTGCAGATATCCACCAAGGGGGCGCAGCGTGAGATGATCATGCCATCATTGCTTGCCATTGTAGCCCCGATTATCGTAGGGCTGATTTTCGGTGTACCCGGTGTTATCGGACTGTTGGTCGGCGGCCTGTCGGCAGGGTTTGTTCTCGCGATTTTCATGGCCAATTCCGGCGGCGCATGGGACAATGCCAAGAAATATGTTGAAGAAGGAAACTTCGGCGGAAAGGGCAGTGATGTGCACAAAGCTACCGTTGTCGGTGACACTGTCGGTGATCCGTTCAAGGACACCTCCGGCCCGAGTCTCAACATACTTATCAAGCTGATGTCGATGGTGGCTATAGTCATGGCCGGCCTGACAGTAAGTTTCAGTCTGTTCTGATACGTATAGTTGCAAGTGAAAAAACAGACAGCGCGCCCCTGAGGAGGCGCGCTGTCTGTTTTATTATGTATGGAGTATATTGCTTCTGTTATTATCTTATCAAAGAGTATAGCCAAGCTATTTCTTCAGGCCAGAGTTCCTCATTTGGAGTCTCGAGAATCAAAGGTATGTTGTCCATTCGGGGGTCGTTGACGAGCATTTCAAAGAATGCGGCGCCTATCATACCTTTGCCGAGCGATTCGTGGCGGTCAACTCTTGATGACAGACCCTTCTTTGTGTCGTTAATGTGCATTCCGCTCAAATATTTCCACCCGATTACCGAGCCGAATTCGTCCCACGACGCTTTGTAGCCTTCGGGGGTGGCGAGGTCATAACCGGCGGCAAAAGCATGGCAGGTGTCTATGCACACGCCGACGCGGTCCTTATCCTCTACGCGGTCTATTATTCTGGCTATCTGGTCGAAACCGAATCCGAGATTGGAGCCTTGGCCGGCGGTGTTCTCGATCACGGCCTTAACTCCTTGTGTCTTGTCGAGAGTTATATTGATGGATTCGGCTATACGGTCGAGGCAGTCATCTACGGATATTTTGTTGAGATGGCTTCCAGGGTGGAAGTTGAGCAGAGTGAGCCCGAGCTGGCTGCATCGCATCATCTCGTCAAGAAATGCTGCCCGTGACTTTTCCAATGATTCGGCGTCGGGCGAACCGAGATTGATAAGATAGCTGTCGTGAGGTAATATGTGGTCAGGTGTAAAACCGAAATCCTTGCAGTTGTCCTTGAATTTCTGCGCCTCTTTATCCGATATTGGTTTCGATTGCCATCGCGACGGATTGCGGGTGAACAGTGCGAAAGCCCGTGCTCCGATAGCCTGTGCGTTAACAGGAGCCTGACTGACTCCATTTCCCGCCGATACATGTGCTCCGATATATTTCATGTGATAATAATGATTCAGGTAATAAAACTGTTTGGTATATACAGACACAAAATTACTCAAAATTCGGATATACAGTCCGGATTCAGGCTTAAAATGGGGGTAAAAACCTACAATAATTTTCCGAGTTATCACAAAAGATACTATCTTTGCAATATTAATAACCATACTCATCAAAGAGCTTGCAATGTTAATAATAGGAATAGCCGGCGGCACCGGATCGGGAAAGACCACCGTTGTCAACAAGATAATCAAGAGCCTCCCAGCCGGAGAGGTGGCGGTGTTACCGCAGGATTCTTACTATAAGGATTCGAGTCATATACCGCCAGAGGAGCGAAGCAAGATAAATTTCGATGAACCTGCTGCCATAGAGTGGACACTGCTTGTGGATCAGTTGAAGCAGTTGAAAGAGGGTCGCACGGTGGATATGCCCACTTATTCCTATCTGACATGCACCCGTCAGGAAGCCACTGTTAAGGTGGAGCCGCGCGATGTGGTGATAGTGGAGGGTATTCTTGTGCTCAACGACCCTGTGCTCAGGGACATGATGGACGTGAGAGTGTTTGTTGACGCCGATGCCGATGACCGTCTTATCCGCGTGATAGAGCGTGACTGTGTCGAGCGTGGCCGCACTCCAATGACTGTGATTAACCGTTATCAGGACGTGCTCAAGCCCATGCACTCCATGTATATAGAGCCATCGAAGCGGTTTGCCGACCTGATAGTGCCGCAAGGCGGCAACAATACCGTGGCGATAAATCTGCTTACAGATTATATCGAAGCCCGTCTGCGCAAAGCTCATGCCGGTGCGGCGTTAAATTATTAATCTGACGATCCGATATGGAAGAATCCGCGGCAGAAGATATAATGGTTAGGGGCAGTGCGGTTGCTGATGAAACCGCGGCTCATTCGCCGGTGAGACACGGGACACCCGAGAAGATGGTGCTCCGCACAGAGAATCTTGTGAAGAAATATCGTCAGCGCACGGTGGTCAACCATGTATCCATTGATGTGACCCAAGGGGAAATTGTAGGATTGCTCGGGCCTAACGGAGCCGGAAAGACCACTACATTTTACATGACTGTGGGACTGATTACCCCCAATGAGGGAAACATTTATCTCAACGACCTGAACATAACCAAATATCCGGTATATAAGCGCGCACAGAACGGTATAGGATATCTTGCCCAGGAAGCATCGGTGTTCCGTAAGCTTACGGTGGAGGACAATATACGCGCGGTGCTCCAAATGACCGACACCACCAAAGAGCAGCAGCGTGAAAAACTTGAGACACTCATAGAGGAATTCAGTCTTCAGAAAGTGCGCAAGAATCTCGGTGACCGTCTGTCGGGTGGCGAACGCCGTCGTACGGAGATAGCCCGCTGTCTGGCCATCGACCCTAAGTTCATTATGCTCGACGAGCCGTTTGCCGGAGTCGATCCGGTGGCAGTGGAGGACATACAGTATGTGGTGCACAAACTGAAAGAAAAGAATATAGGAATTCTCATCACCGACCACAACGCCAATGAAACACTCAACATCACCGATCGGGCCTATCTGCTGTTTGACGGGAAGATTCTGTTTCAGGGGACATCGGAGGAACTTGCCGAAAATCCCATAGTGCGTGAAAAATATCTCGGCCGAGGATTCATGTTCAACCGAAAGAAATTCAAGTGACGGATTCTGTATATCCTCAGTCGCTACACCTTAAAGTCTGAAAACATAAGAAATACAAAATTCTATATTTATTATTATGGCAGAAAAAAAAGAGTTATTGTTTGACCAATTCCCTCCGGTGTCAACACAGGAGTGGAAAGCAAAAGTGGAAGCCGACCTCAAGGGCGCTCCTTTTGATAAAAAATTGGTTTGGCGTACGAACGAAGGCTTTAATCTCCAGCCCATGTACCGAGCTGAAGATATAGCCGATCTGAAAACAACCGATTCCCTTCCCGGCGAATTTCCTTACGTACGCGGTACCCGTACCGACAACGACTGGTATGTGCGCCAGGAGATCATAGCCGACACAGCGGCAGAGGCCAACACCAAGGCTTTGGACGTATTGGGCAAAGGAATCACATCGCTCGGATTCAAAGTAAAAGAGGCTACCGCCGAGGAACTTACAGTTCTGCTTGCCGGTGTCGATGTGGCTTCTGTGGAGCTTAACTTCACCACGTGTCCCAAAAAGGCGCTTGTTTTTGCCAAGGTGCTTGTGGACTATCTGAAGGCTAATGGCCTCGAAAAAGTATTTAAAGGTTCCATAGATTTCAATCCGTTTAAGAAAGCCCTTAAACACGGTACTGAATTCCCGGGCGACATAGCTGCCATGGGTGTGGAATTATTGGATATCGTAAAGGAAGTGCCCGGACTGAAAGTGCTGTCGGTCAATTCCGATATGCTCAGCAATGCAGGCGCCTATATCACTCAGGAACTCGGTTACGCTTTGGCATGGGGCGCATCATGGCTCACCTTGCTTACCGATAAAGGTGCTGAAGCCGCCGAGGTGGCCCGCCGCATAAAGTTCAACATGGGTGTGTCAAGCAATTACTTCATGGAGCTTGCCAAGTTCCGTGCCGCCCGTATGCTCTGGGCACAGATTGTGAAACTCTACGGAGTGGCCGACGATGACTGCAAGCAGTATGTACACGCCACGACATCACGGTTTAACCAGACCATATACGATGCACATGTCAACCTGCTCCGCAGCCAGACAGAATGTATGTCGGCAGTGCTTGCCGGTGTCGATTCGGTGACTGTGACACCGTTTGATACTCCTTATCAGACTCCCGATGATTTCTCGGAACGTATAGCCCGCAACCAGCAGTTTCTCCTCAAGGAGGAGAGCCATCTTGACAAGGTGGTCGATCCCGCCGGCGGCAGCTACTATGTGGAGGTGCTTACCGCTTCCATTGCGGCCGAGGCATGGAAATTGTTCATAGACGTAGAGGATCGCGGAGGCTTCCTCGCATGTGTCAACGACGGCAGCGTGCAGGCAGCCGTGCGTGAATCATCGGAAAAGCGCCACACCGATGTGGCACGTCGCAAAGAGATTCTTCTTGGCACAAACCAGTATCCCAATATCAATGAGATGGCTGCCGAGAAGATTCGCACCACCGGCTGTTCGTGCGGCTGCCACCACGGCGATGACGAACCCAAGGGTCAGGGTCTGCCCACAGCTCGCGCCGCAAGTGACTTCGAAGCTCTGCGATTGGCAACAGAGGCAGCCTCTAACCGTCCGAAAGTATTTATGCTCACCATAGGCAATCTGGCCATGCGTCTGGCGCGTGCCCAGTTCTCCACCAACTTCTTCGGCTGTGCCGGCTACGAGATCATAGACAATCTCGGATTCGATACCGTGGAGCAGGGCATTGATGCCGCCATGGAAAAAGGTGCCGACGTAGTGGTGCTCTGTTCAAGCGATGATGAATATGCCACACTGGCTCCAGAGGCGTTCAAATATCTCGACGGACGTGCCCAGTTTGTGGTAGCCGGAGCTCCGGCTTGCATGGAGGAACTGCAGGCAGCAGGCATAACCAACTTCGTACATGTGCGTTGCAATGTGCTTGACACACTTCGTCAGTTCAATGAATTGTTACTTAAATAAATCTGTCACCCTCTAACGTTTAATCTGAACCGAACATGAAACCGGATTTTAAAACCATAGATATTACGAAAGATGCTTTCGGTGCCGCCCATGCCCCGATAGCCAAGGGTGAAGACTGGCTCACCCCCGAGTTGATCCCCGTTAAGAACATATATACCAAAGAGGACCTTGAAGGACTCGAACACCTCAATTATGTGTCGGGACTTCCTCCGTTCCTGCGTGGCCCGTACAGCGCCATGTATCCCTTGCGCCCCTGGACCATTCGTCAGTATGCCGGATTTTCCACTGCTGCCGAGTCCAATGCTTTCTACCGCCGCAATCTCGCCGCAGGTCAGAAAGGTCTGTCCGTTGCCTTTGACCTCGCTACACACCGCGGCTATGATGCCGACCACGAGCGTGTGGTTGGTGATGTGGGCAAGGCCGGTGTGTCGATATGCTCTCTCGATGACATGAAGGTGCTTTTCGACGGCATACCTCTGAACAAGATGTAGGTGTCGATGACCATGAACGGAGCCGTGCTTCCTGTGCTCGCATTCTATATCAACGCGGGTCTGGAGCAGGGCGCCAAACTCGAAGAGATGGCCGGTACCATTCAGAACGATATCCTTAAGGAATTCATGGTGCGTAACACCTATATATATCCGCCTGAATTCTCCATGCGTATCATTGCCGACATTTTTGAATATACCTCGCAGAACATGCCCAAGTTCAACAGTATATCCATTTCGGGCTACCACATGCAGGAAGCCGGCGCCACTTGTGATATAGAGCTTGCCTATACCTTGGCCGACGGTCTAGAATATCTGCGTGCAGGAGTCAATGCCGGTATGGATATAGACTCGTTCGCGCCCCGCCTGTCGTTCTTCTGGGCCATAGGTATGAACTTCTTCATGGAGATCGCCAAGATGCGTGCCGCACGTATGCTTTGGGCCAAGATCGTAAAGCAGTTCAACCCCAAGAATCCCAAATCGCTTGCTCTCCGCACCCACTCGCAGACTTCGGGCTGGTCACTGACTGAGCAGGACCCCTTCAACAACGTAGGCCGTACATGTATAGAGGCCATGGGAGCCGCATTGGGTCATACCCAGTCGCTCCACACCAATGCTCTTGACGAGGCTATAGCCCTCCCCACTGATTTCTCCGCACGTATAGCGCGCAATACGCAGATATACATTCAGGAGGAGACCATGATAACCAAGCAGGTCGATCCTTGGGCCGGTTCGTACTATGTGGAAGCCCTCACCAACGAGATAGCTCACCGTGCATGGCAGCATATTCAGGAAATCGAGAAACTCGGCGGCATGGCCAAAGCCATAGAGACCGGTCTGCCAAAGCTCCGCATCGAAGAGGCTTCGGCCCGCACTCAGGCACGTATCGACTCCGGCCGTCAGACCATAGTCGGTATCAACAAGTATCGTCTCGACCATGAAGATCCCATAGATATTCTGGAAATCGACAATACTGAGGTGCGCAAGGAGCAGATCGAACGTCTTAACGATGTGAAGGCTTACCGCGACGAAGCCAAGGTGAAAGAGGCTCTCGAAGCCATTATCGAATGTGTGCGCACCAAAGAGGGCAATCTCCTCGATCTTGCCGTCAAGGCTGCCGGTCTTCGTGCCACACTTGGCGAGATATCCGATGCCTGCGAAGCTGTTGTCGGACGTTATAAAGCAGTAATCAGAACAATATCAGGCGTGTATTCAAACGAAACCAAAAACGATGCTGACTTTGTCAAAGCTCAGCAGATGTGTGAAGAATTTGCCAAGCGCGAAGGTCGTCAGCCTCGTATCATGATAGCCAAGATGGGGCAGGACGGACACGACCGCGGTGCTAAAGTAGTGGCTACCGGTTATGCCGACTGCGGTTTTGACGTGGATATGGGACCCCTGTTCCAGACTCCTGCCGAGGCAGCTCGCCAGGCCGTGGAAAATGACGTCCATATCCTTGGCGTAAGTTCACTTGCGGCAGGACACAAGACTCTTATACCTCAAGTGATCGAAGAGCTTAAGAAACTTGGTCGGGAGGATATCATGGTTACAGCCGGCGGTGTGATACCTGCTCAGGACTATGACTTCCTCTATAAGGCCGGAGTGGCAGCTATCTTCGGTCCCGGTACACGTATTCCTGTATCGGCAATCAAAATGCTTGAAATTCTTATGGCCGAATAATATCTTCAGCCATTATTGACCAAATTCCAAGGGGCGCCCTTAACAAGGTGCCCCTTGGTGTGTTTGTGTGAGGAAGTTATGTCGTCATAAGCAAAAAATGAAAATGAAGTTGCGTGGTTGGGAATTTTTTATTTATATTTGCAGATATTATAATATATATTATTTAAATCAATAAGAATTATGTTTGCTAAAGTGCTGTATCTTAGCTGGATACATGGGGGGGGTAAAAGCCTGGCATTTATTATTGCCTTAGCCTTTTTCTTAACATCGCCGGCTATATCAGCCGCCACAATAACTTATTGCGATTTAAAAAATCTATCGTCAGGCGGTACTGACCGCTATGAATTCAATAGTGTCCACAAATTGGTGATATCCGCAGGTTCGCTCTATGTTCATCTGAACAATGGCGGACGGGTAGTGGAGTATCCGCTTCCGATAACGGAAATTATGGTGCTTGATCTCAAAGGTCAGGCTTATTCGATTATGCGATCAGGTTCGTGAGAATTGTGGATATCCGGATTCAGATACGCAGAATTTGGCTTAGTAACAATCATCTTAAATAACAGAAGAACACACATAGGGGAAACACACACAAACAAATGGAAAGAGCGCACTCCACATATATAATAGGAGTGCGCTCTTGATATGTAAAACCGCGTGACGGTCTTAATTCATGGCGAGAGTGCCGTTTTCAGCCTGCTTGATCATCTGCTGGTTGGCAGTGATGTATATTTCCACGCGGCGATTCTGGGCACGTCCTTCGGGAGTGCTGTTGGAGGCTACATAGTCCTGCATTGGAAGTCCCTGGGCTGTCAGGCGTGAAGCTGCCACGCCGCTGTTGAGCAGATATGTGCGCACGGCATCGGCACGTCCGGTGGCAACGCGTTCGTTGACCTGATAAGTGCCGGTGTCATCGGTGAAACCAAATATCTGCACGTTGGTCTCGGGATTGTTTATGAGCGAGGTTGCAAACGATGTGAGGTCCTGACGGGCGCCTGTACTGAGTGTGGTGCCGTTGGTGGGGAAGAGGATACCGCCATTGAATGTGACCTTGATGGCTTGCAGACCGTTCTGGTCGGTTACGGATTCCACTTCGGCTTTCTTGGCCAACTGTTCCTGTAATTCTTTCTTTTGCTTATCCATCTTGCGTCCGATCAGCGTGCCTGCTCCGGCACCTACGGCAGCGCCTATGGCAGCTCCGATTCCGGCACCCTTGCCGCCACCGATAAGCGCTCCTATGCCAGCTCCGGCAGCCGCACCTCCGCCACCTCCGATAAGGGCACCCTTGCCCATATTGGTCATACTGCTGCACCCGGCCGATGCCAAAAGGCACAGTGAAAGCGCTGAGACTGTGAAAATGTTAGACTTCTTCATTTCGGTTATTTTTTTATTGGTTATGAATCATTGATTGAATCAGAATACAAATATAATTACTTACAAATATAGAACTCGTATTGTTTGTAGGATATTTGCAAAATTTATTTAACTTTGCATAGATAAAATATGCAAAAAAATGAATAATAATCGGATATTTCATCAATCCAAACGCCATACAAGCTCTAATTTAGTCTATCACATAGGGGCTTTGATTGCCGTGGTGGCATGGGGTGCCGCTTTTATCAACACCAAGGAACTTCTCGGTGAGGGACTTAGTGCTGTGGAGGTGTATGTGTATAGGTTCATCATAGCTTATGTGTGCGTGTTCCTGATATGTCCGAAACCATTGTGGAGCAATACCCGCAGCGATGAGTTCAAGTTTCTGTTATGCGGCGTTTGTGGCAACTCTGTCTATTTCATAGCCGAAAACACGGCGCTTCATTATACTCTGGTGACCAATGTGTCGCTTATAGTGACCCTTGCCCCGCTGATTACGGCACTGCTTATCGGACTGGTATATAAGAGCCAGAGGCCAAACAGAGGTTTCATGCTCGGGTCGGTGGTGGCATTCATAGGAGTGGCATTCGTTATATTCAACAGCAGTTTCGTGGTCAAGGTCAAACCTTTGGGTGACCTTCTCGCTTTGTTGGCGGCAGTATGCTGGGCCATATATTCGATACTGCTTCGTCCGCTCAATGCGGTTTACAATGTGTGGTTTGTAACCCGCAAGACATTTTTTTACGGTCTGCTTACCTCCATACCGTTTTTATTGGTTGAGCCTTCGGTGGCATCGTGGTCTGTGCTCATTCAGCCTAAAGTGATATTCAATCTGCTGTTTCTCGGGCTGGTGTGCTCGTTGCTTGCCTATCTGCTGTGGTCGCAGGCCATAAAGCGCCTTGGAGTGGTGAATGCCGGTAATTATCTGTATATAAGCCCTCTGGTTACTTTGGTGGCTTCTATGATATTTCTTGGCGAACAAGTCACGGTGATAGGTTATGTGGGCTGTGGCCTAATACTGCTTGGAGTGATACTCAGCGAAAAACTGAGTGCCAGATATAGCAAAAGTTAAAGGCTACACAAGTAATCTGTTTCGTCAATGGCCTGACAGGCTATAGTTCTTGTGTGCGGATCGTTGCGTTCGTATTCTTTCACAAATATCTTTTTCAGATCCTCGGGGTGACGGCCTATGAAGTGCCATAGCAGACGCATGGCTGCATAACGGTAGGCCGGTTCCGTCATCTGTGCGAGTCGGCAGCCAAATCCGTAGGAATCGGGCATGTGACGGAGCAGGCGGTGACACAGAATATCGGTACATTCTGCGGTAGGTGACTGAGACAGCCACTCCATGGCGAGATCATCGGTGTAGTTCTCGACAGGGTAGAGCATTGGGGCTATAAGCATGCTCTCACGAGTTGATGTATTGTTCCACAGTGCTGTCGCCAATTCTACCGTGTGGGGCGTCATCTCTGCAATTTCGGCTATCTGTGGCAGATTGAGACCGAATATAATCCGGTAAGGTGATCCGGCTTTGCGTAAGGTATCGGCAATCACACCGTTGCGCATGGCGAAAAAGTGGCGCTTTACCTGCTGAAGTTCGTTGAATTGTGTCATAGTGTGGCAAAGTTAGTCAATTTGCCACATTGCTGCAACGCTATTGCATAATTCGGCCAAACACGTTACCTTTGCGTGAATAAAACCCGCTAAAATGACCTTGAATTTAAAAAAGATATTGCTTCTGTGCACAGGAGTGTTTATATCGATGTCCGCTATGTCGGAAGGTCTTGCCGATCTTCCGACTAAGACCATAAGCGGCAAAACCTACTATTATTATAAAGTGCAGCCCAAAGAGACTGTCTATTCACTGTGTCGCAGATTTGGTGTGTCACGTGAATATTTCATGCAGACCAATCCTTCGGCCGCTGACGGGCTTAAGATAGACCAGATGCTCCTCTTTCCCGCTGATGGAGCGCCACAGCCGGAGAGCATTGCCAAACCGGTGCCGTCATCACACAGTGTGGGCGCAACTCCGCCTGAAGGCACCATTGCTTACACCGTGCAACGCAAGGAGACCGCTTACGGCATATCCAAAAAGTTCGGAATGACGCTTGACGAATTTTATGCTCTTAATCCTGATGCGCGTGACTACGGAGTGAAAGCTGATCAACAGGTGTTTGTAAGGTCAGGGAATACCGTGCGCCCGGCAAAGCCGCAACCGGCGCATGAACGGCAGCAGACCGGAGAGTACGAGGTGCGCCGCGGCGATACGTTCTATTCCATAGCACGGTCCCACGGTCTGAGCGCTGAACAGCTTCAGGCTGCCAATCCGGCGGTGAGTGTGTTGGTACCCGGGCAGTTCATAAATATTCCGCAAGGGTGCGACGAGAGGATCCCCGGCGAAGAGCCAACCGTGACCGAACCGCACCGTGATGTGACACTCGGCAACCTGGATTGGGCGCGCAACGGTGGGATTTCGATGGCGGTGGTGCTTCCATTTATGCTCGAACAGCAGCCCCGGAGCCGTCAGGCTAATCTCTATACCGAATTTTACAAAGGCTTGCTTTTGGCAGTGGACAGCATGCGCAACTGCGGAACACCCATTAAAGTGCTGACCTATGACACAAAAGGAACCATGGAGGGACTTGAGGCTGTTATGGCCGACCCGGCCTTGGCTTCTGCTCAGGTAATAATAGGCCCCGATAACGTCGGACAGGTGGAGACCTTGGCAAGATATGCGCTTGACAATGGTTCTTCGCTTCTAAATATATTTGCTGTTAAGGACGAGTCGTACGTGACGATGCCCAATGTAATGAATTCGATCGTGCCGCACGCCACCATGTATGAAAAAGCGGTGAAATATCTGGTCGATAATTCCGACGGTTATACACCGGTAATTCTCAACCGTATCGACGGACAGCAGGATAAAGAGGAATTTGTCAACCTGCTTAAACAGGAACTGAATGCTGCCGGACGACAGTATTTTGTGGTGGATTTCGAGAAAAAACTGACAGAAATAGATCTGGCCGATTTCGCTAAGGATAAAAAATACGCATTCATACCGATGTCGTCCAAACTGGTGGAACTGAAAGCCGTGTTACCAGAACTGAGCACATTTGCCCAGACATTCAGTCAGCCTGACGGAGTGTGTCTGTGGGGTTATCCGGAGTGGCTATCATTCCGCGGCGATCCGCTCAACGGTATGTACAAACTAAACACTGTGATATTCTCACGATTCTATAACACCGGTGAAACCGATGTCGATACCAAGCGTATAAATGAACTTTACAGTGACTGGTATGGCGGTTCGATGATCAACGTCATACCGAGCCAGGGACTCTACGGGTTCGATACCGGCATGTACCTTATAAAGGCTCTTATGACCAACAATGGTGATTTCGGCAATTATACTCCGGTGTATGACGGTGTGCAGAACTGCTTTAACTTCGTGCGCGGAAACGATGTGCGCGGTTGGGTGAACAATGAGATGTTTATAATCCGTTACACTCCCGACAAGAGTGTGGTAAAACTGTCACTCTGACATTTCGCGCTTATGAGGATTATAAGGTCGATGGCCGTGGCGGCGGCAGTATTTTGGGCGGCAGGGACCATGACTGCCCAACGTCAGTATGAGCCTCACTTTGCCATAGGTGCCAAGGGAGGAATGACACTGTCGCAAATGGAGTTTACTCCGGGAGTGGAGCAGTCGATGATATCAGGTATGGTGATGGGTGTCACAGCTCGATATACCGAGGAGAAGATTTTCGGCCTGGTCGGTGAGCTCAACATAGAGCAGCGCGGGTGGAAAGAGGTGTTCGAAGACACGGAATTCATCTATCAGCGTCGCCTGACATATCTGCAACTGCCTATATTGACCCACATATATTTCGGTGGCGATAAATTCAAGGGATTCGTGAATCTCGGTCCGTCGGTAAGTTATCTGATATCAGATAATATCAGCAGTAATTTCAATTACGCCGATCCCGGAAGTGTAGATGGATTCCCTATAGAGAACCGCCATGTCAATCAGATGTCGATGGAGGTGAAAAACAAGTTTGACTACGGCATACTGGCCGGTGCAGGCATGGAATTTATAATCCGCAGAAAGCACTCGCTGTTTCTTGAAGGACGTTACTATTACGGACTGGGCAACATATTTCCGGCTGCCAAAAAAGATGAATTCTCAGCTTCCCGCGGCACATCTATACAGGTGAGCGTGGGATATATGTTTCATATAAAATAAAAGGCTTGTAGATCAGATGTCGATCCGGCCTGGAGCGGTGACTATGTGGTACATGAGCTGGTGCAACAGATCGAACTCCGACTGACGGCTGCCTACGCCCTTGCTCTTGACATCAAAATCGCGTATGGCCGATATGATCTCGATAGTCTTGTAGGCATTGTAGTTACGCATTCCCGTCTCGTAGCGTCGTAGCTGTACGGGCCACTTGATATCCAACACTCCCATCAGCGAGGCTTGTGACTTGTCGCGGGTGAAGTGGACTATGAGCAGATTGGAGAAATAACCGAACACTGCCGCCACGGTGAGTATCGCAGGATTCTTTTTGGGATTGCTCCTGAAATAATTGATTATAGTGAAGATTTTGGCTGTATCTTTGGCGGCTATGGCATCTACAAGTTCAAAGTTGTTGTAGTCCTTGCTTATGCCGATGTTGCGCTCTATGCTTTCAGGAGTGACCATGGCGCCTTTGCCGAGAATCATGGCTAATTTGTTGAGCTCGTTGTGCATCTTTGACACATCTGTGCCTATGTAGTCGCGGAGCATGGACAGCCCTTTTTCTTCTATGTTAAGCCCAAGATCACGGATTATTGACGTGACGGCCGGACCTATAGTCTTGTCATTGAGTTTTTTTGATTCGAATATCACCCCTGTTTTTTTTGCGGCGGCAAGTAGGTCTTTGCCTTTGGCCTGGGCACCGCGGAAACAGATCACGAGAACTGTGGCCTTATTGTGGTTGGCCACATAGGCATGCAGTCTGTTGATCTGGTCGGCACGGGCGGCCTGAGCCTCTTTCAGTATCACCACCTGCCTGTCGGCCATCATGGGATAACGGCGGCATGTAGCCGCCACTATATCAGGCTCTGTCTCCGGAGCATATATGGTGTAGAGGTTAAAGTCACGTTCGCTCTCGGGGACAAGCGATTCGAAGCGGGCAGTGAGCTCGTCGATATAATATCCTTCCTCGCCGTGAAGTATATAGACGGGGGCGAGTTGTCCGCTTGCGATAGCCTTTTTTATGTCGCTGAATGACTGAGAAGCTCCGGTAGCCATAGGTCAGATGAATAAGATTTTGTAAATTTACACAATAATATTCAAATGAGCTTCAAATGTCAGTGGATTTCTCCAAATTGCCCCGATTGAATTTGCCGCCGGCAGAATTTAATGTGAGAGTGACTGCTGCCGGACGGCCGCAGATTTTCGATTTGCAACGTTCGCGTTGGGTGGCGCTGACTCCCGAGGAGTGGGTGAGGCAGCATTTTGTGGCTATGTTGATCAGTGACAAGGGTTACATGCGCGGGCGAGTGGCAAATGAGGTGTCGCTCGAACTCAACGGCGTATCGCGCCGGTGTGATACAGTGGTGTTTGACTGCTGTTCGCGTCCGCTTATGATAGTGGAATATAAAGCTCCCGGTGTGGCCATTACGCAAAAAACATTTGACCAGATAGCCCGATACAATATGATACTGCAAGCCCGCTATCTCGTGGTGAGTAACGGGCTTTCGCATTTTTGCTGTGAGATGGACTACGCCGGGGGCAGCTACAGATTTCTGCGCGACATACCGTCCATGGACGGCGAAGAGTGAGCCTTTCCTCAGACTTCGTAATCCACGCAGGCGCGCTGCGCTTTGTGGCCGGCGATTATCGATACGGCCGCCACATGAGCAGGGTGGGCTGAATAGGCGGCGATGTCGGCAAGCGTGTCGGCACGAGCGGTCAGTACTAAGTCCCATGTCTCGGCCGGGTTCATATTGATGCCTACCTCCATGCTTTTAAGCTGTTCAATCTTTTCGGGAAGCGCGAGCAGAGCGGCACGGAATTCCTCGGCTACGGCCTTACGTTCGGCCGGAGTGCCGGAAAACTGGAAAGTCACTACATGCTGTATCATAATTCAGAGAGTGTTGTCGTTGGAAGAATCGGATTTTTTCATAGGGATATAGTAATAAACCGCCTCGGTCTATTTTTGTTCATCATAAAGGCGCTCGCGGGCGGCAAGTACACGTTCGTCGGAGATATAGTCGTCGTAGTCCATCATCTTGTCAATGATGCCGTTGGGCGTAAGCTCAATTATGCGGTTGCATACGGTCTGTATGAACTCGTGGTCATGTGACGACATCAGGATATTGCCCTTAAAGCCTTGCAGGGTGTTGTTGAACGCCTGAATGGACTCGAGGTCGAGGTGGTTGGTGGGTGAGTCGAGAACCATGGTATTGGCATCACGGAGCATCATGCGTGCTATCATGCAACGCATCTTTTCGCCGCCGGAGAGTACCGATGCTTTTTTGAGCACCTCTTCACCTGAAAAGAGCATCTTGCCGAGGAATCCCTTAAGGTATATCTCGCTTGAGTCGTTGCTGAACTGACACAGCCAATCAACCAGATTCATATCGGTGTTGAAGAACTCGGAGTTGTCAAGCGGCAGATAAGCTGTGGTGATGGTCTGTCCCCAGTCGTATGTGCCGGCATCGGCCTTGCGGTTTCCGGTTATTATCTCGAACAAGGCGGTCATGGCTCGCGGATCACGGCTGAGAAATGCCACCTTGTCACCTTTTTCTATCTGGAAATTCACGTCATTGAAAAGAATCTCGCCATCTATGCTCGCTGTCAGTCCGTGAACCTCGAGAATCTTGTTGCCCGGTTCGCGCTGAGGGGTGAAGATTATGCCCGGATAACGGCGCGATGAAGGCTGTATCTCTTCCACGTTGAGTTTCTCAAGCATCTTTTTGCGAGAGGTGGTCTGCTTTGACTTGGCCACATTGGCGCTGAACCGCTGTATGAATTCAAGCAGCTCTTTGCGCTTCTCCTCAGCTTTCTTGTTTTGCTGCTGTTGCTGTCGCAGGGCAAGCTGGCTCGACTCGTACCAGAAACTGTAGTTGCCGGCAAACAGCGATACCTTGTTATAATCTATGTCAAGAGTGTGGGTTGATACGGCATCGAGGAAGTGTCGGTCGTGTGACACTACGAGTACAGTGTTCTCGAAGTTTGACAGATAATTTTCCAACCAGGCCACCGTCTCAAGGTCAAGGTCGTTGGTGGGCTCGTCGAGCAGCAGGTTGTCGGGATTGCCGAAGAGGGCCTTTGCAAGAAGCACACGAACCTTTTCATTACCGCTCATGTCCTTCATGAGCATATAGTGCTTGTCCTCTTTTATTCCGAGACCGCTTAAAAGCGCGGCGGCATCGCTTTCGGCGTTCCACCCCTCGAGTTCCGCAAACTTCTCTTCGAGTTCTGAAGCGCGGATACCGTCGGCATCGGAGAAATCCTCCTTGGCATATATGGCATCTTTTTCCTGCATTATATCCCACAACACGGTATGTCCCTGAAGCACGGTGTTTATTACTGTGCAGTCATCGAATTTGAAGTGGTCCTGCTCCAACACGCTCATACGCTCGCCGGGGCCTTGTGTTACCGATCCGTGGGTAGGAGTGAGTTGGTTGCTCAGTATGCGCATGAGTGTTGACTTGCCGGCTCCGTTGGCTCCTATTATTCCATAGCAGTTGCCGGGTGTGAACTTCATGTTTACGTCCTGAAACAGGACACGCTTACCGAATTGTATGCCTAAATTGTTAACTGATATCATGTTATACTGTTAATATTGGAGGGATTGGGGTTATTTGAATTTTGAGGGTGCAAAGTTACGAATTATTCGTCATATATAGAAATTAGGCCATTGTGGTACAAAAAATAGTCAGAGTGTTGGCAATTTGAAAAAAAATGGCTAAATTTGCACTCCGAATTGTGAATAATCAAAAAACGAATAATACGATACGGCAATGAAAAGAACATTCCAACCTTCTAACAGAAAGAGAGTTAACAAGCATGGTTTCCGCGAAAGAATGTCCACACCCGATGGACGCAAGGTATTGGCTCGTCGTCGTGCCAAAGGCCGTGCCCGCTTGACTGTAAGCGATTCCATAGCCGGCAAGTAATCACAAGCCGCATCGCTAAACACAAAAAATCCTGTGGTGAACATCTCCCCGCAGGATTTTTTGTATTCCGTAGCCACTCACAGGTACATGGGAAAATCGGGACGCTTGCACGAGCGTCCCGATTTTCTTATTATTGCAGGTGTTCAATGTGTGATCAGCGTCCGATGCCGGTGTAGAGGAAACCTTCGGCGGCGAGTTCGGCCGGATCGTAGATGTTGCGGCCGTCAACAATGAGGTTTCCGCGCATGGCTTTGCGGATCACATGCCACGAGGGGAGGCGGAACTGTTTCCATTCGGTCATGAGTGCTATGGCATCGGCATCATCAACGGCATGGTACATGTCGCGTGCATAAATAACGTTGTCTGACATACGGCGTCGGCATTCGTCCATAGCTACCGGGTCATAGACCACAACTTCGGCACCGGCCTCAAGCAACTTGGCAATTACTGTGAGAGCAGGAGCTTCGCGCATGTCGTCGGTCTCGGGCTTGAACGCGAGTCCCCACAGGGCGATCCGCTTGCCGGAGAGGTCGCCGAGATGGAGCCGGAGTTTGTTGAACACCACGCTCTTCTGTGCTTCATTGACCTCTTCCACGGCTTCTATTATTTTCATGGAATATCCGTGGTCACGTCCGGTGGTCACAAGTGCTTTCACATCTTTGGGGAAGCAACTGCCTCCATAACCGCAGCCGGCATACAGGAATTTGCTGCCTATGCGGGCGTCGGACCCCATGCCTTTGCGCACCATGTTGACATCGGCGCCCACGAGCTCACACAGGTTGGCTATATCATTCATAAACGATATGCGGGTGGCGAGCATGGAGTTGGAGGCATATTTGGTCATCTCGGCCGAGGCTATATCCATGAATATTACGCGGAAGTTATTGAGCAGAAACGGTCTGTAGAGGCGTTCCATGACTTTGCGGGCGCGGGGACTCTCGGTGCCTATGACCACACGGTCGGGCGACATGAAGTCCTTTATGGCGGCGCCCTCTTTGAGAAATTCAGGATTGGAGGCTACCTCAAATTCCACATCTATGCCGCGCTCTGCCAATGTGTCGGATATAATGCGGTGTACTTTCTTGGCCGTGCCTACAGGTACGGTGCTCTTTGTAACGAATATAGCTGGTTTATTTATCAGTTGGCCAAAACGACGTGCCACATTTATCACATAGGTCAGATCAGCCGATCCGTCGGCATCGGGAGGAGTGCCTACGGCGCAGAACACAACCTCCACATCATCTATGCAATCGGCCAGATCGGTCGTGAAGTGTAACCTTCCGGCTGCGGTGTTGCGCTTCACAATGTCATCGAGTCCGGGTTCATAAATAGGTATAATACCTTGTTGAAGATTGGTGATTTTAGTGGTATCAACGTCAACGCATGTCACATCGATGCCCACCTCGGCGAAGCATGCTCCGGATACGAGCCCGACATAACCGGTACCGACAATAGCTATATTCATAATCAAAGTAATTTCTGCAAAATTAGTCACTTTTTAAGATATAAAAGCGTTTTATGCGGGTATTTCATTTGTCAGATATATAATTAATGAGTGAAAAATGCGTTTACAATATTGATAAATCATAATCATACACAACAGATACGGACTTTGATGCCTGCATTTTTAAGATATATATTTCTCGGAATCGTGGCGGTGACTTCGGCTATGGCCTCTGATGCTCAGGTAAAGATACACGGTAAAGTTATAGACGAGGCCAACAAGCCCATAGAGTTTGCCACGGTGAAGATCAAGGGTACGGCTGTCGGCGCCACTACGGGTCTCGGCGGCGGTTACTCCATAACATCGCCTGCCCGCGATACGATAGTGGTGGTGTTTACATGCATAGGCTACAATGACGAGAGCCGGACGCTTATCAACCCTACCGGAGATGTGACTCTCAACATGCGCATGCGGGAGAACGCCAAAGTGATAGGTGAGGTGGAGGTCACCGACATAAAGAAACAGACCGGTTCCATGCAGACCATAAAGTCCGATGACTACCGGCTGGCAGCCGATGCCACAGGTGGAAGCGTTGAGTCATTGCTCACCACTCTTGCCGGGGTCAGTTCTTCCAACGAGTTGTCCTCGCAGTACTCGGTGCGCGGAGGTACATATGACGAAAATAGTGTGTATATCAACGGTATAGAGGTCTATAGGCCGTTGCTTATTACTTCCGGACAGCAGGAGGGACTGTCGATAATCAATCCGGATCTGGTGGGAGCCATCGGATTTTCAACAGGCGGATTCACGGCGGAGTATGCCGATAAGATGTCATCGGCTCTCGACATAACCTACCGTCAGCCCGAGGCGTTTGAAGGATCCATAGGACTCAGTCTAATGGGGGGAAGCTTGGCTATAGGCCATAGCACCAAGCGTTTTTCTCAACTTCATGGTGTGAGATACAAACGCAATACTTCACTGCTCAGTTCATTGGAGACGAAAGGGGAGTATGACCCTGCATATTTCGACTATCAGACCAATTTGGTGTTCAAGTTGTCGCCAAAATGGAAAATGTCGGTGCTCGGCAATATCTCGCTCAATGACTACAAGTTTACGCCTACCAATCGCACCACCAATTTCGGTACGGCAGAGGACGCCAAAAAGTTCACCGTGTATTTCGACGGTAAGGAAAAGGATAAATTCCAGACATTTTTCGGGGCATATTCCATTGATTTCACCCCAAATAAACGTAGCAAACTCTCGCTGATAGTATCGGGCTTTCTTACCAATGAGCTTGTCACTTACGACATATCGGGAGAGTACTGGCTCGATCAGGCCGGTACCGATGGTGGCGGTTCGGGGGGGATCGGTGGCGAACTCGGAGTCGGGCGTTATCACGAACATGCCCGCAACAGGTTGAAGTCGAGTGTGTTTGATGTATCGTTGAAAGGGGGTACCGCCATAAAGAACCATCGGTTGCGTTACGGCTTGACTTTCAAGCATGAAAAGATTATGGAGCGGACTAAAGAATGGGAATTGCGTGATTCGGCCGGATTCTCTTTGCCCAACGATCCCGTGAATCTTAAAGTGGTGTATAACCTTAAGGCATGATTTGTCGTCATCGCGTATGGCGGCTTTCGTGCAGGATAATTGGCGACTGAGTTCATCGGCCGGATATTTCAATATCAATTATGGAGTGAGAATGAGCTATTGGAGCTTCAACAAAGAGTTTTTGGTAAGTCCTCGTGTAAATGTAGGCTTCATTCCCGACCGCAATACCAACTGGGCTTTCCGTTTCGCCTCGGGTATGTATTATCAGTCGCCGTTCTATAAAGAATTCCGAATGCCTGTCGATGACGGTTCCGGCAACCGTGTGATAGAGCTTAACAAAGATATCAAATCGCAGCGCAGCGTGCACTTCGTTCTTGGCAGCGACTACACATTCAGGGCTTTCAACCGACCGTTTAAACTATCGGGGGAGGTGTATTACAAAGCTCTCGGCGATTTGATACCATATGAGATAGACAATCTCAAGATCGTATATACCGGACGTAATGAGTCGAGCGGTTTTGCCACCGGTGTCGATCTTAAATTGTTCGGCCAGTTTGTGCCCGGAAGCGATTCATGGCTTAGCTTCTCGCTGATGAAGACACAGGAGACGCTCAACGGAGTGAAAGTGCCCCGGCCTAATGACAGGCGTTACAGCATGGCGCTGTTCTTCACAGATTACTTCCCCAAGTTTCCCAAGTTGAAATTCAGTCTGCGCGGCATATTCTCCGACGGACTGCCTGCAACAGCACCGCGCAGCACTCGCGATCAGGGATTTTTCCGCACACCGGCCTACAAACGTCTTGACGTCGGGTTGATGTACGGCTTGCTGACACCGCTTAAGGAGGGCGAGTCGCGAAGCGGATTTCTGCGGCATTTCAAAAGCATCTGGCTCGGTGTCGATGTGTTCAATCTGTTTGACATATCCAATGTGAGCAGCTATTATTGGGTCACAGATGTCAATGACATACAGTATGCAGTGCCCAATTACCTCACACGCCGTCAGTTCAATGTGCGTCTGACCATAGATTTCTAACAGGAGTAAAATTAAAATATATGCTATATAGCCATCGGCAGAAGTGATATCGGACTTATAGATTATGGAGTTTTACTGCTGGGCAGGCTTGGTGTGCGGCAAAAATGTAGTACCTTTGCAGATATATGAACAAGATACGCCATTACCTTATAATATCGTTTTTTGCCACACTTTTAGGTGTGGCGTTACAGACGGAAGCCAAGGGGCCTGTGGTGGCACCGTCGTACGCCTGGGAGATATTGCCTCCGCTCGGTATGCACCAGTCGGCCACTATTGATACTACGCTTTACAATTACGGTCAGAGGTCAATACCTTCACAGCAGGGTATAGCATATGCCTCCACCGGCAATCTCGGTGCGGCAGGTATCGATATGATATATTTCGACCGCAAGCCCATGAGCGACTTCTTTTTTCGCGATGCACTCTCGGCATGGTTGCCTATGCAAGGTAACCATAAGTTTTATAACACACGCATACCGATGACTCTGTTGAGCTATAATACAGCCGGAGGTAAAGAAACGGCCACTGACAGGCTCAAAGCCATATTCTCGGGTAATGCCGGCAAGCGACTTCAGTTCGGAGCTAATATCGACTACCTTTATTCCAAAGGTTGCTATGCTAATCAGGCTGTGAAGAATCTGATGTGGGGGCTTGCAAGTTCGTATATGGGTGACCGTTATGAATTGCAGACATTCTTTAACCATTACAACGGGCTTAATCTTGACAACGGAGGAATCACAGACGACCTGTACATAACCGATCCGGCTGTGTTGCAGGGTGGTGAATCATCGATAGAAAGTACGGCCATACCCACAAACCTCACTTCGGCCCGCACCCGCATGAAAGGGCAGGAATTCTACATGAACCATCGGTACAAACTCGGATTCTGGGAAGTGATACCTCCCAATGACACAGTGCCGAATGACACCGTGGAGCACAGGGTGTTTGTGCCGGTGACATCGGTGATATGGACTTTTGACTACAATGATGCTCTCCACGCTTTTACCAACGACTCCCAGACAGAGGCCGACAAAATGTGGGGGCGTCAGTATCTGACCACAGGACAGTCGTATAACCCTACAAGCTACTGGTCATTGCGCAATACCGTAGGGGTGGCTCTGC
Organism: uncultured Muribaculaceae bacterium; assembly: GCA_910578805.1. Lineage (GTDB taxonomy): Bacteria > Bacteroidota > Bacteroidia > Bacteroidales > Muribaculaceae > Paramuribaculum. Next base: position 16,383 of record CAJTRS010000009.1, on the reverse strand, counting down.
ACGAGGGCTTCAACAAATATGCCAAGGCGGGACTTTCGGCATATCTTACTCATGAGATCCGCCGTTACAGGCAGTGCGGTGACACGATACCCATTTCAGGACCCGACAGACCCGAGATACTCACGCCATATCCGTTTGATTCCAAGATAGCGCGTAAGGCTTCAGAAAACTTCCTGTGGGTTGGTGCACAGCTAACCAAGCAGCAGGGCTCGCTGCTCAGATACGAGGCTACAGCAAGGATCGGAGTTGTGGGACGTGCCGCCGGAGAGATACATGCCGCGGGAAATGTCTCCACTCGTTTCCGTCTGTTGGGCGATACGGTTTCGGTGACTGGTTACGGGCTTTTCTCCAATGAGTCGGCGCCGTATCTGATGAATAATTACGTATCGAATTATTTTATGTGGAAAAACGACTTCGGCAAGATACGACGGCTGAAGTTCGGAGGCATGCTCAATGTACCTCAGACCCGTACCAATATAAATATCGGAGCTGAAAACGTGCAGAATCTCATATACTTTAATCCACAGTGCATGCCTGAGCAGCACGGAGGAAGCGTGCAGGTGTTCAGTGCGTCGTTGGAGCAGAATTTTCGGGTTGGTATCCTTAACTGGAACAACCGTCTGACATATCAGACTTCATCGTCCGAGGCTGTGTTGCCGTTGCCTAAATTTGCCGTTTACAGCAATCTGTTTCTGCGGTTCAAGGTTGCCAAAGTGCTTGACGTGCAATTCGGTGTGGATTGCAATTATTATACCAGGTATTATGCTCCGGGATTCCAGCCTGCCACAATGAGTTTCTATAACCAACGTGAGGTAAAAGTAGGCAATTATCCGTTTATGAATGTCTATGCCAACATGAAATTGAAAAAAGCCCGGTTTTATGTTATGATGTCGCACGTCAACCAGGGACTTACCGGAGATAATTATTTTGCCTTGCCGCATTATCCAATGGATCCGCGCCGGTTCCAGATGGGTGTGTCGATAGATTTTGCCAACTGATGAAACCTCTTGCCTCTAAAAGCCGAAGCCGTATGCTGCTTTACGCTACGCTGCTCATAGCAGTAGTGGCGTTGATGATAATGCTGAAAACGTGTTCGCATTCACCTGTCAGCATCAACACTCCGAAGCATTCAGGCGGCGATACCATAGATGTGGCCATAGAGTATTCGCCCGGTTCCATGTATATGTACGACGACACATTGGGCGGATTCAACCTTGATGCGCTGAAAGCCATATCGAAGGCCGAGAATGTAGTGTTCAAATACCACCCCGTGGTTTCTCTGACTGATCTGCTTTCCGGACTTGATGACGGATTTTACGATATTGTAGCCGCCGACATTCCTATGACACTTGATATAGAGGATAAATTTGTATTTACCGATCCGGTGCGTTTGGATAAACAGGTGTTGGTGCAGATGCGTGACTCGGCAGGCGAGGTGCCGGTGCGTTCGCAGCTTGACCTGGCCAACTGTGAGGTCTGGGTGCCGGCCGGTTCTACCGTAGTGGGGCGACTTCGTAATCTGTCGTCGGAGATAGGCGATACCATAATGGTGCATGAAGACTCCGAATATGGTCCTGAACAGTTGTTTATCCTCGCCGCGCATGGTGATATCCCACTTGCTGTTGTGAGTAGCAAGATAGCCGAGGATATGGCATCATCGTATCCCGAAGCCGATATTTCGACTGACATATCTTTTACGCAGTTTCATTCGTGGATTCTGAAGAAAGATGCCGTAGCTTTGATGGATTCCATTAACGGCATGATTTCACGGTTCCGCGCATCGGAGGCGTACCGCAGTCTTTCGAAACGGTATTGAATCGAAGCTCAACAGGTGGTGTAATTGCAAGAGTGTTCTATAGAAAAATAAGGCTTCCCGCTTTTTATGGCGGGAAGCCTTATGAATGTTATCACAGTGTTCTCTTATCACAAGAGAGTGATTGAGCGGCGGATAAATTCGTTGAGTTCCGCGCCTTTAAGAAGCCCGTTGGCAAGCAATGCAAGGTCAATAACCTGTTTTACGAGCGGCTGGGCCGAAGCGTATTCAGTGGATATTTTCTTTTCCTCGGCACGCTGATGGGCTGTATCTTCGTCAAGATGCTTTATCTGTGACTGATCCACATCTGACAATTTGCCTTCTGGAGCATTGTCGCGCAAAGATTTAGTCTTGTCGTTATTGGCACTTATGGCCTCGAAGAGCGGTTTAAGTCTTGGCATCACATTCTCGTTGGCATCGGTCATAATGCGTTTCACAATATCGTGCTCGGTGTTGACGATCAGGTTATAGCTGTCGGGGAGTTCACCATAGAAGCTCATACCGGGTTGCATGGCAGCCATGTCTTTCATGCGGCGCATATATTCGTTCTGCGTGATTAGTATGGGATTGGCCTCAGGAGAAAGAGCCTCGAACGAAACAAGGAACTCAGCTTTGTCTATTGCAGGTATCTGGGAGCGGAACACACTAGTGAGAATGTCGCGCTCGTCGGTCGATAGTTGTGCTTCTTTTTTGTCTGCCTTTGGAATGAGATTGTCAACCACATCGGAATCCACTCTGACAAAGCGTGATTTCTCCACTTTGTTCTCCAGCAGACCTATGAAATGACTGTCAAGCTGTCCGTCCATCAGCAGCACGTTATAGCCTTTGGCGGTAGCTGCCTGTATGTATGTGTATTGGGCAACCTTGTCGGTGGCATAGATATATACCACGTCATTATCCTTGTCTGTCTGTGAACCTTCGATGAGTGTCCTGTATTCCTCAAGGGTGTAATGCTTGTCTTCGGTGTCCTTCAGCAGCACGAATTTCATGGCTGCTTCACAGAACTTCTGATCGGTGAGCATGCCATATTCAATGAATATCTTGATATCGTCCCATTTCTGTTCAAAGTCGGCACGATCGGATTTGAATATATCTTCCAGACGTGATGCCACTTTCTTGGTGATGTATCCCGATATTTTCTTTACGGCAGTGTCGCTTTGCAGATAAGAGCGTGATACGTTGAGCGGTATGTCAGGCGAATCGATTACACCCTGAAGAAGCATCATGAACTCAGGCACCACACCTTCCACTGAGTCGGTCACAAATACCTGATTGCAGTATAGCTGAATGCGGTTTTTTGTTATCTCGAAATTGTTTTTGATCTTGGGAAAGTAGAGAATACCGGTGAGATTAAACGGATAATCGACATTCAGATGAATCCAGAAAAGCGGGTCTTCCTGACCGGGATACAATTCATGGTAGAATGCACGGTAATCTTCATCAGTCAGTTCCGACGGCTTTTTGGTCCATGTGGGTTCTGTGTTGTTGATAATCTTGTCGCGGTCGGTATCAACGTATTTGCCGTCTTTCCATTCCTGCTCTTTGCCGGAAATCACCGGCACGGGGAGGAAGCGGCAATATTTCTTTAGCAGAAGGTCTATTTCGCCCTGTTCGAGGAATTTCTTGTTTTCATCATCGATGTAAAGGATTATGTCTGTGCCTATGTGGTCCTTTTCAATAGGTTCCATGGAGTATTCCGGAGAACCGTCGCATTCCCACTTTACAGCCCGGGCACCCTCTTTGTAGGATAAAGACCGTATTTCCACCTTTTTTGCAACCATGAATGCCGAGTAGAATCCGAGGCCGAAATGGCCTATTATAGCATTTGCGTTGTCCTTGTATTTCTCCAGAAACTCCTCGGCTCCCGAAAATGCAATCTGGTTGATGTATTTGTCGATATCTTCGGCAGTCATGCCTATGCCGTGGTCGCTTACAGTGAGTGTGCCGGCTTCCTTGTCGATCGATACTCTTACGGTAGCGTCTGTTATTTCACCCTTGAATTCACCGAACGATGACAGTGTCTTAAGTTTCTGTGTGGCATCGATTGCGTTTGACACAAGTTCCCGCAGGAATATTTCATGATCGCTGTAAAGGAATTTTTTGATTACGGGGAATATGTTCTCGGTAGTAACCCCGATAGTGCCTTTTTGAGTACTCATAATGTTTTTATGTTACTTGATAAATTGACTTTAATTATATAGAAACATACAAACAAAAAAAATGCCACATCAGATATGTGACATTTTTTGTGAAATATTGTCAATCGCGACTGACAATATTGTCCTATTTCTCTATTCTTGTTATTATCTTAGATGTCTCTTTGTCATATTCCACCACTATGGTGCTGCCTTGTGGTATGTTGTCGTCAGATATGATCATCTCGGCAAGTTCGTCTTCAAGATATTTCTGTATGGCACGTTTAAGCGGTCGTGCGCCATACTGGATATCGTAACCGCGTTCGGCTATGAAGTTTTTGGCTTCATCGGATATGATGAGCTTATATCCGAGTTGGGCTATGCGCTTGTAAAATCCTTTGAGTTCAATGTCGATGATCTTGAATATGGCCTCTTTGTTTAGGGGATCGAATATGACCACGTCATCGATACGGTTAAGAAACTCCGGCGAAAAGGCTTTCTGTAGCGCTTTCTGCAGCACACCGCGGGTGTATTCTGTGTCATTGTCCTTGGGTGTGGAGAATCCTACACCGGTGCCGAAATCCTTCAGCTGGCGGGTGCCTATGTTTGAGGTCATGATTATTATGGTGTTCTTGAAGTCTATTTTGCGTCCGAGGCTGTCGGTAAGACGGCCTTCGTCCATAACCTGCAGAAGCAGGTTGAACACATCGGGGTGTGCTTTCTCGATCTCGTCGAAAAGCACCACGGAGTAGGGGCGTCGTCGCACTTTCTCGGTGAGTTGACCGCCCTCCTCATATCCCACATATCCCGGAGGTGCTCCTACAAGACGCGACACGGTGAACTTTTCCATATATTCACTCATATCCATGCGTATGAGCGTATCGGTCGAGTCAAACAGGTGCTGTGCCAGTCTTTTTGCAAGATGAGTTTTTCCGACACCGGTAGGTCCGAGAAACATAAATGTGCCTATGGGCTTGTCGGGTGATTTCAGTCCCACACGGTTGCGCTGTATGGCACGCACAATCTTATCGATGGCCTGATCCTGTCCTATGATCTCTTCTTTGAGAAGTGGTGCCATTTCCCGAAGTTTCTTTCCTTCGGCTTGAGCTATGCGCTGTACCGGCACACCGGTCATCATGGCCACTACTTCGGCCACCTTTTCGTCATCAACAGTCTCTCGCTGCGAGTTAAGTTTCTGTTCCCATATCCGTTTGGCGGCTTCGAGGTCTTTTTTTAGCTGTTGCTCACGGTCGCGGTACTCAGCCGCTTTTTCAAAATCTTGATTTTGAGCTGACAGGAGTTTTTGTGTCGCGGAGTTTTCTATTTCAGCTTCCATCTCTTCGATTTCCTTAGGCACGGATATGTTGGTGATGTGTACACGTGATCCGGCCTCGTCAAGGGCATCGATGGCCTTATCGGGGAAATTACGGTCGCTCATGTATCTCTGTGTCAGCGTGACGCATGCTTTCAGCGCCTCCGGAGTATAATTTACATTATGATGGCTTTCGTATTTATCCTTTATATTATTGAGTATGGCAAGGGTTTCTTCTTCGGAAGTCGGTTCTACGAGTACTTTTTGAAAGCGGCGTTCCAACGCACCGTCTTTTTCTATATTCTTGCGGTATTCATCGAGGGTGGTCGCACCGATACATTGTATCTCACCGCGGGCAAGAGCCGGTTTGAGCATATTGGCGGCGTCCATGGAACCGGTAGCGTTGCCGGCACCCACTATGGTATGTATCTCGTCAATGAACAGTATCACATCATGATTCTTGGCAAGTTCGTTAAGTATGGCTTTTATGCGCTCTTCAAATTGACCACGGTATTTGGTACCGGCCACTATAGAGGCCATGTCGAGGGATACCACACGCTTGTCAAAGAGTACACGTGATACCTTGCGCTGTACGATTCGCAATGCGAGGCCTTCCACAATGGCCGACTTCCCCACTCCAGGTTCGCCTATAAGTACAGGATTGTTCTTTTTTCGTCGGCTTAGAATCTGGGCCAGACGCTCTATTTCTTTTTCGCGTCCCACGACAGGGTCGAGCCGGTTTTCGGCGGCCGCTCTGGTCATGTCTATACCGTATTTGTCAAGGGTGGGGGTGTCGCCACCGCGTCTTGGTGCAGCTGACTGAGTGGCAGAATTGCCGCCGGAGTCATCGTTGTCAGGCGTATCCTCAGGGTCTTCAAAATCGTCATCTTCGGAAAAATCACTGCCCATTGAAGGTGTTTCGGAATTGGAGTCAAATTGTCGGACAATAGTATCGTATGTCACGCCGGCATTGATAAACGGGGTAAGAAAATCCATGTTTTGTAGGTCGGAGTTATGAAGTATGGCCAAAAGCAGATGCTCCGTATCGACTTTGTCGCTGCGGAGTTTGCGTGCTTCGAGAACACTCAGCTTGATAAGGCGGTTGACCATTTCGCTTACGGTCATCTCCGAACTGCTGTCAGAATTTCCTGACGACTGCTCGGATATGCCCATCTCGAATAATTCGCGGTCAAGTTCCTGACCGAGTTCGTAAGCCGATGATGATGTGCTGGCTTTGTCTATTATAGACAGAATCTTGCCCGAAGGAGCGTTGATCATAGCCAACAACAGATGCTCCGGTCTGATTACACGCGAATTGTGAGTGGCGGCAACTTTGCTGCTGTCGTTGATTACTTCGTTGAGTTCTTTTGAAAATATAAGATTCATGTATCGCTGGTGATGTTTTTCGCTTATATAACGTAAATGATGCAATAATTGTGCCAAAGATGCATTATTAATTATTTATTATCCTTATAAAAACAAAAAACGCGTTTCCTGTGATGCAAAATTATAAATTTTGATAAAAAATGGCTATCTTTGCTTGATAATTTGCCATGTCACAGGCTGTGTTATTCTTACTTTAAGGAGACAGTCGGATACGGTAGAGGATATAACACCAAAAATATAGTGAATATTAAATTTTGACTATGCTGGAAGAAGACAGAATTTTAAAGATTGATATTGAAAATGAGATGAAGTCGGCCTATATCGACTATTCTATGTCGGTAATAGTGTCGCGCGCTTTGCCAGATGTACGTGACGGATTGAAACCGGTGCATCGCAGAGTGTTGTTCGGCATGAATGAAATGGGCAATACTTCCGATCACCCTCATAAAAAATCGGCCAACTGCGTAGGCGAGGTCATGGGTAAATATCACCCGCACGGTGACTCGTCGATCTACGGCACGGTGGTTCGTCTGGCTCAGGATTGGGCGCTGCGATACACACTTGTTGACGGTCACGGCAATTTCGGATCTATAGACGGTGACGGTGCTGCCGCCATGCGTTATACTGAGGTCCGTTTGCAGAAGATAGGTGAGGAGATGCTCAGCGATATCGAGTGTGACACCGTTGACTTTCAGCCCAACTATGACAATTCCCGCAAGGAACCGGTGGTTCTTCCCACACGCTTCCCGAATCTGCTGGTCAACGGAGCTTCCGGTATAGCGGTTGGTATGGCTACCAATATACCTCCTCATAACCTCACCGAGTCGATCAACGCCTGTGTGGCTCTTATTGACGACCGTGAGCTGTCGGTTGCCGATCTGATGCAGTATATCAAGGCTCCCGACTTTCCCACAGGCGGTACAATATATGGATATTCCGGAGTGCGTGAGGCTTTCGAGACCGGCCGCGGACGCATAGTGATCCGTGCCAAGGCTGAGATCGAATCGGAGGCAAATCATGACAATATTATTGTCACTGAAATACCTTATAACGTCAACAAGGCATTGCTCATATCCTATATTGCCGATCTGGTTACCGAAAAGAAACTCGACGGAATAGCCGACATTAACGATGAGAGCGACTATGCCGGCATGCGCATAGTGATAAAGCTGAAGAGTGATGCCAATGCCAATGTAGTGCTCAACAAACTCTACAAGATGACTCAGATGCAGGCTTCGTTCAGTGTCAACAATGTAGCTCTTGTCAACGGACGCCCGAAAACGCTTAATCTCAAGGAAATCCTAATGTCGTTCATCGACCACCGGCATGATGTGGTCATACGGCGTACCAAATTCGAGTTGCGTAAGGCACAGGATCGTGCCCACATACTCGAAGGTCTGATCATAGCATCGCAGAATATTGACGAAGTAATACGCATAATCAGGGCTTCGGCATCGACTGACGCTGCCAAAGCAACCCTTGCGGAGCGGTTCAGCCTGTCAGACGCTCAGACTTCGGCCATTGTGGAAATGCGCCTCAAGCAGCTGACCGGTCTGGAACAGGATAAACTCCGTGAGAACTATGAAGAGGTCATGGCCGAGATAGCCCGGCTGGAGGAAATTCTCAACAACGACGATGTGTGTCGTGAACTGATAAAGACCGAACTCATTGAGATTCGTGACAAATATGGCGACGAGCGCCGTACCGATATAGACTACACTGCCGGAGAGTTCAACGCAGAGGATTTCTATGCCGACGATGAAATGATAATAACCATATCACATCTTGGTTACATAAAGCGTACACCGCTTTCCGAATTCCGCACACAGAACCGTGGTGGCGTGGGTGCCAAGGGCAGCGATACCCGCGATGAAGACTTCATTGAATATATATATCCGGCGTCGATGCACAACTACATGTTGTTCTTCACCCAGAAAGGACGTTGCTATTGGCTTAAGGTATATGAACTACCCGAGGGAGCCAAGAATTCCAAAGGCCGTGCCATTCAGAATCTGCTTAACATAGATCCCGATGATGCCGTAAATGCCGTGATCAGAGTCAAAGGTCTTGATGACAAGGAATTTGTGACATCACATAATCTTGTGTTCTGTACCAAAAACGGCGTGATAAAGAAAACAAGTCTTGAGGCATACTCCCGTCCGAGAGCCAACGGTGTCAACGCTATAATAATCCGTGATGATGACCAACTGATATCCGTTGAACTGACTGACGGCAACTCGGAGATACTGATGGCCAATCGAAACGGCCGCGCGATACGCTTCCATGAGAGTAAGGTGCGTGAGATGGGTCGTGTGTCAACCGGTGTGCGGGGCATGACTCTTGACAACGACGACGATGAAGTGGTCGGCATGATATGCATGAAGGAAGATTCAGCCAACAATGTCATGGTGATTTCGGAAAACGGATTCGGAAAGCGTTCGATACTTGATGACTACCGCATAACAAACCGAGGTGGCAAGGGTGTGAAAACCATGAATGTCAATGAAAAGACCGGACGTTTGGTAGCTATAAAGAGTGTCAATGACAACAATGACCTTGTTATTATAAACAAGAGCGGAATCACTCTGCGCATAAGGGTTTCGGATATTCGTGTACAAGGTCGTGCCACACAGGGCGTAAGAGTGATAAATCTCGAAAAGCGCAATGATACCATTGCTTCGGTGTGCTGTGTGGAATCGGCCCAGGAGGTCAATGAAGAGACTGATGCCGGGTCAGTGTCCGATACTGCTGAAATCAACGACGGTGTGCAGCAATCCGACTCCGGTGAAACAATAGAATAAATAATATTACCTTAATAACTAAACATCTATTTTTAATTATGAAAAAGATTAGCTTAATTGGTGCCTGTCTGTTTGCAGGATTCTCCGCATGGGCACAAGCGGATCTTGTGAAAGAAGCCGAACACATGCTTAAGGCTTCCGATCCGGATTATAAAAAAGCCGTGGAAACCATCAAGCCCGCTCTGAGCAATCCCGAGACGTCCGGAACCATGATGCCATGGTATCTTTCAGGAAAGGCCAATTTCGGAGTGTATGATAACGGATATCTCCAGGAAAGTCTTGGCAATCCTCTCAGCCCCGAGCAGAAAAAAGAGGTGGGTCATGCCTTGATAAACGGTTACAATGATTATTTCAAGGCTCTGCATCTCGACAGTATTCCCGATGCCAAGGGAAAGATCAAACCCAAGAAAAGCAAAGAGATAATCAAGAATCTGGCAGGAGCATATCCTCAGCTCCGTAATGCAGGTATATTCCTGCTTCAGGCTCAGGATTACAACGGCGCATATGACGCTTGGGAAATATATGTGACTCTTCCCGAAAATCCCATGCTCGGTAAATCTGTGCCCAAGGCCGACGCAGATACCATTGTGGGCGAGATCATGTATTATCAGGCAGCCGCCATGCTTTCTGACAACCAAAACGATAAGGCGCTCAAGAAACTGAAACAGGCCGAGGCCAAGGGTTATACACCCGTAGATGTATATACTTATGCTGTGGAGGCGGCCCGTCGTCTTAATGACACTACCACCATGGTGCAGTTTGCCGAGAAAGGTTATGAGAAATACGGCACTCAGGAGATTTCATTCATCGGTCAGCTCATCAATGCCAAACTTGCCGCCAATGACTATCCCGCATGCTACACTTATGTGAACCGTGCCATAGAGATCACTCCCTCCGACAACAAGGAAATGCTCAGCCAGCTTTACGATATAAAGGGCTATATCCTTGAACAGGAAGAGAAGATGGCGGAAGCCTCCGATTGCTTCAACAAGGCCGTGGAACTTGACCCCAAGAATGCCAAAGGATACTTCGATCTGGGTCGTGTGATATACAACAAGGCTATCAAACTTGATGAGGAGAGCAATAGTGGCCGTACATCAGATGTGACCGACCAGCTCCTTAAGGCTGCCGCACTTTTCGAGAAAGCCTATAACCTCGATGAACAGAACATGTCGCAGATACCCAATATCCTGTATCGTCTCTATTACCGTCTCGGCGCCGGTTACGAGAAGCAGGCCGATATGTGGAAAAGCATGTAATCAATCCTTACATCACCAATTATAAAAATGCGGTCATCTCTGATAAAGGTGGCCGCATTTACATACTTTCTTATGGCAGACACGATAAAACAATTTGATGATGCCCTGGCTATGTGCCGGGACATATTCAGCAAAAAACTGTATGACTACGGTGCCTCGTGGCGCATTATGCGTCCGTGTTCGATTACAGACCAGTTATTTATAAAAGCCAAGCGAATACGATCGCTTGAAACCAATGGCTCTTCAATGGTCGATGAAGGCATACTGCCGGAATTCATCGCTATTGTTAATTACGGAGTGGTAGGACTGATACAGCTCAAGGAGGGATATGCCGATGCTACCGATATGTCGGCGGAAAAGGCTATGGAGTACTATGACGGGTTTGTTGCCGAGGCGCGCAAACTTATGATAGCCAAGAACCATGACTACGGTGAGGCGTGGCGTTCCATGCGAGTAAACTCATATACCGATTTGATACTTGCGAAGATACAGCGTACCAAGCAGATAGAGGATCATGGCGGAATGACAGAGATTTCCGAAGGAATAGATGCCAACTATATGGATATGATAAACTATGCCGTATTCGGAATAATAAAACTTACGGAATGACCTTAAGTGCAATTAGTCAGTGGACAGTCCGGCACCGATGCCTCGCGGTGTGGTCGCTGAGGGTGGTTATTGGTGCCTTGTTCGTGGTGTCAGGTGTGGTCAAGGCCATAGACCTTTGGGGATTCGTGTATAAAATCGAGGAATATCTCACTGTGTGGGACTTCATGCAGCCCCGGTCGTTGGTGGAGATGACTGCGATAGGGGTGTCCGGAGCCGAATTTGTGCTCGGTGCCATGCTTATGGTAGGTGCCTACAGGCGTAGCGCCGTGTGGGGATTGCTGGCCATGATGTGTGTGATGTTGCCTCTTACAGCATATGTATATCTGTATGATCCCGTAAGTGACTGCGGCTGTTTCGGTGATTTTATCACTCTGTCAAATGGAGCCACATTCATTAAAAATATAATAATTACCGCTGCTCTGATATATCTTGCCGCTGATAATCGTAAAGTTCAGGGACTCTATCACCCGTATATGCAATGGGTGGTTGCGGCGTTGTGTTGCGGTTATCTGCTTTTTGTGGGGCTTTACGGACTTATGGTCCAGCCCATGATTGATTTCCGATCGTTTCCCTCGGGCAGCAGCCTGTGGGGAGATACCGGAGGAAGAGATATGGAAGATGTGGTTTTCGAATTTATATATGAGAAAGACGGAGAGCGCCGGACATTTACAGCCGAAAACCTACCAGACAGTACCTGGACATTCATAGACCGTACACAGTCGGGCGGAGCCCCGGTCACGGAGTGGTCAACGGAATTCTATTTGACCGATGGCGGAGAAGATGTGACCGGAGAGTTGGCTGACGAGACGGGTGACAGACTTATCATAGTATTGCCGCAATATTCCCGAGCCGATGTATCATACACGTTTGTCATCAATGAGCTTCAGCAGTATGTGGAATCATTGGGCGGTGACCTTATTGAGGTGGCGGCTATAGACTCAAGTGATATTGACGCATGGCGTGATCTTTCAATGGCCGCGTATCCTATATATCAGGGTGAGTCCACAATGCTTAAGGAACTTGCCCGTGGTGTCATGGCAGCCGTGTATCTCAAGGACGGCCGTATAGAATGGAAACGTTCGCTCGGTTCGATAGATGCCGATCTGTTGGAGAAATATCTGGCGGGTGGAGATATAAACGCCCTTGATCTGTACAGGACACTTGATGCGCATTCGTTTGCGGTTGCAAGCGGTTTGTTAGTGGCTATGCTTGCGGCTCTTTTTCTGATCGGCCGTACTCCAAGCATGCTAAAATGGGTGCGAAAAAATAAAAATTACGAAAATAATGAGTAATTTTGCACAGTGAAAACATTGATGGAATCATAATTAATTAAATTCATAATTTACAATGAGAAAGAATATCGTAGCAGGCAACTGGAAGATGAATACCACACTTCCCGAAGGTGTTGCCTTGGCCAAAGCCGTTAACGCCGCCCTTTGCGGAGTGACTCCCAAATGTGATGTGATCATCGCCGTACCTTTCACACATCTTGCACCGGTCAATGATGTAATAGACAACAGCAAACTCGGTCTTGGTGCCGAAAACTGTGCAGACCACCGTTCGGGTGCTTACACAGGAGAGGTTTCGGCTCCAATGGTAGCTTCTACCGGTGCCAAATACGTGATTCTCGGCCATTCGGAACGTCGCCAGTATTATGGTGAAACCTCTGAGATTCTTAAAGAAAAGGTTAACCTTGCTCTTGAAAATGGCCTTACCCCAATCTTCTGCATTGGTGAAGTGCTTGAAGAGCGTGAAAACGGTACATTCTTTGACGTGGTGAAAGCCCAGATCGAGGAAGCTCTGTTTGACCTTTCAGCCGAAGATTTCTCCAAGCTCATTCTTGCCTACGAGCCAGTGTGGGCCATCGGTACCGGCAAGACAGCCACTGATGATCAGGCTGAGGAGATGCATGCATATATCCGTGGTGTCATTGAAGGCAAATACGGTAATGAAGTTGCAGAAAATACCTCGATTCTTTATGGCGGCAGTTGCAAGCCTTCCAATGCCAAAGCTTTGTTTGCAAAGCCTAATGTCGATGGCGGCCTGATCGGCGGAGCTTCGCTTGATGCAGAGTCATTCATGGGCATTGTCACTGCTTTTGAATAAGACTTTTAATTTACGTAATTAGGCTACAAAAATATAATTTTGTATTTTTGTAGCCTAAATTATATACTCACAAATCAGATATGACTTATATCCGCGCATTGTCAGCAATAGCAATCGCATTGTCGATGGGGTTGTCGGAAGCCTCCGCCCAGACTGCGGCCACGGCTACGGAACCTCGGACTGAAGAGCCGGCGATGAATATAATAGAGCACATATCCATCGGGACAGACAATGAAATAATCCTGCCGGAGGCTCTAAGGGAATTACTTAATTACAATAAGGACGGCAATGAGGATAACAAGTCGAAAAATTCACGTGTGGGTTATCGTGTGCAGGTGTTTTCTGACAACAATGCCCGTACCGCTAAAAATGAGGCACGCTCCAAGTCCCGTAGCATTACGGAGCGCTTTCCTGACTATCCTGCCTATGTGATATTCTCATCGCCGTACTGGCGTCTGAGGGTGGGCGATTTTCGCACTCAGGAGGAGGCTCGTGAAGCAGCCGAGGAGATACGCAAGGCCTTTCCGGCATTTGGCAAAGAAATTCATGTGGTGAGAGACAGGATTAACATTCGTTGATGCCGGCAGTCTCACAGTTCAGACACCGGATATGATTCATTAATAAAAACTGTAATATGTCGGAATCATCAAAGTCGGAGGAATCGGTGATCGCTGAGATCGCATCTCATTACAAGGCTATAATAGAATTGCTTGGTGAAGACACCTCAAGAGAAGGTCTTGTGAAGACGCCAGATAGGGCAGCTAAAGCCATTTATTACTGTACACGCGGATATCGTCAGGATATTGACGAAGTGATACATGGGGCCATGTTCTCATCGCCTCGCTCAGAGCTCGTGGTTGTCAAGGATATTGAATTTTATTCGCTGTGCGAGCATCATATACTGCCTTTTTTCGGTCATGTATCGATAGGTTATATACCGGGAGGCAAGATTGTGGGGCTTAGCAAGCTTGCACGGATAGTCGATATGTTTGCCCGTCGGCTTCAGGTGCAGGAACGATTTACCACCGAATTATGTGTGGAACTCCAGAAAGTTCTCGGAGCAAAGGGAGTGATAGTAGAGTGCCGGGCCTCCCATCTGTGCATGAAGATGCGTGGGGTGGCAAAGCAAGACACCACAACCGTGACCATCGCGGCCGAAGGATTGTTGCGGCATGATGAAGTACTCCGCACCCAATTTTTTCATTCATTGCATTGACTGTCCTGTAAGTAGCTGTGTCCTGCCTAAAATAAATTCAGAGAGAGATATCGCTTCTCAGTCCGGATATTGTTTGCTTTTAGGTTTTGAGGATTCAGGCACAAATGACTCAAACGAATTATCGTCATAATAGACGATAATATTTACGATTTTCTTTTTGTCTTCCGCCCCGAACGTTATGGTAGCCGATTTCCGGTGTGGATCGTATTCCTTGGGTATGAATGAATCTGTCTCTATTGAAGGTGAATCTTCATCGGAATCTGTGTCGAAATTTTCCGAAGTGCCGGCTGCGAAATTTTTTTCAAAATCGATTTGAGGCATAACAGATTCGTTTGATGACTGTTGGTCGCTGTCAAATTGTAGGACAGAGCCTGTTTCAGCCTCTGAAGTTTCATTATACATATTGCCGAGCATTTCTCCTTCGCCAAACATAAGCCACAACATGGATAGTTTGGGGTATGCTGTGTGAATCTTGTTGATCAGTTCATCGCTTACCTTTTTGTTTCGCCCGTTAAGAAGTTGTGACAGGGTGGGACGCGGTATCTTACAGTTGTCGGCAAACTGAGTGACAGGAATAGCTATGTGATTTATAAATTCTTTCAGGCGTGAAACTATATCCATTTTGTAAATTCATAGATGGTTGATTGCGGTTGCAAATGTAATCAAATATTTTCACATTAGCAAATCGGAGATTTACGAATTTGATTTGCGAATAAAAATCGCGTGGTTTGCAAATGCAACAAACATTCAACTATATTTAATAAGTGGAGTTTTTGTGTTAAATGGTGGGATTGAATCGAATATTTAGTCTGTATGTGTATCATATTGATGCATAGTGCTGTGTTGAGTTAATATGTGGCTGAATTTGTGGCTTGGTGCTGGATACGCGAGCTGTGGTGCGGTCCGTTGGCGTATAACTTAGAGTAGTGCATCATGTAAGTGCTGTAATACAACTGGCAATCAATGGCTTTGATACGGTTTAAACAAAAGTTAATGGACTGTTTTTTGTATTTGTAAATCGATAACTGCTCTGGTGGGTGGGATTGCACCGGTAAAGTGTAGTGGTGTTTGGTGAGTTTGGTTTGTGAGACACTTCGAATTCGTATGTAAACACGTGATGGAATTGCTTGTTGTTTACGATTGAAAATACGGTGTTGTCAAGTTGATGACGTTGATTTGTGATTGCGTTTGTAAATGCGATCTTCAGATTTACAATACAACCAATCTATTCCTCTGATATGGAATGTGTTGTATGATATATAAACAATCCAACGGTGTATAAGTGATGTAACGTTGGTTTTATTTAACCGCTGAATCTTAGTTGGTTCACATTTTTAAACTCGGTTAACCGATGGCACGATAGTTTGTTAATCATTATTTCTATTTCTGATTGTTTTTGAATTTTGATATTGTCAGATTATTTTTTGCGGAGAAACCACTAAGTAGGTTTTATTAATGATGCTGGGCTTGAATGTGGCACGTTTGCGGTTTTAAATTTGTGATATCAAAACAATCTGAACCAAATTAAATCAAATCTATTATGGCCTCATCGATCATTATCACTCAGCGGGTTATCGAGACTGTCAGATCTCTTCCTGAGTCGGAGCGTAAAGCGATAGCGACGGCTCTTTCGGACGAACTTATATTGGGCATTGATCCCGACAGCTCTCTTGATAATTTTCAATCCATGCTATATTCTATAATCAGGTTTTATGTCAAGCGAGATTCAGAGCGTCAGATGTGCCG
>CAJTRS010000008.1 GCA_910578805.1 uncultured Muribaculaceae bacterium | reverse complement strand
ACAAAGGTAATTCCTTGACATGTCTTATCAAATACCTAATTCATCGGATAATTACTGTGTTGCCTGAGGTAGCCCGACCTTGTTGTTCTTCAACATCTCCGCGTTTGCCACGGGATCTTTTGCGAGGTCTCCGATAACGGTTCCCACCGTATCGTAGCGGTCGGCGGGTACACGGAAGAACCCGAATGTGGAGGGATTCCTGCACTGGCGGACGAAGTTCGACATGAAGGCTTCGAGAGGGTTCTGACCTTTGGAAAATTTCACGAGGTCCGAGAGTTTCGCCGACTTGACATCGGTCATCTTGGGTGTGCCGTCCTCGTTGAGTCCGGTCACCGCGCCTACCTGCCCGGTATCGTTGTTGCGGGCGATAAGCACTTCTTCTAAGTTCTGGTCTTTTGCCATGAATTAAAAAGTGTTTTGGGTTGATACTTGCGCCACCTAAGTGACGCGGGATTATTGGTGTGTTGTAGGTGTGTCATGCGTTAAGCACAGAAAAAAACTCTATCACGTCTGCTTTGCGGTATTTGACCTTGCAGTTCCTGCCGGAGCCGGTCTTGATGTAGGCTATTCTTCCGTTTGCACGGTGTTCGTACATCGTGCGTCTTGAAACGTGGTATCTTTCGCAGACCTGCTGTTCCGTCCACGTTTCTTCCTCCGGGTCAAGGATGCCGAAGCCCTGAAAAGCCTCAGTAACCTTTTTCGCCACATGGTCAATCTTGGAGTCCAGTCCTGTCTTGACAGTCCTGACCTCCGATGCCAGTTCACGGATAAGCCGGACAAGAGTTTTGTATTCCTCCGTCCTCATCGGCCATGCTTTTTATAAAGGGAGTTCATTATACGGAAGGCAATTGCCATCATCAGTCTGACCTGATACTCGCGGATTGTCTCGGCGATGGAATTGAGCATTTTTGTTTTCATATTCTTTTTCGGATTTAGTGTTATATCGCAAAGTTCGCCATAAGCCGAAACCCTGCTGAGGTATTCCTCAGGTAGTTCCCTGTTTTTTTAAGACACGTTAAGATTCGGTTTAGGCTGTCTACTATCCTTCTCAAAAGGTATGGAGGTCAGCCTGCCAGTCCGTTACAACGGGTTGGCATGATGGTGTGTGCCGCTAAAAATTCAGGGATAAATCCAATAAGGCGAGATTACGGGTCTATCAGGAAATGTCATGACTTATATCCTGAACATGCCCGATCTGTTGTCATGGGGATCCCCCCGCACCGTATCGGATTCGATATAGAAACAACCGGAATATGGCTGTTTGTTTCAGACAAATTTCCAAGTTGGGAAATGTTGGGAAACTTCATTGAAATGTCGGGAACGCGCTGACAGACAGCAATCTTTTTCGTCACATAGATGGTTACACGTTCAAAGCTTAAGACTGCCGAGTGCCTCATACGCTTTATTCAAAATCCCAGCCGAAATATAGATACCGGCGACCCGCAGTCCGGAATGTGGGCCACCCTCTTTGTATTCGTTCAAATCACCCACTAATCCCGTTAAAAGATGAAACATCAAATTAGACACTTATCATCTGCGCATACGCAGACCATAAGTTGGATTATCCCGACAACTGTCTATTTCCTTCCACGCAACAAAATACCTGTAACAAATGGATAGTAATCCAAAAGAACTGAATGACAGGGAACTCTTGACCAGAATTCTCCACATTTTAGAGGGTAAGCACAAGGGTAATAGCAGTTCTGAAAAGAAATCGGAGCTACGAGTGTATGATAATAAATCCATTATGGCTCTTCTTAATATCAAAGACAAATATCTAAAAAAACTTCGGGACAATGGATATTTAGGATATTCAAGAGAGGGAGATAAATATTGGTACACTCAGGAAGATGTGGATCTCTTTCTAAGGCGATTCCATTATGAACCCTATGCCTCCGCAGGCATTCTCCCCATGTGATAAACTTCCAATCGGCACAATATGAGTGCTGATTGGAAGTTATTGCTCATATATAGCCTTGTATTTCAGAAATATTAGGTACCTTTGCATATGGAATCTACGAAAGAAAACAAAGAATATCAAGATAAACAGCAGTCTAAAAGTCTCCAAAAACACGATGGCTTAAATGACAGTCAGCTGTTATCCATAAATATAGAATCTCTCATATATATTATACGAGACGAACAGGTCATGCTTGACAGTGATCTTGCAAAGTTATACGGAGTTGAGACTAAGGTATTGAACCAAGCAGTTAAACGCAATATCCAACGGTTCCCAACGGACTTTATGTTCCAACTTACAAAGGACGAATGTTTGAGGTCACAAATTGTGACCTCAAACGGAGGTAGAGGTGGTTCAAGGTATATGCCATACGCTTTTACCGAAAATGGAGTTGCAATGCTCAGTAGTGTTCTGCGTTCAGAAAGAGCCATAGAAGTAAATATCCGGATTATGCGAGCATTTACTCTAATGCGGAATTTCATCAAAAAACATGGCTCGCTTTTTCAGAGACTTGACCGTCTTGAAATGAAACAACTAAAAACCGATGAAAAAGTTGACACAATACTGGATAGACTAAATAGGTACGATGAAATTGGAGAGGGCATTTTCTTTGATGGTCAGATTTTCGATGCGTATGCCTTCATTGCCAAACTAATCAGAAAGGCTAAAAAACGGATAGTTGTCATTGACAGCTATGTTGACGATTCTGTGCTGGTGCAACTGTCAAAACGAAATCCCGGTGTGACTGTTGAT
Source organism: uncultured Muribaculaceae bacterium (assembly GCA_910578805.1). GTDB lineage: Bacteria > Bacteroidota > Bacteroidia > Bacteroidales > Muribaculaceae > Paramuribaculum. Next base: position 68,038 of record CAJTRS010000008.1, on the reverse strand, counting down.
ATTTACGACGGTAAAATTTCACAGCAGCTTCGTCAGGATGTTGCGCGACACAATGCCCAGTATCCGGGCGTGACCTTGCACGCTTACAACAAGGCTCACGACCGTTTTCTTATAATTGATGAGGAAGTCTATCACATCGGCCATTCGCTTAAAGACCTCGGTAAGAAACTGTTTGCGTTCTCAAAGATGGATGTTATGACCGGAACAGAGCTTATCTCACAGCTATGATGAACGAGAAGAAAGGCACCCCCTTCTAATATTAACAAATGTTATAAACTTGCCAAAGGAGGATTTTTGGGAAATGAAAGTCCCTCATTACCCGTTTTTTATATAAAATAAACTTCTCAAACAAAATGAAATCCTCCAAAGGAAGAAGAATAATAAGAGATTTGGCAGTATGTTTGACCAATGTTTCGCCAATGTTTGGCCAAAGGCTCGACAATAGCCTCAGACCGTCTCAAATGGTGCGGTTTGTTTTGCCAAATGCAAACATAGCACACCTAACACTCTCATACACAGCAACCTTCTCGCTTTTCAACGAGGAGGAATACTGATTGAGCAAATTGTCTGAATAAGATTATAGCCAAGGGATAAGTGAAGTGAAATTTGCTTATCCTTTGTTTGTTTTATCATTTAGTTATTAGGGATTTTGCTAATTCCTGTGTCATTGTTGTCTGTGAGTATTGGAATATATTTCGCTGATTCAATATATATAAATGTTTATATATATTGGTATTCGGTGAAGTGAAGTATTAAAATCGGAGATTGCAGTATGTGGGCGGGAATACTATATTTGCCGGGGGGGCGATACTTACTTTGAATAATTCTGTATTATTTCAAATAAAAAACCGGTTGAGTCTGTTTCGTAACTAAAAATTACTGCATAGTCTCAACCGGTTTTGTTTCATTATCAGGGGTTATCTGCAAGGTTTGCGCTTATCCCACGATGGGTGGGCCGGGTCCTCGGCCACGAGGGCCTCGTTTAGATCAATCTGAAGTGATTCGGCGAGCATTCTACCATATTCGGGGTCGGCGTTGTGGCATGCTCTGACGTGGCGCTGTTTGATGAAAAGAGGCACTCCCTCCATCTGAGCTGCGGTGTTTTGGCAAGTTGCCTGTCTGTCTTCGGGGCTCATGATCCGCCAAAGTTTGCCCGGTTGAGTATAATAGTCGTCATCATAGGCGCGCTCGTCGTAATTGAACACGTCGCCGTTTATCTCCATGGGCGGTTCTTTCAGTTCGGGGTTATCTTTCCATTCTCCGAAGCTATTAGGTTCATAGGCGGGTGTGTCACCGTAGTTGTCATCGGTACGCATCTGTCCGTCGCGGTGATATGAATGGAACGGGCATCTGGGTCTGTTGACCGGGATAAGGTTGTGGTTCACGCCGAGCCGGTAGCGCTGGGCATCGCCATAAGAGAAGAGGCGGCCCTGAAGCATCTTGTCGGGTGATAGTCCTATGCCATCGACGATATTGGCGGGGTTGAAGGCCGCCTGCTCAATCTGGGCGAAGAAGTTGTCGGGATTGCGGTTAAGCTCAAGAATTCCTACGTCGCGAAGAGGGAAGTCTTTGTGATACCACACTTTTGTGAGATCGAATGGATTGATTCCATAGGTTTTCGCTTCGTCTTCGGTCATGAGCTGTACCTGAAGTTTCCAGCGGGGGAAATCGCCGCGTTCGATGGCCTCGAACAGGTCGCGTTGATGTGATTCGCGGTCTTTTGCGATTATTGCTTCGGCTTCCTTGTCGGTGAGGTTTTTGATGCCTTGAAGGGTTATGAAATGAAATTTAACCCAAGTGCGCTTGTTGTCTTTGTTGATGAAGCTGTATGTATGGCTTCCGAATCCGTGCATATTACGGAAAGAGGCGGGAATGCCGCGTGGCGACATTGTGATGGTGATCTGGTGAAGGGCTTCGGGTAGGAGAGTCCAGAAATCCCAGTTGGCCGTAGGGTTGCGCAGTCCGGTACGCGGGTCGCGCTTTATGGCATGGTTGAGATCAGGAAATTTAAGCGGGTCGCGCAGAAAGAATACCGGGGTGTTGTTGCCGACCAGGTCCCAGTTGCCACTGTCGGTGTAAAATTTCATTGCAAAACCGCGTATGTCGCGCTCTGCGTCGGCAGCACCGCGTTCGCCGGCCACGGTGGAGAACCTCACCAGACATGGGGTCTGCTTTCCGACCTCTGAGAATATGGAGGCACGGGTGAATTCAGTAATGTCGTCAGTAACGGTGAACGTGCCGAAGGCTCCGGAGCCTTTGGCGTGCATGCGGCGCTCGGGTATCACCTCGCGGTCGAAATGGGCGATTTTTTCAAGATACCATGGGTCCTGAGGAGAGAAGGGGCCACGAAGACCTGAGGTCTGTACATTCTGGTTGTCGGCTATCAGGCGGCCGTTTTCTGCGGTGAGTCTTTTTTTATCCATACAATCACAATGGTAGTTATTTGTGTTACAAGTTATTTTGACTTTTTTATTAACACCGCAATTCGGCGAAAAGTTTATCGGCCTGTCGTGCTCTGGATCGCATAACCTTGATTTCTATATCGCTGTTGACGGATAAAGGCGTCATCAGGGATTTAGCTATTTTCCCTAACCGCTTACTCATAAAGGTGTATAATGGCTTTATATGAAATTCCGCTCCAAAATCCTACAGACTGTGTCTAAGGACTTTGGAGCGGAATGTTTATTTGTGGGACGTTTGGGTGCCCCGGAGAGTAGCGGGTTATTGTTTGAATAGTGTGCGCAGCGAGCCGAGGGAGGAGAGCACGGAGCTGGCTTCGTAGGGGATAAATACGGTCTTGTTGTCCTGTCCGGAGGTCATTTCGCGCAGGGTGTCTATGTATTTCATGGCGAGCATGTAGGTGGCGGGATCAGTCTGACCGGCGGCTACTGCATCGGCTACGCGGCGTATGGCCTCGGCTTCGGCCTGTGCGTTGAGAATGATGGCTTGCGCTTCGCCCTCGGCTCTCAGAATCTCTGACTGTTTGTGGGCTTCGGCTTCGTTTATGCGCGATGCTTTCTCGCCTTCCGAACGCAGTATGAGTGATTGTTTTTCGCCTTCGGCGTTGAGGATTTCGGCGCGTCGGTTACGCTCGGCCTGCATCTGTTTCTCCATGGCCACTCGCACGCTTTCGGGAGGGGTGATATCCTGCAGTTCCACGCGGTTGACTTTCACTCCCCACTTGTTGGTGGCATCATCGAGGATAGCCTGTAGTTTGGTGTTGATGGTGTCACGAGAGGTGAGTGTCTCGTCGAGTTCCAGTTCGCCTATGACATTTCGGAGCGATGTCTGGGTCAGTTTCTCTATGGCATTGGGCAGATTGTCTATCTCATATACAGCCTTCTTGGGGTCGGTGATCTGGAAATACAGTAGGGCGTTGATTTCGGTGGTTACGTTGTCGCGTGTGATTACCTGTTGCGACGGGAAGTCGTAAACCTGTTCGCGGAGGTCGATGACGTTGGTGGCCACGGTGCGCACATAGTTTCTTCCGCCTAATGTTTCCACGCGGCGGGTGTATATGGTTTTGGGGCGGTCAACAAAGGGTATGATGAAGTTGAGGCCCGGTGCGAGCACGCTATGAAAGCGGCCGAGGCGTTCGATGACGCGTGTTTCCGACTGTGGCACTACTTTTACGCCGGCCGAGATGATCACTATGGCAAGCAGTATGATGATGCCGAGAATGATGTAAGTTGTCATAAATAGAAAAGTTTGGGATTTATACAGGGTTGTTTCGGACTCGGGCTATAGATGTGCTGAATCCTGCCGCCGTGTAGGTCAGTCCGGCAGCTCCACGGTGAGTATGATGCTGTCATAGGAGGTTACCACCACTTCTGTGCCTGCAGGAAGTGTCTCGGTTGCGGCCGGGGCTTTTACCTGCCAGTTGTCACCGTCTATGCGTGCGCGTCCCAGCTGTCCGGGGTGTATGGCATGTGTCACGGTGGCGCGACGCCCGAGCAGAGCGTCCATTCCGGTGCGTGCTTCCTTGGTCTCGGTGCGCTTATGCCAGCGCCGAAACAGGGGCAGCAGTCCTATGTAGGCTGCGGTGCTGAGCAAAGCCATGGCCACAGCCTGCCATGCCATGTCGAGTCCGCACAGTGCACATGTCATGGCGCCTAAGGCACCTATTGTCAGACACAATGCCCACATCATCTGGGTCATCACTTCCACGACAAGCAGCACGGCCGCCGCGATTAACCATATGGTCCACACTTCCATGATGAATCTTGTTGCTGTTATTATGCAAATATAAGAAATATATTTTAATCCGTGAAATTTTTCATACAAACCGTATGATCCTGCGGCTTATATAAAAATGGGCTGTGCCATTACTTGCAAAGGCACAGCCCATCGGTTATGGTCGGATTATGTGATTCCGGATTATTTTACCAATACTTTGGTATTCGATCCGGCTATCTCCACTATGTATATGCCCGTAGTCAGGTTTATGCGTACATCGTCGGTCACGTTGCCTTGATAGTATGTTGTGCCGTCGGTGTGATGTATGCTTACAGGTCGGCCACCGGCGTTTTTGATTCCGATGTATCCGGTTCCGGCCTCTACAGTGGGAGTTGCGGCAGATATCTCCTCGATGCCCGACAGGTCTATGCTTGCATCGTTGGACGGTGCCGATTCACCTGACTCATACAGCGCGGTCACATTATAGGTGTGGGAACTTCCGTCGGGGAGCTCGATTATGTAATGTTCGGTATCGGCAAGCGGTTCGGTGGTGATTTCCTCCGCGTCACGGTATGCGCGGTAGCCTTTCAGAACAAGCGATTGGTGGGGGTGCGCTTTCTCAAACGAGATGTCATCGATCAGAAGTGCATACACGTCATTGGAGGTGCTGCGTATTGCAAAATACCTGGCTCCCGCGGGCAGAGAATAGGAGTATTCTGTCCAGTTATCCGGTACGGCGCTTAGCACCTCGCCTATTTTTTTGAATTCGGATATATCCGTTCCGCCTGTAGAGTACAGCACTTCGAATGATTCGAGTCCATACTCGGTGTAGGGGCTCTTGGCAAAGAACGATATGGTCTGTGCGTTGCCTGAGAGCAGTGGCGATATGAGCCATTTGTCGTTGGGTACGTCGATCGTTGCCATAGCCAGGAAACACTGACGGCTGCCGTTGTGTCCGAGCCAGTTGTCAAGTGCTTTTGCCGGCACTCCTGCCTGTTCGGCATCGAACACTATGAATGATGTGGCCGAGTGGCTGTTGGGGAATGCGAGGTAAGCTCCGCTTATCAGCATAATGTAACATATGCCTCCGTCGGCATCTACCGTTGTCCAGTAGCCTATGTTGTCGTTGCGCAGCTGTGAGTTCTCAAGGCCGGAGGAGAAGGCTGTGTAGTCCTCTACGCCGTCGGTCACGCTTATGTTCTCTCTGGAGATTACCGGTTCGTTCCAGTTCAGTCTCACCATGTTGCCGTTTTTTTCGGCTTTAAGTCCTGTCGGAGCCGGGTAGTCGTGCTGTACTATGTCCACTGTGGCATAGGCCGTAACATTGTCATTGGGATTTATATCATTGTCGCAGTTTACCACGGCCACATATTGTGTGGGGTTGGGCGCCATGGCCGGGAGAATATCCTCGAACTTCACCGTGGCGTTGGCATACGGGGCAATACCGTCGGTGGTTACGGAGGAGACTTTTATGCCGTTGCGGTACAGGTCAGATGTGAATCTGCCAGGATTGGCTGAGCCGTTGTTGGTCACATAAATCTTTATCTCGAACGGTACACCCGGCCGGGCAGAGTATGGAACCGAGATGGCCCGGGCTGAAAGGTCTGTGCCGGAAACGTTATCAACACAAATGTTGTCGATGCCCAGGCGGTATGCTACGGTATTGTATGTCAGTCGTATCTGTACGGCCTTTCCGGAGTAGTCATTCAGGGGCACGATTGCTTTGGTCCATTCCAATGGTGTTCCGTCGCCTATACATATGTTCCCTATATCGGTGAATCCGGAGCCTTCGTCTATGCTTACCACGATTTCGTCTTCGGCTCCGTCCATGCAGAGATACCATAAGGAGAATGCCGGAGAGTCGCCTGTTACGGCTACTTTTGCGGTAGTGATTTCTCCGATGGCGCCGACGAATCCTTCATACATCAAGAAGTAGCCGTCACCGTCCTGGTCGTTTCCGTCCATGATGCGCCATGTGGCCGATTTATGGGACGTGGTGGTTATCAGCGGAGATATGGTTTCACCGCCGAAAGTCTCCCTGTAGGGCATCTGGAACGGATTTCCTACCGCTATGGGCTGTGTGCCGGTTATCACCCAGTCGTTGACGCCGCGTGAGGTTTCTGAAAAAATATAGTAAGTGACGAATTTCTGGCTTTCAGTGGCCGGGTCCAAAGCCTGGAATGTGTAGCGGGTATCCTTTATGCCCCGGGCCACAACAGAGAGGTTTACTCCGTCCATGCGGTGTCCGATCATGTATGTCACCAGATCGGGGTTCAGGGGATTGCCGTCGGAATCGGTGGTGGGTGCGGCCCAGGTCATGGTCACTTCACCGGGCTTTCCCGGGGTTTCTTTGATCTTCACTTCTGACGGCGGAGCCGGATAGTTGATGCCTACATACACCCTTTCCGACGCGCTGTGGCTGTTTCCGGCGGCATTTGTGGCGTAGGCTTCATATGTGTGGTATCCGTCGGTGTCGGGGGTGTCAACGAATGTCAGGGTCTGTCCTTTGGCCGGGTTTCTGAATGTTTTTACCTCATTGCCGTCGCGTGTTACGGTTATGGACTCAATGGCTGTCAGCGGGTCGCCGTTTATGTCGGTGCCGGGGGCTGTTACGGTCACAGTGGCAGTTGTCGTGCCATCGAAGTCCGGTTCTACGATAAGTTCCGGTATGGCGGGGGCTTTGCTGTAGGCGCCAGCCGATATCTTTATGTTGTCGGCGCACAGGCCATAGGCGTTGGTCGGGCTTGTGCAGTGTATTGCTACATAATAGATGCCTGTTTCATCAGGTGTTATTATGGCAGTGGAGGTGTGTGTCTCGTCGTCGGTTATGGTTTGCTGCGGCAGTATCACTGTGGAGAGCATTGTGGCTGAAGGTGCGGTACCCATGACTATCTCGTAGGATTCTGTGTAGGGTGCGCCGCGTCGGGAAAAATCGCCGCTGAATTTATACTGTTTGCCTTTTTCCAGCTTCAACGGCGGTGTTATCAGGTAATCGTCAGAGGGGTTGTAGGTGTTGAACTGGCATAGGGCTAATCTGCGGTTGGCCCAATAGACCCATGTCGATCCGTCCATGTTGGCGTCGATGGTGGAGAAGGTGCTGTAGTCGCTTTGCGTATCAAATGATTGCTGATAGGGCGGGGTTACGGCATCGCCTGTTTCTATGGGTGGTGTCACCGTGACGGTCACGGTCGATTCCGGACCGGTTCCGGCTGTATTGGAGGCTGTCACATATATGTCATAAGTTCCAGCGGAATCAAATGTTATGGGGGTGCTTACGGATTGTCCGTAGGAGGCTGTGCCCCGGGCCAGTTCTTTGTCGGCCGCCGACACGGTATATGTTATCGTGCCTGTGCCGGGTGTGCCGCCGGCGGTGTTGGCCGGCATTGTGAATGAGACTGTTCCGCTTAGTGAGTTTGGTTCAAAAACGGCTTTTAGGTCTGTCACTTTGCCCGGTACGGCCGGATCGAGGGCTTCTCGTGTCACGTACATGCCTATGAGCTCCTCGCCGTCAGGCATGTCGTATATCAATGACGCCTGAGCGGTTGTGGTATCGACGGTGTAAAGAGCCGAACCGTTGTCGTTGCATGTGGCTACATAGAATATTCCGGTGTTTGTGTCGATTGTTCCGGAGGTGGTGTGATCGGAGCGCAGTCCGGTATTTCCTATTACAGAGATGGCTCCCGATTGGCGGTCGGCCGAAATCAGGCGGCCGGATTCGGTTACGGCGTATATGGTGCCGTCGGCTGCGGCTCCGCAGGCGATCCAGGCCTCGTCAAGGTCTGAAATCGCAGTGCGTTCAAATGTGTTCTGATCAAATTTCCCGAACACATAACCGGTCTGTGCATCGTTGTTGAAGCAACCGTAAACGCCGTTGTCAAGGCTGCAATAGGTCATGTCGGTGGATATGATTGTCTCGTCGCCTGTGCAGTTATATACCTTGTTCCATGTAGATGTGTCGAAGGCATTCATCTCTATCCATAAAAATCCGCCGAAGTCATTGCTGTTGACGGTCAGGTAGTTGTTGTCGCCTATGTATGATGCTCCTCCGTTGGCGTTGAAATTCAAGTCTTTTTTGACCAGGTCGAAGGAGTATCTGCCGGGGGTGAATGAATATATGCCGTATTGCGGACTTGCCCCCCATGAATTACGGTTGATTATGGTTGCATAAATAGTGGGTTGAGTGCCGGAATGTGAAGCTTTCGGGCTGTTTATCGTTGTTTTGGTGGTGTTTGCGGCCAATGGTAACGACAGTTGTTTCGGTGTAAGTCTCCAATTTTTGACAGGAGCTTTAAATAATTGTGACGGGTTTGCTTTTCCGCATGCATCTGTTTGTGCTACGGTGGTCTGTGCCGTTCCGCACAGTAGCCACATTGTGGCAAAGATTACGGATAGCGTGGTGTAAAAATGCTTCATGTGAAAATGATTAAAAGATATGAGCAATCGTGATATGCCGATCAAACTGTTGGGGTGCGGGCGGATTTTGACGACTGTTTGCCGTCAAAGGTATGCTTATTCTGTCAATCTGACAACTTTTTTGTGCGATTTTTTGAGCGTCCCGTATTTCGGTTCAGTGTGCCGGCACTGTTATGCGGCATATTGTTTCGCTGATGGCTCCCATCTGTTGTTTGTATGGCTCTTCGCCTCGGCAAAGGTCGAAGTCTTTTACTCCGTGGTCATAGCACCATCGCATGATTTCTTTTAGCATGAGTATGCCGGGGGCGTGTGCTCGTTGTTCGGTGTCAATGGCCAGTTTGGGAACCACGATGTAGCCTTCGTGGAGATAAAGAAATGCGAATGCCGCCGGCCGGCCGTTGATCTCAAATACGAACAGTATGGTCTGCGGCAGCTGTGAGAAGCTCTCGGTCTTCATTCCTCCCGAGCATTCTTTGCGGGTTTCCCATGAGCACACAAGTTTGCGCAAAATAGTGACTTTGCGCTTGCGCCACACGTTTTTGCGTAGGAAAAACAGATGCCATATCTGTTTCCAGTAATCGGCTGAGGGAGGCGTGTCCATGGTGAATACACGAAGTTCGGAGGTGAGGTCGCCATGGGTGAAGTGGTTACTGCGGGTCTTTATGTTGTGGCGCAGTTTTTTGTTGAGCGACGAATAATAGTCGTCGAAATTCTCAAAATCCTTCAGCGGTATATGGTAGCTGCCACGTTCCGAATAGTGTGCATTGTCAAGCGATGCAAGAGCTTTGACAAAGGGCGTGTCCACAGGCATGTCGAAAAACCGTAGTTTCATGCCTCTGTAACGTGAGCGGATATATCGGGCCAGCGTCTCGAATATGTTGCGGTGGGCATCGCCGCACAGCGGTGACACCACATTGTTTATGCCGGCCGTGCGCCACGATGTCATCTCCACTCGTTTTGACAGTCTGTTGATTCTCAGCGGCATTATGGCAACCGCCTTGTCGTCTTGTTTTACAAGAATGTATTCTATGCGGGTGATTCCGGTTTTGGCCGACAGTTTTCGGCTGTAATGTCTCTCTACAAATTCATTCCAGGGATAGGTCTGATAGAAAGAATATTCCATGCGGTTCATCTCCCCGGAATGTATCCGGCTGTAAGCCTCGGTGTCAAATCCGGTCCATATTTCTTTGAGCGGAGTGATGGAGTCAAATACATCAAAGGATATCTGCGCCATGGTGGTACGGATTATCGGTCACGGACTATTATGTAGTCGAATATGTCGGCAAACGCACGTGTGGTCTCCGACTGCGGGAACTGGGATATGATCCCGATGGCTTCATTGCGTAATCTCTGCATGGTGGCATAGGAGTAGTCTATGCCGCCGGCTTCCTTGGCAAACTCTATGAGTGTGCTTATTTCCTGACTGTTAAGTGACTCTTTCCTTGACAGTGCGGCCATGCGCCCGCTGTCGGGGTGGCCGCTCTGTTGCAGCGCATACAATAGGGGGAGTGTTATCTTGCCTTCACGCAGGTCGTTGCCGGTGGGTTTCCCTATGGTCTTGTCCTCGTAATAGTCAAATATGTCATCTTTGATCTGGAAACATAGCCCGAGCAGTTCTGCAAAACGGGATATGGAATCAATCCTATCGTCCTCCACACCGACTGCATAGGCTCCCATCTTGACGCATGAGACAAACAGTGAGGCCGTCTTCCGGTTGATGATCTCGAAGTAGGCTTTCTCGTCGAGATTATGGTAGCGGGCGCTGTATATCTGGTCTATTTCGCCGAGTGACAGCAGCCGTCCGAGGCATGCCAATGAATCGACTATGCGTATGTCACCGGTGGAGATGGCCTGCTGGAGCGAACTTGATACAAAGAAGTCTCCGACAAGTACGGCTATATGGTTGTCCCACACACTGTTTATGGTAGGGCGGTTGCGGCGAGTCTTTGTGTCGTCAACTACATCGTCGTGGATCAGTGATGCGTTGTGGAGCATCTCCACCGCTGCGGCCGATGCAATCACCTTGTCGTTGACGCTGCCGAAGAGTTTGGCTGTAAGGATTACCAGAATCGGTCTGATGAGCTTGCCCTTTGTGCGCAGGTATCCGTCAATCACCTGATTCATCAGTAGGTTTGACGACATCAGTGAACCGGTGATTTTGCCGTGAAGCAATTCCAATTCATCTGTTATGGTTTCTTGAATATCCTCTAATGTTGTCATAACCGGTTTTCTGAACTGCAAAATTACAAAAAACCTCTTATAGTTGGGTGTGGTAAGGTAATAATTTAGTAATTTTATAGTGTGAAAATCATCATGTAATATCAAATGGAAGAAAAACGCTTGTTCCTGCTCGATGCCTATGCGCTGATATATCGTGCCTATTATGCCATGATACGTTCGCCACGTATTACCTCCAAGGGGTTCAACACCTCGGCCATATTCGGCTTCTGCAATACGCTTGAAGATATATTGCGCAAGGAGAATCCTACCCATATCGCAGTGTGTTTCGATCCCCCCGGCGGCTCGACGTTCCGTCATGAGTTTTATCCGGAATATAAGGCTCAGCGCGACAAACAGCCCGAGGATATCACCAATTCTCTGCCATATATAAAGGAGATATTGCAGGCTTACCACATACCGGTGGTGGAAGTGGCCGGTTATGAGGCCGATGATGTCATAGGGACGCTTTCACGCAAGGCCAGGGAGGCGGATTTTGTCACTTATATGATGACCCCCGACAAGGATTACGGCCAGCTGGTTACCGACAGAGTGCTGATGTATCGCCCGTCGCTCAGGGGCGAGGGCTTTGAGGTGCGCGGGCCGCGTGAGATATGTGAGCGTTACGGCATTTCATCGCCGGCACAGGTGGTGGATCTGCTGGCCTTGGAAGGTGATGCGAGTGACAATGTGCCCGGCTGTCCGGGTGTGGGGGAGAAGACCGCCGTGAAACTCATTGCCGAATGGGGCTCGGTGGAGAATCTGCTCGAACATGCATCAAGCCTTAAAGGAGCCTTACGCAATAAGATAACGGACAATGCCGACAAGATACGGGATTCGAAATATCTGGTCACCATAAAGACCGATGTGCCGCTGGGTGATATAACCCTCGAAAGTTTTGTGCGGCGGCCGGAGGATAAGGAACAGCTGCTCGACATATACCGGCGTCTTGAATTCCGCTCTTTTATCACCCGTCTCACTGGTGATACGTCGGTGGCGGTTCCTGCTAAAAAAGCGCAGTCTGCGGCCGATGGTGCATTGCCGGCCATGGGTTCGCTGTTCGATATGTTCCCTCAGAATGACGACAATGCCCCGGTGACTTCCATAGCGTCCACACCACATACCTACACTGTGATCACGTCGGCCTTCCAGATATCCGAAATGATATCGAGGGCAATTTCACGGAAATGTGTGGGTATAAGTATAGACGCTGATGGCGAAGAAGCCATGACAGCCAAGATAAGGGGCATGGCCATAGCTGTTTCGCCGGGAGAGGCCTGTTATGTTCCGCTAACGGCCGATATTGCCGGAGTGAAACCGTTGCTGGCACCTCTTTTCATGTCGTCGCTTACGATAGCGGGCGATGAAATCAAGCGTGCTTATCTGCTGATGAAGCGGCTCGGTGTGGAGTGGACAGCTCCTTATTTCGACACTTCCGTGGCTCATTATCTGCTCGATCCCGAAACCAAGCACACCCTTCCGGTGCTCACAATGAAATATCTTGACTATGAGATGATGTCACCTGCGGCCAAGGAGGTCACCGATGCGGTGTCCATACGTGCCGACCACATTTGCGAGTGTGCCGATTCGGCTCTGAGGCTCATGCCGGTCCTTGAATCGGAGATAGAGGCGCAGCAGCAGAAGCCACTGCTTGATGACATAGAGCTTCCGCTGATAAAGGTGTTGGCCGAGATGGAATGGACCGGTGTTAGGGTGGATACGGCCGAACTGGCCGAACTGTCGATGAATTATTCACGCAGGCTCAATGACATGGAAGACCGTGCATATCAGCTTGCGGGAGTCAAGTTCAATATCAGTTCGCCCATGCAGGTGGGTGAGGTGCTTTTCGGTAAATTGGCCATAGACCCCAAGGCCAAGCGTACTAAACGCGGTGCATTTTCCACTACGGAAGAGATACTTGAAAAATATCGTTCCGACTATGAGATCGTGGACCTGATATTGCGAATAAGGGCTTTGCGAAAACTTCTGGCAACGTATATCAATGCCCTTCCACAGCTGGTCAATCCGGTTACAGGCAAGATACATACATCGTACAACCAGACAGTCACCGCCACGGGGCGCATATCATCTACTAATCCTAATCTGCAGAACATACCGGTGCGTTCCAATGACGGACGTGAGATCAGGCGTGCGTTTATAGCCGATGACGGCGACATATTCCTTTCTGCCGATTATTCTCAGATAGAGTTGCGGCTCATGGCTCACATGAGCGGCGACAGAGGCATGATCGATGCGTTTCTTTCGGGTGCCGATATTCACCGGGCCACGGCGGCCAAGGTGTATCATCTTCCGCTTGAGGAGGTGAGCGATGACCAGCGCCGCAATGCCAAGACCGCCAATTTCGGTATTATCTATGGCATTTCGGCTTTCGGGCTTTCGGAACGTCTCGGGATATCACGCAGTGAGGCCAAGGAGTTGATCTCCGGCTATTTCCGCACATATCCCGGTGTTCAGGAATATATGGACTCAAGCATTCAGTCGGCGCGCGATAACGGCTTTGTGACAACGGTGATGGGCCGCAAGCGATATCTGCCCGACATAGGCAGCCGTAGCGCGGTGGTGCGCGGATATGCCGAACGCAATGCCATCAATGCGCCTCTGCAGGGATCGGCAGCCGACATTATCAAGATAGCCATGGTGCGTATATATGCCGAGATGGAGTCACGGTCTTTGGCTTCGAGAATGATAATGCAGGTTCACGATGAGCTGATATTCAATGTGAGACCTGATGAGTTGGCCACGGTGCAGGATATTGTGCTGCGCAACATGGAGGAGGCGTTTTCGGGCAGTGTGCCCCTTGAGGTGTCGATGGGCACCGGCCGGAACTGGTTGGAGGCCCACTGATAAAGATGCCCTTTAAATTGTTATAGCTATAAAACTTAGAATTATGCAACGACGTGTGATTACCTTTACAATAGCGGTACTGACCTCAATATGTGCGTGGGCAGGACGATATTATACTCCTGCCGAGGTGCCAAACGTGCATGTGGCAGACCGTACGCAATATGTTTCCAATCCCGACGGTATCCTGTCGCCCTCCGCTGTGGATTCGCTCAATGCCATGCTCGGTACGGTGTGGAGCCGCACATCGGCCGAGCCGGTGGTGGTGGCGATAGCCGACATGGCTCCGGAGTATGATGTGAACAGTTTTGCCACCGAACTTTTCGAGATATGGGAGATTGGCAAAAAAGACAAAGACAACGGACTGCTTATACTTCTGGTGACTGAACGGCGCAAAATGGCCATTCGCACCGGTTATGGCCTTGAGGGCCTGCTCCCCGACGGTGTTTGCGGCCGCATACGTGACCGTGCCATATCGTCTTTTAAGACAGGTGATTATGCGGCCGGCCTGGAGACGGCCGTGGCTATGTCTTCGGAGATATTGCTTCGTCCCGAAGCCCGTGACGAGATATTGTCGAAGTATGCCAACGATGCCCGCGGAAGTAAATCCGGTGATGACACCGACCCGATAATGTTTATGGTCTATGCCGGACTGGCAGGTCTCGGAATAATGATGGCATGGGTGCTGTATGTCATGCTTTCATCGCGTCGTCGTACGGAGCGGGAACGTTACCGGCTGCTCAATAATATCAAGCCTGTGGCTCTGTTTGTGACATTTATAGGCCTGGGCATACCTGTACCGGCTTATCTGCTGTGTGTGTGGCTGATGAAGCGTATCCGCGACCATAAGAGGAATTGTCCTAACTGTGGCGGTCAGATGCACAAGCTTGACGAGGTGCATGACAATGATTATCTGACTCCGGCGCAGGATATGGAGGAACGTCTCAACTCGATAGACTATGATGTGTGGCTGTGTGATACTTGCGGAGAGAAGGACGTCATACCGTATATAAACCGTCAGAGCAGTTACACGGTGTGTCCGCGGTGCGGAGCCCGCACTATGGCATTGGCCGGCAACCGTATAATCTCGCAGCCTACCGCTTCACGCGAAGGGCGCGGCGAGAAGCTGTATTCGTGCCGCAACTGTCAGTCTTCTGTTTCCAAGCCTTACACCATAGCCAAATTAGCCACTCCCGTGGTGATAATACCCGGAGGCGGAGGCGGCCGTGGTTTTGGCGGCGGTGGATTCGGCGGAGGAAGTTTCGGTGGCGGTATGACCGGAGGCGGTGGGGCTTCCGGCGGCTGGTGATGCCTTGTGTGTATCCACTCTGTCTGTAGTTTTTATGGCAAATATTAAATACTGTTCTGTACGATGACTGATTTTTTAGCCCGATATCACCTACTCGGATTGGTGATCGGTGTAGGTACATTTCTGATAATAGGACTTTTTCACCCGGTGGTCATAAAGTGTCATTATTATTTCGGCACGGGGTGCCGGTGGTGGTTCGTGCTGCTCGGTGTTGTGGCATTGGCCGGATCGGTGGCCGTGGGCGATGTGCTGTGGTCATCGCTTTTGGGTGTATTTGCATTCTCCTCGTTCTGGACTGTCAAGGAGATAAAAGAGCAGGAGGAACGTGTGCGCAAAGGCTGGTTTCCCGCCAATCCGAAAAGAGCCGGCAAGTAGGCGGGCCTATTCGGCCGATATGTCGCTTTCGTCGTATTTCTGGAACAGGAAATCGTTGTAAGGAAAGCGGGTGAGATGTATCTCCTTGGCTTTCTCGTAGATTTTCTGTTTCAGTTCATCGATGTTTATCCCCTTTTTGGCCGATATGAACACGGCATCGTTGCCCATGCGGCTCATCCATGATTCTTTCAACTCTTCAAGAGGCACATTGTCACGCGTGCGCGGGGTCAGGTCGTCGGAATCCTTGGGGGTGTAGGAAAATGCGTCGATTTTGTTGAATACCATTATCATGGGCTTGTCGGCGCCGCCACACACCTCGGCAAGCGTGCGGTTGACAACCTCTATCTGCTCCTCGAAGTTTGGGTGGGAGATATCGACCACATGAAGCAGCACATCGGCATCGCGCACCTCGTCGAGGGTGGATTTGAACGATTCCACCAGATGTGTGGGGAGTTTTCTGATGAATCCCACTGTGTCGGTGAGCAGGAATGGCAGATTGTCGATGATAACTTTGCGCACTGTGGTGTCGAGAGTGGCAAACAGTTTGTTTTCGGCAAACACATCGCTCTTGCTCAGAAGGTTCATGAGAGTTGATTTGCCCACGTTGGTGTATCCTACAAGCGCCACCCGTGTGAGCTTGCCACGGTTTTTGCGCTGAATGGATTTCTGGCGGTCGATGTCCTTGAGTTCGGCTTTCAGCCGCGATATCTTGTCGAGAATTATTCGGCGGTCGGTCTCGATCTGTGTCTCACCGGGACCACGCATGCCTATACCACCACGCTGGCGTTCGAGGTGTGTCCACATGCGTGTGAGACGTGGCAGCAGATACTGATACTGTGCCAGTTCCACCTGTGTCTTGGCGTTGGCGGTCTGCGCGCGTTTTGCAAATATGTCGAGTATGAGACTCGTACGGTCGAGAATCTTTACTTTAAGTTCACGTTCTATGTTGGCCACCTGCTTGGAGGTGAGGTCATCGTCGAATATGGCCATGCCTATGTCGTTTGTTTCAACATACTGCCGTATCTCTTCGAGTTTGCCTTTGCCTACAAATGTGCGTGAGTCGGCTCCGGGCAGCCGCTGAAGGAATTTACGCACGGTCACCGCTCCGGCCGTGTCGGCCAGAAACGCGAGTTCGTCAAGGTATTCCGATGCCTTGGCTTCGTTCTGGCTCGGAGTTATCAGCCCCACTAATATGGCGCGTTCGGAGGATTCGTTGTCGATGATAAGGTCTTTCATATACGTTGTAATAACGGTTGTGGCCGGTTAACGGTTTTGCAAAGATACGACTAAGGCAGTGTAAAAGCAAATGGATTCAGGGCCGCGGGAATGTCCGGCGCACGTTACGCGCTATGGCCATGAAGTTGCCTCCGGTGATGAGCGCCATTATCAACACTCCGGCCGCTATGGCCGCAAGGGGTGAGCTGCCGCCGATTCCGAGTGCTTCGAGAGGGCGTTGCCACAGATGCGATGCCACAAGCATGATCGTCGTGGCTCCGGCCAGAACGGCGAGGTTTATGCCTCCGGTAATCATGTAGTACCGTCGGGCCACCTGTGACGGCGAATAGCCGAGCATCATGAGTGACCGGAGCTTGCTCCGGTTTTTCTGCAAGAGCAGGTAGATGCTCAACAGCAGTATGAAGAATGCGAGCAGACTGATCACAATGCCGACAGCGACAACCACGGCGGTAGCCACTGAAAGGAAATAGGCCGCGCGGCTGTTATCGACCTTGTCGCCCGCGCTTTCATAGCCGTGGTCACGGAGGTAGTCGGCAATGGCCGGGTCGCCGGGCGTGTTCACCTCTATTATCAGTCGTGAAGGATTGGCTACCGGAGTGTCGGCGAAGTTGTCGTTGGCCCATGTCATGAACTCTTCGGGCACGGCTATGGTGTTGAGCCGCGATGAGAATCCCGCTATGCGCCCGTTGATCCACTGCTGGTGCCCGTTGCCGCTTATGGATATGCGCAGCGGCACCATACTCACCATTGATTCGCTTATCTGCGGCATGCCGCGCGATGATGCGAAACCGAAGTTGTAGAGTGTCAGATAGTCCTTGCTTATGATTATAGGGACTTCGGTATCGGTCGCAGGATCGAAATGCCAGTTACGGGGTGTGATGTCGAAGAATTCGTCGGGTATGGACTCGAAAAACAGATATGTTGACATGTGGCGTCCGCCAAGTTCCAGAGCTCCGGATACACTGTAGGCCGCTGCTGTGAACGCTCCGGTGCGGCGTGTCCATGGCTGGGCCTCGATGTCGGCTATCTCCTCTTTGGAAAAGTCTGCGCGGTCGCCCGTAAGGAGTGAGCCTGCGAGTCCCACTTTCTTTGATATGATGATGTAGTCGCGGGATATGAACGAATCATCTGACTCCACTACCGAACTGATGTCGAGATAAAACTGCAGTGCCGACAGGACTATCGACAGTCCTATCATATTGGCAACCGCATATCCGGCAAGCTGTCCCTTGCTGATATTGCGTTTCAGTAACTGCCACACCAGGGAGTGTCTCATAGCTTTATTACGGATTGGAATGCGAGATTTATCTTGTTGCCCACCGATGTGGCTATCACGGCGGCTCCTTGTGCCTGAGCCTCTTCAGCGATCAGGGAGGCCACCATGTCGTTGTTTCGGGCGTCGAGATGGCTCACCGGCTCGTCGATGAGGAGGAAGTCGAAAGGCTGGCAGAGCGCACGCACTATAGCCACCCTCTGTTGCTGACCTACTGACAGCAGAGCCGCAGGCACGCGGAGTTTATGGCCTATTTCGAGGCGTTCCAGAGTGCGGCGTATCCATTGCGGCGAACGGTGACGGGTGAGATGGTTCTTGATCTCGATGTTTTCCTCTACGGTGAGTTCAGGAAACAGTTGCATCTCCTGCGGCAGATAAGCCAGGGAGTGTGTGCGCAGTTCACACCAGCGGTCTATGGAGTTGTTTCTGATTTCGGTGCCGTCAAACTCTATGGTGCCGCGGTAATCGCCGCGGCTACCGTAGATGAAGCTGCACAGTGAGGATTTTCCGGTGCCCGACTCGGCCTCTATCAGATAGAAGCCGCCGCGTGTGAATGAGACCTCCTGAAGCCAGATATGTGAATCACGTACCGGACTGTCATGTTCCATGCCTTCAAACACGCGCGGCAACGTCTGCCTAAGTGTGATTTCCTGTATCAAGTTACCTGAAAGGCTTACAGATTGACCAACTCTTCGACCACTTCTTCCGATATTTCTCCGTTGGCAGGATTGGGTCGGTTCCCGTCTGAAATATAGGTGTTCAGCGCATCGAATATCCGATATACGGATTCCATCACCGGGATTTTCCGGCCGGTTACCTCCATGGTTAATTTCAGCTCGGTCTCCTCGAGTTCGTAGGAAATCTCATAGCCGAAGTCGAGTCCTTTTACGGGGAATACCGTGCTCAGGGCCGGTATGCGTACCAGTGCCGAGAAATATTTGCCGTCAGTTACCGAACCAAGGTCGTTTGCCTGTTCGCGTGCAGGTGTGTTGACGCTCAGGTTGAGCATGCCGTCGGCATAGTTTACGTAAACGGTGAAATCCTTGTTTGTCATGGTGAAGCCTGTGGGGGTGGCGTCATTGATGGCGGTTCCGGTCATCGATGCCAGACTTTTGGCCTGTTCGATAAGCTGCGAAGCCTGTTCCTCCTTTATCTGCGCGGTGGCAGTCAGGGTCCAGTCTGCAGGTGTCGAGGTTGTCCAGTCAAATGGCTTGTCGGACTTGGGTGCTATGCCCACAGCCACGGTGCCGTCAAGGGCGTTGAGTATCTGCACGAGCATCTGCACGTTGCTGCGGTGCATGCCGCTCATCATCATTATTGATGAATAGGCGTTCCAGTCAAAGTCCTTGTTGAAGCCTACGGCCATCATGCCTACGGTGTTGGCCGCCATGTAGCGCAGCGCTTCGGACGATATGTGATCCAACATAACGTTGTCCTTGAGCGATAATTCCTTGCCGTCGCTTCCGTAAGCACGTATGCGTGTGGTCGCTTTTGAACCTTCCATGTCACCTTGCGACACTATCCAGTAGTTGAACTGGGGCATGGCCATATAGTTGCCCGGATATATCACGGAGTTGAAGTCGTTGTCGGCACGGAGCGCCTTGGCGGCTATCTCCTGGTCAAGAATCGACTTGTCGGCCGAGGCTTTGATGTCGGCCATCACGGTGTCGATCATTTTACGGCGGTTCACCACCCAACCCTGGTTGCCTTTGACCATGAGCACTGCGCCGTTCTTTTCATAGATATCGAAGCCGTCGGCCGATGAATGCTCAAACGAAGTCAGTTGAGATTCGAGCTTGCTTTGGTCGGCGATAGTGAATAAAAGCACGGGTTCGGGCTGTGAATAGGCATCGGTGGTGTATATTGCCACGCATTCTGGGTCGATGGCGTTGTATATCGCAGCCACCGCTGTCGATACTTCGGTCGGAATCTGGTTTTTGAATGCAGAGAGCGATTCGGGCAGCACGAGACTGTCGCCGCTTACTGATATTTCAGCCTCTTCGAGGAGGTTTTCGAGATCAAAGGTCATTACATATGCCGCGTCGTAGGGCACATTCTTAAGTATGTCGGCATTGTCCGACGAGCATGACCCGAGCAGTGATGCTGCCATAGTGCCTAATCCGATGGCCATGGCGGAGAGAAATCTGCGATTCATAGATGGTGATGTTTGTGTTGATGGTTTATGATTTATGTCTGTGTCTTTAACTCATCGTTTCCGGCCGGGTGTCACACTTCCAGGTCCAGATTGAACGCTTCATGCCAGGGGAGTCCCTGAACGGAAAGCTGTTCCATGAAGGGATCGGGATCGAATTCCTCCACGTTGTGCACTCCAGGCATGTTCCATTTGCCGGTAAGGAACATCATGGCTCCTATCATTGCCGGCACTCCGGTGGTGTAGCTTACGGCCTGCATGCCGGTCTCGCGGTAGGCCTCTTCGTGCGAGCAGTTGTTGTATATGTAGTATGTCAGGTGCTTGTTCTCTTTGTCACGTCCCTCTATGCGGCAGCCTATCGAGGTCTCTCCGTGGTAATTCTCGCCTAAGTCCTGCGGGTTGGGGAGCACGGCTTTGAGGAACTGCAGCGGCACTATCTTCACGCCGTTGTAGTCCACCTCGTCGATACGGGCCATGCCTATGTTCTGTATCACCCGCAGGTGGGTCAGATATTCCTGTCCGAATGTCATCCAGAAGCGTGCGCGCTTTATCGACGGATAGTTTTTCACTAAGCTTTCAAGCTCCTCGTGATACAGCAGATAGCTCTCTCTCGGGCCTATGTTGGGGTATGTGAGGGGCTTGTGTATCTCGAGCGGTCCGGTGGTCACCCATTTGCCGTCCTGATAGTAACGTCCGTTTTGTGTTATCTCGCGGATATTTATCTCGGGATTGAAGTTTGTGGCGAAAGCCTTGCCGTGATCTCCGGCGTTGCAGTCCACGATGTCTAAATATTCCATGTCGGAGAAATAGTGCTTTGCTGCATAGGCTGTGAACACCCCCGATACTCCCGGGTCAAATCCGCAGCCCAATATGGCCGTGAGTCCGGCTTTCTCGAATTTTTCTTTGTAGGCCCATTGCCACGAGTATTCGAAGTGGGCTTCGTCCTTGGGCTCGTAGTTGGCTGTGTCAAGGTAGTTCACGCCGCATTCCAGGCAGGCGTCCATTATGGTGAGGTCCTGATAGGGGAGAGCCACGTTGATCACCATGTCGGGCTTGTGACGACGCAGCAACTCCACGAGCTGGGGCACGCTGTCGGCATCGACGGTGTCGGTGGTTATACGGTTCGACCCTATTTTAGCGGCTATCGCATCGCATTTGGAGCGTGTACGCGAAGCCAGCACTATTTCGGTGAATACCTGAGGATTCTGAGCACATTTGTGAGCCACTACGGTGCCTACGCCGCCGGCTCCTATTATAACAACTTTAGCCATCTGATATTTTTAGAATATTCGGTTATCTGTAATAAGAAGCGCACCTTAGCGCTGATGAAATCTCTTTCATTCGGCTAAGGTACGCCAATTCTTCACAATGCCCAAATATCCGCTCAAGTTTTTCTCGCCGAAAGTTACCGGTCGGCTATCTCGAGGGTGCGGGGCGACTGCCCGTTCTTGGATATTTTCCAAAGGTTTTTATACGAAAAAAGAATGAGTAATATTCAATTTGATTTCTCAAATTTTCATTACTCATTCTCCTCTCTCCTCAGCGGTATGGACGGGACTCGAACCCGCGACCCCCTGCGTGACAGGCAGGTATTCTAACCAGCTGAACTACCACACCAAGTTTAGAGGTGCAAGTGGCGTTCTTGCCGTTTTGCGAGTGCAAAGTTAATACACGTTTTTAATTCCTGCAAGTGTTTTGGCGATTTTTTTTGAGAATTTTTTGCGAAAAATATTATAATCTACTGTGTTTCAGTGTGGTTGTATTTTTGCTGTTGTTTTAAATATTTCATTGTTTTTTTTGAGCCGGGGTTGTGAACATTTCGGTGCGCAATGTTTTTAATAAATTATGTAGGTGTGTGTCTGAATTTTGTAGATGGATTTTGATGCGCTCTCTGTTATTTTCAGTAAGTTTGCCGCGATATTGTTTATTTATCACACCATTACATTATGAATCAATTTGTGACTCCGGCCATAAGATTTACGGGTATAGATGTCCCGTCGGCCGATTTGTTTGAACAGCAGTACCGTCTGCCTCACGGCATGAGCTATAATTCCTATGTGATCATTGACAGTAAGATCGCTGTCATGGACTCTGTTGAGGCAGGCAGCGGCATGAGGTGGATACGCTCTGTGGAGGAGGCTACCGGAGGCCGGCAGCCCGACTATTTGGTGGTGCATCACATGGAGCCTGACCATTCGTCGTGTGTGGCAATGGCTATGGACCGCTGGCCGGGGCTCATGCTGGTCGCATCGGCCAAGGCCATAAGTATGTTGCCGCAGTTCTTTCCCGGCCGTGATTTTGCGGATCGTGCAATCGCCGTGAAGGAGGGCGATGTCCTTGACCTCGGCACACATCATCTTACATTCTATGCCGCACCTATGGTGCACTGGCCTGAAGTGATGGTCAGCTACGAGAGTTCGGAAAGGGTGCTCTTTTCGGCCGATGCTTTCGGCAAGTTCGGCTCCCTCCAGTATGCCGATGAGTGGATCAACGAGGCCAGACGATATTACATGAACATAGTGGCCAAGTATGGCAATCAGGTGCAGTCGTTGCTCAGGAAGCTCACTGCGCCTCCTATCGACGTTATTGCTCCGCTCCACGGTCCGGTGCTGCGCGGGCATCTGGGCTATTATGTGAAACTTTACGATACATGGAGCCGTTATCAGCCCGAGTGCCGCGGGGTGCTGGTGGCCTATGCCTCGATATATGGCGGTACGGAGGAGGCTGCCGTGCATATTGCCGATGTGTTGCGTTCGAAGGGTGTGGGCGATGTTACGGTGATGAACCTTTGTCTGTGTGACATGTCCGAGGCTGTGGCTCAGGCGTTCCGTCACAGTGCCATGGTGGTGGCCGCTCCCACTTATGATGCCGGTATATTTCCTGCCATGCACGATTTCCTCTACCATCTTGTCATAAAGGGTTACCGCAACCGCATTGTGGGAGTGGTGGAAAACGGCTCCTGGGCGCCGGTAGCCGGAAGGCTTATGCGTAAAATGCTTGAGACGCTGCCCGGCATAACATTTGCGGGTGATACGGTGACCATACGCTCCCGCATTACTGCGGACGATGAGACCGCATTGGCAGGTCTGGCGTGTGAAATATGCAAAGGCATCTGACTTTATGAGTCCGAAATTGTTATTACTGATGATTTGTAAAAAAACATAGATATAACTAACCTTATAAATTAACCGTTATGGAATTTATTACTGATGAAAAATTGGTGATAGTAGGTGCGGCCGGAATGATCGGCTCCAATATGGCTCAGACGGCCATGATGATGCATCTTACGCCTGAAATCTGTCTTTATGATCCCTACGGTCCCGCTCTTGAGGGTGTGGCCGAGGAGTTGTACCATTGTGCTTTCGAGGGCGTGAATCTCACATACACCTCCGATATCAAAGAGGCGCTCACGGGGGCGAAATATATAGTGTCGAGCGGCGGAGCAGCGCGTAAGGCCGGCATGACACGCGAGGACCTGCTGAAGGGCAATGCGCAGATAGCCGAACAGTTCGGCAAGGACGTGCGCGCATATTGCCCCGATGTGAAGCATATAGTGGTGATATTCAATCCCGCCGATATCACCGGGCTTATCACTCTGCTCTATTCCGGACTGAAGCCCTCGCAGGTGACTACTCTTGCAGCTCTTGACAGCACCAGGCTCCAGAGCGAACTTGTGAAGTATCTTCATGTTCCCGCTTCCGAAATAGTAAACTGCCGTACTTATGGAGGCCATGGCGAGCAGATGGCTGTGTTTGCCTCGACGACTATGGTTGACGGTAAGCCCTTGACGGAGATAATAGGCACGGAATGTCTGCCCGAAAAGGATTGGGAGGAGCTTAAAGTGCGTGTGATCCAAGGTGGAAAGAAGATAATAGACCTGCGAGGCCGCTCTTCGTTCCAGAGTCCGGCATATCTGTCGATAGAGATGATCGCGGCCGCTATGGGCGGCAAACCGTTCCGCTGGCCTGCCGGCTGTTATGTTGACAACGGCCGCTTCAACCACATAATGATGGCTATGGAGACATCTATTGACAGCAGCGGTGTGCATTACCGTGAAGTGCAGGGCACTCCCGCCGAACAGAAAGAACTCGAAGAGAGTTACAGGCATCTTTGCACCCTGCGTGATGAGGTGATAGCCATGGGTGTGCTTCCTCCTATAGCCGATTGGCATGCTCTCAATCCCAATATAGACTGACGTAGCGCGGTATCCGCCGGTATATCATAGCGGCGGCAGGCTTCCGATGAATAACCGGAGCCTGCCGCCGTTTTTTTATGCAACGGTCATGTCGGTTTGGGACAGTGCATTGGTTTTGTGTATGTTAAGTGGATTATTTAACTTGTTTTAACTGACCGGTCTGATGTGCAGGTGATAGATGTATCGTATCTTTATGCCCGATAAACACATGATAATATACACATTTCTATTTATAAAGGATTTTTCTATGAACCGTATTTTGTTATTAAGTTGTTGTTTCTTTCTGTCATCAGTCGTTGCCCGAGGGCAGTTGGTAATAAATGAAGTCATGCAGTCGAATATCAACATGGTGTATGCCGATGATGATTTCCCCGATTCATGGGTGGAGCTGTATAGCCCCACCAATGTCGGAATTAATCTTCGTGACTGGAAACTGAGTGTAAAAGATGACATAGCCAAAGCATATGCTTTCGATATCGATACCATAGTTCCCGCCCGCGGTTATCTGCTGATATACTGTGACAAGGAAGCCTATGGTGTGCACACTGACGAGCGTGTCGATTCCGGCAAGGGTGTAGTGGTGCTTTATAACCCTTCGGGTATGAAAGCCGATATGGTCAGTCTGGCCAAAATGCCCGCTCCCGAAATATCCTACGGACGCATAGGCGATGGAGCTGCGGAGTGGGGATATATGGTTGACGGTACCCCGGGCAAGGCCAATTCTACGGTTACGTCAAAAGAACTGCTTCCCGCACCTGTCTATAGTGTCGCCGGAGGCTTGTTCCCGGGGCCTGTAAAGGTGTCAGTGAGCATTCCCGACGGAGTGCCCTCCGATGCCCTGTTGTGTGTCACTACTGACGGCCGCGAGCCGTCGGCCTCGGATATGGTGTTCGGCAAATCGGTTGACCTCACCATAGAGCGGTCCACACCTGTGCGCGCAAAGCTTATGTCGAGGCATGCGCTCAATCCGCTTTCGGTGTGCCATACATATATTTTGCACCCTGAGGCCACGCAGCTGGGTGTGGTGTGTATGAGCACCGATCCCGATAATTTCTGGAGCGCCGACCGAGGCATATTTCATGGCGAACCCGACGATGAGAATCCGAATTTCAAACAGGATTGGCGTCGTCCGGTGAATATCGAATATTTCTCTCCGATGGACGCCGGCGGTCATGAATGCACCATCAATCAACTTGGCGAGACTGCGTTGAAAGGGTCGTCAACCCGCGTGCAGCCGCAGAAGTCCATGAAAGTTTATGCCAACAAACGCTTCGGAGTAAAGCGGTTCGATACCGGCGGCATGTGGCCGGAGAAGCCGGGCGTGGCTGAGGTGAAATCGTTTGAGCTTCGTAACAGCGGCCAGGATTTCTATTACTCTCACGTGCGCGATGTGCTGATCCAGACTCTGTGTGGCCGCAACTGCAACGACGTGGACTGGCAGGCCTACCGTCCGGTGATACTTTATCTCAACGGAGAGTACCGCGGTATAATAGACCTTCGTGAACGCACCAACGAAGATCATGTGGAAGCCAATTACGACGGTCTGGAGGATATAGACATGGTGGAGAACTGCGTGGAGTTGCAGAGTGGCACAATGGACGCCTTTAACCGACTGCTCGAAACGGTATCGGATCCCGATGTGACTTACTCCCGGATTGAGGACATGGTTGACGTTTATAACTTCCTTACAGGGTTTACCGCCAATTATTTCGGTGCCGGTTTCGATTATATGGGCAACAATGTGGTGGCCTGGCGCAGATGGGACGATGGAGCCAAATGGCGCTGGATCATGAAGGATTACGATTTTTGGGGCGGCTGGGGTGACACCGCATGGGACTATGACTACTATAGCTATATCATCAGCGGCGACAACTGGGAGCAGCAGGCCGGCCTGACACGGACCAGAGCGCTGTACCGTCGTTTTATAGAGTCAGATGTCGCCAAGGATAAGTTCCTTGACAAAATGCTCGTTTCCATGGGCGATTATCTGCAGTATGACTACATCGAAGAGGTGATAGATGAGCTGCAGGCGGCATATGAGCCTGAATACCGGCGTCACCTCGGTGTCTATAACACCAACATCGACTATGCCTATTCGTATTGGCAGAGGGAGACCGTCAGGTTGAAAGAGTGGCTGAAGAAGCGCATAGAATATCTTTACGGCCATCTTGCCGAGCGTTTCGGGCTGAGCGGTTATTTTGATCTTACCGTTGACCGGCGTGATTTCAACACTGTGTTCAACTCGTTCCGTGTGAGCCGTCCGGTGTGAGCCGTCCGGTTCGGATTCGACAGGGAGATAGAGCTTTCCACCAATGAGGGTGCAGGATTCCGAGTGACCACAGTGGATAACGCCGGTAATGAGTCGGTGGATATAGTCCGGGCCGATGTGCTGCTGCGCTCGTTTGGTAAAGGAGTGAAAAGCGTGGATGTCAAAGTGCTGTCGGCCGCTGATTTAGGCTCGATCGACGAGGTGGTCGGCGATGCTGATGAGGTGACTGTGATAGCCGACGGTATGACACTGCGTGTCGAAGCAGCCTGCGGTGTGAGCGGAATTACCGTTTACGACTGCACCGGCCGCATTATGGCCGTCAGCTCCGAAGCGGAGGTTACGGTTGGCCGCGCCGGTGTTTACATCGTGGAAATAAGACTCGAGTCGGGAGATTCTGTAATACGCAAGGCGGTTTTGCGCTGATTATGAAAAAACGTTATATTTGCAAAATCATAATTATATGTTTTTTATTTTTGGATTAACACACGAATTATATGAAAAAAGCACTTATAACAGGTATTACAGGGCAGGACGGCTCGTTTCTTGCCGAATTTTTGTTGGAAAAAGGATATGAGGTGCACGGCACAATACGCCGCTCGTCGGTGGATTTCCGTGAACGCATAGCTCATCTGGAGGGAAGGCCGAATTTTCATCTGCATTATGCCGATCTTACCGATTCAATGAGCATTATGCAGATTGTCAGCAAGGTGCGTCCTGACGAAATATATAACCTTGCGGCACAGAGCCATGTGCAGGTGTCGTTTGACTCGCCCGAATTCACGGCCAATGTCGATGCCACAGGTGTGCTCCGCGTGCTCGAGGCCGTAAGATTGTGTGGGCTTGTCGAGACATGCCGCATATATCAGGCGTCAACATCGGAACTCTACGGCAAAGTGGAGACTGTGCCTCAGAACGAGGATACGCCGTTTCACCCCTACAGTCCTTACGCCGTGGCCAAGCTCTACGGGTTCTGGATCGTTAAGGAATACCGCGAGGCTTACAACATGTTCTGTTGTTCGGGCATTCTGTTCAATCACGAATCGGAGCGCCGCGGCGAGACGTTCGTAACCCGCAAGATCACCCTTGCCGCCGCGCGCATAGCCCAGGGCAAGCAGGAAAAGCTGTTTCTCGGAAATCTTTCGTCGTTGCGCGACTGGGGATATGCCAAGGACTATGTGGAGTGCATGTGGCTTATTCTTCAGCATGACACACCGGAGGACTTCGTGATAGCCACCGGCGAGCAGCACTCCGTGCGCGAATTCTGCCAGCTGGCTTTCCGCCATGCCGGGATAGAATTGCGGTTCGAAGGTGAAGGGGCTGAAGAAAAAGGCATAGACACGGCCACAGGAAGGGTGCTGATAGAGGTGTCGCCTGATTTTTACCGCCCCACCGACGTGGTCAATCTGTGGGGCGATCCCTCAAAAGCCGTGCGTGAATTAGGGTGGAATCCCAAGGAGCGCACTTCATTCGAGCAGCTTGTGAAGATAATGGTCGATGCCGACATGGCCAAGGTGGCCGTGGAGAAAGCCGGCGAAGAGGTGCGCACCAATCTGGCCGAGTATCTGGAAAAAGGTATTGTGAAATGATGCTCAAGGATTCTAAGATATACGTTGCCGGACATCGGGGCATGGTGGGCTCGGCAATAGTGCGTGAACTTGTACGTCAGGGGTATGACAATATAGTTACCCGCACGCATGCGCAGCTTGACCTTACCGATCAGGCTGCCGTGAACGATTTCTTTGCCTCGGAGAAGCCTGAATATGTGTTTCTGGCGGCGGCGAAAGTGGGAGGCATAGTGGCCAATGCAGGCGCGCTTGCCGATTTTATGTATGATAACATGATGCTGGAGATGAATGTGATCCATGCCGCATGGCGCAACGGGTGCCGTAAGCTTGAGTTTCTCGGGTCATCGTGTATATATCCGCGTCTTGCCCCGCAGCCTATGCCGGAAAGCTGTCTGCTCACATCAGCTCTCGAACCTACCAACGAGGCTTACGCCCTTGCAAAGATATCGGGTCTGAAATATTGTGAGTATCTTAATAGCCAGTACGGTACCGACTATATATCAGTGATGCCGACCAATCTTTACGGCCCCAATGACAATTATCACCCTACTCACAGTCATGTGCTTCCGGCCCTGATACGCAAATTCCATGAAGCCAAGGAGGCGGGCGCTGCCGAAGTGGTGTGCTGGGGTGACGGATCGCCTCTGCGAGAGTTCCTCTATGTTGACGATCTGGCTGAACTGTGCGTGTTTCTGATGAACAACTATTCAGGAAACGAGACCGTCAATGCCGGTACGGGTAAGGAAATCTCAATCAGGGATCTTGCCCGTATGGTGGCCGATGCGGTGGGCTATGACGGAAAGATTGTGTGGGATACCACCAAGCCCAACGGCACTCCGCGCAAACTCCTCGATGTGGGCAAGGCCATGGCTTTGGGCTGGAAATACCGTACAGAGCTGTGCGATGGTATCCGCAAGGCTTATGAAGATTTTTTGACCAACCCCATGCGTGCCGAACGCTGATGAATAATGTCATGTCGCTTATAATACCTGCCAAATACAAGTGTAAACTTCTGCCTGAGACCACCGAAGTGGCCATCAAGATGATAAAGCAGGACTTCCAGAGCCGGCTTGCCGATGCTCTGGGCCTGCGCCGTGTCACAGCCCCGCTGTTCGTGCTTTCGGGCACGGGGCTTAACGATGATCTCAACGGGGTGGAGCGAGCCGTAAGTTTTCCGGTAAAGGCGCTCGGTGACCGGCGCGCGGAAGTGGTGCACTCGCTTGCCAAGTGGAAGCGTGTGAAGCTTGAGGCCTACGATATAGCTCCCGGCTACGGTCTTTACACCGATATGAATGCCATAAGAGCCGATGAGGATCTTGACAATCTGCATTCGCTCTACGTGGACCAGTGGGACTGGGAGCAGACAATCCGCGAGCAGGACCGCACGCTTGACTATCTTAAAGCCACGGTGCGGAAGATATATGATGCCATCAGGCACACCGAGCATATGATATTCCGCCGGTTTCCCCACATTACGCCGCGCCTGCCGCAGGATATCACATTCATTCACACCGAAGAACTGTTGAGGCTGTATCCCGGCCTGACGGCGCCGGAGCGTGAAGCGGAAGCCGCACGAACTCACGGGGCTGTGTTTATAATAGGCATCGGTGCCCGGCTCAGCAACGGCGAGCCGCACGACGGGCGCGCTCCTGATTACGATGACTGGATCACACCCAATACCGACGGCTATCGGGGACTCAACGGCGACATATTGGTGTGGGATTCCGTGCTTGGCCGTTCGGTGGAGCTGTCGTCAATGGGTATAAGGGTGAGCGCCGGATCGCTTCGCGAGCAGCTTCGCGAGCGGGGGTGCGAAGAGCGTGCCGCGCTTGGTTTCCATTCGCGGCTTTTGGCCGGCGAACTGCCACATTCTATAGGCGGAGGCATAGGGCAGAGCCGTCTGTGCATGTTCCTGCTTCAGAAAGCCCACATAGGCGAAGTCCAGGCCTCCATCTGGCCTCCCGAACAGATCGCCGTCTGTGCCGCCGCCGGAATCAATCTGATTTAACGTCAGGTAGGGTACTTCTGTCGGAAGTCGCCGTGCCATATGCCACTATGACAGCGTCGATAAAATTGCTGTAGCAAAGATGTGTGTTGAAGTGTTCAGCTGCGCGCCGCCCTATTTCGGCCGTATGGTCGGGGTGGTCAAGTATCTTGCCTATTGCTTCGGCCAATAGCTCCGGATTGTCGGGAGAAATAAGGATTCCGTTACGTCCGTCGGTGATATATTCCGTCTGTCCGCCGTTGTCGGTGGTTATCACGCATTTTTCCTGTTGCATGAACTCCATGGGTGAAAGAGGGCATGCCTCACGCACTATCGACGGCTGCAATCCCGCATAAGCCTCTCCGAGCAGGCTACGCGCCGATGACGAATATCCGTAGAAATGGACTCTGTCGGCGATGCCGAGTTCTGTGGCCTGTTTCATCAGACGGTCCTGATAGTCGCGGGGTTTGCATGAACCCACGAACACCATGGCCCATTTGCGGTGTTTCAGTGAGCCGAGTGCCGACAATATGGTCTCGCACCCTTTGGAGCGCCTCACGCGGCCTGTAAACATAAATACGGGTATATCGGGTGCGATGCCGTACCGTGTCCTTACAGGTCGGTCGGCTTTCTCCGGCAGTAAATCGGGAATGCTGTTGTGGATCACGGTGCAGCCTTCCGCCGGGAACCACCGGTTGGCTTCGCGCCATTTGCGGCATGCAATCCCGGACACGAATATCATCTTATGGAGCGAACGGAAGTATGGACGGTGCAGAATGCATGTACGGCTTGCGCGGGCTATGTGGCGTGTGAGCACCAACCGGGTCGCAGATCCGGAGCGCTTTATGGCGCGGGCTACCGGTGTCACGAATTTCACATCATGAATGTGCACCACATCATATCGCCCGTCTGACAATATTTTTCTCAATTCGCCCGAGGTGGAGCGGTCGAGCAATCCCCCGAATTTCAGCACACGGAAGTTCTCTCCGCTTTTTTCAAGGCGAGATGTTACCGCAAGGGAAGGGCGCGTCACATAATCTACCGTATGGCCTTTGGCACGCATAGCCGATCCGAGATCGAGCACATACTGTTCGGCTCCTCCCCACACCTTTCCGGGGAATATGTGTAATATTTTCATGATTAGAAATTTACGGTTGTGAAATCGTGTCCTCCGATCTGTGCGGCACGTTTTGAGAAATTACTGTTGTACATGCCCGGTCCGACAAGCAGGAATGACTTAGTGGCGCCGGCTATGGCGAAGAAATCCACAAACGTCTTAAGATCGGCGTCATCACGGGCTGTGTCCGAGGCATCTATGTGTGACACAGACCCTTCTATCGTTTCCACGTAGGGCAGCTCCTTTATCCGTGATAGAAATGTGGTACTGTCGGAGGTGACGAGTATGCGCCTGCCGTCGGAGCAGTACCGGTCATGTATCTTTTGTATCCGGCTGATGCATGAATCTATCAGTTTACGGCGTTCACTCTCGCCAAGGGGCTGACGGAGCATTCGCGGTTCGCGGAAATCGCCGAGCAGTTCCAGAAACCGTGTGGATACCGAGATATAGCCCTCTCCGAGTTTTGATTTGGCTTTGTCGATTTGCTCCTTGACTATTTCCGTAGGGCGGAACAGTTCGTTGAAAAGTTCCGCAAATCGTTCTTCTCCGCATGTGTAGTTGGTATATACATGCGCCTGACGGAACCGGCTGCCTACAAACTTACGCAGCAGTTTTCTCTGAAAGCGGTTTTCTCGATTTATGTTCTCATCGGTGGCATCGATGAAATAACCCAAGGGTGTGGAGGTGCTGTAACTTAACGCGTCGTCATCTATGCGCCATTCGTGTCGGTTAGGCTGAAGGTAACGTTCCAGTCTGAAAGGTGACGTGAAGTGTATCCTGAAGTCCACACCATTCTCACGGCATACATCGTAGATGGATACCATGCCGCGCAGACGGTCGGCAAGACCGCCATGGGAGGTGCGGCCGTCGGCCAGATACACCACTGTCTTGTTGTTGTGGTCGGCTTCGGGTAGTTCTGCGGAGTAATATCGCTTCACGACTTTGCCGCCGCGTCTGCGGCGCTGGTGTCCCCTGAACCACAGATACCACGCCTCGGTGTGTAACCGGTGGTATATTTTATTCCATATAGTCATTGTTTATAGTCTTTTATAGAGACATCGTTGGTGTTCATTCGCTGTATATAGCTCTGGATCACGGCCTTGAATTTGCGCTCCATCTCGGCTTCCACAGGCAGTCCGGTGCCGAGCAGATTCTGTTTCAGCAACGGATCGGCACGGTAGTCGTAGAGACTTGACGGACGGTTGTCTATCATCTCCATCACATAGTCGCCGGAGACAAATCGTGGAATGTTGATCCAACTTATAGCCCAAGTGTCTGGGGGGGGGCACTTTAGGAGGTCTTTGCCGAAGGCTATGTAGGGACGGTCATAGCCTACGTAGCCAAGCAGAGTGGGCATTATGTCGATCTGCTGTGCTATGCCGGGCTGCCGTCCGCGGGGCAGTTCGCCCGAAGGATCGAAAAACAATATGGGTATTCTCGATGACCCGAAATCGGACAGATATTCGTCGTGGGTGCGTTTGCTGCTTCCGTGGTCGGCTGTGATCACGAAGATGGTGTTGTTGTACCACGGTTGCTTTGATGCTGTCTCGAAAAACCGTTTCAGTGAGTAGTCAGTGTATTTTATGCACTTGTGCAGCTTGTGTATTCCCTCGTCGGTGAACACGTCCTTATACTTTTCCGGTACCTTGAACGGGTGATGTGACGACAGGGTAAACACGGTGGCCAGAAACGGCTGCGGCATTCGGCCTATCTTTGAGCAGAAAAATTGCAGGAACGGTTCGTCCCATATGCCCCAGTGGCCGTCAAACTGCTCCTTGCCTCCAAACCGGCCGTCGGCGTAAAATTCAGTCATGCCGGAATAGGCATCGAATCCGGCCGACTTGGTAAATGCGTGGAATCCGAGCGATTCATTGTCGGCGCCATGGAAGAACTCGCTGTAGTAGCCCATGTGTTTCAGCTCCGAAGCGAGCGAATTGATGTTGTTGAGCGAATGCGGACTCACCACAAACGGTCGGTTCATGCGGGGTATAGATGCCAATATGGCCGGCGGGGCATCGATGGAGAATCCTGTGTTGTCAAACATGCGGTCGAAGTACATGCAGTGTTCCAGCAGGGAATCCGTAAATGGGGTGTATCCTTTGTAGGTGCCGTTGTCGAGGTCGCGGTTGAGGGCTCCCACAAACTCCTGGGCGAAACTCTCGACAATCAGTATCACGATGTTTTTCCTACGCTGTGTCAGGCTGTCGGCAGGCATATGAAGCGGTGAATATATGGCGTCGAGTTCTTCACGATTCTCAAAAAACACAGGTGTCTCCGGCATGACCTGACCTACGGTGCGAATTAGCGAGAACGTGGTGTTGAGCACAATGCCTGTCTCCACAGGGTCCTTTACAAAGCGGTGGGCATAGCCTACCGAGATTGGACGTGTGGCAGAAAGGAAAAATATGTTGCCGCGCATGCCGCAGAATGCCGCGAATCCTACGACGATGAATGTGACGGTGTTGGTTATATAATACCGGCGCAGCGGGCGGGTGACGGGTGCGGGCCTGCGGTAGCACTTTATCAGAAAGTAAACAAGCGCCGCGGCAAGAAGCACGAAGTACCAATGGCTTACAATTTCAGGCCACAGCAGCGATGCCAGGTTGTCCTCATTTCGGAATTCACTGAATATGGCCATGGTGGAGCGCTGCATTCTGAATGAGAAGAATACCGAGTCGGCAAGATTGATAATCACTGCCAGTGAGTTGACCGCCACAAATATCCATTTTGTCATGGAGCGGTACCATCTCTTTTCCTTTATGTGCAGCGGAAATATGTAGAGCAGTATGAACAGTGCGTTGGTGTAGAATATTGCCGAGGAGTCAAATAGCCAGCCACCTCCGGACATGCGCGCCATCTCGCTCCATGTCAGCGATGGAAACTGGTCGAGATTTTCCAGAAGGAATGCTATGCGGCACACCTCGTAACACACATACACCAGCAACAGGTCGATCAGCAACCCTGCCGGAGAACTTTTCAGTATGTTTTTTATGCTCATGGGCTTCTGTTATTTGTTGGCGAGGTCTTCGTAGAGTGTCTGCAATATGGCTTTTCCTTTCGCTTCCCGGGTGGTGTCGGCTCCGGCTACCGCGCGGTCGGCCACATTGTCGAAGTCGGTGGTTCCGCGACTGTCGGTGAGAACAAATCCGTTGGAGTAGGAGTGCAGGGAGAAATGCCTGGTGTAAGTGTCGGCAAGAATGTCGCGGCTGAAAGTGAAATCGCTGTGGTCAATATCCATCTGTCCGAGAAGTGTCGCGGCCAGATCGGTCTGGCTCATGAGGGTGTCTATGGCTATGCCTTTGTCTTTGAGGGCGCCTCCGAGCAGCAATAGCGGTATGTGGGAGTTTTCCGCATGGTCAATGCGTGCTCCCTGCCTGTTGAGACCGTGGTCGGCCACCACGGCCACTACAATATTGTCCCAGGCCGGTGTGGCTTTTAAGCGATCTATTAACTGTCCTAAACAGTGGTCGGTGTAGGCAAAAGAGTTGTCCACCTCATCGTCAAGTCTGCTGTAAGGAACCTTAAAGGGCTCATGGGAGCTCAGGGTCTGGAATGTGGTGAACCATCGTGCTCCGCGTGCGCTTTTTTGCATGATGTCGTCATGGATCACATCAAACATGTATCCGTCATCGATGCCCCACTTGCATGTCGGAGCGCTCTTGGGCATATCTTTCTGGCTCACGAGAGTGTCGTGGCCTGAAGCGAGATAATACTCCGATTTGTGCATTATGGTGAGGTCTCCGCCATGCACGGCAGTGGTCTCATATCCTTCCCTACGCAATGTGCGGGGCAGCCCCGGCAGATTGACTATCTTGCGGTTATACCGGATTATGCTTGTCGTGGGTTGCCCGAGATACCCGCTGAGCAGGCACACCAGGCCACGGTCGGTGCGGAAACTTCCGGCACGGCAGCGTGTGAACAGCACTCCCTCCCCTACAAGCCTGTCAAAATTACGTGCCACGTCGGGTCGGCCTCCGAGCGCTTCTGAAAACTCCGCG
The DNA here is from genome assembly GCA_910578805.1 of uncultured Muribaculaceae bacterium. Lineage (GTDB taxonomy): Bacteria > Bacteroidota > Bacteroidia > Bacteroidales > Muribaculaceae > Paramuribaculum. The sequence goes on along the minus strand of CAJTRS010000008.1, from coordinate 32,897 downwards.
CCGAAACTCTCCCAGATTATAAGCAGTATGTTGGGCCGGTCGGTTTTAAAGAGCCGGCGAGCGGGAGTTCCGGCTGTTGGAAACAACCCGTCCATGATTTCTTTCCGGCGTTCTTCGGTGAAGTATGCGAACATTCCTTTGAATTCGTCCTTGGTCGTGAGCGAGTAGATTATGTTGTAGGCCGGGTTGAGCGCCCAGTGGTTATAGAATGGTTTATTGCTGAAATAGACCACGCTGGGGTTGTTGGGTCGTATTTTAAAGCCTCGTATTATGATGAACAGAATGCCTACGCCCAAGGCAAATGCTGCCGGTACCGCCGGGTAGCCCCACCAAGGCATGAACTGACGGGGTGCCCATTGGCACAGGTATGATGTGAGGGTCTGCGCTCCGGCGAAAAATAGTGACGCCACAAGCGCTACTGCCACAAGGGCAGTGACGATATAGGCGGTGGAAACGCTGGCAAACGCCCCTTTCAGCGATCGCAGGTATGTGAATACCGAAGCATCTATTTTCGACTGCCAGAAGCGGTAAAGAGCTGTATCCGATACGACAAGCAGGCCTATGGCTATGGCTGTGACTGCGTTGTATGCGCCCATGACCACCGATATGCTGAAGCATGGCGCCATGGTATAGACCATGCCTGTGAATATGGGTATGGCCGATAGATACGATGATATGATGGCATCGGATACAACCCCGTGGCGATATACCTGCCACACGGCGGAGGCACCGGTGCCCGAAGGCATGGCGCTACGGTTGCCCAATGCGAATACGGGTTTCTGTATCAGGCAAAAGAATGTGGTGTAATAGAGCCACATCGCCGCTGTCATCAGTAGGAACCACATCATAGGCCGGGTGCGACAATACTTGTGATTCGTTCAATTACGGTTTCGGGCGACAGTGTGCACAGACATCGGAAATCACCGAGCCGGCAGGAGTCGCTTCCGGCCACCGAACAGGGCTGGCATGGCAGGCTGAGGTGCAATGCGCGGTCGGGTGCTTGCCCGTAGGCCATGAATCCGCATGCGGGAGTTGTGCCGCCCCAGATCGAAAGTACTTTTGTGCCTGCCAATGATGCTAAATGATGGTTGGAGGAGTCCATGGCCACCATCAGGTCCATGGCCGCCATTATGGCGAGTTCTTCGTCAATGGGATAGGCTCCGGCCACCGATGTGCACCGGTCTGTCTGTCCGGCCCATGCCGAGAGCTGTTCCGATTCCTTGCCGGTGGCTCCGAACAGATACACATTGTAGCCTATCGAGGTCAGATGTTTTACCACCCGAAGCATCTGTCGGGGGGGATATGTCTTGTTGGTGTATCGGGCAAAGGGGGCTATTCCTATTGCAGGGTGGTGTATCTCTAACGGCACAGATGGCATGCCATCGCGTTCAAACAGTGATCTGAATGTCGGTTGCACCGGATAGCCTAATCGAGTGAATACATCTGCGTAACGGTCTATGTAGTCTCTCTGATGTTCGCCTGATTCGAAAAGTTTGTGGCGGTCGCGGCGGTTTTTATCCACCATTTCCACTTTTGCACCGAGTATCTTGAAATATCTGTCGATGGTCCATGTGCGCAACACATTGTGCAGATCAGCCACATAGTCGGGGTGTAAGGTCTTGAGCTTATGCAGCAGTTTTATCAGTCCCCACGGGCCGCGATACTCTTTTTTGAGGTCCACGGCCATCACATTTACATTTGAGGGTGCGCCGATAAACAGTCTGGCAAAAAACGGACGGGTCACCACGGTGACGTCCAGGTCGGGATAGTGCCGTGCAAGAGAGTATATGACCGGAATGGTCATAGCCACATCGCCGAGAGCTGAAAATCTCAATACCAGCATTTTTTTACGTCGTGTCGCCATACGCTTCTGTCTCTTCAGGTTGCCATATAATAGGGGTAGGTCACGCTCCGGTATTCCGCGGCATAGCGTTCCACAAGTTCGTCATAGCAGGGTATCACGCTGCTTTTTACCAAGGCTTTCTGTCGCCACGGTATGAGCACTTTGTCAGCATCGGGCAGGAAATTGCCGTAAAGTTCAAATTCCGAGAAATTTGAGGTATATTTGAGGTCAAGGCTTGATGTTATCACCTTGTCCCAGCTCATGGAATTGCCGTGGCGCTTCTCGATTATGTCCCTCAGCTGCTTCAGCTTCACGCGGTCGAATATCATTTTGTGGGCCACATACGATAGCCTGTCGGGTTTGCGTATTCCCGTAAGGCGGCGCATGTTGGCATAATAGGGGCTGTTATATTCTTCCGACATGTACATAACATGCCGGCCTTGGCTGTCGGCCATGACGTGTGGCCTGAGCAATATGTGGTCGGCATCGATGACCATGAATCTGCGGCTTTGGCCTATGGCTCCCGACAGTTTGAGCAGTTGTTGGAATATCCAGCCGCTGCGGTCGGCTCCGTTGCGGGTTATTATGTGCAGGTCGGAAGCATCGTATCCAAGCACTCCTGATTCATCGACAAATATGGCTCCCATTCTGTCGGCTGCTGTTTTTATGGTCTCGGTCGGTGCCGCCACTATATATACGGCTGCCACCTTGTTGGCCACACAGCGGCGCACACCTTCCATACACAGCGGCAGGATAGCCAGATCGCGCTCTATGATAGGTATGACCACATCGATGGGATCGTCCGATGGCGCCAGGTCGGCATCGGGCAGTTCACACGCTTTGCGGTAAAGGGCTTTTCGGTGTCGCTTGTGGTATTTCCGTGTTATGAATGACGGGAGCAGGTTCATGCCGGTATGTGTGGTTGTTACTTATTGCGCAGATATGCCTCCACACCGTCGATGTCCTTACGGTTATCGACCGAGAGTGATTTGCAGTGGCAGTTATAGTAATATATGGGCATGTGGTTCTCAAGGAAACGGAAAGAGTCGTTTTCCTCTATTTTTTCGATGGGGCCGCGCGGTGTGTTGTGGTAGAAGTCGAGAGCCTTGCGGGTGAATGCCCCCACTCCCACAAATTTGTGAAACACATAGTCCATGGCTCCTTTGGGATATGGTATGGGGCTGCGTGATATGAACAGGCAGCGGTCATCGGCGGCGGTAACTATCTTTAGATTGGTCGCATCGACCACTTCCACTGGATTGGTGAAGTCGGTCATGAGGTTTGACACGAAGAAGTCGCCGGGCTTCAGACCGTCGGGCACGCATTGCACTATGGCATCGCTTGTAAGCAGAGGCTCGTCGCCGTTGACCATTACATAGAGGTCGGCCTCGATGCGTGTCGATACCTCGTAGAGGCGTTCGGTGGCGGTGTCATGGTCTGAGCGGGTCATCACCACCTTGGCTCCGAACGATTCGGCCACAGAGCCAATCTTTTCGCTGTCGGTGGCCACATATACTTCTTCAAACATCTCCACTTCCTTGCAGTGTTCCCACACCCACTGTATCATGGGTTTTCCGCATATCTTTGCCAAAGGTTTCTCGAAGAAGCGCGATGATTCGGCGCGCGCCGGTATAACACAGATTATTTTCATAAGTCAGATCGTTTTTTTTTATATGTCGGCTCTCATATCCACCGCCGGTGTGACCACAGCCAATAGGCGGGTTCACGGTCAATGGTGGCTTCGAGCATCTGTAAATATTTTCTTGTCACAGGATATTCGCCGCTGTCAGGGTCGGGGACTATGTCTTTGATCGCAAACCGGTAATGTCCGCGCCCCGTCTTGCTAACATCGAGATACTTATATACGGCGTCCATGCGGTTGCCTATCTCCTCTCCTCCGGGATAGAAAGTCGTATCGTGGCGCAGGAACTGCGTGTGGTAACGGGTCTTTCGTGTATTGGAGCGTCCGTCGGCAATGAATCCGGCCATGAACGACCCTATGTCGCGGCGCATTCGTAGCAGTTCGCGGAAGGCCTTGTTTTTTTCTATGGATATGGAATGGAACCGTGATCTTACCTTGAGCATTACTTTTTCGAATGCTTTGTCGTGGAGAGGCTTGTATAGTTGTACGGATATTTCCGGCCGGTCGTAAAACAAGGTTATGGCCGTGACCCATTCCCAGTTGCAGTAATGGCCGAGAAACAGTATTACCGGCCGGTTGTCGGCAGCGGCTTTTTCTACGGCTTCCACGTTGTCCACGGTAATGCGGCGGCGCATCTGGCTGTCGGAGATATGCAGCAGCTTTATGGTCTCCACGAAATTGTCGGCAAGCTGACGGTAGAAACCACGCTCTATTTCCAGGCGTTCTTCGGTTGTTTTGTCGGGATAAGATTCGGACAGGTTTCGGCGCACGACGTCTATTCTGTAGTGCACGCAATGGTAAAGGATCATGTACAGCAAATCACTGAGCCTGTACAAAACACAAAGCGGCAGCCACGACAATGGTCTGAACAGAGCCATGTACATGTAGTATTTTAGCTTTTCCGACCGTTTCATTGCCCATTTATTATGGTTCTTATAAGGAACTCCACATTGCCGGTGTTGTGCTTGACATATTCGCGCGCTCCGGCTTTTATCTCGTCCAGACGTGTATCGTCATTGATCAGCCGCCATACCCATGTGTCGAGTTCTGCGGGTGTTGTGACCATCTGTCCGAGTCCCGACTTCATTAGCTGGGCCGGTGTTATCTTACGCTCTATGCGCGGGCCGAATGATACCGGCACTCCATAGACCGTGGCTTCGATGACACTGTGGAGCAGCGGTGTGAATCCGCCTCCCACGTACGCTACCGTGGCGTATCGGTACATGTAGGCTAATTTTCCCATGCTGTTCACAATAAGTACGTCGGTGTCGGTAAAGTCCGTATCAGTGTCGCATTCGGAGTATAGCTTCGAGTTGACTTTAAGCCGCGATTGCAGTTGGGCAACGCCTTTTTCGCTTATGTCGTGGGGCACGAGGATACTGCGTAGGCCGCTGTGTGAGTTTGCCACATGGCACACCATATCGGCGTCCTTGTCGTCGCTTACGCTGCCGGCCATAAACACCTTGTGGCCGGAGGTGAAATTGCTTATCACCTCGTCGTTCCATTCGGTGGAGGCCACTAACGAGGCATTGTCAAACAGCGGGTCTCCGTTTACTTCCGCATTCGTGTAGCCGAACATCTTAAGGTTGAAGCGCGATTCCTCGTTGAGTACAAATATCTTTGTGAAGGCAAAGAGCGCCTTGCGGAATGTCTTTCCGTACCATCTGAAACATGATGAGTTCTCGCGGATTATTGCCGATACCAAGTAAGTGGGTATGGCCCGGAATTTGAGCTGTTGCAGGAAGTTGGGCCACAGTTCGGATATGATGAACACCGCACGGTCAGGGCGCACGGCGTCAAGAAATTCGCAGGCGTTATGCCGGGTGTCGATCGGCAGATAGTAAAGATAGTCAATTCCGGGGTGTCTGTCGCGTAGCGGTTCATAGCCCGACGGGGAGAAAAATGTGAACACTACGGTACATTCGCATTCCCTGTGCAGGCGCGCTATAAGCGGACGGGCCACGGCGTATTCGCCCAGCGACGAGGCATGAAACCACACCACCATGCCTTTTCGCGGCATCTGGTTCATATCGTCCCTTATCCTGTTCATGAGATTGCGGCGGCCTGTGAGAAACCGTGAGAATTTCCCCTGGCATTTATCGCTCACGCATCTGGCATAGATGTTGAGTGCGCCGTTGATGGCATTGACCGCAAAATTATATATAACATTCATGGTTGGTCAGCAAAGTTACTAATTATATACCGAAAATTGGCTTCCGGCCATATAATTCTTCCTTTTGGACCAAATATCGTCCCATTCAGGAAACCCGGCTGTCGATGCGGATCAGTTCCAGGCGCGTGGCTGTGCGGCGCATTATGGTGAATCGCAGATTCTCGATATGAATCTCTTCGTTCTGGGCGGGTATGACACCGGTGTTGTACAGTATGTATCCGGCAAGGGTCTGGTAGGCGTCGTCCTCCGGAATGTCGATGTGGCAGTTCTCGCGCAACTGTTCGATCTCTATGCGTCCGGAGCATTCGTAAATGCCCGGTTCTGTCTCGCGTACCATTTCGCCTGACGAGTCGTGCTCGTCACGGATATCGCCGAATATCTCTTCCACGAGGTCTTCGAGGGTTACCAGTCCGGCAGTACCGCCGAACTCATCGACCACCACGGCCATAGACCGTTTCTCCGAAAGCAGCCGGCGCATTAGTTTTTTGGCAAGCAATGTCTCCGGGGCATATACCACAGGCTTTATGCGCTCTTTCCAGTTGGACCCGAGATCGAAAAGTTCGCTCACATGTATGTAGCCCAACACGCTGTCTATGTCCTCGCGATATACCACTATCTTGCTGCGTCCGCTGCTGGTGAAGAGTCCTGACAGTTCTTCACGGCTTGTGGTGTCGATATTCACGGCTACTATCTCGTTGCGCGGGAGCATGCAGTCTCTCACATGTGTCGATGAGAAGTCGAGGGCGTTGTGGAATATCTTTACCTCGTTTTCAACAGGAGTTTTGTCGGGGTTTACCTCATCGATGGTCTTTTCGAGATATTGGTTCAGATCGCCTATCGACAGCACTCCCATGCGTTGTGAGCCTGTCTTTATGCCGAAAAGTTTCATGAGCGATTTCGACAACCACGAGGTGAACAGCGCCACAGGGTAGAGCGCAATATAGAAAACGGCTATCGGAATGGCTATTATCTTAAGCGAGGTGTAGGGGTTGATGCGGAACACCGTCTTGGGGAAGAATTCGCCGGTGATCAGGATCACGCCGGTGGATATGAGTGTGGAGAGTATTAGTACCAGCGCTTTGTTGAGTTGGTAATGGTCGAGCCAGCTGTCCTCGATAAGAAATGCTGCGCCCATGCCGTAGATTACGAGCATTATGTTGTTGCCCACCAGAATAGTGGAGATGAACAGGTCCTCATCGGAATAAAACCTGCCCACGATGCGGCGTATCAGTCCGCCGCGTTTCAGATCGACTTCCACTCTCACGCGGTCGGAGGTGATATAGGCTATCTCTGTGCCGGAAAACAGGCCTGAGAAAAACAGTGATACTGCGGCGATTATTATGCCGGTGGTGATGTCCATTTTGTTTTATTGTTCAAACGATCGGTTATAGGTGGTTTTGACGTGTGGTTCAGCGGGAATGACGTTTGTCGGTGCGGCGGTACATAAGTCCGTTGGCCGGTTTTAGCGCTTTCATCTGTCCCGGGTTGATCTTTTCCGCTTCATCGGCGATGCGCTCTTTTGGGGACGAGGGGATTATCACGGTGGCGGTTCCGTCGGAGGAGTACGGTGACGTGTGTGTGCGTGGCGGAGCGGAGCGGCGTGCCTTTGCAATGCTGTCGGTCTGTACAGTGTCATTGCGTGTGCGGCTTGTCTCACCGGGTTTGAACTGCTCGGAGGGGAATATGCCCGACACATTGAGTACTTCATATTTGGTCATGCGGTCGTTCGATACGAATCCGTAGCCTTCTATTATGCGGTCGGCGCGCTCTATGTGGATAAACGAGTCACTATATACTTTCTGTCCGCGCTGATCCCAGAACAGTTGTCGTGTCAGGAATTTCTCTCCCGCCGGATTGGTGATCTCCACATATCCGTCGAGTCTCCACAACTGGCTGTCCCTGAAATATATGGCCGAGTCAGATGTGATCGATGCGTCCTGCTTGAACGAGTCGTTGTACTTTTCAAGAAACAGTCCCTGTGGAAATTTCCAGTGGGGTTCGCTTGCCTCGTCGAACACGAGCCAGAGCGGAGCCGTGATGTGGTAGCGTATCACTCCCGAGTCGGATATCAGGGTCGATACGTCGGTGGTGGTCATGGTGGCGAAATGCTCGGGGTCGATTTCTCCCGAGATCACTTCTTTTTTCTCTTCGCCGCAGCCGGTAAGACCTACGGCCGCGCACAAGGCTACCGCGCATGCTGCAAGCGGTAGCGCGCGCAATGTCCTGTGTAATGGCTTTGTCTCTGAGGAGGCCGGTTTCATGTCACGGAGTGCCGGCGAGGGTTATTTAATCTTGTTCTGGAAGAACCAGAGCTCGTTGAAGTTGATGCCGAGCTTTATGTTGAAATAGTTTTCCTTAAGCAGCGGATTGGGGTGGGCCTGACGGTGGCGGTACTCGAAACCGAGATTGATGAGTGTTTTAGAAGCAAGGGCTGGGAATCCAAATCCGAATGATACTCCGTACTCGCGCACATTATTGTCGCCTACCATCATGTAATCGCGGTTGAAAAAGGCTCCGGCGCGGTAGCTCATGCGCTGGAAGTATTTGCCTCGGAGCGACGGGCGGAATTCAGCACCAAGATTCACCTGCCAGCGGTCGGCAAAGCGTGTTGACTCGAACTGGGGCATGGATATTGTCTTTACCTTGCTCCAGGGCTGGTAGGTGAAGTCGGCCTCCACATGCAGGCGTCCTTGCCAGCCGTAGTTGAGTCCGGCACCCCAGGTGTCGGGCAGGGAGGCGTTGCCTTTGAGCGAGCGCTGTGCCAGAGTGTCGGGTTTTTCATCAGCCGACACATCGTATTTTATAACGCGGGCTTTGCCGAGCAGTGTCTTGCCCGGACTGTAAACCACACCCGCAGTGAGTGTATGCTCCTTGTTGATGTTGAGCGTATATTGGGCGCCGAACTGCACTCGCCAGTCACGTACCCGCAGCAACTGTTCGAACAGCGATGATGATCCGGCCGATGTGTTGACATAGACGTCATTGACCGTGGTGCCGAACAGATACGATACGTTGGTTCCTATGCTGAATCCCTTGAAGAGGCGTCCGGCAAATCCGATATAGAGCTGGTTGAGGCCGCCTTGGCCTTCATGGGAGTTGGTGCCGTTGTCAATTTTGGATCCGAACGAATATCCCACCGAGGAGTATGGAACAAGACCGAGGCTCGCTCCCATGCATTTACCTATGGGCACCTGCATGGTCAGATATTCTATGCCGCCTCCGTATTGGGTGTCGCTTGTGGCCGGATTATTGCCCGAAGCCGCTTCCGATGAATGGAGCATGGTGAAGTCCAGACCCATGTCGAAAAGGAATGTAAGGGTGTCTGTGGCGGCATACGAAGCCGGATTCATGACATTGATCTGACGTCCGGAATTCATGGCGTAGCCTACGCCACCCATCTGTCGCTGTGATGATGTTGCGTTGTCGTTGAGCAATCCGTAGCCGAATTTGGAGTAGGGCGAAACGCTCATACCCTGTGCGGCCGCATTTACGGCCACCGACAATAAGCCGAGAGCCAAAAACGATAGTTTTTTAGATATTTTCATTGTACATTAATATTCTGTTAAGACCCTTGCTCACTAAATTGGGCTCTACAAGCACGTCAAAATCACACAGACGGCTCAACTCTTCAGCCCAGCCTCCTGTCATCACTACTCTGGTGTCTTGCGGCAGATGCGAGTGATAGTATGATATCGCTCCAACTATTCCATATACCGCACCGAGTATCATGGCCGAGGCGGTATCATGGCCGAGAAATCTGTCGGCAGGCAGTGTGCGAGGCATTTCCACTCGCGGCAGTCTGGCAGTGAAGCGGTGCAGGGCCTCCAGGCGCATGTTCATACCCGGGGCGATGTTGCCTCCGATGAACTTTCCGTCGGGGGTTACCGCATCGTAGGTAACCGCAGTGCCGGCGTCAACTACCAGCAATGATCTGTCGGGCATGAGTGCTCTCGCTCCTACAGCGGCAGCTATCCTGTCGGCACCAAGGGAGCCGGGTTTGCCGTATTCAATCTCTATGGGCAACGGTGTTGAGGCCTGGAGTCTCATTACCCGTCTGACCATATTTTCAAGGCAGGCTACCACTTCGGTGCCTTTAGAGGCTACAGAGCAGTAGATGGCTGCATCGACAGGCGCGTTGCCGCGGGCTATGAACCCCGCGAGCACATCGGGCGTGAGGCTGCGCTCTATGCTCATTGCTACGAGTTCGTCATCGCGCCACAAAGCCATTTTTGCGGCCGAATTACCCTGGTCGATGGATAGATGTAGTGCCATTTGGCGCAAAGTTAGTAAATCTTGGTTAAGACTACGGCTTAATTAGCTTATTTTGACATTCGCCGTGGTATCATTATGGAGGTGTATATCAGAATTATGCCCCCGGCGAGGGTAAATGCTATCCAGTCCATGGCGCCGTAGCTCCCCAAGGTGTACCACATGAAGAATCCTCCGGCGCAGAACATTATGGTGGCCCATATCTCTATGCGCATAAGGCGTTTCACGTTCATGGGCAGGCCGGAGGGTGTGCGGCGCAGCAGTTTGCCGCACAGGCTCATCAGGGCTCCCGCACAGTATATCCATTTGTAGGCCTCGGAGCCGTGCATGATCAGCGGCATAGCCGTGCCTATCATCACGCACAGCAATCCGGCATTGAATATCCATGTGGTCCACGCATTTTTGCGTGTGTAGGTCTTGTCGTTCATATCTTATCGTGTCGGTGTTATCTGCTTACTCTCTCCACCACATACACATCTTCATTGGCGCGCTGCATGTGGAAATTCTCGCGCACCACCTGCTCCATGGCATCGACAGAGGTGTAAACATTTTTGTTTAGCCGTTTATAATATTCCAGTGAGTCCTGTTCCGATTTCAGTTGTGCTTTCAGCTGCTCCACCTTGCGGGTGTAGCGGTAGGTCTCTCCGGTGGACTTTTCGGTGAAAAACATTATATAGGCCAAAGCTCCGGTAATTGCTACCAGACTCAGGCTGATATATCGCCGGCACCACTGCAGGAATGTTCTGTGTCGCTTGGGTTTCATGTGGCAAATTTACAAATAAATATAGAGAAATTCACACTGCCGTAGGCCAGATGACGGTGAAATCCCTCAAGGGAGGAAAAGTCATGTTTGCGTGAGTGTTCGAGAATGAATATACCGCCATCTTTTATAATGCCCGAACCGAGTACCGCCGCTGGCACTTCGGCAAAAGCAGGCATGTCGTAAGGCGGGTCGGCAAACACGAAGTCAAACTTCTGTTTCGGTGCCGCGGAAAGGTATCTGAACACGTCGCCACGCACCAAGTGCAGATTCTTTTCGCCGAGTTCAGATGCCACTTTCTCGATGAAGCGGAATTGCGTCGGGGCTTTTTCAACCGAGGTCACGGAGGCGGCGCCGCGCGAAAGGAGTTCGAATGTCACGGCTCCTGTGCCAGCAAATAGATCAAGTGCGGTGATATCTTCTATATCAATCATATTCTCGATCACGTTAAACACGTTTTCACGGGCAAAATCCGTAGTGGGTCGAGCTGTTATGTTGCCGGGCACATTGAAGCGCCTGCGGCCGTATTTACCTCTGATTATTCGCATTGCTGGCTTATTAACAGGTCTATAGGTGCTTTGAGAGTGTGTTTCGATACCCGGTAGCGGAGCATGGGGAATGGCACCGGTTTCACATTTGGCAGGTATTGCCGCAGTATGCTCTCCGGCGATCCGTCAAAATCCGGTTCTCCGCTCAGGGTCACATCTGTGGTGTGGGGGTCGAGTCCGGCAGTCTTTATGCAGGCGAGCACGTAATAAGCGGCATCGGCAGCCGAACGGCACCGGAAATCGTTGGCTGCCAGCAGCCGGTCGCCATCGATGGCTATGAGTGTCAGCACATCGCCGTGCATAATCACATACACGCGCGCGGAAGCCATGCCTTCGTGGTGTGCCGTGAAATACCGGCACAAGGCGGCTTTACGTTCCACAAATCTGATGTTGTAGAACGTTCTTGTAAGAAACGCTTTAAGTCCGGGGTCCTGGATTAGTGAGATATTGGCGTTGGCTGTGCCGGTGGAGAATATTTCCACGTCACCTTCAGTAATGTAGTCACCGCTACACGTCTGTTCCATAAGCAACCGGCAGTCGTTTTCGCCGGCTTCAGAGGGTACGGCTATGCGTGTGCCGCAATCCACTATGCAGCCGATGCTTTTGAAGTCGCTTAGAAGCAGGGGATTGTCATATATCACATCTTCTATGGCTTTCAGCGTGGAGGCTGCCGACGGTTCAAACCTGAAACTGCGCCATATGAGCTCTTCACGGGCCACAGGCGGATACAGGGCAACCTCAAGCCGGCTGTCAGATACCATAAGCATCATGCGCCAGAGCTCAGGCTGTGCTATCATGTCTTTTTCAAGTCGTCCTTGTTCCATGAGGGCAAAGATACAAATAAGTCGAGAGCAAAAACAAATTTATTTGTTTTTTGCCGGTCGCGAATATCCTTAAATGAAACTGCCGCCCGGCATCATCGCGATGACATGGCGGCAGTGTAAACCTTAAAAATCTAATCCTATGAAAAAACTACTGTGCAAAATTAGTCACATATAAAGTCCGAGTCAAGCTACAACGCTCACATTTATTTATAATTAACCAAATTAATGTTCTTTATTGAAATCGATACACTCGGGTAGTTAAAAAGCGAAAAAAACATTATCTTTGTGTTTCATTTGGATCTATAATGATTCCAAAAAACAGATTTTAAATGTCGGATTTTACTCTTAACATACTCGGTTGCGGTTCGGCCACGCCAACGCCCGCCCATAATCCTTCATCGCAGGTGATAGACTATCGCGGCAATTTGTTCATGATTGACTGTGGCGAGGGTGCGCAATGCATGATGAGGCGCATGAGACTTCAGTTTTCACGGCTGGGGCATATATTCATATCGCATCTTCATGGAGATCATTGTCTTGGGTTGCCCGGGTTATTGTCAACGCTGGCTCTACATGAGAAGCGCGGCTGTGTCACTGTGCATCTGCCGGCCGAAGGTATAGGAATAATGCGTTCTATTGCCGACTATTTCTGCCGCGAAACACCGTTTGAGATAAAATTCATTCCCATAAAGGGTGCCGGCGGTGTTATCTATGAATCGGCATCGCTGACCGTAGAGGCATTTCCGCTTTACCACCGTGTGCCGTGCTATGGATTCGTGTTTCGGGAAAAGCCCAAGCAGCGTCATCTGCGCGGTGATATGGTGCGGTTTTATAATATTCCTGTATCATCTCTCCACGGCATAAAATCCGGCGACGATTATATCACTCCCGACGGTACGGTGATAGCCAATGCGCGGCTTACGACTCCCGCCGATCCGTCACGTAGCTACGCTTACTGTTCCGACACGGCTTTTGACACGCGTGTGGCCGAAGCTGTCAGGGGGGTCGATGTGTTGTATCACGAAGCCACGTACCATTCCTCTATGGCCGCGCAGGCCCGTGAACGCGGACACTCTACGGCGGCCGAGGCGGCGCGTATAGCCCTGCTTGCCGGTGTCAAACGTCTTGTGATCGGACATTACTCGAAGCGTTATACTGATGTGGGGGTGCTTGTAAGCGATGCCTGTGCCAATTTTAACGAGGTGATTCCCGCTTCCGAAGGTTTGAGAATAGATATATGATTATGGCTGAGACGGAAGACATTGATGTGAAATATATGCGCATGGCTCTTGAGGAGGCGCGTCGTGCTGCCGATGCCGACGAAATACCTATAGGCGCCGTAGTGGTGACTCACGGGCGTGTTATAGGGCGCGGCCATAATCTCACCGAGGCTTTAGGCGATGTTACAGCCCATGCCGAGATGCAGGCTATCACGGCCGCCGCGCAGACCCTCGGAGGAAAATATCTGCCCGAATGCACTCTCTATGTTACCGTTGAACCGTGTGTGATGTGCGCCGGAGCTATAGGGTGGAGCCAGATATCGAGGGTGGTTTACGGTGCCCCGGATTCCAAGCGCGGTTATTCGGTGTTTGCCTGCCGCTCGCCATTTCACCCCAAGACCACTGTGACGTCAGGGGTGCTCGGTGATGAATGTGCGGCGCTGATGCGTGATTTCTTTTCCCGCAAGCGTTGATATGATGAATTAATCTATGAACCGATTGCTCAGATATACACGCATAATAGTGTCGCTGGTGATATTTGTAGTGCTTACCGCCGGCCTTTCATGTTCATGCTTCGTGATACCGGGTGTGTGTGACTGGCTCGAACGGATACAGATAGGTTCTGCCGTGAGGGCGCTGTCGCTGTTTTCGTTTGTGGTATGGCTTATGATAACCCTTGTGTTCGGGCGCATATATTGCTCGTCGGTATGTCCGATGGGGACTTTACAGGATATATCCGCGCGCAGTATCAGGCTTGGCCGCCGCGCCCGCCGGTATCCCTACCATTACAGCCGTCCGTCGGTGACTGTGCGCTATGTGATGCTTGCCCTTATGGTAGGGTGCATGGTTGGAGGTGTGGCTGTCGTGGTTTCCGTGCTCGATCCTTATCTGGCGTATAAACGTATATGCGACAGCTTTTTGGCGCAACTTATGAATCCTGCCGCCAATCTTCTGTATAATATCGGGCTCACCGAGCGTCAGGCGGTGGTTGTGATGTCCACAACCATTACCGGATCGATCATAGCTACGTTTCTTTTTGTGGCTGTGGTCATGGTGTCGGCACGCAAGGGGCGTGTGCTGTGCAATACGCTGTGTCCCATAGGCACCACTCTCGGTTTTGTGAGCCGGTATGCCATATTCCAGATCGATATTGACACCGACAAGTGTATCCAGTGCCGCCGCTGTGAGGAGGTGTGCAAGGGTGAGTGCATAGACCTTACGGATCATGTGGTTGACGGTTCGCGTTGTGTGGATTGCTTCGACTGCATCAACGTGTGCCCGAACGATGCCATTCACTACACCGCAAGACGCAAACAGCTTTCCGAACCTATGATGCAGCGTATCACGGGGATTGCCCGCAGGCAGGGTACGGCGGTGGAGAGTCGCGGTACCTCCGAGGCCTCCAGAACACAAAATTCCGATAATTCCGGTTCACACCGACATAGCGATAACAAATGAAACAGTATCTACAGCTACTCGACCATGTGCTTGAGCATGGTACAGACAAAGGCGACCGTACCGGCACCGGCACCCGCAGTGTGTTCGGCTACCAGATGAGGTTTGACCTGTCCGACGGATTTCCGTTGCTTACAACCAAAAAGCTCCATCTGCGCTCCATCATACACGAACTCCTGTGGTTTCTCAAAGGTGACACAAATGTGAAGTATCTTCAGGACAATGGTGTGAGAATATGGAACGAATGGGCCGGCGACGATGGCGATCTCGGTCACATCTATGGCTACCAGTGGCGTTCGTGGCCTGATTACAACGGCGGCTCCATAGACCAGATAGCCGAGGTCACCGATATGATAAAGAATGATCCTGATTCGCGTCGCATGATAGTCAGCGCCTGGAATGTGGCTGACATTCCCAATATGAATCTTCCGCCGTGTCATGCGTTTTTTCAATTTTATGTGGCCGGCGGAAAGCTCAGTCTCCAGTTGTATCAGCGCAGTGCCGACATATTTCTGGGAGTGCCCTTCAATATAGCTTCCTATGCGCTTCTGCTCATGATGATGGCGCAGGTAACCGGGCTGGAAGCCGGAGAATTCGTGCACACTCTCGGCGACGCACATATATATACTAACCATATTGACCAGGTCAGGCTTCAGTTACAGCGTGAACCGCGGCATTTACCGCACATGGTGATAAATCCGGACGTGAATGACATATTCGGTTTCCGATATGAGGATTTCAGGCTCGAAGGTTACGACCCGCACCCGCATATTCCGGGCAAAGTATCGGTATGACCACACCAGTAATAAGCATAATCGCGATCGTGGCCCGGGACGGAGCCATAGGCCGCGGCGGCGATCAGCCGTTTCATATACGTGAGGACTTCAGACGCTTCAAGGCTCTGACCACCGGCAAGCCGATAGTGATGGGGCGCAAGACGTTCGAGGCTCTTCCGTCGGGGGCATTGCCCGGGCGCCGCAATATTGTGATCACGCGCAATCCTGCCTGGAGCGCGCCGGAAGTTGAGACCGTGCGGTCCATAGAGGAGGCTGTGGCGATGTGTGCCGGCGTAGAGGAGATTATGATAATAGGCGGTGGTGAGATATACCGTCAGGCCATGCCTGTGGCCGATAGACTCTATATCACTGCCGTTGACGCTCCGGTGCCTGATGCCGATACATTTTTTCCCGATGTTGATCCCTCGCAATGGTCACTCTCCGAATCTTCCGAGGATTTTGTCGATCCTCGCAGCGGAGCCGCTTACCGCTTTACAAACTATGACCGTATCGGCGGGCAAACATAAAAAAAACGCGCCCGATAGCTGAGTTCTCGGATATTTTGTATCTTTGTAGGCAGATAAAGCCAAAAGCCCCGGTAGTTCAACGGATAGAATAGAAGTTTCCTAAACTTTTGATAGCAGTTCGATTCTGCTCCGGGGTACAAAACCTACTATAAATCAATTACCATTATGAACCGGACTTCGGTAAATGCCGCTCCCTCGGCTAAGGCGCACTCTCCGCTCTCGTGGGTTCCGTCGGTATATTTTGCCATGGGGTTGCCGTTTGTGACGCTTAACCTTGTGGCTGTCATTATGTTCAACAACCTCGGGGTGGATAAGGCGCAGATAGCCTTCTGGACATCTCTGCTCACGCTTCCCTATACTCTGAAATTCCTGTGGAGTCCGCTCCTTGAGATATTCTGGACTAAAAAGAATTTTGTGGTGACCACCCAGGCAATATCGGGATTCTGTTTTGCAATGATCGCGTTTCTGTTGCCGCTGCCCGATTTTTTTGCCTATACCATAGCCATAATGGGCGTCATAGCCCTGTCGGGTGCCACTCATGACATAGCTACCGACGGCATATATCTCACGGCTCTCGACAAGAAGACACAGTCAACCTACATAGGCTGGCAGGGAGCTTTCTATAATCTTGCCAAGGTGCTGGCCAACGGCGGCCTTGTGTGGTTGGCAGGTGTGCTGATCAATTATTTCAAGAGCAGTAATCCCGAGCGAGCCCCGTTCTATGCATGGATGATAATAATGGGCATTATAGGCGTGTTGCTTATAGGTATGGCTCTTTATCACAAGGTGGTGTTGCCCAAAGGTTCCAAGGGCGACGAGGCGCCCAAAAGCGCCTCAGAGGCATTGCCTGAAATGCTCCATGTGCTTACGGCTTTCTTTAAGAAAAAATATATCTGGCTCTATATCGCGTTTATAGTGTGCTATCGTCTGACCGAGGGATTTGCAATGAAGATGGTGCCAATATTCCTTCAGGCTCCGGTTTCCGAAGGCGGTCTGGCCATGACCAACGAAGAGATGGGTACCATATACGGCATTTTCGGTACGGTGGCGTTCATAATAGGTTCAATAATGGGCGGCTATTTCATAGCCCATTTCGGACTGAAAAAAGTGCTGTTCACGTTGGTAAGCATATTCAATGTGCCGTTCGTGATATATTTCCTCTTTTCCGTATTCCTCCCCGAAAATCTCTGGGTGATCGGTTCGGGTCTGGTGCTTGAATATTTCTGTTACGGATTCGGTTTTGTCGGCCTTACCATGTTTATGATGCAGCAGGTGGCTCCCGGCAAGCACTCCATGGCCCACTATGCATTCGCTTCGGCCATAATGAATCTCGGAGTCATGCTTCCGGGCATGATAAGCGGCTGGATATGCGAGCGCACCGGCTATGAGATGTTCTTCATCATCGCTCTTGTCATGGCGGTGCCGGCATTCATACTCGCATGGATAGTTCCGTTCACGCACTCTGACAAGGACGGCGGTGCCGGCAAGGATATAGAAGCCGATGAAATCAAGGCCGAAGAAAACACTGAATTACTATCATAAAACATAATAACATAATTATTACCGATGAGCGAACTTAAAATCGAAGGACAGCCCCTGCCCGATATGCCTTGGGAGGATCGTCCACAAGGGTGCAATGATGTGTTGTGGCGTTATAGCGCCAATCCCGTGATACCGCGCGATGCACTCAGCACGTCGAACTCTATATTCAACTCGGCTGTGGTGCCGTTCAAGAAAGGCAAGTACAATTATGCCGGAGTGTTCCGCTGCGATGACACCAACCGCCGCATGCGTATCCATGTCGGATTCTCGGTCGATGGTTTCAAATGGGACATCAACGAGGAGGATTTCCATCTTGAGGGTGCCGATCCCGAGGTAGCGCAGTGGGTTTATGGCTATGACCCCCGCGTGGCCAAGATCGAAGACAAATATTATGTGACTTGGTGTAACGGTTACCACGGACCTACAATCGGTGCCGCATGGACCACCGATTTCGAGACATTCCACCAGCTTGAAAACGCATTCCTGCCCTATAACCGCAATGGGGTGATGTTCCCCCGCAAGATCAACGGCAACTTCGCCATGCTCTCGCGCCCGAGCGATACCGGCCATACTCCTTTCGGCGATATATTCTACAGCGAGTCTCCCGATATGGAGTTCTGGGGACGCCACCGTCATGTCATGTCGCCCGCACCTTTTGAGGACAGCGCATGGCAGTGCATGAAGATTGGCGCCGGCCCCATTCCCATCGAGACTTCCGAGGGCTGGCTGCTCATCTATCACGGTGTGCTCCGCTCGTGCAACGGATATGTGTATGCTTTCGGCTCTGCTCTGCTTGATATTCAGCAGCCGTGGAAAGTGATAGCCCGTTCGGGTCCATATCTGATTTCTCCGCGTGAAATTTATGAACTTACAGGCGATGTGCCCAATGTTACATTCCCCTGTGCTGCTCTACATGATCCCGAATCGGGCCGTATTGCCGTATATTACGGCTGTGCCGATACCGTTACCGGTCTTGCATTCGGCTACATACCCGAGATAATCGAGTGGACAAAGAAAAACTCCATAGTATAATTCCGGTCGCAGCATCGTAATCCTGCCGCGATAACTATACAAACAATAAATGCTCCCGTCGGGAGCATTTATTGTTTGTATAGTTATCTGAGTGAGTTGGCTCTTAGCCGGTCTGTCTCATTGATCCTGGCTGTTGTCGCTGTCGGGGCGTTTCCAGCCGCGGCGGGGACGCATTAGAGGCCCGTCGTTTTTGGGCAATGACGGGTTCTTGCCCACTATCATCTTGAGGGCATGCTCGTTGCGGCGCGATGCCAATGGGTTTTCGTTCTCGGCCGGCGGAGTTGTGGTCTTGTCGGCAAACCGTCCTTTGGGGCGGTATTTAGCCTCCAGTCTGCTCACACCTTTCTTCCGGTTGTCGCCTCGTGCTTCCTTGCCGCCCATTCCTGACCGTCTGGCATCGTCACGCCATTTGTTGTCGCTTACGCGGTGCATAGGCTTGCGCTCCGGGCGCTTTTCGGCGGATTTTATAGAGTCTCCGTCTTTGCGGAAGTTTTTGTATTCGCCCTCAAATATGATGTATTCGCGCAACTCGCATTCGAGAGCGCCGTTGTAGATAGGTTCCTTAGATGAAGCTGCAAGACCTATCTTGCGGAAATATTCTTCGCGGTATCCTATGATCCATGCGTGATATCCCTTGAACACATGTTTGAGTTTTGTGCCTATAAGCGAATACAGGCCGTCCATGTCCTCGGTGCTTATTCTCTCTCCATAAGGGGGATTGGTCACGAGAATACCACCTTCGGGGGCTTCGCTCCATTTGGCAAGCGGTTTTACCTCGAGGTCTATGTACCGGCCTACGCCTGCGCTCTTGATGTTTTCGTTGGCTATGGCTACAGCTTTTGGCGATATGTCGGCGCCGTATATCTTATGTCGGAATTCGCGTTCCGAGGAGTCGTCATTATATATTGAATCGAAAAGTTCGGCATCGAAGTCGTGCCATGATTCGAATGCAAAACGGCGGCGATAGATGCCGGGGTTGATACCGGCTGCTATCATGGCTGCCTCGATGAGGAATGTGCCGCTGCCACACATGGGATCGACCAGCGGAGAGTCGCCTCTCCAGCCGCTCTTGAGTATGATGCCGGCTGCGAGCACCTCGTTGATTGGCGCCTCGGTCTGCGCCACGCGGTAACCGCGCTTGTGGAGCGACTCGCCCGACGAGTCGAGCGACACGGTCACTCGGTCGCCCGAGATGTGTACGTTGATCATCACGTCGGCGTCCTGAAGGCGCACTTTTGGGCGCGCATCCGGGCCGAGGCGATCACGGAAAAAATCGACTATGGCGTCCTTGACACGGTATGTGACATAGCGTGAGTGGGTGAACTCGTCGGAATTGGTCACGGTGTCGATGGAGAAAGTCTTGTCGAGGGTGAGAATCCTTGTCCAGTCGTATTCCTTGACCATAGCGTAGAGGGCATCGGGGTCGTGGGCGATGAACTTGTATATGGGTTTGAGTATGCGCAGGGCGGTGCGGCAACACATGTTGGCCTTGTAGAGCATGGCCAGATCGCCTTCGAATGATACCATTCGGCGGCCGGGTTCCACATTTACCGCTCCCAATGAGCGAAGCTCTTCTGCCAATACATCTTCAAGACCCTGAAAGGTCTTGGCTACCATTTCAAACTGTTGGGATTGCATACTTCAAGGGTGTTTTGTGTCAATTATCCTGCAAAAATACCACATTAAGTGCAATTATGAAAATAAAAGTTGTTACCTTTACCTGCTAATTTTGCGCCATAACCGATGACTTTGACCGGAATTCTGAAATTATTCGCCATATCGGCCATGACCGTAGCCGCCGGGTGTGGCGGAAGCGGTGACATGCATAGTTTGGCAGTGTCCGATGCCCGGCAGCTTGAGGCTGATTCCGTAAGTCTGTATGACCGTCCGCTTGACACCATGCCGGAGCCTACGGTGGCCATGCGCGTAAGGCATATAGGCGGTACTTGCGGCAAGGTGTTCAACGACAGTAACCATATCCATTGGGCCGAGGCTGAGAAGATAGGCATAGAGCCTATTACCGACACCCGTTCCCACTGGGTCAACCGTCGTCCGCTGGTGAAGATAGCCTCGTGTGAGGATTATTATGTGGAGCCGCTGACACATTCGAGCCCTTACATGATACCGGAAGGAGCCGAGATGCTCCATGAAATAGGGCGTCGGTTCCGTGACACCCTCCGTTCGCGCGGCGGCGGTGCCTACCGCATAAAGGTCACAAGTGTGCTCCGCACTCCCGAGAGCGTAAGCAAGCTTCGGCGCCGTAACCGCAATGCCATAGACTCGTCGGTTCATAAGTTCGGCACTACGGTGGATATAAGCTATGCGCGGTTTGCCGCCGACAACGACACACTGCCCCGGTCGTGTATAGACCTCAAGGGAATTCTTGCCGAAGTGCTGCTTGCCATGCGCGCCGAAGGCAAATGCTGGGTGAAACATGAGCGCAAGCAACCTTGTTTCCATATCACGGTGCGCGACCGAAAGTCGTGGACCGATAAACAATAACTGTCATGGGCAATACGAAAGAAAATATATCCGGAGAAAATAATTCCGTCGTAAAGAAACGCCGTCCGTTATGGATAAGAATCCTAAAATGGACGGGAATATCCGTTTTTGTCATTATTGGACTGATAGCTGTGGTGTTGAGTGTGGCTTTATGGTATCTGACACCCGGAAAGCTTACGCCGATAGTCAACGATGCCGCATCGTCGGCTCTTGAAGCCGATGTGCGTGCCGGCCGGGTGGAGCTTACGTTCTGGTCCACGTTTCCGCGGCTTGAGGTTAAGGTGGATTCGCTCAGTGTGGTCAGCCGCAGGTTCGGGTCGCTTGATGCCGATATGCGCGCGGTTCTGCCGCATGACTCAGATTCGTTGTTTAAGCTTTGCGGGCTTCGGGGAGCTATCAATGTGGTGAGTCTGCTGGGCGGTAAGATAGAGCTTAATGACGTGGAACTTGACAGGCCGTGGGTGAATCTGGTGGTGGTAGGCGACACGGTAGCGAATTTCGACATATTTCCGCAGTCGGAGTCTGACAGCGAGTCGTCGGGACTACCGGTTATAGCCATCAACCGCTTTGATATCAAGGGCGACATGCCGGTACGTTATCGTAGTGTTTATGCCGCAACCGACACTATGCGTCGCGATGTGGACGCCATTGTCACGCTGTCGTCGGTGAGTGTGGGTGGCGATACATCGCCACATTACTGGATCAGTCTGTCAGGAGATGCAAAAGGGGGTATGGCTCCGGCCATTCTCGCTTCCCAGCCTATAGGGCTCGACGGAACAGTGGAGTGGGACCAGAAAAATCCCATGAGACTGAAAATCTCGGATTTCGGTATTACTTTCGGCGCTATTGATGCCGTGCTCGATACGGAGGTGGATTTTTCCGAAGAGGTGACTGTGGAACGCCTTTTGTTGAGACTCAATGACTTTTATGTGGCCAAGGCCGTGGCCATGATACCGGCCGGCTTGATGCCCGAAGAGTTGGCCTCGATAGATACTGACATGAAAGTGAATGTCTCGGTGAGTGTTGACTCTCCGTTTGCGCCATTGCAGCTCCAGCTTCCGGTGGCCGATGTGGACTTGGCTGTGGAAGCCGGTTACTTTAATCTCGACAAGATACGTCTGCACCGCATGGAGCTTGAGTCAGAGTCGAAGATAGATATTGCGGCGCTTGACCGCTCGGTGATAAATCTGCGGCGTCTGGCCATGCAGGGCCCGGCAATGGATTTCAATATAAGCGCTGTGGTGACCCGTGTACTCAGCGATCCGCATGTGAAGGGACGTTTCAGCGGCATGCTCACTCTTCATCGGCTTCCGCGGAGGTTGCTTGACCGATTGCCGTGCCGGCTGGCCGGAGTGTTGCGCGGTGATGCCGATGTCAATATGAATCTCAGCGACCTGAGCCGTGAGAAATTCCATAAGATGAAAGCTAACGGAGTGTTGACTCTTGATGGTTTCCGTATGGCCATGCGCGACAGCACCATGGAGGCCTACCTCAACCGTGGCGAATTCCGTCTGGGAACTGATTCGAAGATAAAAATAAAGGAATACAGCGTGGATTCTCTGCTTACGGCTTCGCTCAAGGTTGATACTGTGGCATTTCGTGGCGATGGCGTGCGGATCGAGGGCAAAACCTTGTCGGTCGGTATCGGTTCGCGCAATGTGGCTTCTTCGTCCGATACCGCACAGATCAATCCTATCGGCAGCATGGTATCGGCCGAGCGTCTCAGGCTTATATCCGACAGCGATTCGGTGAGGATCGTTCTGCGTGAAGCTTCTGTGCGCGGATCTGTGCGCCGTTATCAAGGTGGCAAGCGCAGTCCGCTGCTTACACTGAATGTCGATGCCAGGAGAATGAGGTATGCCGACCGATTCAACCGTGCCGGCATATCACGGTTTCACACCTCAATGACCCTTCACCCCAAGGGGCGGCGCCCGATGTCGGCCGCGCTGAAATCGCGCTACGATTCCATAGCGGCGTTACACCCCGAATTGTCGGCCGATTCGTTGCTTACGCTTGCACGTAAAGATGCCCGCAAGCACCGTAGGAAGCATTCGGGGCAGGAATTGGAATCAGGACGTGAAAACCTGGATTTCGGAGCCGACAGGTCGCTAAGAGCATGGCTGCGCCGCTGGCAGGCTTCCGGTAGTGTGGAGGCCAAAAGAGTCCGGTTGATCACACCATATTTCCCGGTGCGTAACACATTGAGCGATCTTGACCTTACATTCTCCACTGACAGTATCGTGCTGCGCGATACCAGACTGCGCTCCGGCAAGAGTGATATGGTGCTCAACGGCTCGATACGTAATATTTCCAGGGCATTTACCTCTCGGCGTGGTGCTCCGCTTGAACTGGACTTTGATGTGAGGTCCGATACGCTTGATGTAAATGATATTATGGCCGCCGCCATACGCGGGTCGGCATTCGCTTCCCGGATTCAGTCCAATGATACGATCTCATCGCTATCCGGTCTCGATATAGAGGCTGACGAGGAGCGGTTGCAGAATATGGTGGAATCGGATATCGACAGTGTGGCCGCAGGAGCTTTCATTGTGCCCTCCAATATTACGGCCGGGTTCAGGGTCGAGGCCGGACACGTGCATTATAACGATGTGTGGCTCTGCAATCTGCGTGGTCTGCTTTCGATGTATGACGGCGCTGTCAACATGCAGGAGTTCCGTGCTTCCACTGAAGCAGGATCGTTCGGACTCACTGCTTTGTATTCAGCTCCGACACGGCGTGATATCAGTTTTGCGGCAGGCATGAGAATACAAAAACTGAATCTGCGTCAGCTTACCCATATCATGCCTCAGCTTGACTCCATACTGCCCATGCTCGGATACATGGAGGGTATAGTCGATGCCGATGCCGCGCTGACCACCCGGCTTGACTCGATGATGAATTTTGATCTGCAGACTACCAACATGGCGCTCAAACTCTCGGGCGACAGTCTGGTGCTGCTTGATTCCGAGACATTCCGCACTGTGTCGAAGTGGTTGCTGTTCAAGAATAAAAAACGCAATATGATAGACCACATGGACGTGGAGGTGGCGGTACACGACGGATACATAGACCTGTATCCTTTCATCTTCGACATGGACCGTTACAAACTCGGTGTCAGAGGCAGCAACGATGCCGCGTTCAATCTTGACTATCATGTGGCTGTGCTGAAATCGCCCATGCCATTCAAATTCGGCGTGAACATAAAGGGTACGCCCGATAAGATGAAGATACGTTTAGGCAAGGCACGCATCAATGAGAAGACTGTGGCTTCATCACGGCAACTCACCGATACGGTACGTGTCAATCTGATCAAGGAGATACGTACGGCATTCCGTCGTGGCATGCGTTCGGCCGGAGTCAAGGGTCTGAAATTGCAAAGGCGCGAGAGAATGCGAGGGGCGGCGGGCGATATGTCGGGCGATATGTCGGGCGATACGCTGAGTGCCGCCGATTCGCTTGTATTCATACAGAACGGACTTATCGAGGCTCCCAAGCCCGACAGCATACCTTCGGTTACCGACAAAAAGAACAATAAAAACAGGAGGAAGTAACAGATATGAATATTTACACACCGGCCGTGAGGCGATATCTTACGCGTCACGGTTATGACAAGGCAGATCCCCGCGGGGCTCTGATAGATATGGACGGGACTCTTTACGACTCTATGCCTTTGCATGCCGCCGCTTGGCAACAGATGATGCGCGAGGTCGGAGTCGATGTTCCGCTTGACGAGTTTTTCAGATATGAGGGCCGCACGGGCGCTTCAACTATCGATGTGTTGTTTCACAACGCATTCGGCCACGGCGCCACCGAAGAGGAAAAAACGTCGCTTTACGGGCGCAAGGCCGAATTGTTTGCGGCGATGCCGCCGGTGGATATTATGCCCGGGTCATTGCGTGTCATGGATTTCCTGAAACGGGTCGGTATGGAAAGGGTGCTTGTGACAGGATCGGGACAGAATACTCTTCTCAACAGGCTCGATGCCGATTTTCCGGGAGTGTTTGCAGCCGACCGGAAGATTACTTCGCGCGATGTGAAGCACGGAAAACCTCTGCCGGAGCCTTATGAAAAAGCCATGTCTATCGCCGGTCTGAAGCCGTGGCAGTGTGTGGTCATAGAAAATGCCCCTCTCGGAGTGGAATCCGGATATGCTTCCGGTGCGTTTACCATAGGAGTGACGACCGGACCGTTAAAGGAGTGTGAGTTGACAGAGGCCGGAGCCGATATTGTGATGTGTTCCATGAATGCTCTGGCCGACGCTTTCCCGCTCCTTTACGAGGCGCTTGTGACAACAGAAGCCTGTCTGTGATTTGTACGGCTATATATACGGAATTGTGTCAAATGAATTCAGATTATGGGACAACGGATACTTATCACCAATTCTCCGGCCGATGCGTTGCAGGAACTGCTTGCGGCGCATAATGCCTGCAATGTATTCATTCTTGCCGATACGAATACCGCCCGGATTGCCGTGCCGCGGCTTATGGCCGGGTGCCCGGCTCTGTCAGGAGCAGAAACCATAGTCGTATCCCCCGGCGATGAAAACAAAAACCTCACCGCCCTGTCATCGGTATGGGAAGCTCTTACGGCCGGTGGCGCCACGCGTCATAGTGTGTTGGTCAATGTAGGAGGAGGCATGGTGACCGATCTTGGCGGATTTGCCGCTGCCACATTCAAGCGTGGGATAGGTTTCATCAATGTGCCCACCACTTTGCTCGGAGCCGTAGATGCCGCTGTAGGCGGCAAGACGGGAATAAATTTTGCCGGTCTGAAAAATGAGGTGGGGGTGTTTCGTCAGGCCGATGCCGTGGTGTTGTCGTCAGTATTTTTCGATACGCTTCCCGAGAGCGAGTTCATGTCAGGTTATGCCGAGGTTATAAAGCATGCCCTTATCGATTCGTCAGAGTCTTTGTCCCGTGTGCTTGACCGGGATTCTTCCGGCCGTGCCGGCGGAGCCATGCTGAATCTGCTGGCCGAAAGTGTGGAGGTCAAGAGGCGCATTGTGGCTGAAGACCCTTGTGAGACGGGATTGCGCAAGGCGCTCAATCTCGGTCACACTGCCGGACATGCATTCGAGGCCATGGCCATGGAACGCAATGCTCCCGTGCCGCATGGATATGCGGTGGCGTGGGGATTGGTGGTGGATATGGTGCTTTCACATATAAGGTTAGGTTTTCCGTCGGCGGTGCTGCGTCAGGTAGCCGGTTATGTATGCCGACATTATCCCGCGCCCGCATTGCGGTGTGCCGATTATCCGCATCTTCTGGAACTTATGCGGCACGACAAGAAAAACCGCGACGCAAGGCATATCAATTTCACATTGCTGAAAGCGCCCGGAGAGGTGCTTACAGATATTGACGTGCCAGAGGAGGACATATGCGCCGCATTGGACATATTCCGTGACCTTATGCACATATAGCCCTTGACGGGAATGCCGGGTGTGCCTGATGGCTATTAAAAAAGTTGGGGGTTATGAAATTATGGCGTAACTTTGAGGAAAATTTTTAACCTCATACATACTATCATCGATGAATATACTGCTACTTGGGTCGGGCGGCCGGGAATCGGCTTTGGCCTGGAAGATGAGTCAAAGTCCCCTTGTTGAGAATCTGTACATAGCTCCCGGCAATGGCGGGACACATCTGTATGGCACCAATGTGGATATATCGCCCCTTGATTTCGGGGCAGTGGAGAGCTTTGTCCTCGCCCACGGTATTGACATGATAGTAGTCGGCAACGAGGACCCGCTTGTGGCCGGAATATACGATTATTTTGCCGGTCGCTGTCCGAATATACTTGTTGTGGGTCCGTCGGAAGCCGGTGCTCAACTCGAAGGGAGCAAGGATTTCGCCAAGAGGTTTATGGCTGCCCACAACATACCCACGGCCCGTTACCGCTCGTTTACAGCCGCCACCGCCGATGAGGGCTGTGAGTTTCTTGCCACATTGAATCCGCCTTATGTGCTTAAAGCCGACGGTCTTGCCGCAGGAAAGGGTGTGCTGATTATAGATTCGCTCGAAGAGGCCTGCAAGTCGCTGCGCGAAATGCTCGGCGGCATGTTCGGCAAATCGTCGGCCACAGTGGTGGTCGAGGAATTCCTTAAAGGGATAGAATGTTCGGTGTTTGTGCTTACCGATGGCGCCGGCGGATACCGTGTACTCCCGGTAGCAAAGGACTACAAGCGCATAGGCGAGGGTGATACCGGTCTTAACACCGGAGGCATGGGTGCTGTAAGTCCGGTGCCTTTTGCCGACGGGGAATTCATGGAGAAGGTGCGTACTCGCATCATAGAGCCTACGGTCAACGGACTTGTTGCCGATGGAATAACGTATCGCGGATTCATATTTCTCGGACTCATAAATGTGGACGGAGACCCTATGGTGATAGAGTACAATGTGCGCATGGGCGATCCCGAGACAGAGGCTGTGATGTTAAGGGTTGACAGTGATCTGGTGGCTTTGATGAAAGCTGCCGCCGAAGGCAATCTCGGTGACATGGAATTGCGCGAGAGCCCGCTCACGGCAGTAACGGTAATGACCGTGAGCGGCGGTTATCCCGGAAGTTATGAAAAGGGCAAGACGGTTAAGGGGCTCGATGACGTGAAGGAAAGCATCGTGTTTCATGCCGGCACACGGCGCACCGATAGCGGTGAGATTCTCACTTCAGGAGGTCGTGTCATAGCGGTAAGTTCACTCGGCAAGGATATAACTGACGCGTTGGCCAAGAGTTATGCCGGTGTGGCCAAGATAGGTTTTGACGGCAAGTATTTCCGTCGCGATATAGGCCGGGACCTGTTGTAGTCACCCGATATCGGATATATTCCGGACTTCATACCAAATATTATATTTAAGATATTGCATTGAAGACTTACGAACAAAATATCACACACATGCTCGGATCGCGGTTTGTGGCCGTTATTATGATCCTGCTGTCGGCTGTGGCCATGTGGAATGCCTGGACGGTATTTGTCACAGGTGAGCCGGCCGGGGCCGGTGCGTTTGCATCGGTTCCTGTTGTAAATCCCGGTGCGGAAAGCCTGTGGCTCGGTGTGAATATGGCTTTGGTCTTCGTTGTGATGCTTGCCATGGCGGTGTTAAACCGCACATATATATTGCTGCATACCACGTCTATACTATATGCCGGACTGTTCATGGTCATGGAAGCGGGCTCCTCATTGATCACGGCATCGGATATGAGCGGCACTGTGTTGTGCCTGACGGTTATGGTAGGGCTGTACATAATGTACTCATGCTATCAGATGCCGGGATACACCCGCAGCATATTCCTTGTGTTTCTGCTGCTGTCGGCAGGCTGCATATGGCAGTGGGCCTTTGTCGTTTATATTCCGGTAATGATTCTTGGGTGCGGACAGATGAGGTGTCTGTCCATGCGGTCGTTTCTGGCGGCTGTTATCGGTGTGGTGACTCCGGTGTGGATATTGTGGGGATTCGGCGTGATATCATTGCAGGATTTCACGCTTCCGCAGGTGCGTACGGTTTTTGCATATCTCCACAGCTATGATTCCTGTCGGCCTGTTGCCATCATGGCCGTGACGGTGATAGCCGGGTTTATGGCCACGGTGAGCAATCTTGTCAAGATTTACGGATCAAACGCGCGAACCCGCGCTTTCAATGGCATATTGACCACCATTACTTTGGTCACACAGCTTATGTGTGTGGTGGATTTCGGGCGCTTGGAAGCCTATATGCCGCTGCTTAATTGTTGCACGGCATGGCAGCTGGCACAGTATTTCCGGATCAACGGTGACAAACGGGCTTATTTCTCCATAGTGTTGCTGCTGGTTATTTATGCGTGTCTTTATTTGTGGAGTGTATGGGGCTGAAAGTGATAATAGAAAATAATATCCCGTTTGCCAAGGGATTGCTTGACGAATATGCCGATGTGAGCTATCTGTCGCCACGGGATATCACTCGTGAGGCCATGGCGTCGGCAGATGCTCTGATTACCCGTACGCGTACCCGGTGTGACGCCTCGCTGCTGGAGGGTTCGCGTTGTTCGATAATAGCCTCGGCCACCATAGGGCTTGACCATGTGGATATGGACTATTGCCGTAACCGCGGCATAAAGGTGGTGAACGCTCCCGGCTGCAATGCCCCTGCGGTGGCGCAGTACGTGTTTGCCTCTGTCTTTTCTGTTCTCGGTCGGGACATCTCGGATATTGTGCTCGGAGTGGTGGGCGTGGGTCATGTAGGCTCCATAGTGGAGCGATGGGGCCGGCTGCTCGGCATGGAGGTGTTGTTGTGTGATCCTCCCCGTGCATACGCTGAGGGCGGTAACGGGTTTGTGTCGCTCGACGAGATAGCCCGCAGGGCCGATGTCATCACATTCCACATACCTTATACAACGAGAGGCGAATATGCCACCCGTCATATCTGTGACAGCCGCTTCCTGCATACGCTTTCACGGCGTCCGGTTATAATAAACTCCTCGCGTGGTGCCGTGGCCGACACTGCAGCGCTGCTGCAGGCTCATGAGGAGGGGATTGTGGGAAATCTTGTGATCGATTGCTGGGAAAATGAGCCCGATATTGACCGCCGGCTTCTGGAGGTTGCCGCTGTGGCCACTCCTCACATAGCCGGCTATTCACGTGAAGGCAAGGTGCGTGCCACAACCATGGCGGTCAGCGCGGTTGCGCGTCATTTCGGGCTTCCGCAGCCCGTTATGCCGGAGTCGGTGCCTTCAGGTGCCGCCGACAGGGTCTCGGTTGAGACCATAATGGCATCGTATGATCCGCTTGTCGATACCGAGGTGCTTCGCCGCGATCCGCAGTTGTTCGAATGGCTGCGTAACAACTATAACCTGCGTGGTGAGGTCAGGGGTTGAGCCATGATCGGATTGGTTGACTGCAATAATTTTTTTGTGTCATGTGAGAGGGTGGCTGATCCGCGGTTGCTTGGCCGGCCTGTGGTTGTGCTGAGCAATAACGACGGTTGCGCAGTGTCTCTGTCCAATGAGGCTAAGGCACTCGGCATCAGACGCGGTGATCCCTATTTTAAAATCCGTGGACTCTGCGTGGCCAACGGTGTGACGGTTCTTTCGGGTCACCATCGGCTTTACAGCGATATCTCCGGCCGCGTCATGGCGACGTTGCGTATGCTCACAGGCGATGGCATGGAGGTTTATTCCGTAGATGAAGCGTTCATATGCATGAACCCTGCCTTCGGTGATTTCAGCGATTACGGGCAGTATGTGGTGAGGACCGTAATGGAGGAGACCGGAATACCGGTATCGCTCGGTGTGGCGCAGACCAAGACTCTCGCCAAGGTGGCTGCAAGGTTTGCCAAGAAATATTCCGGTTATAAAGGTGTCTGTGTCATCGACACACCCGAAAAAGTTCGGAAAGCATTGGCACTTATGCCTGTCGGTGATGTGTGGGGTATAGGTCGGCGTCATTCGCGCCGGCTAAGGGAACGCGGCCTCAACACAGCCCTGCAACTGGCATCTCTGCCCGAAGATGTGGCAGAGAGGCTGTTTAATGCCACCGGAATGAATACATGGCATGAACTTCATGGGCGCCCCTGTATAATCAGGGAGGAAACCGATCCGAAGCATCACTCTATCACAGCCTCACGGTCGTTTGCCAAAGATGTGGATTCGTTATCGGACCTGAAGCAGGCTGTGAGTACATTCTGCACTTCGGTCACCCGCAAGCTCCGCCGGCAGGGGTTGGTGTGTGGTGAAGTGTCGGTGTTTGTGTGCACCAACCGATTCCATGAGCACGAACCTCAATATTCCAACTCCTCAAGTCTGCGTCTGGCAAATCCTACCGACTATACACCTCATGTCATATCGGTGGCCATGCATGTATTGGAGTCGATATATCGTCCGGGCTACGGATACAAACGTGCCGGAGTCACATTGAGCCGTATGAGACCGCAAGCCGGACTGCAGGGCGACTTGTTCGTCGATCCGGAGGAGACGGCAAAGCACAAGCGGCTTATGGAAGCCGTCGATGCCATAAATTCCTTGCAGGATAGTGCCGGAGTGTTTCCGGCTTCGATGGGCGATGGCCTTAAGAGGCTGACGCGCCGCGAGCATGACCGTGGTTGAATATTCCCGATGTTATATCGTAGGCTGTAAAAGTAATCAGGCATGTGGTTATGCCGATAATGGCCCATAGCATGATGTCTCCATAGGCATCGGTTATGTGTACAGGAATGAAACTCATGGCGCCCAGGTTTTTTACAAGTGCCGAAAGGTAAGGGTACAGGAGTGTGGATACCACTCCGCATATGAATCCAGTGACTGAGGCTATAGTTATGGCCGCCCGGTTGCGGTTGCGCGTCGATGTGCATCTTTGTTTTATGACCTCCACCGAATGTAGATTTTTTTCGAACCGTGACATGAACATGCTGTCAGGTGAAAGTTCCGGAGAATATCCGGTAAAGATATCCTTGAGTTTGTCTTCTTCCATAATTGTCAGTTTAGCAGGTTTTTGAGGTGTTGCCGTCCGCGTGATAGCTGTTGTCTTACGGCTTCGGACGATGATTCCGTGATTTCGGCTATTTCGTTCACGCCATAGCCTTGCAGATAGAATAACAAGATGGCAGTCCGTTCCTTGTCCGACAACCGATTGAGTGCCATATACAGATTCTGGTATTCGAATGAAGAGTCTGTACGTTCGTAGCTTTCCACGGCTGCCGCTTCCGACAGTTGCCCACATTCCTTATAACTGCGGCGGTTGCTTATGAATGTGTTGTAGGCTATGCGGTATATCCAGGTCAGGAATTTGCTGTCCTCACGGAAGCTGTCACACGACAGATAAGCCTTTACGAATGTGTCCTGAGCCAGATCATCGGCGAGGGCGGTGTCACCGCAGCAAAGTGCCGTCAGAAACCGGCGTACCGCTCTCTGATTGCACTCCACGTAGCGTATGAATTGCTGTCTGTCCATTGTGAGATCGGTTACTGCCGGTTGCTGTTGTCCGTTACCGTCTTCTTTGTTACGAAATAAACCACAAGATATGCTATGCCTATGGCTAAGCTGACTCCGGATATTATAAGGCAGGGATTCTGTGCGTGTGATTCCGGATCGGTGTAAGCGAAGATTCCGGCCATGATCGATACCGCAACGCCGAGTGAGGAGAAGATGCAGCCGCGCAGAAGCCGGGTGTGCAGTGTGTCCATGGCTGTTTTCTTGGACCTGGACATGGTCTCGATCAATCGGTCCACGTCTATGTTGGGGTTTGTCTCTAAGGCTTTGATGAGTATCTCGGTGTTTTTATTGTTACGGTTGTTGATACTGTGGTATATTATCCATACGATAAGTACCGGAAGAACCACACAGATTGAAACTGGAATGATGACTTGTGCTGAGAACATAATAATATCTTTTAGAGGTTATAAAATTAATTGTTTTTATTGTTGTTTCTGTGGGTTAGACGTTGGTATCGGATAAAAGGTGACATCAGGGGCACAAAAAAACCGCGCCGGAATTTCCGGCGCGGTTGCGTTGAAAGGGATTATAATCTTACTTGATTATTTCACGAGAATCTTGGCGGTCTTGTCGCCCTGGCGTACGATGTAGAAGCCGGGGGTGAGGTTTTCGGCTGCCACTTTGATGCCCTGGAGGTTGTAGTATTCCACGGGACCGTCGGCACCGTCGAAGACGATGTCGGTGATGGCGCCGCCCTTGCCTTCAAATGTAACGGCTATGACGCAGTTGCCATTGGGGTTGATCAGACAGATGTAGCCTGTTTCGTCAGTGGTGGGGAACAGCGATTCGTACATGTCTGTGGATTCGCCGTTTTCGGTCACTACCACC
>CAJTRS010000007.1:66235-72717 GCA_910578805.1 uncultured Muribaculaceae bacterium | reverse complement strand
TCTGAGTAGTCCGGGCAATGAAGTTTTTTCCGCACCACTGACAGACTTTTTCAATTTGAATGTTACTGCTCATACTGGCTTTATATAAGTGGTTATTTCGCCAATTATTTCGCCAAAAGCGTGTATGGGCGTGTATCGACGTGTACTAACGTGTAAATCCTCCATCACTTATCTCGCGCTTTCGGTCCCGGTCGATGACGAAATACAACCGGGATACAAAAATGGGCGAAAAAGGGGTCAGAATCCGTTAGAATCCATCAGTAAGGGCATGAAAAAAGCGTGCCGTAAAGCACGCTGTACTAATGGATTGTGACGGATTGTGACGGATTGTGACAATTACGTCATTTGCCGATGCAGAAGCGGGAGAAGATGGTGGTGAGTATGTCGGTGGTGGAGATGGTGCCGGTGATTTCGGAGAGGTGGTGGATAGTTTCGCGGACGTCCTGGGCTATGAGGTCGCCGGGGAGGCCGTCGGTCATGGCTGTGAGTATGCGTGCCGAGGAGGCGGCCGCCATGGATAGTGCTTGGGCGTGGCGGGCGTTGGTCACGAGTATTCCTTCGTCGGCATTACCGTTTTCCCGCAGGGCTATGTCGTGGAGTGTCTGCCGGAGTGTCTCTATGCCATAGCCGGTCAGAGCCGATATTTTCACAACGGACACCTGAGGATTTTCTTCATATTGCGTCTGAGAGGTCGGCGTTGTCAGGTCTGTTTTGTTGAGGGCTACTATTAGGTGCGCCGGTGCTGTGTCTTTGGTGCGCATGCAGTCGGATATGCGGGTGTATAGTGTGGAGTCGGCCGGGAGTGTGGAGTCGGTCACGAGTATCACTATGCGTGCGCGGGCAATGGCTTGGTGGCTGCGGTCTATACCGATGCGTTCTATCGTATCGGTGGTGTCGCGCAGTCCGGCTGTGTCAATGAAGCGAAACATGTAGTCGCCTATTTCGAGCGTCTCTTCTATGGTGTCGCGTGTGGTGCCGTGTATGTCGCTTACTATGGCGCGCTCATCGCCTATTAGTGCGTTGAGCAGTGATGATTTGCCGGCGTTTGTGGCGCCTACGATAGCTACGGGTATGCCGTCTTTTATGGCTGCTCCCGATGCGAATGACCTGTGCAGCCGTGTTACCTCGCTGTGTATGTCTCCGGCTATCTGCAGGAGGTGTTTTCGTGATGCAAATTCGACCTCTTCTTCGGAGAAGTCGAGTTCGAGTTCCAGAAGGGCCGACAGGTCGATAAGCCGGTCACGCAATGATGATAATCTGCGTGAGTAATCGCCGCGCATCTGGCTCATGGCTATGCGGTGTGCTGCGCGTGAGTTTGACGCTATCACATCGGCCACGGCTTCGGCTTCGGCCAGGTCCATGCGTCCGGAGGTGAAGGCGCGGCGTGTAAACTCTCCCGGTTCGGCCAGACGTGCCCCTGCATGTGTCAGTGTGTCGAGCAGTTCGCGTTGCACGAACCGTGATCCGTGGACCGATATCTCCACTACGTCCTCGCCTGTAAATGAGCGTGGCGAGCGATATACGGTGGACACTGCATGGTCAAGTGGACGACCGATGCTGTCGGTGATAGTGCCCAAATGGGCTGTATGGGTGTCAGCCTCGGTAAGCGGGCGTCCACGCCAAAGCGAGTTGACTATCTCTATGGCTTTCGGTCCGCTCACCCGTGCCACGGCTATGCCGCCCACTCCGGGGGGAGTGGATATGGCGCATATCGTATCGTTGTTGTCGTATGTCATTTTATTGTACTCCAGTAGTGAAAGTCGCATTGTGATTCTATGGCCGATTCCATATTGTCGGGAAGAGAGTGAAAGAAGTCATATCCGGTGATGCGTTCTATCTCGTCGATTGTCGTGGCTGCTTCCTGCATGCCTCCATGCACTTTGCCGTTAGGCATCAGAAATCCTATGCCGCGTGGCGGTGTGGCGTATGGCGATATTATGACCTTGAAAAAGCGCCGAGGTACGGCCACGCGTGTATCGCCTATATATTCTATAGGCCGGTCGGTGACCACCGGGCCGCATATGATTATTATCGAACTGTCGGCTCTGGCCCATGTGCGGCACTTCTCTTCCAGACGTTTCCATGCTCCGGTGTTAAGGCTTTTGGCCTGTGGGCATATGTTTGTCAGATAGAAAGTCTCGTGCATGGCCTGTGGGTCCCATTTCATATCGCCTGCAGGTGCCATGTGTCCGCGGTCATAGCCGGAATAGCTGTAGTCATATGTCTCGGCACAGCCTCTCACCGATTCGTCACAGAAAAATTTGTTTTCACGTTTTACGGTTCCGCGTGTTTCGTTGCCGGTTAGTTCCCACGCCACCCAGTTAGGTATGTGCAGCCGTGGGTTGAACGATAGTTTCATGCCTGTGTATTCCACATAGATGCTTTCTATGCTGTCGGGCATGGCCACATCAAGCAGTTCATATGCCGGACCGGCATGCTGTCCGTGCTCTTGTTTGTCTTTGCCGGCTATTGCTCCATTTTCGGCAAGCGAATGCCAGGCATATGTGGCTATAAGGATCGTTGCCGCGAATATAAGTATTTTCCCGAGGCTCAGTGTCGTTTTTTTTTGTCTTGGGGGCATCGTGATTTTTATCGGTGTATAGGGAATTTGTTGATTATGCGGCCTATGTCGGCGGCATCGGCCACAGATGTGCAGTCGCTGATGGGCAAGCTCACGATCTCAGAAGCAAGCCGTTCGGTTACGGGCAGCGGCCGGTGAGGCAGTGTGCGGTAGCATGGCTGCATGTGAGGCGATGTGGCATAATGGATATCGGTGCCGACACCTTCCGATGTGAGATATTCGATGAATCTGTCGCGCGCGGCCGGCACACGGATCACATACTGGTGCCATATCTGGTCGGTTACCGTCGGGCTGATTGCCGGTTTTATCACGCCCGGGTGGCTTATGACATTGTTGTAGGCTACAGCCCGTTCAAAGCGACGTGCCGAGCTTGCGTCGGCATCGGGCAGTTTTGCACATAACATGGCGGCCTGTATCGGGTCCATTCGGCAGTTGAATCCGGCATAGATGTTGTGATAGCGCCTGTCACCGCCGTAATTGGCCAAAGCGGCCACTGCCTTAAACAGTTCCGTATCGTGTGTCACAACGGCTCCGGCATCGCCGAGCGCACCTATGTTCTTGGTCGGATAAAAACTGAATGCCCCTGCATGGCCCAATGCCCCTGCCTTGCGCGACCCGAACAGCCCGTCGGTCGGTGAGGTCGCTCCAATGGCTTGTGCCGCGTCCTCTATTACAATGAGTCCGTGGTTGCGAGCCAAATCAGCCAATTCCTCGCTCCATGCCACCTGTCCGTAGAGGTGTACAGGCATGATAGCGCGGGTTTTTTCAGTAATAGCTTCCAATACCCCGGTTGCCGACAGATTCATGGACGTTTCATCGGGGTCCACAAGCACTGGATTGAGTCCGGCATGTGTCACCGCGAGCACCGATGCTATGTATGTGTTGGCCGGGATTATTATCTCATCGCCCGGACTGAGGCGTCCGGTCACCTTATAGCCCTCTATTATCAGCCGCAGGGCGTCAAGTCCGTTGCTTACGCCTATGGCATGCGGAGCCCGGCATAGTCCGGCGAGCATTCTGTTGAACTCTTCGGTTTCGGAGCCACCTATATATCTCCCGCTGTCTATTACACGAGCCGCCGCTCTGTGCAAGTCATCGGCATAACGGGCATTGATTGTGGCAAGGTCTAAAAACGGGTATCGCATATGCATCGGGTTATCTTAATGCGTTTTTCAGTTTAAGAAAATCATCGAAGTCACGCACATAGTCGTTTTCATCGAATTTTGTTGACGACAGAGCCAGTACCACACTTCCCGACGAGAAATTGTCAAGCGTGCGCCACAGTCCCGGCGGTATGTAAAGAGCTTCATTCGGTCGCCTCAGGGTGAATGTGCGCCATTGCCGTCCGTCCGACACTCTTACATCGAAACAGCCGCTGACGGCCAAGAGCAGCCTTTGTTCGCGGTGATGCGAATGTCCGCCCCGTTCGGCGGTGGAGGGGATATCGTAGATATAATATATGCGTTGAATCGCAAACGGTATCTCATTGGAATTCTGCGCCACTGTCAGTGAGCCTATCTCATGCGGAAATGTGGCCAAGTTTATCAGCCTGCAGTCGTCCACAGTGGTCATGGAGTGTCTATCGGTGTTCATTGTCTATGATCTGTTTAAATTCGGAAAGATCACGTATGTAATCAAGCTCGTCATATAATGTAGATGACACTATCAGAGCCACCGAATTGGTTGACGTATTGTATATCTCGCGCCAGGTGAGGGGGGGGAGATACAGGCCGCAGTCGGCTCGTGACAGTGTAAACTGTTTTGTACCGGCGGCCGAATCGGTAATTACGTCGAAACTGCCTGAAAGGGCTATTATGAGTTCCTGTGAAGAATAATAGGCGTGTCCGTGGCGTGTTCCTCCGGCCGGCACTCCGTGTATCCAGTAGGCGCGTGCTATCTCAAAAGGCAATGTCGATGGATTTTCCAACACTGAAAGATTGCCGCGCAGGTCGGCAAACTTTACTATATTCAATATACGGGGGTGGTTAAGCTCCATCTTGCAGGGGGGATTAATGAGTCTTGCAAAGTTAATAAATCCTACCGGAAATATGCGATTTAAAAAATAATTGCGGTGTAAAACAAACAAAACATAACCGACGGCGTTTTATTGATAAACGTAAAAACCGCTTCACCTCTATGTTTTTTAACATAATCTTTAAAATTTGAGAGTATCAATATTATTTATAACTTTGTGCCGATTTTATCAACACTAAACCAAATTCAAATGAAAAAATTATTCCTTATCGCTATTGCTGCTGCCGGAGTTATGACAGCACAAGCACAACAAGCATTGGAAGCCACTAACTTTGGCTCCAACTGGTCGATAGGTATCGATGGTGGTGCTACAACACCCATGGCCAATGGTCACGCATTCTTCGGTGACATGCGCGGTGTGTTCGGAGCCCATATTCAGAAACAGATATCACCCTCTTTCGCCCTCGGTGTGGAAGGCTTGGGTATGATCAATACCACCGGTGCCAAGACCGCCATTGATCAGTCATATGTAGGCGCTTACGGAGCCGTAAACCTCTTCAACCTCTTCGGCGGTTACAAATGCGACGGCCGTTTCTTCGACATGGAACTCGTAGGCGGTGCAGGCTGGGGTCATGACTACGTAGCCGGTGCCGGCGACCACAACTATTTCGCCACCAAGGCCGGTGTTAACTTTAACTTCAATGTGAGCAAGCACGTAACTATCTCGCTCAAGCCTTCGTTTGCATGGGATATGAGCGATGCACAGGTAGCTCAGACTTCCGCCGCCTACAGCAAGGAACTCTGCACATTCAATATCCTCGCCGGTGTATCTTACAAATTTGGCGAAGGCTTCAAATGCGTAGATACCAAGAATCAGGGTGAGATCGACGCTCTTAACGCCCGCATCAACGCTCTTCGTGGCGAACTTGATGCTTGTGTAGCCGCCAATGCTGCTGCCGAAGCTCAGGCTGCCGCTCTCGCTGCCGAACTCCAGGCCTGCAAGAACCGCAAACCCGAGGTTATCAAAGAAGTGAGCAACAATCTCCAGAGTGTACGTTACGTATTCTACAAGATCGGTAGCTCCAAGATCACAGCCGACCAGAAGCCCAACGTTGAGATGGTAGCCGATTACCTCAAGAATCACAAAGGCTCTAAAGTGGTGATCAAGGGTTACGCATCGCCCGACGGCAACCTCGACTTCAACCTCAAGCTTGCTCAGGCTCGTGCCGAATCAGTGAAGAATATGCTCGTAAAGACTTATGGCATCGCAGCTGACCGCATCGACGCCAAGGGTGAGGGTATCGGCAACATGTTTACCGAAAACTCCTGGAATCGCGTGTCAATCTGCACACTCGAAGACTAATAGTCAAAATAGAGATATCGGGAACCGAATAGTACCGATAGCTGAATTATAAACCGCGCAGTGCCGAGTCTGATCTCGGCACTGCGTTTTATTGTGAAAGAGAGGTTGTTAAAATTTATTTGGTAAAAATTATTGAATTATATGAAAAAGGGTTATCTTTGCGTGGAAAATAATCAATAATTAAATTAAAAGCAAATGAAAAAGATTATTCTTTTAGCTGCTATAGCTATGGGTGCTTTAGGTGCACAGGCACAGCAGGCTTACCAAGCTACCGATTTCGGCTCCAACTGGTCAATAGGTCTTGACGGAGGAGTTACAACACCCTTGGCTCATCATCACGCGTTTTTCGGTGATATGCGCGGAACATTCGGTCTTCACATACAGAAGCAGATATCTCCCGTGTTTGCGTTAGGTGTAGAAAGTTCGCTCGGTGTCAATACTTCATCGTGGGGTTCTGACAATATCAAGTCTCTTCTCGGACTGCCCGTGGTATTACCGGCCCACAGCAAGACTGCCATTGACAATATGTATGCCGGCGCTTATGGAGCAATCAACCTTTTCAAC